>NZ_JACVAW010000005.1:0-284862 GCF_014851995.1 Paracoccus sp. PAR01
CGGTCGCCTCGCTTCGCTGTGACTGCACGCCTGTCTCTGCCTGTTATCCCGAACGCGAACAGCCCGCAGTCCGGATTTTGATGACAACCCTAGACCGACAAAAAACCCGCGTCCATCACGAACAGGAACTGGGCGGAGCATCGCCGGTTGCGCCGCTTGCGGGCGCGAAATTCCGCCGGAGCTCTAGACATTTCGCGCCAGCCCCAACCGGCGGATCACCCGGTCGATGGCCTGCGCAAACAGTCGCCGTTCCGTGGTATCGGGATCGCCTGCCCGCATCATCAGCCCGACCGCGCCCCGTGTCGCGCTGGTATCGACCGGCAGACGCACCAATTGCCCCTCGGCAATCTCGCGCGCGACCACTCCGGCCGAGATGAACCAGATCGCGTCGCTGCCCAGCACATGCGCCCGCCCGAAGCCGACCGACACGCTTTCAATCCGGTTATGCGGCAACGCCACCCCCTGCGAGATCAACAGACGCCGCACGATCGGACGGATCGCCGCCGATTGCGGCGGATAGATCACCGGCCAATCGCCAATCCGGCGCAGGTCCGGCGCGTTCAGGATCGGATGGCCGGGCCGGACGACGATCGCGACTTCCTCCATGTAAAGCTGGGTGAAACTCAGGCCGCGCATCGCCTCGGGCTCGCCCATGCGGCCGATGACCATGTCCAGCTCCTTGTCATTGAGCAGGCGCGTCAGGTGCAGGTGCGAGCCATCGATGATGTTCAGCCGCAGTCCCGGCGCAACCGAGGCAATCTCCAACACCACCTGCGGCAGCAAGCGCGCCGCCACCGACGGCAGCGCGCCAATGCGCAGCGACGTATCCGTTTCGGGGGCAAAACCGCGCAACCCCGCCAAACCCTGTTCCAGCGAGGTCAGGCTGGCCTGGACGAAGTTATGCAGCAACTCGCCCTGCGGGGTCAGTGTCACCCCTGCCCGCCCCCGAACCAGCAGCGCCGCACCGACGATCTCCTCAAGTTCTGACAATGCGCGAGAGATCGCGGGCTGGGTCAGATGCAGCCCTTCGGCCGCGCGCTTGAGGCTGCGGCAGCGCACGATTTCGACGAAGGCCTGCAAGTGTCGAAGCTTGATACGGCGGTCCATGGTTTGGGTCCGTTGCTTGCCAATTTTGATAATCAAACTGTCGATTACCGCATTTTACATTTCATTCGCTACATGCAATCCTTTCATAGGGAGGAAGAAAAAGGTGCAATCTGCGCAATCTTGCATTGTCGGATGCAGGCAGCTTGTGGCGCTGAACGCGCACCGAAGCGTGGCAGCCATAGCCATGCCCGGTGGCCTTACGGGTCCCATCGCCGCCATGACGCGGGACCACGCGGGAACCCCAGAATAATCAGGACAAGAGGGAGGAACTGAGGATGAAAACGATCCTGCTTGCCGGGATTGCCGCGATTGCGGTTGCCGGATCTGCCACCGCGCAGGAGGTCACGCTGCGCGTGCATCACTTCCTGTCGGCCGAGGCGCCGATGCACAAAGACGTGCTAGCGCCGTGGGAAAAGCTGATCGAGGAAAAATCGGGTGGCCGGATCGATGTCCAGCTGTTCCCCTCGATGCAGCTGGGGGGCAAGCCGCCACAGCTTTTCGATCAGGCACGCGACGGCGTCGTCGATATTTCGTGGACGCTGCTGGGCTATACGCCGGGCCGCTTCCCGGTGTCAGAGGTGTTCGAGCTGCCCTTCCTGTCCGGCAGCGCCACCCAGACCACTGCGGCGCTGCAGCAGTATCAGGCGAAATACATGGGCGACGAGTTGAAGGACGTGCATCCGCTGCTGATCCACGCCCCGGCCGCCTATAAGGTCCATACCAAGGACAAGCCGGTCGCGGCCCAAGCCGATCTGGGTGGGCTGAAGATCCGCACCCCTTCGCGGATGATGACGGACGGGCTGGCGGCGCTTGGCGCGAACCCCATCGGTATGCCGGTGCCGGAAATCGCGCAGGCCCTGACCACCGGCGTCATCGATGGCGCGGTGATCCCGTGGGAGGTCTTTGGCTCGCTTCGGATCGAAAGCGTGACCAAGGATCATGCCGAATTCGGGGCCGAGAATGGTGGGCTGTCCACCTCGGTCATGGCGCTGGTGATGAACCAGGCCAAGTATGACGCCCTGCCCGACGATCTGAAGAAGGTCATCGACGAAAACACGGGTGCGGCGCTGGCCGACATGGCAGGCAAGGCCTTTGACGCAGCCGAAGCAGCCGAGCGCCAGAAGGCGATCGATGCGGGTGGCAAGATCACCGTCATCCCCGAGGCCGATCTGGCCGAATGGCAGGGTGCTACCCAGCCTGTCGTCGATACCTGGGTGAGGTCGATGACCGATGCCGGTCATGACGGTCAGGCGATGCTGGACGACGCCCGCGCCATGCTGGCTGCGGCCAAGGGCAAGTGACGTGACGGAGGGCGGCATGACAGCCGAGACACTGACCGAACACGCGCAATCCGTCGCGGTGCCCGGCTGGCTGGCCGCCCTTTGCCGGTTCTTCGCCGGGCTGGGCGGAGCAACGCTGCTGGCGATGATGCTGATGACCGTCACCAGCGTCATCCTGCGCGCAGCCACCGGCAAACCCATCCCCGGCGATTTTGAGCTGGTCGAGGTGGGCAGCGCCGTTGCGATCTTCTGCTTTTTGCCATGGTGTCAGGTGAATGGCGGCAATGTGCTGGTCGATTTTTTCACCCAGAAGACCGGGCCGCGCGTGAACCACATCCTTGAGGCCATTGGCGACCTGCTTTACCTGCTGATCGCCGCGCTGCTGCTGTGGCGGCTGTGTCACGGCGCGGCCGAGATGCGCCAATATGGCGAACAGACCATGGTATTGCGCCTGCCGATCTGGATCAGTTTCACCGTGATCCTGCCCGCCATGACGCTGCTGGTGGCAACCTGCGCCGCGACATTCCTCGGCCATATCCGGGGGGCGCGGGCATGACCGGGATCGCCGCCGGGCTGATGGGCTTTGCCGCGCTGCTTGCGTTGATGGCCATCCGCATCCCTATCGGGGTCGCGATGCTGTCGGTGGGGAGCGGGGGCTATGCGTTGTTCACCGGTGCGATGCCGCTGCTCGCCTTCCTGAAAACCTCGACCTATTATCAGTTCTCGACCTATTCGCTGTCGGTCATTCCGCTGTTCGTGCTGATGGGCGAATTCGCGACCAAAGCCGGGATGAGCCGCGCGCTGTTTCGCACCGCCGCAGCCTTTCTTGGCCATCGCAAGGGGGGCCTTGCCATGGCTTCGATCGGCGGCTGCGCGGCCTTTGGCGCGATCTGCGGCAGTTCGCTCGCGACCGCCGCCACCATGGGTCAGGTCGCCCTTCCCGAGATGCGGCGCTACAATTACTCGGGCGCGCTGTCGACCGGATCGCTGGCGGCGGGCGGCACCTTGGGCATCCTGATCCCGCCCTCGGTCATCCTGGTGCTTTACGCGCTGATGGCCGAACAGAGCATCGCCAAGATGTTCGTGGCCGCAATGATCCCCGGCGTGCTGGCGGCCATCGGCTACATGATCGCCGTCGCGATCTATGTCCGCTATCGCCCCGAGGAAGGCCCTGCCGGTCCCCGCGTCGCGTGGCCCGAACGCATTGCCGCGCTGCGCGAGACATGGTCGATCATCCTGATCTTTGCACTGGTCATCGTCGGCATGTATCGCGGCTGGTTCACGCCCACCGAGGGTGCGGCGGTCGGCGCATTCGGCGCGGGCGTGCTGGCGATCCTGCATGGCGGCATGCGGCTGAACGAGCTGATGGCCTGCCTGCGCGGAACTGCCCAGACCTCGGGGATGATCTTTCTGATCATGCTGGGGGCCGAGATGTTCAACGCCTTCCTTGCCCAGACCCAGACCCCGATGCTGGCGGCGCAGGCGATCCAGAACATGGGCCTGTCGCCGATGCTGGTGCTGGGCGCGATCCTGCTGCTGTATTTGGCGCTTGGCTGCGTGATGGATTCCATGTCCATGCTGCTGCTGACCATCCCGATCTTTTACCCGATCATCGCGGGCCTCGATTTCGGCATGAGCCGCGAGGACACTCTGATCTGGTTTGGCATTCTGGCCGTGGTCGTGGTCGAGGTCGGGCTGATTACCCCGCCCGTCGGGATGAACGTCTTTGTCATCAACGGCATGGCCAAGGATGTCCCAATGCTGGAAAGCTTCCGTGGCGTGCTGCCCTTCCTGATCAGCGACATGGTGCGGATCGTGATCCTTGTCGCCTTCCCGGTCATTACCCTGTGGTTGGTGCACCTGCTTAGTTGACCGCCACTGGCCCGGTCAGTCCTCGACCGGGCCACCCGCCACCGTTTCGGCAATCAGGCGGCGAAACCACTGGCAGGCGGCATCCTGATGCAATCGGCGATGCCAGCTGAGGAAAACCTGAAAATTCGGCAGATCAAGGGGCGGAGCAGCGATGTTCAGTCCTTCGGGCTGGGATTCGACCAACCGCCCCGGCACCACCGCAATCATCCGGGTCGCGCGGATGATCGGCAGCACCAGCAGGAAGCTTGGCACGCGCGCGCCGACCTCGCGCGTCTTGCCGATGCGGAACAGGGCATCATCCACCTCATCGCGAATGCCGCCGCCCGGAGCCAGCGCCACGACATGCTGCAACCGGCAGAACTGTTCCAGATCAGGTGGGCCACGCAACTCGGGATGATCGGCGCTCCAGATCACGCGGAAATGCTCCTCGGCCAGAAGGCGTGCCGGGAAGTGCTGCGGCGCATTCTCGGCGCTGGTGACGGCAAAATCCAGTTCGCCCCGCTCCATGCGGCCGGCCAACAGGTCAAGCGCCATCGGCACGGCCTCGATGGTGACACCGGGCGCGCGAGCGGCCAGTTCCGACATCAGGCGCGGCAGAAGCACGCTGAGCGACAGATCCGTCCCCGAGATGCGGAAATGCCGGCTGTCGGTTTCGGGATCGAAGCTTGACTCGCGCGAGACCAGCGTCCGCAGCTTGTCGATCGCCTCGCCCAGAGGCTGGCGCATATTTTCGGCCCGCAGGGTCAGCGACATGCCATGCGCATTGCCGACCAGCAGGTCATCGCCAAAGACCTGCCGCAGTCGCGACAGCTGCGCTGACATCGCGGGTTGGCTGATCCCCAGCCTTCGCGCCGCCAAAGTGACGCTACGTTCCGCCAGCAGCACATCCAGCGACACCAGCAAACCAAGGTCCCGGGGCTGAAAATCCATTCCGCTTATGTCCGTCATAGCTTGGATCGATTTGAGTTTTGCGGCACATCGCGCCACCTGTCCAGCAAGACCTACAAATCAGGAGAATGACGTGAAGCCCGCTATCCTTGCCTTGGCCATCGCCCTTGCCCCCTTTGCCGCCAATGCCGGGGAAATCACCTTGAACAAGCCCCTGCAGGGCGCGACCCTGCCCGGCACCGAAACAGACATGGCGGTTTATTTCACCAAATCGCGGGATGCCGGCTATCGGGTCCATGCCGCCTATATTGGCAAGGACGCCGAAGGCCAGCCCAAGCGGGTGGAGATGGAGCTGCATGACGGCGACGCGGTCAGCTTCTCGCTGCCCGGCCACAAGGGCGAAAGCTATTGCTTCTCGCGCAACGGCGACACGCTGAGCGTCAGCAATGAGCTGGTCACGGCGGAACTGCCCGGCAAGGCCAGTTAAGCCAAGGGTTGCACCGCCCGGTCCAGATGCACATAGCCGCCATCCGGGTGCAGCCACTGCCCTGTCATGTGGCTGGCGCGGTCCGACAGCAAAAAGGCGCAGCAATCCGCAATCTCGCGCGCGGTGGTCATGCGACCGCCCAGCGGGATATTACGGGTGATCTCGGCCAGCCGCGTATCCGGGTCAGGCATTGTGTCCAGCCACCGACGATATAGCGGCGTCATCACCTCGGCCACGACGATGGCGTTGACGCGCACGCCATCGGGCAGGAATTCCACTGCCCATTCGCGGGTCATGCCCAATTGCGCCGCCTTGGCTGCCACATAGGCCGAGGTTCCCCCCTGCCCGGTCAGCGCGGTCTTGGAGCTGATATTGACCACGGCGCCGGTCGTGGCGCGCAGGTCGTCCCGCAGCAGATGCACCATCATGTAGTAATGGATCAGGTTCTGGTCGAGGCTGGCGCGGAAGGCGTCCGGCCCCTTGTCCAGCCCCACCCCGTCATTCGCACCAGCATTGTTCACCAAACCGTAAACCTTGCCATGTCGCTGATGGATGGTGTCCACCGCAGCGCGGCAGGCGGCATCATCCGACAGTTCGGCCTGCACGAAATCCGCCCCTCGCTGCGCCAGCCATTCGGCATCAGGCGCGCGGCGGGCGACGATCACCACCCGCGCCCCCTCCTCGGACAGAACCTCGGTGATGCCCGCGCCGATGCCCGAGCCGCCACCGGTGACGACGATTACCTTGCCTTGCAGATGCAGATCCATCACGCCCCCTTGAATCGATAGGTTTCAAGGCTTTCCGGCTTCATCTCGATGGAAAAGCCGGGCATGGACGGCGGCATATAGGCCGCGTCGACAATCGTGCAGGGATCAAGGAAATGCTCATGCAGGTGGTCGACATATTCGATGACCCGCCCCTCGCGCGTGCCCGCGATGCACAGGTAGTCGATCATCGACATGTGCTGGACATATTCGCACAGGCCCACGCCTCCGGCATGGGGGCAGACCTTGAGGCCGTATTTCGCGGCCATCAGCATGACGGCCAGCACCTCGTTCAAGCCACCCATGCGGCATGAGTCTATCTGCACCACGTCGATGGCACCGCGCATGATGAACTGCTTGAACATGATCCGGTTCTGGCACATCTCGCCGGTGGCGACCTGAACCGGGGCCACGCCCTCACGGATCTTGCGATGACCCTCGACATCATCGGGGCTGGTCGGTTCCTCGATGAACCACGGCTTGGCGAAGGACAGCTTGCCGACCCAGTCGATGGCCTGATCCACCTCCCAGACTTGGTTGGCGTCGATCATCAGGTTGACGTCCGGGCCGATCTCATCGCGGGCGATGGTCAGGCGGCGGATGTCGTCGTCCAGATCGCGGCCGACCTTCATCTTGATATGGCGGAAACCGGCATCGACGGCCTCGCGGCACAGGCGGCGCAGCTTCGCATCGTCATAGCCAAGCCAGCCCGCGCTGGTCGTGTAGCAGGGATAGCCCTCGGCCTTGAGGGTCGCGATGCGATCCGCCTTGCCCGCCGCCTGCGCGGTCAGAAAATCCAGCGCCCATTCGGGGGTGATGCAATCGGTCAGGTAGCGGAAATCGATGCAGCGGACCAGCTCAGCAGGCGACATCTCGGCCACCAACTGCCAGACCGGCTTGCCTTCGGATTTTGCCCATAGATCCCAGACAGCATTTACCACCGCACCGGTCGCCAGATGGATCGCGCCCTTGTCCGGGCCTATCCAGCGCAACTGGCTGTCCGAGGTGATGTGCCGCCAGAACCGCCCCATATCCTGCGCGATCCAGCCCAGATCAAGGCCGGTGACGATGGGGCGCAGCGCCTCGATCGAGGCCACGCAGATTTCGTTGCCGCGACCGATGGTGAAGGTCAGGCCGTGGCCCTCATGCGGCCCATCGGTTTCCAGCACGACATAGGCGGCGGAATAGTCCGGGTCCGGGTTCATCGCGTCCGAGCCGTCCAGATGCTGGCTGGTCGGGAAACGCACATCGACGGTGCGCAGGCCGGTGATCTTGGTCATGCCTTCACCTCTCGGCCAAGCTGGCCGTTGCTCGGAAGCTTCATCTTGTCCTCATGGAATGGGCCGGGGGCAGGACGCCCCCGGCGAGGGGTATCAGTCGTAAAGGACCGCCGCGATTTCCGGCGCGTCGATGTTCGACTTGTCGTACCAGTAGAAGCCGGTATCGACGTTTTTCGGCACGGTTTCGCCTTTCGAGACAGCGACGGCGGCCTTGACGGTTTCATAGCCAATTCCGACCGGGTTCTGGGTAATGGCACCGGCCATCTCGCCCGAGCGGATCGCATCCTTCTGCGCCTTGCCCGAGTCGAAGCCGATCACCACGACCTTGGCCCCCATCTCGCGCACGCCGTTCAGCACGCCGATGGCCGAGCCTTCGTTCGAGCCGAAGATGCCCTTGATATCGGGGTTGGCGGCCAGGATCGCCTTGGTGATCTCGGTCGATTTCAGATGGTCGCCATCGCCATATTCGACGGTCACGATCTCGATCTTGGGGAATTTCTCCTTGATCTCGTTCACGAAGCCGTCGCGGCGATGCACGCCGGTCAGCGAGGTCTGGCTGTGGGCCACGACGGCGATCTTGCCTTCGCCACCGATCAGTTCGCCCATCTTGTCGGCGGCCATCGCGGCAGCGGCCATGTTGTCGGTCGAGGCGGTGGCAACCGGAATATCGCTGTCCACACCCGAGTCGAAGGCGATCACCGGGATCTTGGCCTCTTGCGCCTTCTTCAGCAGCGGGATCACGGCCTGGCTGTCCAGTGCGGCGATGCCGACGGCGGCGGGCTGCTTGGCCAAAGCCGCAGCCAGCATGTCGATCTGCTTGTCGACCTGGGTTTCGTTATCCGGCCCCTCGAAGGTCACATCGACCCCAAGTTCCGCCCCGGCCTTGTCGGCCCCCAGCTTGACCGCCTGCCAGAATTGATGCTGGAACCCCTTGGAAATCAGCGGGATATACAGCTTGTCCTGGGCAAGCGCGCCTTGACCCGCCCCGGCCATCAATGCCAGCGCGGTAGCCGCGCCGATCAGTCTGCGTCTTGTGAACATGTTTTCCTCCCTGATGTTCACGGTGAAATCAGTTGGCCGAGCGGCGGCGAAGCTGGTCGGCATAGACGGCGACAATGATGATGATGCCGGTGACGACGGTCTGCCATTCGGGCGCGACCGACAGCACGCGCAAGCCGTTGGTCAGCACAGACATGATCAGCGCGCCGATCAGCGTGCCGGTGATCGTGCCGCGCCCGCCGGAAAGCGAGGTGCCGCCGATAACCACCGCCGCGATGGCCTCAAGTTCGTATCCCAGACCCAGCGCGGGCTGGGCCGAGTTCAACCGGCTAGAGATCAGAATGCCCGCGATGCCGCAGATCGCCCCGGCCAGCGCATAGATCGCCATTTTCCAGCGGTCGGTGTTGACGCCGGACAGGCGGACGGCCTCTTCGTTGGAACCCAGCGCAAAGGTGTAGCGGCCCAGCACGGTGCGGCCCAGCACCCATGCGATGATGCCCGCGACCACGAACAGGATCAGCACCCCATTCGGCAGCGGGAATTGCGGGATCACCATGCCGACCAGCGAACCGGTCGAGATGTCGGTATAACCCTCGGTATCGTTGAAATAGATCGGTTTGGTGCCGGTCACGATCAGCGACATGCCCTTGAGGACCAGCATCATCCCCAATGTGGCGATGAAGGGCGGGATCTTGGCCTTGGCGACCAGCGTGCCGGAAATCAGCCCGCAAAGCGCGCCCGTGGCCATGCCGGTGGCGACCCCGACCAGCAGCGGCGCGCCCATCCATGTCAGCACCACCCCCGTCATCACCGCGCAGAAGGTCATCAACGTCCCGATAGACAGGTCGATGCCGCCGGTGATGATGATCATCGTCACCCCCACCGCCAGCACCCCGTTGACCGAGGTGGCCTGCAGGATCGACATGATATTGTCGATCTGAAAGAAGCGCGGACTGGCCAGCGAAAAGCCGATGACCAGCACGATCAGGCTGGCAAAGGCCAGCAGCTTTTGTTGGGCCGCGCCACGGCGGACCTGCTTCTCGCTCATGTTTGTGGTGTCCTCGAGCGTCATTCTGCGGCAAGCCCCTCTCGTTTGGTGGCCAGAGCCATGATTTCCTCTTGCGAGGCGCCGCCGGGCAGGATGCCGGTCAGCCGCCCTTCGCACATCACCGCGATCCGGTGCGACAGACGCAGGACCTCGGGCAATTCGCTGGAGATGACGATGATCGCCTTGCCCGATGCGGCCAGTTCATTGAGCAACCGATAGATTTCGGCCTTGGCGCCCACGTCGATGCCGCGTGTGGGTTCGTCAAAGATCAGGATATCGCAATCGCGCAGCAGCCATTTCGCGATGACCACCTTTTGCTGGTTGCCGCCTGACAGCAGCCGCAATTCCTGCCGGTCGCCGGGGGTCCGGATGCTGAGCGTCTGGATGTAGCGGCGGGCAATGCGGCCCAGTTCGGGCTCATCGATACGGCCGAAGCGATCAGCGTATCGTGGCAGGCTGGCCATGGCGATATTGGCCCGCACATCCATCCCCAGCGCCAGACCGTAATGCTTGCGATCTTCGGACAGATAGCCGATGCCCGCGCCGACCGCATCGGCCGGGGTGCGGATCTGCTGAGCCTTGCCGTGGACGCGGATTTCGCCGTGATCGGCCGGTTCCGCACCGAAGATTGCGCGGGCCAATTCCGTCCGCCCTGCCCCCATCAGCCCGGCAAAGCCCAGAATCTCGCCTTTTTTAAGAGAAAAGCTGATGTCCTTCAGCTCATGCCCTCGGGACAGGTGGCTGACCTCCAGCGCGGTTTCCGCGCCGGACAGGTCGGGAATAATGGCCGTCTCATCGCTGAGCTCGCGGCCTACCATCATCGAGATGATCGTGGAAATCGGCGTATCGGCAGCCTCGACCGTGCCGACATAGGCACCGTCGCGCATCACCGTCACCCGGTCCGAGATGCGTTTGATCTCATCCATCTTGTGGCTGATATAGATGACGCCAACGCCCTCGGCCTTGAGCTTGCGGATGATGGCGAACAGCTCGGCGATCTCGGCATCGTTCAGGGCGGCAGTCGGCTCATCCATGATCAGCACACGAGAGCGGTAGCTGAGCGCCTTGGCGATCTCGACCATCTGTTGGCGTGCAATGGTCAGCCCACCGACGATGGCGCGCGGGTCCATGCGGATATGCATGGCGTCAAAGATCGCGGCGGCATCGGCGTTCAGCTTGGCCTCATCCAGACGGCCAAAGGACAGGCGCGGCTCGCGCCCGATCCAGATGTTTTGCGCCACGGTCAGGTCGCGCATCAGCGCCAGTTCCTGATGGATGATACCGATGCCCAGATCCTGCGCGGCGCGGGGCGTGGGCACCGCAACCTCGGTCCCGTCGACCAGAATGCGGCCCTCATCCGGGTGATAGACACCCGACAGGATCTTCATCAGCGTCGATTTACCCGCGCCGTTTTCGCCCATCAGCGCGTGGACCTCGCCCGCGCGCAGGTCGAAGCCGACGGATTTCAGGGCATGGACGCCGGGAAAGCGCTTGTCGATCCCCTCCATCCGCACCAGTTCGGTCATGGTTCCACCCCGTAAAAGCGCATGGCGTTTCCGCCCATGATCGCCACCCGTTCCGCGGGCGTCAGTTGGTCCAGAAGTTCATCGGTCAGTGCCAGCCAGTCGGGATAGGGCGCGGCCAGGGTCAGCACCGGCCAGTCGCTGCCCCAGATCAGGCGATCAGGACCGAACCAGTCCAGCAATTGCCCGACGATCGACCGCAGCGCCGCCAGCGGATCGCGCAACCCTTCGGGCGAAAGCTCGGTCATCAGGCCCGACAGTTTGCAATGATGCCCCTGCCCGGCCAGCTTCTTCATCCCAGCCTCCCACTCCGGACGGTCGCCGGGCTGAGGTTTCGCGGCATGGTCGATGACAATGGCCAGATCCGGATTGGCATCGGCAAAACGCGCCAACATCGGCAAATGACGTTCTGTCACCAAGGCATCAAAGGTCAGACCCAGCCGGGGCAGCGCCGCCAGCGCATCCGCACGCGGCGCGGTCAGCAGCCATTCGGTTTCGGCGATGTCCTGCAGCATCGGACGGATGCCCCGGAACCGAGGATTCGCCGCCCGCGCGGTCAGGTCGTCCACAGCGGCAGCAGAGGCCAAATCGACCCAGCCCACCACGCCGACAATGCGCGGATCGGGTAGCGACAGCAGATAGTCGGTCTCGGCCAGCGTCGGCGCGGCCTGAACAGCGATGACCGACCCGCCCCCCGGATGATCCTTGGGCGCGAAATCGCGGCGGATGGGCTGTAGCGGCGCACCCTGTCCGTCAAGCCAGCCGTAATCGCCCCGGTCCAGCCGCCAGAAGTGGCAATGTGCGTCCAGTCTCTGCATCGCCGCCCCTCCCCTGGCTGCGAAACGGGTGGATCAGATCGTCACGCCTCCGTCGACCAGCATGGCCTGCCCCGAGACGAAGCGGCTTTCATCCGACAGAAGATAGACGACCATCGGCGCGATGTCCTCGACCGTGGCCAGTCGTCCCATCGGCTGACGGGCGATGAAGTCCTTTTCCGCCTGCACCGGATCGGCCGAGGCCGCGATCCGTCCACGCAAGCTGGGCGTGTCGACAGTGCCAGGGCAAAGCGCGTTGCAGCGGATGCCCTGCTTGACGTAATCGGCGGCAATGGCCTTGGTCAGGCCGATCACGGCGGCCTTCGACGCGCCATAGGCGGTGCGGTTGGCAAAGCCTTTGATCGAGCTGGCCATCGAGGCCATGTTCACGATGGACGCCGTACCGGTCTGCCCGGCGCGCTCCAGCATGCCCGGCAGCACCGCGCGGCACAGACGCATCATCGCGGTGACGTTCAGGGAAAAGGCGAAATCCCAGTCCTTGTCGTCGATATCCAGCAGCGCGCCGTTATGGACGACGCCCGCGCAATTGAACAGCCCGTCCAGCGGCCCGACCTTGGCCGCGATGGCCTTGATCGCCTCGGCATCGGTCACGTCCAGAACGGCGGTTTCGATCCCGTCGAGGCCCTTCAGAAGGTCGGCGTTGATGTCGGTGGCAATGACCCTTGCACCTTCGGCAGCCATAGCCTGCGCCGCGGCACGACCAATCCCCTGCCCGGCGGCGGTCACCAGAATGACCTTGTCCTTCAGCCGCATCAGACACCTCCCCCTGTCTTTTGCTTAGTTCTTATATGAACATGCTATCCACATATGAATATTTGTGGCAAGCCTTTTCTGAGGGCCAACTGGCAGGGGAGGGCCGGGAATGACCGAGGACAGCGAAGACATTGCGGTTGACCGCTATCGCGCCCCCGCGCTGGACAAGGGGTTGGATATCCTTGAGGTGCTGGCCGATCAGGCGCGCGGGTTGACACGGGCCGAAATTGTCAAGGAACTAGGGCTAAGCCCTTCTCAAATCTATCGAATGCTGGAGCGTCTGGTCGCGCGGGGCTATGTCACAAGGATCGAGGGTGGCGACCGCTATGCCCTGACCATGCGGCTGTTCCTGCTGGCGACCCGCCATCCGCCGCTGCGCCGTCTGGTGGCCGAGGCCCAGCCATTGATGGACGAGTTCGCGCGCGCGCAGCGCCAGTCTTGCCACCTTGTCGTGCCTGAACAAGGCAGCGGAATCGTCGTGGCGCAGGCCAGCCCGACCGGGCATTGGGAGTTCCGCGCCCGCCTTGGCGGTCAGGTCAATCTGTTCACCACCAGTTCAGGCCTGACCCTGCTGGCCTTCCAGCACCCCGAGCGGCTGACCCAGACGCTGGGCCATTGGGGCGTGCAACAGGCCGATTCGCGGCTGACCTCGGTTTTGCCGCATCTGGACCATGTCCGCGCGCAGGGTTTCCGCATGGAGCCTTCGGGCCAGATGATGGGCGTGACGGATATCAGCGTGCCCCTGCTGGGGCCGGGGCAGGATGCTTACGGTGTGCTGACCTGCGCCTATATCGAGCACCCCGACGAGGCCAGCGGCGATCAACGCATCCAAGCATTGGCAGCGCTACGCAGTCTGGCCAGTACAATTTCGTCGGGGGCATGAGCGCCTCAATGGCTTTCCTTGCGAAAGATGTTTAATCGGCGTTCGCATTAAGCCACCCACAGCTTTGGCGCGCGGATGGAACCGCCGACGATATGCCGCCTCGCGTTATTGTACCCCCTTATTCAATCCGTATTGCTGCCAGGCATCTGCGACACGCCCCAGTCCGGACCGTCCGCACTGCTCAGCCCGAGTCCGCCCACTCCACTGCAATCGAGACCAAACAAAAGGCGACTCTCCAACCGGTCACCTCGGCATGGATCGCCGCTGCTATGTGCGCCCACGGCGCTATCATGAAACGGGCAATCTGCTCATTGAAATGACATCGAGGCTAAGAATGCGAATAGCGAGCAAGGATCGTCATCGACCGAGCTTAAGGAAGGCACCAACGTCAAGGCCGACATGCTCCAGAAATGTCTTCGGCTCATGGAGATGAGGCGATACGGACCGCAACTTTTCATCCAGCGGCCACACTCGCGGGTTGTCAGTTGGATTGACGGCTGACGCTGGAGGTCATGCCGATCGAGTAATATTCCGACGTCGCCGCCCGCAAGGTGTCGGTAAGCGTGAACATTTCCAGCTCCAGCGCAGATACCGTACGCGGTTCCATCACCCTATTCATCGCATCGCAGGTAAAGGGGGGAGACGGCAGTACCTACATACCCACGAAGTCGGACAGCAGCGGCAGCTATACCTGATCATATCAGAAATCAGCACCTATACCCCCTGGCGCAAATCGATGTGCAAAATGGCCTCAACACGACTGCCCGGGGAGACCCGCCGCTGCAGCGTCAACGTGCGCAAGCGCAACTAACCCGAAGGATTGCGGGGCCCCGAAAGGAAGCGTTATCTCGTCACCGAAAGTCGCGGCACTACGCTGACGGTGCGCCTGAGTGGGAAATATATCCACGACAGCCCGAAGCTTGGACCGCTGCGTGGCAGATCGCGTCATCGGCCCGGAAAGCTAAATGCCGACGAAAGTTGCGACTATCCCTGCTGCATCCGGGCTTGCGCTAAACGGGGCTCTAGCGCCGTATCACACGCAGCATCCCTGGGTTGTCGAGCGCAGCTTTGCCTGGCTGTCCCGTTTTCGTTAGCTCGCCGTCAGACATGGGCGCCGGGGCGATATTAACTCCGCCGTCACCATTCTGGCATGCGCTCGTTATCTGCTTCCGAGTCCTCGCTAACTGGTTTCAAAATACACTAGAATGCCAAGGCCGCTCGTCGGACGGACTGGCGCAAGCGCTGCAAAATCGCCCAAGCCTTTAGCACTTTGCGCACAACCATGCTGGAGGGTCGGTACCCCTGTGTGCAATCAGGCCCAGCCGGGGGCTGGGCGCACCTTACCGCCACAACAACTGCAATCTAGCACTGTCGTAACGTTTTCGACGGGCGGAAGGGCGGCGAACCGGGTGTCGCGGGGACTTGTGGTCGCTCGCGGCACGATCATGCAGCCGGTGGCCGGGATGATCTTCAGCCCCATCTTCTGCGAAATGGTCCAGACCCCGCGCGAATGGATCCGCAGAACGAACCACAACCGCGATCAGGCCGGCGTCAGCAGGCTGCGCGTGATCGGGTGGTCCGCGTGGGCCAACCCGTCGAGAATGTTGAAATGATGCCGGTCGGGTTCCTCGACCAGATCGGTCGCCGCGCCCATTCCCCGCCAGATATTCGCCAGAAGTGCAGATTGGCGGCGGAATTCGGATGTCTCCATGCCTCCGACCCAGCAGGTGATACGCAGCCCTTCCAACGGATCAAGCAGAACCGGGCTTTCGCGCAGGGCCTCGGCATCGTCGAGGCGCAGCGGATCGCGGTATCTGGTGCGCTGCAGCGGCCTCAGATCGTGTAGCCCCGAGACCGACATCACATGCGCAAGCCGCGATCGGATATCGTCCACCAAAGGCGAATCCGCGCAGCCCATACGGCTGACCAGATGCCCCCCGGCGGAATGCCCGGCCAGCAGCAGCGGCCCCTCGACCTTGGCCGCAGCCGCCGTGATAGCTGCACCGATCTCATGCGTGATCTGGCTGATCCGGGCCTCGGGGCATAGGGTATATTCGGGAATGGCCACTGCAAAGCCATGCGCCAGCGGTCCCTGCGCCATATGCGACCAGTAGCTGCGGTCCAACGCCAGCCAGAAGCCGCCATGGACAAAGACGACCAGCCCCCTTGGCGCGCCCAAGGGCAGGAAAAGATCAAACCGGTTACGGGGTTTCGGTCCATAGGACAGACCCAGACGGGCCCGCCCTTCAGCTTCAAGCCGCTCGCGCAGCAGCCGGGCGGGCTCGACCCAGCGGCCCGGCCACGATGCGCCGTCAGCGATATTCTCGGCGTTCTTGTAAACCGCGTCCCAGTCGGCAATTCCCTGCAGCATTCTTGTCCCCCAGACAGGCCAGCGGGTCGATGTGTTTCAAAGAAACGCTGCCGCATCAATCCCTTCATCGCGTTCGGGTCGACGGCTGATCCATGACGACAGGCGGGGAATTGCCGAGGCATGTCCGGGCAATATCAAGACACATTGCCAGTGGCAGGCGCTTGCGTCACGAAGGCCACACATCAACTCTATGTCTGTACAACCATCATGAATCTTCGCCGCATTCTCGGTTCTGCCCTTTTGATCGCAACCCTCGCCGGAACCGCTTCCGCCGACGGTCATGGCCGCGGTCACGACAAGCACGACCACAAGCACCGCTATGATCGCCGCTATGACGATGATCGTTATGACCGTCGTCGCGACGACCGCCGCGAATATCGCAGCGAGGAGGAATACCGCGAATGGAAGCGGCGTCAGGCCCGCCGCGAATGGGAACGTGGCTGCCCGCCCGGTCTGGTCGCGCATAAGGGCGAATGCCTGCGCCCCGGCCATGTCAAGCGCGACCGCGCTCTGCGTGCCGGCGACCGCTTCGACCCGCGCCAGTATCGCCGCGTCAGCAATCCGGGCCTGTACAACCTGCAGCAGCAGTCCGGGTACCAGTACTATCAGGACAACAACAGCATCTATCAGGTCGACAACAAGACCCAGAAGATCATGAACGTCCTGAGCATGGTGCAGCTGATGCAAAGCCTGGGCGGCATGGCCCGCTAAGCCTGAACGGCGGCGCCCTTTAGTGGGCGTCGCCGCCTCCTCCGCCAGCGGCAGGCTTGTCGACAAAGAACAGCAGCCCGCCCAGCGACAGGAACAATATCGCCAGGATCAGGAAGATGTCCGACAGCGACATGACCACGGCCTGCAGCTTGGCCATGCTGGTAATCGTCGACAGGGCGGCGGTATGGGCCGCATCGCCCAGCGTGGAATAGGCCTGCTCCAGCATCCCGATCGCCTTTTGGGCCGCGTCGCTGGTCACGCTGACCCCTTCGGCCAGACGGGCAAAGTGGAAGTCCTGACGGTTGGTCAGGATGGTGTTGATCAGCGCCAGACCGACCGCACCGCCAAGGTTCCGCGTCAGGTTGAACAGACCCGAGGCGTTCTTGACCTTATCGGGCGGCAGCATCCCCAGCGCGATGTTCGACACCGGGACCATGCACAGCATCAGGGACACGCCGCGCAGGATCTGCGGCACGAAGATCTCCCAATAATCCCAATCCTCGGTCAGCCCGGTCATCATCCAGCAGCTAAGCGAGAACATGACAAAGCCGATGCCCATCATGATCCGCGGGTCAGATGTCTGCGAGAAGCGCCCGGCAATCGGTGCCGTCAGGAACATGGCGATCCCCGAGACCATCATCGTCTCACCGATCTGCAGCGAGTTATAACCGCGCACCGCCGAGAGATAGACCGGGAAGATATAGATCAGCCCGTAAAGCCCGATCCCCAGACCGAATGAGAACAGCGACCCCATGGCAAAGTTGCGGTCGGCGAAGGCGTCCAGCCGGACGATCGGCTCATCTGCGGTAAAGGCCCGCCAGAAGAACAGGAACCCGCCCACCACCATCACTGCGGTCATGATGACGATCACATGATCGGCGAACCAGTCGTCGCCCGCGCCTTCCTCCAGCACATATTCCATCGCGCCCAGAAACAGCGCGAGGCCCAAGAAGCCCCACCAGTCGAACTTGTTCAGCAGGCTCAGGTCGGGCTTGTCGAAGTCGATCAGGGTGAAGGCCGCGACGGTGACTATGATGCCGGGGATGATGTTGATGAAGAACAGCCAGTGCCAGCTGAGGAACTCGGTCAGATAGCCGCCCAGCGTCGGCCCGATGGTCGGCGCCAGCGTCGCCACCAGCCCGATCATCGGCGAGACGATATGCATCTTGGAGCGCGGAAAGATCGTATAGGCGCAGGCAAAGACCGTGGGGATCATCGCGCCGCCCAGAAAACCCTGCAACGAGCGCCACAGGATCATTTCCCCGATTGAGGTCGACAGCCCGCAAAGCAGGCTCATCAACGTGAACCCGCCCGCCGAGATGGTAAAGACCCAGCGCGTCGACAGCATCCGCGACAGATAGCCCGACAGCGGGATCATGATGACCTCGGCAATCAGGTAGGATGTCTGGATCCACTGGATCTCGTCGCCCGAAGCGGCCAGCCCGGCCTGAATTTCTGGCAGCGAGGCCGAGACGATCTGGATGTCCAGAATCGCCATGAACATCCCCAGCACCATCAGCAGGAAGGTGATCAGGCGGCGGGGATCAATCTGGTCCTGAGCGGGCGCGCCGCCCGCGGTGGCCGGGGCGGCCATCGGTCAGCCTCCGGTCCGGGCGACCTGCTGGTCGGTGGGTCGGGCCGGATTCTGGCTGATCGCATCGCCCTGTGGCAGGTCAGGCTGATCCTGATGCGCCGGGGTTGCAGGCAGCACCGCCATCGGCTCACCCGTGCGGATATCGATCTGGGCGATGACCGACATGCCGGGACGCAGCGGCAGGTGCTCGCGGTCGGCGGGATCGATCTCGATGCGGACGGGCACACGCTGCACGACCTTGGTGAAGTTCCCGGTCGCGTTCGACGCGGGCAGCAGGCTGAAGACCTGACCCGTCCCCGCCGTCATGCTGACCACGCTGCCTTTCAGCGGCTTATCCGGCCATGCATCGACACTGATCGAGACCTGCGCGCCGGGATGGATATCCGCGATCTGCGTTTCCTTGAAATTCGCCTCGACATAGACCTTGCTGACCGGAACCAGCGTCCCGATGCGGCTGCCGGTGGTCACGAAGGAACCGACTTCCACCTGCCGTTCGGTCATCACGCCATCAAAGGGCGCGCGAATTTCGGTAAAGCCCAGATCGCGCTGCGCCTGACGCACGGCGGTTTCCGCCGAACGCACGTCCAGACGGGCGGTGTCCACCTTGGCATGCAGCACGGTCAATTCTGCCTGCGCTTGCGACAGGGCGGCCTCGGCGCTTTTCACCTGAGCTGCGGCGGATTTGGCGGTCGCCTCGGCCGCGTCCAGCGCAGCCTGCGTCCCGGCCGAGCTACTCTTGAGATCCTTGGCGCGGTGATAGGATTTCTGCGCGCCGTCATTCGTGGCCCCTGCGGCAAGGATCGCGGCGTCGGCCTGCGCGATGCTGGCCTTGCCCGCGGTGATCTGCGCCTGCAACTGGCTTTCGGCGCTTTTCGCGGTGGCCAGACTGTTCTGCGCCCGCTCCAGCGCCAGCTGATAATCCTCGGGGTCGATGCGGGCGATTACCTGCCCTTTGACCACCTGCGCGTTCGGCTCGACCATGATATCCGAGACATAGCCGGTTGCGCGGGCCTGCAGCTGGATCAGGTCAGCCTGCAGATAGGCGTCATCCGTTTCCTCGTGGAAACGGCCATAGCTGAACCAGTGCCAGCCCTCATATCCGGCCAAGGCCAGCACCGCGATCGCGAGGACCGACAGGATGCGCTTGGCCTTGCCCGTCTTTGCCTTGGGCGCAGGGGTTTGCGCGGGCGTGATTTGGTCATCGGAGACTGCCATGATCCGGCCTTTTTCGTGATGTGCCGCAAATCGGCATGCATGGGGAGGGCGCGGCCCTGATTCCGCGGGCCGGGAAGGCGGTAGAATAATATTGACCGAACCGTTCGGTCAATCTAGAAATTGGGTCTGCGCAGCCCCATTTCAATGGGGTAATGTCACCAGAATTCGGAAACGGACCAGAATGACCGAGATCGCGGAAACAGCCCTTGCCGTCGAGGACAGTCCCAAGCGCCAGCAAATCCTTGATGGCGCAAGAAAGATGTTCATGACGAAAGGCTTCGACGCGGCATCCATGCAGGATGTCGCCCGCGCCGCAGGCGTGTCCAAGGGCACGCTCTACGTTTATTTCGACAGCAAGGAAGCGATGTTTCAGGCGCTGGTGATGGGCGAATGCAGTCGCCTGCAAGCCGTCATCCGCCAGATGGCCTCGGGCACCGGAGCGGTCAGCGACGAATTGCATGCGATTGCCCGCCAGATGCTGCAAACGCTTCTGCAGACCGAAGTCATGCGCGCCATGCGCATGGTCATTGGCACTGGCGAGAAATTCCCCGAACTGGCCCGAACCGTCTATCAGGCCGGCCCGATGCGCTCGGCCCGCACATTGGCCGAATATCTGACCAAGCGTGTCGAGCGTGGCGATTTGCAGATCGACAATTGCGAGGCTGCCAGCAGCGAATTCATCGATCTGGTCCTGTCGGGCCAGCAGCGCCGCGGCCTGCTGATGATGCCGCCGCTGCCGGACGACGCGCTTGAGGAATACATCACGCGTCGGGTCGGGCTGTTCCTGAAAGGTTACAGCGCCTGAGCTGGTCAGCCCCCGCCCGCATCTTGCGTGATGCGGGCGGGGGCGATGGTTTTACTCTGGCAGGATACGAACCGCACCCCTGTCGGCCGACGACGCGAAGGCCGCATAGGCTTTCAGCGCGGTGGTGACATTGCGCTTGCGCGGTTCGGCCGGTTTCCAGCCCAGTTCATCCTGCGCGGCGCGACGCGTTGCCAATTCGGCCTCATCCACCAGCAGGTCGATGGTGCGGTTCGGGATGTCGATGGCGATCGTGTCGCCATTCTTGACCAGCCCGATCAAGCCACCCTGCGCCGCCTCGGGCGAAGCATGACCGATCGACAGGCCCGAGGTCCCGCCCGAGAAGCGGCCATCGGTGATCAGCGCGCAGGCTTTGCCCAGCCCCTTCGATTTCAGGTAGCTGGTCGGATACAGCATTTCCTGCATGCCGGGCCCACCCTTGGGGCCTTCGTAGCGGATGACGACCACATCGCCCGCCTTGACCTTGTTGCCCAGAATGCCGCTGACCGCCGCGTCCTGGCTTTCAAAGACCACGGCCGGGCCGGTGAATTTCAGGATCGATTCATCGACACCCGCCGTCTTCACGATGCAGCCGTCCAGCGCGATATTGCCTTTCAGGACGGCGAGGCCGCCATCTGCCGTGAAGGGCGAGTTGACCGAGCGGATCACGCCATTCTGCCGGTCAAGGTCCAGCTCATCCCAACGGGCGCTCTGCGAGAAGGCAACCTGCGTCGGCACACCGCCCGGAGCTGCGCGGAAGAAGTTGTGCACGGTCTCGCTGTCGGTCCGGCTGATGTCCCAGCGGTCGATCGCCTCACCCAGCGTGGGGGTGTGGACGGTCGGCGTGTCGCGATGGATCAGGCCACCCCGCTCCAGCTGACCAAGGATCGCCATGATCCCGCCCGCGCGGTGGACATCCTCCATATGCACGTCCTGCTTGGCCGGGGCGACCTTGGACAGGCAGGGCACCTTTCGGCTGAGCTGGTCGATATCCTTCAGGTCGAAATCGATCCCACCCTCATGCGCGGCGGCAAGGATATGCAGCACCGTGTTGGTCGAACCGCCCATCGCGATGTCCAGCGACATGGCGTTTTCAAACGCCTTCTTGTTGGCGACATTGCGCGGCAGGACGCTGTAATCGTTCTGCTCATAATGGCGGCGGGCCAGATCGACGATCAGATGGCCAGCCTCGACAAACAGACGCTTGCGATCGGAATGGGTCGCCAGCGTCGAGCCATTGCCCGGCAGCGACAGACCCAGCGCCTCGGTCAGGCAGTTCATCGAGTTCGCCGTGAACATGCCCGAGCAGGAGCCACAGGTCGGACAGGCCGAACGCTCGATGACCTGAACGTCCTCGTCCGAAACCGAGTCGTCTGCGGCGGCGACCATGGCATCGACCAGATCCAGCGCATGGGTCTTGCCATGCATGACGACCTTGCCGGCCTCCATCGGCCCGCCGGAAACGAAAACCGCCGGGATGTTCAGCCGCATCGCCGCGTTCAGCATGCCGGGGGTGATCTTGTCGCAGTTCGAGATGCAGACCATCGCATCGGCGCAATGGGCATTGACCATGTATTCGACGCTGTCGGCGATGATTTCGCGCGAGGGCAGCGAATACAGCATGCCGTCATGGCCCATGGCGATGCCGTCATCGACCGCGATGGTGTTGAACTCCTTCGCGACGCCGCCCGCGGCCTCGATCTCGCGCGCGACCAGCTGGCCAAGGTCCTTGAGGTGGACATGGCCCGGCACGAATTGCGTGAACGAGTTGACGACCGCGATGATCGGCTTGCCGAAGTCCCCGTCCTTCATCCCCGTGGCGCGCCAGAGGCCACGGGCCCCTGCCATATTGCGTCCATGGGTAGTCGTGCGAGAGCGATAGGCTGGCATGTTCGAAATTCCCGTGTGGATCTGGACCGCTGGCGGCCCGTCTGCGGCAGGGTTACCACTTATCGCAGGCAAGTTGCCAGAGCCGGACGTCAAATTCCGCCCGATTCTGCAACAAAAACATCGTGAGCCCGGTCCGTCACGAAACTTTCTGTCCCGAGCGCCTGCCGAACTCCCTGCAACCCACTGCATGCGCATGTTATATACTTTATGTATTTTTTTATTTGATTTTTGTGTCGACTGCGAGGATACAAATTGAGTCAACGGTCACTCAAAGACCCGAACACCAACACGGGAGACAATAATGAAGACCTCGCTTCTTGCCCTTGCCGCCGTGGCAACCACGCTGGCCGGTCCGGCGCTTGCTGACAAGCTTGATGACATCATCGCCGCAGGCACTCTGCGCTGTGCCGTCGTGCTGGATTTCCCTCCGATGGGTTCGCGTGACGCGAATAACAATCCGCAGGGCTTCGACGTGGATTACTGCAACGATCTGGCGAAATCGCTGGGCGTCACCGCCGAAGTGGTCGAGACCACCTTCCCCGAGCGTATCCCCGCACTTATGTCGGGTTCGGTCGATGTCGCCGTCGCCTCGACCTCGGACACGCTGGAACGCGCCAAGACCGTCGGCTTCTCGATCCCCTATTACGCCTTTGAAAACGCCGTCGTCTCGCGCGAGGGGCTGGACATGGCGAATTGGGAAGGCATGAAGGGCAAGACCGTCGGCGCCACCGCCGGCACCTATGAGGCGATCTGGCTTGAGGGCAAGGTCAAGGAATGGGGCGCGGGCGAATTCCGTCCTTACCAGAACCAGGCCGATGTGTTCCTGGCACTGTCGCAGGGTCAGCTGGACGCCACCGTCTCGACCGTCGAAGTCGCCGAGGCCAATGTGAAATCGGGCAATTTCAAGGGCATCAAGATCGTCGACAAGGCCCCGATGGTGCCCGACTATGTCGCACTGATCACGCTGCGCGAGGAATACGGCCTGATCAACTACATGAACCTGTTCATCAACCAGCAGGTCCGCACCGGCCGCTATGCCGAGCTTTACAAGAAATGGGTCGGCGAGGGTGAGCCCGCGAACCTGACGATTCAGGGCGTCTATCGCTGATCCTTCCGCCTGTTCGCGGTGCGGGGCCTGCGCGCCCCGCATCGCATCACCGCTCAAAGCCATGAGGCGGTCATGTTCAATTACAATTTCCGCTGGAATCAGGCGCTGAATTCCCTTCCGCAGATGCTGGAAGGTGCGCTTGTGACCATCGAGATCGCGCTGCTGTCGATGCTGATCGGCATTGCGGTCGCGATCCTTCTGACCGTCTTCCGACTGTCGGGAAACCGCATCCTTTCCGCCATCGCCACAACTTGGGTCGAGATCGCCCGCAACACGCCCGCGCTGTTCCAGATCTACATGGTGCATTTCGGGCTTGGCGACTTCGGCATCCATCTTAGCCCGTTCCTGTCCCTGCTGATCGGTATCGCCTTCAACAATGCAGGCTATCTGGCCGAGAACTTCCGCGGCGCGCTGAAAGCCATTCCCGACACCCAAGCACGCGCGGCGCGCTCGCTGGGGATGAGCGCGGGCAAGGCCTTCCGCCATGTCGTGATGCCGCAGATGCTGCGGATCTCGTTCCTGCCGATGACCAACCAGATGGTCTGGGCGATCCTGATGACCTCGCTGGGCGCGGTCGTCGCGATGAATACCGACCTTTACGGCGTCACCAGTGAGCTGAACGCGCGCACCTTCCGCACCTTCGAGCTTTTCGCCATCGCCGCCGTGATCTTCTATGTGATCACCAAGGCGATCACCCTTTCGGCCCGCGTCCTTGCGGCCCGGCTGTTCCGTTACTGAAGGGGGCCGCGATGTTCGATACTGCTTTGAACGCCAACGATCTGATCTTCCTCGCCAAGGGTGCGGGGATGACGCTGATCGTCACCGCGATCTCGGTCTTTTTCGGCACGGTGCTTGGCATCGTCTTCGGGGTCTTCCGCTATCAGGTAGGGCCTTGGTGGGCCGCACCTTTGACCTTCGTTCTGGATGTCTTCCGCTCGATCCCCTTGCTGATCCAACTGGTGCTGGCCAACGCCTTTGTCACGACGGTGCTGGGGATCCGCATCTCGGGCTTCACCGTCGCCTGCGGGGTGCTGTCGCTTTACACCGCCGCCTATTGCGCGGAAATCGTGCGCGGCGGCATCGAATCCGTGCCGCTGACCCTGCGTCGCGCGGCGCGCTCGCTGGGCCTTAGCTGGCGTCAGGACATGACCAATATCGTCATGCCGCTGGCGACCCGCGTGGCGCTGCCGTCTTGGATCGGGCTTGCGCTTGGCGTGATGAAGGACTCGGCGCTGGTCTATATCGTGCAGGTGGTCGAGCTGCTGAAATCGACCCAGATTCTGATCACCCGCCTGCAAGAACCGCTGTTCCTGCTGATGGTCTGCGGTGCCTTCTACTTCCTTATTTCCTTCCCCATCGCCCGTTTCGGCGGCTATCTGGAGAAACGGTGGTCCCATGATTGAGATCCAGAACGTCCGCAAATCCTTCGGCTCGCTGGAGGTCCTCAAGGGCATCGACCTGACTGTCGCCAAGGGCGAGGTGCTGACCATCATCGGCGGCTCGGGCTCGGGTAAATCGACGCTTCTGACCTGCATCAACGGGCTCGAGCCGATCGATTCCGGCAAGATCCTGGTCGACGGAACCGAGGTCCATGCCAAAGCCACCGACCTCAACAAGCTGCGCCAGAAAATCGGGATCGTCTTCCAGCAATGGAACGCCTTCCCGCATCTGACCGTGCTGGAAAACGTCATGCTGGCCCCGCGCAAGGTGCTGGGCATCCCCAAAGCCCGCGCCGAGGAAATCGCCGTCAAGCAGCTGACCCATGTCGGCCTTGCCGACAAGCTGGGTGTCTATCCGACCCGGATGTCGGGTGGCCAGCAGCAGCGCATGGCCATTGCGCGTGCCTTGGCCATGTCGCCCGATTACATGTTGTTCGATGAGGTCACGTCGGCGCTTGACCCGCAGCTTGTGGGCGAGGTTCTGGACACCCTGCGCATGCTCGCCTCCGAAGGAATGACCATGATCTGCGTCACGCATGAGATGAAATTCGCCCGCGAAGTCTCGGACCGGGTCGCCTTCTTCCATAAGGGCGTCATGGCCGAAATCGCCCCCCCGGCCGAGCTTTTCGGCGCACCCAAGGACCCCGAGCTGCAGAAATTCCTCGCGGCGACACATTGAACATGAACCAGACTTCATCGTTTCCCAAATACCCCGGGGTGCGGGGTGGAACCCCGCCGCAGACGGATGTCATCGTCATCGGCGCGGGTGTCGTGGGCCTGTCCACCGCCATCGCCCTGCAATCGCGCGGCCTGACCGTCACCGTCCTTGACCGCGAAGGTCCGGCAGCGGGTGCCTCGGCCGGCAATGCCGGCGCTTTCGCCTTCACCGACATTCTGCCCATGGCTTCACCGGGCATCCTGAAGAAGGCCCCGAAATGGCTGCTGGACCCGCTGGGGCCGCTTTCGGTGCCGCCATCCTACGCGCTGACGATCGCGCCATGGATGTACCGCTTCTGGCGCGCCTGTTCGCCCGCCCGTGTCGCCCATTCGACGGCTGCCCAGACCGCGCTGATGGACCTGTCGCGGGCCGAGCTTGAGCCATTCCTCGCCGCCTCGGGCACGCTGCCTATGCTGCGCAAGGATGGCAACCTGCAGGTCTATGAAACCGAGGCCGAATTTCAAGCCGCGCTGCCCGGTTGGCAGGCCCGCGCCCGCCACGGGATCGAGTTCCAGCACATGGACGCGGACCAGATGGCCGCGCTGCAGCCGGGAATCGCGCCGCGCTTCATCAAGGGTACCTTCACACCCGGTTGGCATTCCATCGCCGATCCGCGGCTTTACACCCTTGCCCTGGCCCAGCATTTCCGTGCCCAGGGCGGCGTGATCGAGCAGGCGGGCGTGACCTCGCTGCGCCCCGTCGAAGGCGGCGTCGAGATCGACGGCACGCGCCTTGCCAGCCATGTCGTCGTCGCGGCGGGGGCCTTCTCGCATCGCATCGCGCGCAGCCTTGGCGAAAACATCCCGCTGGAAACCGAACGCGGCTACAACACCACCCTGCCGCCCGGCGCGCTGGATCTGCGCACGCAGATCACCTTTGGCGGGCATGGCTTTGTCGTCTCGAACCTGTCGACCGGCATCCGCGTCGGCGGTGCGGTCGAACTGGGCGGGCTGGAACTGCCGCCGAACTTCAAACGCTCGGACGCGATGCTGGCCAAGGCCAAGGCCTTCCTGCCCGGCCTCGACACCGAAGGGGGCGCGCAATGGATGGGCTTCCGTCCGTCGCTGCCCGACAGCCTGCCGGTGATCGGCCATGCCCGCGCGACGCGGCGCGTGACCTATGCCTTTGGCCACGGCCATCTGGGCCTGACGCAATCGGCGGGCACCGCGCGCCTTGTCGCCGAACTGGTGACGGGCCACCGTCCCGCCATCGACCTTACTCCCTTCTCGCCCCAAAGGTTCTGACCCATGACGACCCATACTTTTTCCTGCATCGACGGGCATACCTGCGGCAATCCCGTGCGCCTCGTTTCGGGCGGTGGCCCGCGCCTTGAGGGCGCGAACATGCTGGAACGGCGCGCGCATTTCCTGCGCGAATTCGACTGGGTCCGCACCGGCCTGATGTATGAACCGCGCGGCCATGACATGATGTCGGGCAGCATCCTTTACCCGCCGACCCGCCCCGATTGCGACGTGGCGGTGCTGTTCATCGAAACCTCGGGCTGCCTGCCGATGTGCGGCCACGGCACCATCGGCACCATCACCATGGCCATCGAAAACGGCCTGATCCAGCCGCGCGAGCCGGGCAAGCTGTCGATCGACGCCCCCGCTGGCAAGGTCGATATCACCTATCGCCAAGAGGGCCGCTTCGTCGAGGAAGTCCGCCTGACCAACGTGCCGGGCTTCCTTTACGCCGAGGGCCTGACCGCCGAGGTCGAGGGTCTGGGCGAGATCGTGGTAGACGTGGCCTATGGCGGCAATTTCTACGCCATCGTCGAGCCTCAGAAGAACTTCCGCGACATGGCCGACCATACCGCGACCGAGCTGGTCGGTTGGTCGCCAAAACTGCGCGCCGCGCTGAACGCGAAATACGAATTCGTCCATCCCGAACACCCCGAGATCAACGGCCTTTCCCATATCCAATGGACCGGCGCGCCGACGGTCGAGGGCGCCCACGCCCGCAACGCCGTCTTCTACGGCGAAAAGGCCATCGACCGCAGCCCCTGCGGCACCGGAACCTCGGCCCGCATGGCGCAGCTTGCCGCCAAAGGGGAACTGAAGACGGGCGACGAATTCTGGCACGAATCCATCATCGGCTCGATCTTCAAGGGCCGGGTCGAGGCCGAGACCACCGTGGCGAACCGCCCGGCGATCATCCCGTCGATCGCGGGCTGGGCGCGGATGACCGGCTATAACACCATCTTCATCGACGAACGCGATCCCTTTGCGCATGGCTTCGTGGTGAAATGACAAACGACGCCGCCCTGTCCATCCTCTCCGGCACGGCTGAAGGGCCGGTTCTGGCTTTGGCCGAGGGGCTCAGCTTCTGGGGCGGCGTCGATCCGGCCACGGCGCGGGTGATCGACACGCATCACCCTGCGCATGGCGCAGATATCGCGGGCAAGGTGCTGCTGATGCCGACCAGCCGGGGCTCGTGCTCTGGCTCGGGCGTGATCCTCGACATGGCGCTGTCGGGGCGTGCGCCCGCCGCGCTGATCTTTTCCGAAGCCGAGGACGTGCTGACCCTTGGCACGCTGATCGCAGCCGAGATGTTTCAGCGCCCCCTGCCCGTGTTGCGGGTGTCCCCCGCAGTCATGGCCCGGCTGGCCGCAGCATCTTTCCTGCGGATCGGCCCCGACGCGATCACGGGCGACGGTATCAGCATCCCCGTCACCATCCCCGCGCCCGAGGCGCTGGACCTGACGGACGCTGACCGCGCCATGCTGGACGGGCACGACGGCAACGCCACGGCGCTGGCCATGCGGATCATCTGCGCCATGGCCCGCCAGCAAGGCGCGCATGCACTGATCGACATCACACGCGGCCATGTCGATGGCTGCATCTATGCCAGCCCCGCCAACCTGACTTTCGCCGAGGAAATGCTGGCGCTTGGCGCACGTGTCCGGGTGCCGACCACGATGAACGCCATCTCGGTCGACCGCCAGAACTGGCAAGCGCAGGGCGTGCCGCCGGTCTTTGGCAACCCGGCCGCGCGGCTGGCCGATGCCTATGTCCGCATGGGCTGCCAGCCCAGCTTCACCTGCGCGCCCTATCTGCTGGAAGACGCCCCCGAACAGGGTGAGGCGCTGGCCTGGGCGGAATCGAACGCCGTCATCTATGCCAATAGCGTGTTGGGCGCGCGCAGCCCCAAACATCCGGATTTTCTGGAATTCTGCATGGCGGTCACGGGACGCGCGCCACTTTCCGGTGTCTATCTGGACGCGGGGCGCAAGGCCGCCGCCATTCTCGATGTCGACCTCCCCCAAGGCGCGGATGAGTCGATCTGGCCACTGATCGGCTATCTGGCCGGGCGGCTATGCCCCGACCGTATTCCGCTGCTGCGGGGACTGTCCGGGGCGCAGCGAAACCCCGACGACCTCAAGGCACTTTGCGCGGCTTTTGGCACGACCTCGGCCGCGCCCATGTTGCATATCGACGGCGTGACGCCCGAGGCTGACGGCGCCGCCCTGCCCGATGCGCCAAGCCAGCAGATCACCCGCGCCGATCTGGCCAAGGGCTGGGACCTGCTGAACCACGGTCCGTCTGGGGTCGACCTGATCGCCATCGGCAGCCCCCATGCCTCGGCCCCCGAATGCCGGGCGCTGGCGGATCTGCTGTCGGGGCGCACCATCCGCATCCCTGTCATCGTCACTGCGGGCCGTCAGGTCATATCCGCGCTGCGCGACGATGGGACGTTGGCCCGGTTGGAACAGGCGGGGGTGCAGGTGATCCCCGACCTGTGCTGGTGCTCGATCTCGGAGCCCGTCTTTCCGCCCGCCGCCCGCGTGGTGATGACCAATTCCGGCAAATACGCCCATTACGGGCCGGGACTTTCCGGCCGGGACATGCGCTTCGGCAGCCTCGCCGATTGCGTGACAGCCGCCATGACCGCAAGCGCATCGCCGCGCCCGGCATGGCTAGAATGACCAAAGGACCAAAGGCATGCGCAGCAGCAAGACCATCCACGTGATTTCCGCCCATGCCGAGGGCGAGGTGGGCGACGTGATCGTGGGGGGCGTCCTGCCCCCACCCGGCGACACCATCTGGGAACAAAGCCGCTGGATCGCCCGCGACCAGACCCTGCGCAATTTCGTCCTGAACGAGCCGCGCGGCGGCGTCTTTCGCCATGTAAACCTGCTGGTCCCGCCGAAACACCCCGAGGCCGACGCCGCCTTCATCATCATGGAACCCGAGGACACGCCACCGATGTCCGGGTCGAACTCGATCTGCGTGTCGACGGTGCTGCTGGATGGCGGGCTGATCCCGATGCAGGAACCGGAAACCCACCTGACCCTTGAGGCCCCCGGCGGGCTGGTCCGCGTCCGCGCCGAATGCCGGAACGGCAAGGCCGAGCGCATCTTTGTCCAGAACCTGCCGAGCTTCGCCGGCGACCTCGACCAGAAGCTGGAGGTCGAGGGCTTAGGCACATTGACCGTCGACACCGCCTTTGGCGGCGACAGCTTTGTCATTGTCGATGCGCAGGCCATGGGTTTTTCGCTGGTCGAGGCCGAGGCCCATGACATCGCCCGCCTTGGCGTGCGCATCACCGATGCGGCGAACGCCGCCTTGCGCTTCCAGCACCCGACACTGCCTGACTGGAAGCATTTTTCGTTCTGCTTGTTCGCCGGTCCGCTCGAACGCGGTCCCGAAGGTCTGCGTGCAGGTGCCGCAGTTGCGATCCAGCCGGGCAAGGTCGACCGCTCGCCCACCGGCACCGCGCTTTCGGCCCGCATGGCGGTGCTGCATGCGCGTGGCCAGATGACGATGGACGACAGCCTGACCGCCGTTTCGCTGATCGGCTCGACCTTTCAGGGCCGCATCCTGGGCACAACGCAGGTCGGCGACACCCCGGCGATCCTGCCCGAGATCTCGGGCCGGGGCTGGGTCACCGGCATCCATCAGCACATGCTGGACCCCTCGGACCCTTGGCCGCAGGGTTACCGGCTGGCCGATAGCTGGGGGGCGCGGTGACGCTTGCGCCCACCCGGACAAACCACCAGAAGGCCCGTTCTTTCAACGACAGGAAACCCGCGCCTATGACCAAGCAACCTTCATCTCCGGCCACCGAGCGCAAGCGCGGCGAAGGGGTGAAATTCGTCTACGAGATCCTGCGCGACGAAATCATCGACCTCGTCCTGCCGCCGGGCAGCCCGATCGACGAAATCCAGCTGGCCGAACGCCTGTCCATGTCGCGCACCCCCATCCGCGAGGCGCTGGTCCGGCTGGCGGGCGAAGGGCTGGTCACGACACTGCCCAACCGCTCGACCGTGGTGTCGAATATCGACTTCCTGAACCTGCACACCTTCTTTGACGCGCTGACGCTGATGTATCGCGTCACCACCCGGCTGGCCGCCGAATATCGCAGCCCTGCCGATCTTGAGGTGATCCGCAGCCGTCAGGCCGAATTCGCCCATGCGGTCGAAACACAGGACGCGCTGGCGATGATCTCAACCAATCGCGAGTTTCATGCCGCCATCGCCGAGGCCGGGCGCAATCCCTATTACCTCGGACTGTTCCTGCGTCTGCTGGACGAAGGGCGGCGGATGCTGCGGATCTACTATTCGTCCTTCGACGACCGCTTGCCGCAGCAATATGTCGATGAACATGACGGACTTGTCGCCGCGATCGAGGCCCGCGACATTGCCCTTGCCGACCGGCTGGCCGCGCAACATGCCGACCAGATCGTCAACCAGATCCGGCAGATGATGGCCCGCGACCGCCGCCAGCAGATCGCGCTTTAACCCGGCCCAAATCGCTCAAGCCCGCCGTGCGCCTGTCGTCGGCGGGCTTTTGCATGGGCGGTCGAAAACTTGTCGACAAGAAAAATACAAATGATATTGTGAAAGTCGACCGAAAGCCGATTCGGGGCCTCTCGCCACGAATCCCGACAGGAGAAACGACCCATGAACGCCCAGATCTTTTCCGGCTGCATCCCGGCCCTGATGACCCCCTGCACCGAGGACCGCCGCCCTGACTTCGATGCGCTGGTGCGCAAGGGCAAGGAACTGATCGCTGCGGGCATGTCGGCAGTGGTCTATTGCGGCTCGATGGGGGATTGGCCGCTGATCTCGGACGAAGAGCGCATGGAAGGCGTCGAGCGTCTGGTCAAGGCCGGGGTTCCGGTCATCGTCGGCACCGGCGCGATCAACACCGCCAAGGCCGTGGTACTGGCCGCCCATGCCCAGAAAGTCGGCGCGCATGGCCTGATGGTCATTCCCCGCGTGCTGTCACGCGGCCCCTCGATCTCCGCGCAGCGCCACCATTTCAAGGCGATCCTCGCCGCCGCGCCGAACCTTCCGGCGGTCATCTACAACAGCCCCTATTACGGTTTCGCAACCAAGGCCGACCTGTTCTTCTCCCTTCGCGCCGAACATCCGAACCTGATCGGCTTCAAGGAATTCGGTGGCCCCGCCGATATGCGCTATGCCGCCGAAAACATCACCAGCCGCGATGACGGCGTGACCCTGATGATCGGCGTCGACACCTGCGTCTTCCACGGTTTCGTCAATTGCGGCGCCAAAGGCGCGATCACCGGCATCGGCTGCGTCCTGCCCAAGGAAGTGCTGCATCTGGTCGCGCTGTGCGAAGCGGCTGCGAAAGGCGATGTCGAGGCCCGTCAGCGCGCGCTGGAGCTGGAAGCCGCACTGGCCGTGCTGTCCTCGTTCGACGAAGGCCCGGATCTGGTCCTGTACTTCAAGCACATGATGGTGCTGAAGGGGAACCCGGAATACCTCCTGCACTTCATCGAGACCGACGCGCTCAGCGACAGCCAGCGCGGCTATGCCGAGGCCCAGCTGAAACTGTTCGACGGCTGGTATGCCGATTGGTCGAAACAGCCGAGCGCCCTGAAATACGCCGCCTGATCACGCCTTGAACTCAAGGGCGTCGCCATTCCGGCGGCGCCCGCCCCCGCGGCACGGCGAACACGCCCACCTCCAAAGTCAGGCTTCCCCAAGGAAGCCCTTGCGCTGACCGCCCAAGCCGTGGTTCCCTTCGCCTCAGAAGGCTGAACCATCGCAACTGACGGTGATCATGTCGCTATTTTCATACCTAACCGATCCAGTCGCCGCGCTTTTCATCTGCCTAGGACTCGGACATCTGATCGGCCGCTTGCGGATCGGTCCGGTCGCCATCGGCGGCGTCTGCGGCACATTGTTCGTGGCACTTGCCCTTGGCCAGTTCGGCGTCCGCCTGCCGGTTGAGCTGAAGGACACGGCCTTCGCACTGTTCATCTATGCGCTTGGCTTCACGGCCGGGCCGCAATTCTTTGCCAATATCCGGGGCGGGGCGCGCTATGCCGTGTTTCCGCTGATCGAGGTGACGGTTGCCCTGTCACTGACCTTGGCGGCGGTCGCTTTCTTCCAGCTGGATGCAGGCACGGCAGCGGGGCTTTTCGCAGGTTCGGCCACGGAATCGGCGGTACTGGGCACCGCCTCGGAGGCGATTTCCAAGCTGGATCTGGACCCCGTCCAATCCGAGGAAATGCTGGCCAATATCGCCACCGCCTACAGCCTGACTTACCTGTTCGGGCTGATCTCGATCGTGGTTTTCGTGACCCAGATCGCCCCAGCCATGTTGCGCCGAAACGTGCGGGCCGAGGCTGCTGCCCTGCTGGACAAGCTGGGCGGCGGCGAGGAAGGGGTCGACACCTCCCTGCCCGTCATCGTCGAGCGCGCCTTTGAGGCGGGCGACCTGGCCGGTCAGACGGCCCGCGAATTCGAGGAAAAACGCCACTGGACCGTGGTGATCCAGGGGGTCAAGCGTGACGGCAAGCTGCTGCCCGTGGATCTAGATTTCGTGATCCAGCCCGACGATATCGTGCTGCTGCGCGGACGACGCAGCACCCTGATTGCCGCCGGCAAGATTCTGGGCCGCGAGGTTCAATACGCCGAGGCCACCGGCTTTCCCGTCACCACCGCCGAGGTCATCCTGTCCCGGCGCGAGGTCTTTGGCCGCGAGTCGCGCGAATTGCGCCGCCTTGCCCGCCCCGAGGATCAGCGCGGGATCTTTGTCACCCAGATCCGCCGCATGGGGCATGATATCCCGGCCCTGCCCAAGACCATCCTGCAGGAAGGCGACGTCCTGACCCTGTTCGGCCCCGAGGAATCGGTCAAGCGCGCGGTCAAGGGTCTGGGCGAGCCGCTTCCCCCCGACGAGGTCACCGATTTTACCTTCCTTGGCCTTGGCATCCTTGTGGGTCTGCTGATCGGCCATCTCAGCTTCCGGATGGGCGCGCTGGACCTGACGCTGGGTCTGGGGGGCGGCGCGCTGCTCTCGGGGCTGCTGTTCGGCTGGCTCAACATGCGCTTTCCGCGCCACGGCGCCTTCCCCGAGGCTGCCGCGCATTTCGCCAAGGATTTCGGCCTGACCGTCTTTATCGCGGCCATCGGTTTGGGTGCCGGACCCGACGCGATCAAGCTGATCAAGGAATATGGTCTGGTCTTTCCGGTGCTGGGCATCCTGCTATCGACCGCGCCCGCCTTCGTGTCGCTGTTCGTCGGCCTGAAGCTGATGCGCGTGCCGCTGCCGATCCTGCTGGGGGCCATCGCCGGCCAGCATTGCAGCACGCCCGCGATCAGTGCGCTGGTCAATCTGGCAGGCAATGCGACGCCGGTCATCGGCTATACCGTCACCTATGCCGTGGCCAATGTGCTGCTGCCGCTGACCGGGCCAATCATCGTCAATCTGGCGCACGCCTTGTCCGGTTAGACCGCCATCTGGGCCAATGCCGCCGCCAGCCGGGCCGAGGCTTCGACCCCGTCGATCACCTGCAATGTCGTGCGGCGCGCAAGCTCGGCTTTTAGTCCCGCCATCCCAGCGCAGCCCAGAATGGCGGCCTGCGCTTGGTCATGGTCGCGTGCCTGTCGCATCTCATCGGCGAGCCTTTGGCAAACTTCCTCGCCACCGGCCTCAACGGTCAGGACCGGCAGTCCCGATGGCCGCACGCCCCGGCACAGCGTGTCATAGCCGGAGGCGCGGATATTCCCCTCGATCACCGGGACCGAGACGGCCAGCGTAGTGATCACCGAATAGCGCAGCCCCAGAAGGGTCGCGGTGGCAAAGGCAGACTGCCCGATGCCCAGAACCGGGCAATGCGCGGCCATGCGCATCTGGTCCAGACCGACATCGTCGAAACAGGCGATAACGATGGCATCCGCCCCAGCCTCCCTCGCCGCGGGAAGCTGCGCCAGCAGACCGGGGATGGCCGCCGCACCATCCTCGGGGCCCTGAATCGCGGGCGGGGCACCATGGTTTGTCCAGCCGAGGATTTCGGCCTTGGGCAGGGCCTGACGTGCCACTGCGACGATACCGTCGGTCATATGCGCCGATGAATTTGGGTTCAGATATAGCAGCTTCATCAGCCGGCCCGTCTTGCGCGGCGTTTGCCAAGAACCCAGAGCGTGCCAAGGAAGGCCAGAATGATGGCAAAGGAAAACACCGTGGTCAGCGTTCCCAGCGCAAAGATCACCGGCTTGGTGACATTGGTCGTCATGCCAAAGATCTCCAGCGGCAGGGTGTTATGGCTGCCCGCCGTCAGCAGGGTGCGCGCGAATTCGTCATAGGACAGCGAGAAGCCAAACAGCGCCACCCCCACAACCGAGGGCGCGATGATCGGCAACACGACATGGCGGATCGTCTGCCACGGTGTCGCGCCTTGGTCACGGGCGGCCTCCTCAAAGCGTTTGTCGAAGCGGTTGAAGACCGCGAACATGATGAGCAAGCCAAAGGGCAGCGTCCATGTCAGCTGCGCGCCGAAACCGGATGTCGACCAATGCACCTTGGCCCCGATCTGGTTGAAGATCAGCCCCACCCCCAGCGACACTAAGATCGACGGGATCACCAGCGAGGCAATGGTCAGATAGAACAGCGCCCCCGAACCCGTGAAGCGCTTGCGAAACGCCAGCCCGGCCATGACCGAAATGACCACCGTCGCGATCATGACCATCAGTCCCAGCGCGAATGATCGCCGGAACGCGCCCCAGATATCGCCCACGGCCTGCTGTTGGAACAGGTTGTGGAACCAGTAGGTCGAGACCCCGTTCATCGGGAAGGTCAGCCCGCCCTGCGGTCCCTGAAAGCTCAGGATGCCGATGGTGATCGTCGGCCCGTAAAGAAAGACCACGAACAGGATGAAAAAGGCGGTCAGCGCATAGAAGCTGCGCGGGCGCGGTTCCATGTCAAAGCTCCTTGCGGATGTTCACGAAGCGCATCAGCGCGCCGATGATCAGAAGCACCGTAACCAGCAGCACGACCGAAGTGGCCGAGGCCGAAGGGTATTGCAGCAGCGCGATGTCATTCGAGATCAGCCGCCCGACATTGGCCGATTGCGATCCCGACATGAACCGCACGGTGATGAAATCGCCCATCACCAGCGTCAGGACGAAGATCGTGCCGATCATGATGCCGGGCTTGGACAGCGGGATGATCACATTGGTCAGGATCTGCCAGCCCGAGGCACCATTGTCGCGTGCCGCCTCGATCAGCGCGCGGTCGATCCGCATCATCGTGTTGAAGATCGGCACGATCATGAACAACGTGTAAAGATGCACGAAGGCAAGGATCACCGAGAAATCCGAATAAAGCAGCCATTCCAGCGGCTGCTCGATCACCCCCATCCCGATCAGCGTCTGATTGGCGATGCCGTTCCGCCCCAGAAACGGAATCCACGAGATCATGCGGATGATGTTCGAGGTCAGGAACGGAATGGTGCAGACCAGAAACAGCGCCGTCTGCGCCGCGTTCGAACGGATATGGAACGCCAGATAATAGGCGACGGTAAAGCCGATCAGCAGCGTCAGCGCCCAGGTGATCAGCGCGTAGCGCAGCGTCGCCCAGAACACCTTGTAGGTCACGGGCGAGCTGAACAGAAATTGGTAATTCTCGAAGGAAAAGGCCGGGACGATGGTGAATTCGGTCGCCTGCCAGAAGCTGACCACGACGATCATCGCGATCGGCAGCAGCAGGAAAGCCAGCAGCACCAGCAACAATGGCGAGGCCAGCGCCCAGCCTTTGAGCGTGGCGGATTTTTTCATCAGCATCGTCCCGGAGTTGCGGGGAAGGCAGGCCGCGCCCGCCTTCCGGTCAATGCGTCAGGCGGCGATGAACTCGTTCCATTTGCGGACCATGTACTGGTTCTCATCCATGACCGAGTTCCAGCAGGCGACCGCGCCCATGCGATCATAGAAGGACCCGCCATCGCGGCTTTCCCCGGCCTTGGCCAGAAGATCGCCGAAGGGGTTGGCGATGTCCTCGGCGGCGGGCTTGCCCTCGAACCAATAGCCCCATTCGTTCGGGGTCATGAATTCCTTCGAGGTTTCTGGCACGGCGGAATAATAGCCCTGACGCATCAGGAAACCGCCGACCCAGCCCGACAGATACCAGTTGATATATTCATAAGCCGCATCCAGCGCGATGCCGTTCAGCGACTTCGACAGGCCGATGCCGCCGCCCCAGCTGCGATAGCCCTCCTTCAACGGCTGATAGACGCAGGGGATGCCACGGGTCTTGACGGCGGTGATGGCGGGCGACCACATCGACTGGATCACCACCTCGCCCGAGGCCATCAGGTTCACGCTTTCATCGAATGACTTCCAAAAGGCGCGGAACTGGCCGTTCTTCTTGGCCTCGGTAAAGATCGCGATCGTCTTGTCGATCTCTTCCTTGGTCATGTTGCCCTTGTCGCCATATTTGATCTCGCCCATCGACTCGCAGACCATGGCCATGTCCATGATCCCGATCGAGGAAATATCCAGAAGCGAGGCCTTGCCCTTGAATTCCGGGTTCAGCAGCTCGGCCCAGGTCGAGATCGGGCGCCCGATCAGGTCAGGCCGGATGCCCAGCGTGTCGGCGTTGTAGATCGTGGGGATCAGCGTCATCCACTGCGTCTGTTCCTTGGCGAAGGTCTTGCTGTCCGGGCCTTCGACGAAACCGACAGAATGCGGCGCGGTGCCTTGGGCGATGACGCTTTCCGGGGTCAGCTTGCCATCCTTGAAGATGCCGACGATCTTGTCGTAATTCTTGATCTTGCTGGTATCCATCGCCTGAAGGTTGCCGGTCGGCCAGACCTTCTTGCAGATCCAGTATTCGATATCGGCAATGTCGAAGCTGTCGGGCTGGGTCGCGGCGCGCTGGGTGACGCTGTCGCTGTCAAGCGCCGTCATTTCCAGCGTGAAGCCCAGGTCTTCCTTCACCTTTTGGGCCACCTCGTTCAGGTTCGAGACGCCGGTGCCGAACTGGCGCAGGGTCACGTCCTTGATTTCCTGCGCCCAGATCATCGGCGCGGGCAAGGCCGAGGCGGCCAGCGCCGCGCCTCCGGTCTTCAGCAGAGAACGGCGGGAAAATCTCATTCGGGACATGGCATTTCCTCTCTGTCGGTTTTTTGTTGGTGGTTCATTCAGGCTTCCAGCGGGTGCTGCCAGCGGGCATCCCAACCCAGCCGGACGGCATCGCCGGGATTGATCGGCTGACCGAAGAAGGTCTCCTCGGGCAGCAGGGCCACGATTTCCTCGTCAGCGGCGGTGCGGGTGGTCACGGCGACGCGGTCGCCCTGATATTCGACCCCGGTTGTGGTCGCCGGCAGACCGTCCGCGCCGATACGGATCACGTCAGAACGGATCGCATAGCGCCCGCCATCGACGGTGACGACATTATGCCCACCCATGAAACGCGCGACGAATTCGGTGCGTGGTTTGCCCCAGACATCGCGCGGGGGGCCAGCCTGTTCGATGACGGCGTTGTTCATCACCACGACCTCATCGGCCAAGGCCAGCGCCTCGTCCTGACCATGGGTGACATGGATGAAGGTGATTTCCAGCTCGCGTTGCAGACGCTTGAGTTCCGCCCGCATCCGAATGCGCAGGAAGGGGTCCAGCGCCGAAAGCGGCTCATCCAGCAGCAGCACGCGTGGTTCGGTAATGAGCGCACGGGCTAGGGCAACGCGCTGCTGCTGACCGCCGGACAGTTGCGCCGGCATCCGTTCCGCCAGCTTGTCCATCGCCACCAGTTCCAGCAGCTTTTGCGCACGGGCCAAACGCGTGGACTTGTCGACGCCCTTCATCTTCAAACTGAAGGCCACATTGTCGCGCACCGACAGATGCGGGAACAGCGCATAGCTTTGGAACATCATCGCCGTGCCGCGCTGCGCTGGCGCGAGATGCGAGATTTCCTTGCCCTCCAGCACGATATTGCCGTCCGAGACGCTTTCATGCCCGGCAATCATCCGCAGCGTCGTGGACTTTCCGCAGCCCGAGGGGCCAAGCAAGCAGACATAGCTGGCGGGGGCAAAGATATGACTGATGCCGTCGACCGCCACAGTGTCGCCGTAGCGCTTGGTCAGCTTGGCAAGCTCAAGATCGTTGGGGGTGCGCATTCGCATTCCTTCAAGTCCGGCTGATGCGTCCAAGGCTGCGACGATTTTTGCAGGAGCGAGGTTTTTTCCAGCGATTTCGGCCGGAATTTGTGACTCTGCGCGGCTTTTGATCGCGACACCTGGGATACCGCCCGGAATTTCATCCAAAGTTGTATACAATCATGTGTTCCAGTGCCCGGCCTTGCCTGTCAGACCCACCCGAAACACTTAAATGGGAGAAGGAGAACCGCGATGACCCGGCCCCGCATGGAAAACAGCGCAGATGAGATTGCAGCCTCGCTGGCCCATGCGATCCATGAACATCGACTGGCGCCGGGATCGAAGCTGTCCGAGGACGAGGTGGGTGAGATTTTCGGCGTGTCACGCACCGTCGTGCGGGCGGCATTGCAACGGTTGAGCCACAGTCGGCTGGTGGAGCTCAAGCGCAATCACGGGGCCTTTGTCGCCCAGCCCAGTCTGCGCGAGGCCCGCGAGGTCTTTGAGGCCCGCGCCCTGTTGGAACCTCGCACCGCGCGCTCTGCCGCCGAGAGGATCACTCAGGCCGATATTGCCATTCTCGAACGCCACATCGCCGATGAGCATGAGGCTTTGGACAAGGGCCTGACCGGGCGGGCGCTGTATCTGTCGGGCCAATTCCACGTCGAGATCGCGCGCATCGCGGATCAGGCAACCGTGGCCGAGTTCATCACACAGCTGGTTGCCCGCTCATCCTTGGTGATTGCGTTATACTGGCAGCGGCGCGCGGCGCTTTGCGAAAGCCATGCCCATCATGCCCTGCTGCGCGCCCTTGCCGCGCGGGACGGCGCGCGGGCCGAGGACCTGATGAAGGAGCATCTGGTGACGCTGATGACCTCGCTTGACCTGCGCGGACGCAATGCCGTCCCCACCTCGCTGCGCGAGGCGCTGCGGGGATGAGCGCAACCTACCGCAACATGACCCGCGACGATCTGGCCCTTGTGCTGGACTGGGCAGCAGCCGAGGGCTGGAATCCGGGCCGCGACGATGCCGCCGCTTTCCTTGCCGCCGATCCGAAGGGCTTCTTTATGGCCTCTATCGACCAGACCCCGGTTGCCGCGATTTCGGTGGTCAATCACGGCCCTGGCTTCGCGTTTCTGGGCCTGTATCTGTGCCGACCCGAGTTTCGCGGACAGGGGATCGGCTTTGGCCTGTGGCGGCACGCGATGGAACATGCAGGGCACAGAACCGTCGGATTGGACGGGGTGGCGGCACAACAGGCGAATTATGCGCGTTCGGGTTTCACGCTGGCGGGCAGCACGACGCGGTATCTCGGGGCGTTGGCAGCCGCGCCCGATGACAACATCCGGCCGCTACGGGCCGAGGACGTTCCCGCGATCTACGCATTGGATACAGCAGCGAACGGCTATACCCGACCGGATTTCCTGTCGGCATGGCTGACCGCCTCGGACAGTCGCCTGACCGTGATCGCCGAGGACGCCGAACATCCCATTGGCTTTGCCACGATCCGGCAATGCCGTGAGGGGGTCAAGATCGGCCCCATCATCGCGCCGGATGCTGACACAGCGCTGCGGCTTGCCCGTGCGGCGTTGGTGCAATGCCCGGCCCCGGTGGTGGCCATCGACCTGCCCGAAAGCGCGGGGAATTTCCGCGCGCGGCTGCTGGCTGCAGGCCTGTCGCCGGGCTTCGCCACTGCGCGGATGTATCGCGGTCCTGCCCCCGCAACTTCTGCGCAGCTTCATGCCATTGCCTCGATGGAACTGGGCTAGCGCGCTGCATCATTGACGGCGCGGGCGCGGGCGCACAGTCTGGCGGCTCGGATCGGAGGAGCGATGCGCTATTTCGACTTCAGCTCATGGCAGGGGGTGTTTTCGACCCTGCTGGGACTTGCGGTTTTCACGCTTGTCGGTGTCGGCATCCGGATGCTGATGCTGCTGACCATCCAGCAGCGCCAGCAACGGATGAACCGCCAGATCAACGAAAGACTGCGGGCGCTGATCGCCGCCTACAAGGCGCTTGGCGGGTCGTTCACCGGACAGCTTGAGGTTGATCCGTCCCATCTGCGCGAGCTGCGCCAGCGCCAGACCGACGAAGGCATCGACCTGCCGGCCACCGGCTCGGACCGGATGCGGCGCATCCGCGACGCGGTCGAGGCAGCGCTGTCGGACATTATCCTGCTGGGGACCGAGGATCAGGTGCGTCTGGCCAGCCGCGCCGCAGCCGACATGGCCGAGGGACGCCCGATCCACACCGCGGAACTGGTCGTCTCATTGCGCGACTTCATCCGCGAGGCGCTGGGTCTGGCCCCGGTTCCCGCTGATGTGCAGATCCCGCGTCAGGGACCGGCGCGGCCCGGCGGCAGCACAAGCCGCGCATCCGGCCAGAAAGAGGGCGGCAGCAGCGGTGGCGGCGGCGGAGGGATGGGTGGCATGGGCGGCGGCATGGGAATGGGGATGGGCATCCACCACGGGGACGATGAGTAACCCCTAACCCGTCGGCCCGGTGTCGGGGTTGGCGCCCAGCCGGGCGTCCAGCGCGGTGGTGAAACTGTCGAAGCTTTCGGCGAAAGCGCTCAGTTGGTCCTCGGGCCAGTCACCGACGATTTCGCGGATCAACTCGGTCTTGACGCGGCGGATCTCGGCAAAGATGCGGTCGCCCGTAGCGCTGCGCAGCAGGACGGCGCGGCGGGCATCGCTTTGCGCGACGGCCCGGATCAGGAAGCCCTGCTCGACCAGCCCCGCCACCAGACGGCTGGCGCGCGAGGGGTCGATACGCAATTGCCGGGCGATGTCGCCAACCGATACGCCCTCGCCCGCCTCAGCCGCAGGGACCAGAACCAACACGTCAAGGTCCGACAGATCCAGCGCCGGGGCGACATTCGACAGCGCCATCCGGCTGATCACCCGTCGCCCGATCAGCACCCGAAAGCGCCCCATCGCCGACGAGATCCGATCGATCCCGGCTTGCCTGTCTGAACCGGCCATTGCTGTAAGTCCCCTCATCTGTGCGATTGACATATATATGCTCTTAGCACATATATGGCGAAAGATGCCGTCCTGCAATCACCCTGCTGATAACGGGTTCCCCCACCGATGTCCCAAGAATTGCCGCCTTTCGCCGGCCCGTCCGGCCTGACCCATCGTCGCCGCAAGGTGATCTTCTGTTTCCTGATGCTGGCCATGTTCATGGCGACGCTAGACAATCAGGTCGTCTCGACCGCCCTGCCCACCATCATCGGCGAATTCGGCGCGATCGAGCGTTTCGGCTGGATCGGTTCGGCCTATCTGCTGGCGCAAAGCGCGATCATGCCGGTCTATGGCAAGCTGGGCGACCTGTTCGGGCGCAAATACGTGATGATCTTTGCGGTGGCGCTGTTCACGCTGGGCTCGGTCCTGTGCGGGTTGGCATGGTCGATGGACAGCCTGATCGCGGCACGGGCCTTTCAGGGTCTGGGGGCGGGTGGGATCATGGTCACGATATTCTCGATCAATGCCGATCTGTTCGAGCCACGCGAACGCGCCCGCTACCAAAGCTTTTCCAGCCTTGTGCTGATGGCCTCGGGGTCGATCGGGCCGACGCTGGGCGGCACGATGAGCCAATATCTGGGCTGGCGCTCGATCTTTCTGATCAACCTGCCGATCGGGCTGGTGGCACTGGTCGCCTTAATGCTTCTGCTGCCCTATCGCCGCCCCGAGCGGCAACCCAAGGTCGATTATCTGGGCGCGATTACGCTGGCCATCGCGGTGGCATGCGTGGTGCTGTGGGCGGACAGCCAGTCGCTGTTCGGCTCGGCTTGGTCGGCCCCGGCACTGGCCTTGCCGGTGATCGCGGTCGCCGCGCTGGTCCTGTGGACCCTGATCGAGCGCCGCGCGCCCGAGCCGATCATCCCCCTGACCCTGTTTAAGGACCGCAACTTTTCGCTGCTGCTGATCGTGGCGGTCGTCAGCGGCGGCATCGGTATCGGCATGGTCAATTACCACGCGCTGTTCCTGCAGATGACCACCGGGCTGTCGCCGGCCCATGCCGGGCTGTTCTTCATCGCGATCACCGGCGGCATCACCATGGGGTCGCTGACGGCAGGGCGGCTGATCTCTCGCACGGGGCGTTACAAGCCTTGGCTGGTCATGGGCCAGTCGCTGGCGGTGCTGTGCCTCTCGGGGCTGGCGCTGCTGCCGCTGCATGCGCCCTTCTGGGCGGTCGGCGGGCTGCTGTTGGCGATGGGCGTCGCCATCGGCCTTGGCCAGCAAAGCCCGGTGATCGGCGCGCAGATCGCCGCCCCTGCACGCGATATCGGCGCGGCGACCGGAGCGGTGACGCTGGCGCGCATGGGCGGTGCGGCACTGGCGATCTCGGTCTATGGCGCGATTCTGACCGACCGGCTGATGCATGCCGTGATCGAAGGGGCCGGGCCGATTGCCCAGATGACGCCCGACCGGATGGCCGCCCTACCCGCCGCCGCGCAGGAATCGGTGGCTGCCGCTTATCGCGGGGCCTTCGATTGGGTTTATCTGGCTGCGGTGATTTTTGCCGCGACGGGCTGTCTGGCGGCGGCGCTGCTGCGCCCGGTGCTGCTGCAGCCGCAAACCCCGCCCCCTGCTGCGGCCGAGGCCAAACCCGCTTAACCTTGCAACCCGTCGATGACACGACTGGCGATCCGCGCTGTGCCGGTCCAATCGGGCAGGTGGCGGCCAGCGGTCAGCGCGGCCAAGGCCATGCCTTCACGCATCGCGGGATCGATCAGCAGCTTGCGCAAACCGTCGGCGAAGGCCCCGGCATCCTCGGGTGGGACCAGCAATCCCGCGCCCGGCGGCACGGTGTCGGGAACAGCGCCGACCCGGCAGCTGACGATGGGCAGCCCCCGCACCAGCGCCTCGCCGAAGACGATGCCATAGCCTTCATAGCGGGTGGCCAGTGCAAAGATGCCGGCCTGCGCATAAAGCCGTTCGAGTTCGCAGGCCGGGACACGTCCGGCCAGCCGGACCCGCGCCCCGACCGATGATCGACCGATCTGCCCCGCCAGCGCCGCCGCATGCGTCGCGTCCCACGGGTTCCCGACGATCACCGCCTGCCAGTCCAGATCCGCAAGCTGGGCAAGGGCATCAATCAGGATGTCATGGCCCTTGCGCGGATGCAGGATACCGACCGAGAGGATTAGCGGCGGGGCAGCCCTTTCGCGGGCAGGACCGGGCGGATCAACTCCCGGAGTCGCGATGGTGATCCGGTCGTCGGGCACGTCATAGCGTCCTGTCAGAATGGCCTTCGTATGCGGGCTGGGAACAAGCACATGACGGGCAAGGCGCAGATTGTCCCGCTCGGTCTGAAACAGATACGCACGTCGTGGCGCGGACAGATCGCTTTCCAGCGCCAGCGGGTGATGGATCATCGCGATGATCGGGGCGCGAACGCGGGCCAGCCCCTCGGTCCGGATCGCGCCAAAGACCAGCCCGTCAAGGATCAGCGGCCGGGCAGGATCGACGGCCTCAAGCGCCGCGACAGCCTGTCCCATTTCAGTGGGCATGGGGTCGGGAAAGCTGGCGGGCAGGATCAGGTGCTGCATGTCATGGCCAAGGCCGCGCAGCCCCTCCAGCAGACGCCGCTCATAGATATAGCCGCCGGTCAGCGTGGCGATGTCGCCGGGAATGGCGAAGGCGGCGGGGCGCGGGGTCATTGGCGCAACTGCTCGGGTGCGTAGCGGGCCAGCACCCGCCGTTCCAGCCCCGCCACTACCGCATGGCAAAGGACCGCAAGCAGGGTGATCAGCGCGACGGCCGACCACAGCATCCTGAAGTCCGAAGTCGAGGCCGCCAGCGCCATCAGGCTGCCCAGACCGCGCCCGGTGGCCAGCCACTCGACCACGGTCACGGCAAGGATCGCCGTGGGCACGCTGATCCTTGCGGCGGCAAATAGCGCGGGCAGCATCGCGGGGATGCGGACATGGATCATCTGCGACAGCGGCCCGGCTGCATGGACCCGCAACAGGTCAAGGATATGGCCCGGCGCCTGACGCAACCCGTGCAGGCAGGCGACCAGCGTCGGGAAAAACACCATCACCGCAACCAAAGTGATCGTCCCAAGCGCCCCGCGCCCCAGAACCAGCACGATCAGCGGCCCGGTGGTCACGATCGGGATGGCGCGCAAAGCCACCGCGACAGGCATGACCAGCGGACCCGCGCCCGGCAGCAATGTCAGCAGGATCGCCAGACCCGCCCCTGCCGCAAGACCGGCCAGATAGCCGGGCACGGCCAGCCCGGCGCTTTCGCGCAGTGCCCCGAACAGTGCCGCACGCATCTGCGCGGCGTCGGGTGCCCAGACCAGAGCGGCCAGCACATCCCACGGCCCCTTGGCAAGGAACGGGTTCAACCCCGTCAGCCAGAGACCTCCCCACCAGAGCAGCAATACGGCAAGGGCCAGCGTCAAGCCCCCGACCACCCTGCCCGTCCTGAGCTGCCGCATTGGCGGGGCCAACAGCACCGGTGGACGCATATCCAGAACCAGCCGCGCCAGCCCTCCGATGGCCCAATAGGCCGCCAGCGAGGCGCCAGCCGCAAGAAGCGCCACACCCCACAGCGCGGGCACGTCCAAGTCGCGCATGTAGCGGATGGTCAGCACGCCCAGACCACGCTCGGCCCCGGTGAACTCACCCACCATCGCGCCCAGAACCGCTGCCGGAGCCCCGATCTGCAGCCCCGCGAACAGATAGGGCAGCGCGGCACGTGCCCGGACATGGGCCAGCTCGGACCAGCGGCCACGGCCATAGCTGTGGATCAGGTCCAACCACGCTGCCGGGACGGCGCGCAGCCCGGTCAGCAGCGGGATCAGCGTGGTATATTGGACAGCCAGCGCGGCAAGGACGATCTGCGGCCCCTCACCCGGCCCCATCAGCACGCGCAGGATCGGGCCCGTGGCGATCAGCGGCAGGCAGAAGGCCACCAGCGCAAGGCCCGTAACCAGATCCTGCAGACGCGGCCAAAGGAAGGCGGTCCCGGCCAGCAGGATTGCGGCCAGATTGCCAAGCGCAAAACCCGCAGCCGCATTGCCCAAGGTCCGCACCAGTGCCCGCAAGGCAAGCCCCGGATCGCGGCCCAGCCATTCGACAATCCCGACCGGGCCGGCGATCAGGCGCCCTTGATACAGCGCCTGCGCCAGCATCTGCCAGCCGATCAGCAGGATGGCGACGCCCAGCATCCACCCGACCACCCGCGCACCCTGCCTCATGTCAGCGCGCTGAGCGCCGCAAGGGCCTTGGCGGCAATGGCGCGGAAACCGGCATCCTCGGCCAGATCGGCGGGCCGGGGCCGGGGCAAGGGCACGTCTATATCCGCAACGATCCGCGCCGGGCGCGAGGACAGGACGATGATGCGATCGGACAGGGTCACGGCCTCGGCGATGGAATGGGTGACCAGCAGGGTCGTCGTCCCCGCCTCCTGCCACAAGGGCGGCAGGTCGCGGGCAAGCTGCCTGCGTGTCAGTTCGTCCACCGCGCCGAACGGCTCGTCCAGCAGCAGCACCTGTGGCTGGGTCACCAAGGCCCGCGCGATGGCGGCGCGTTGGCGCATGCCACCGGACAGCGCAGCCGGACGGGTGTCCGCAAAGCCTGCCAGTCCGACCAGCTCGATCAATCGCAGGGTCCGGGCCGGGTCGGGCCGCTGCCGCGCCAACCGGCGGGCCAATCCCAGATTGCCGCACACGGTCAGCCAAGGCAGCAGCGACGGGTCCTGAAATGCGACCGAGATTGCAGCCCGCCGCCGTGCCTGTTCAGGCGTCATTCCAAGGATGATGACCTGCCCCGCATCCGGCTGATCCAGCCCCGCGATCAACCGCAGCAGCGTCGATTTCCCACAGCCCGAGGGGCCGATCAGCGCCGTCGTCTGCCCGGCCACCAGCCGCAGGTCAATCGGGGCGACCGCCTCGATCCCGCCGGGATGGGTCTTGGCAAGGCCGGTGCAGATGATCGCCTCGGACCCGATGCTATCCGGCATGGATCTCGTCTAGGATCGAGCGGTCCCACAGGTCGGGCGTAACCTTGTAGCCCAGCAGCGCCAGCGTTTCGATATTGGCAGAGACGCTTTCCTCATCCCACCAGCCGAAGCCATGCGCATCGGTCAGGGTCGAGAACATCAAGGGCACCTGCCGTTCGGCCTGCAAAAGCTGGGTCTTTCGGTCCAGCCCCGCATCGGGGAACATGCGCAGGGTCAGATCGGTCGCGGCGGCGGTATCGGCGCGATAGTCCTGCCAGCCGCGAACCTCGCCCGACATCAACCCAACCAGTTCCTTGCGACGCGAGGCAAGACTGTCCTCGGTCGCGATATAGGTCTGGGAATGCACCGAATAGCCGTGATCTGCCATCAGCATGGTCACAGATTCGATTCCGTTCACCGCCATCGCCACCGGCAGGTCGGTTTCCCAACACAGCAGGCAATCGACCTCATGCGCGATCAGGGGTTGGGCGGAATATTGCGTCGGCACGATGGTGATCGCGTCGAAATCGACATTGTTCAGGCTGCATAGCGCCCGCAGCACCGGCGTATTGGCAATGGCCATGCCGATGCGCTTGCCGGGCAGATCGGCGGGCGTCTTGACCGGGTTATCGGGCAGCGAGGCGATGACGAAAGGATTCTTCTGCATCGCGACGCCAATGATCTTGAACTTCGCCCCCTGCGCCACGGCGCTGGCGGTGTAATCGGCAGCCGAGATCCCGACCAGCGCCGTTCCCGCCACCACCGGCGGTTCGACCGGCGCATTCGGCCCGCCCTGCATCAGGGTGACGTCCAGCCCCACCTCGCGCCACCAACCCTTGTCCAGTGCGATATAGCTGCCGGCGAATTGCACCGAATGCAGCCATGACAGTTGGAAGCCGACTGGCGTATTGGCCGCAGCACGGCGCGGCAGGCCCAACCCACCCATCGCCAGACCCGCCATGCCCCCCGCCACTAGGCCGCGTCTCGTCATGCCTGCTGTCATCACCGGTCCTCCTGCGCGCAGCCTCGGGCAACCGAGGCCATGAAATCAACATCTTTCCTGAGAGGTCCGGTCGGCCGCACGGCAAGGCACCGCCCCGGCATCGAAACCGCCAAGGATCAGGTCACGCAAACCCTCCATCGGCAGGGCTTTGAGATCGGAGGACGGAATCAGGCCCGGCTGCAACCCCCAGGCCGCCGTGCGCTCGACCAGTTCTGGTGGACCGATGACATGCAGCGGCACATCGGTTCCGCCGTCCAGGGCAATTCCGGGTGCGGCCTGATGGTCGCCCAGAATCAGGATCAGCGGCGCATCCCCGGCATGGCGGGCCGCATAGGAGGTCACGGCCTGCAGCGAATAATCCAGCGCATCCCGGTAGCTGGCGCGGACGCGTTCCGGGTCGCGCCAGATGACCTCGGGGCGCTCTCCGGATCGGGCCATAACGTCGAACTCGGTGCCGTCGCCGATCTGGTCCCATGGCAGTATCCGGGCCAGCGGGGTCCACGGCGCATGGGACGACAGCAGCGCGACCTGCACCATCGTCCGGGGTCGGGGCGACCGCGCCAGCAAAAGCCGGTCCATGGCAGCAAGAGTGAACTGGTCGGGCATGGTGACCCAATCGAATGGCTGACCGTGATAACCCAGATCCGCCGCCGCCAGCACCCGGTCAAAGCCCATATGCGCGGCCTCGGGCCAGGGGCGGGTGATGCCGGGCATGACCGCCGCCGTTGCAAAACCCATGCGCCGCGCATGGTGGAACAGGCTTTGACGCCCGCTGGCCAGCACAGCCTGATAGGCTGCCTGATCGCCGATCCGCAGGCCATTCGCGACGCTGGCATGGGCAAGCCAGCTTTGCCCGCCCTGCGTCGGAGAGTTCAGGAAGCCCGATCGCATCGTCAGACCCTTGGCGGCCAGATCCAACTGCGCACGACGCAATGTGGCCAGATGGCGTTCGGCGTAATAGGGGCTGACAAAACTGCTGCGGCCATAGCTTTCGACAAAGATCACCAGCACGTCGCGGTCGATGGCCGCCAGCATCCCGGTTTGACCCCGAAACGGGTCGCGGGTCGCTGCCGCGCGCAAATCCCGCAGCTCGACCCCGGTGCGCCAGACCAGTTCGAACCGCGCCATCAGATAGCGCCCGCTACCGCCCGTGGTGTCGTCCGCAAAGGCCGCAGGCAGAACCGCCAGCAGCACGACCGCGACGGCGGCGGGTCGGTGCTGCCACGGCCCCCTTGCCCAGACCCCTGTCGCCCAGACCATCGCCACTACAATCCCCACGGCCAGAAGCACCGCTGCCAGCCCCGCACCGAAGGCCGCGCCAGTTCCGAAACTGCCCGAAAGCAGGCGGAACGCCGCATCGATCAGCGTCAGATCGGCCAAAGGGTTGAACGGCCTGCCTAGCGCCGAAATCATCGCCAGATCGGCCAGCTTCAGCATTCCCAGCAGCGACAGGATCGCCGCCAGCACCCATCTTGCCACCCTACCGCCAAGGCAAAGCAGCGCCAGCACCAACGCAAGCTCAAGTGGTGCTGCCAGCAGGAAACGTCGCGTTTGGCTGAGGTCCGCTGGCAGGATCAGCACCAGCAGTATCAGCAGGGCGGCCAGCGGCAGGCCATACCTGCGGGTCATTTTCGCGCCCTCGCCAGCCACAGGATGTCGGTGGCAAAGGACCAGGACAGCGCCAACACCGCGCCCCATGCCAGCAACTGGGGCACCGTGTCGGGCAGGAACGGCAATTGCAGCAGGATCAGCGCCGCAATCTGCAGAACACAGACCGCCTTGCGTCGCAGGCTGGGCGGCAGCGGGGCCGTCAGCCAACCCCAGAACAGACCGGCGACGACGAATGCGTAACGCATCAACCCCAGCAACAGGACCACCGGCCCTACTGTCCCAGCGACAAGGACGTGCAGCGACAGGACCAGCGCCAATGCCGCGTCGGCCTCGATATCGAAGCGCGCGCCAAAGCTGGAGACCAGCCCGCTGCGCCGCGCCAGCCAACCATCGACCCCGTCAAGCGCCAGCGCCACCCCGGCAATCAAGGCGACATAGGCTCCTCCCGCCTTGCCGATCAGCAACGGCGCCAGCAGCGCGCAGGTCATCGCGACCCGCATCAGCGTGACCACATTGCAGCCGCCCAGCCGGGCATGGGGATAGGCCCGTCGCATCAGCCTCGCCACTGCCAGACTGGCCAGCAGGAACAGCGCCGAGACCGCAAGCCATGCCCGCTCTGGTCCCGCAAGCAGGCCAAGCCTTAACGCATGGATCAGGATCAAGCCCGACAGGACCGCCAAGGCAAATCGCAACGGGATGCCCTCGCCGAAGCGGGCATGGGATGGGGGCAAAGGGGCGGACTCGGTGTCGCGCATCGGCTTTAGGCTATGCCGCCCCGGCCCTACGTCAAGCCCCGCTGCGACAGGTGCTAGGCAGAAGCCCGGAACAGGCATAATCTGACCGGCAGGAGGGTGACATCATGCCCGACCGGCCACAGGGTTATCGAGTTCCCGCCCGGATGTTTCACTGGGGCATCGCGCTTGCGGTGCTGCTGATGATCCCGGCCGGGTTGACCATGACGCGCGAAGGGCTAAGCCGCCCGCTTCAGGACACGCTGTTCATCTTTCACAAGAATCTGGGTGTGCTGCTGTTCCCGTTCATCCTTGCCCGGCTGGCTTACCGGCTGACCCATCCACCGCCGCCCTTGCCCGACAGCATGCCCGACTGGCAAAAGCGGATCGCGCGGCTGTCGCATGTGTTGCTTTATACCCTGCTGATCCTGATGCCGCTTAGCGGCTTTACCCGTGTCCGCGCCGGAGGCTTCCCAATCGAGCTGCTGGACTGGCTGGGCTTTGGCCCATGGATCGGCAAGTCCGAAACGCTGGCCAAGATGGCGCAGGGGCTGCATTACGCGGGCGCAATGTGCCTGATCGCCCTGCTGACCTTGCATGTCGCGGCGACCGTGCACCATGCGCTGATCCGCAAGGATTCGGTCTGGCCGGGGATGTGGCCGCCAAGGGGCTAGGCGTCATCCAGCAGCGCACGCAGCCGCTGCGGATCGGGAATGGCAACCTGAGAGCCTGAAACCCGGACCCCTGCCGCTTCCAGCGACTTGAAGGCGCGCGACAGGCTTTCGGGGGTCATGCCCAGAAAGGACGCAAGGACGCGCTTCTCGGCGCTGATCAGAACGCGACCCGCCGTCCCCTGCACCTCAAGCTCGGTCAGCAGGTAGTCCACCAACCGTTCATTCGATTTGCGCAGCTTGAGGCTTTTGGCCTGTCCGACCATATCGCGAAAACCCATGGCGAGCTGGCGGTTCGCGGCTACTGCGAATTCCGGATCGGCGCGGAAGGCCTTGCGCACATCTGTCGCGGGAATCAGGACGATTCGGCTGCGAGACATCGTGCGCGCCGACATCAGTAACGGCTGATCCAGCATGCAGGCGGCCAGAATGAAGCTGCTGACCGGACGAATGATCGCCATCGTCGCCTCGCGCCCCCCGGATTGCGCGAAAAGCGCGACGGTGCCTTCCATCAGGACATGCAGGAAATCGGCGCGATCATCCTGCCGAAACAGCTGCAACTGGGCCGGAAAATCCTGCGCATAGGCCGCGCGCAGCATCTGACTGAAATGTTCGGTGGCCATTCCACTGAATAGCGGCAGGCGCTGGATATCGTTCAAGTCTTGGTCGCGCATTGTGATTCACCGAATCTGGACATTTTAAATAAATGCTGTCTGATGGTGTCACGCCAGCACTGACTAAAATTGATATTTGTCAAGACACGCATATCATCAGGTCAAGTCGATGCACCACATCTATTCTACGCTGACCCCAGAAAAAACAAGGCTTTCCCAGAGATTGGCGTTGGTCCGCAAAACCGGTCGATTTCTTGACGCAGATCAAACCGGGCAACTCCCCGTCATGTTGGTATCCCCTCGAAGCCTTGCCAATGCAGGGCAATTGGAGCAGCCAACGTGTCACCAAACATAGTGGCGTCCGCGACTGAACAGAAAAAGGCGCTGTGGCTTAGCACCTTCGCCTTCACGCTTTGTTTCGCCGTATGGACGATTTTTTCCATCATTGGCCTTGCGATCAAGGATCAGCTGGGCCTGTCCGAGTTCCAGTATGGTCTGCTGATCGCGACCCCGATCCTTAGCGGATCGCTGACCCGGTTGATCCTGGGCGTCTGGACAGAGCGCTTCGGCGGTCGGCTGGTCTTTTCGCTGCAAATGATCCTGACCGGGCTTGCGACCTGGGTCCTGACCTGGGCCGACAGCTATCCGACCTTCCTGCTGGCCGCATTGGGGATCGGGCTTGCCGGTGGATCGTTCATCATCGGCGTGGCCTATGTGTCGAAATGGTTCCCGGCCTCGCGTCAGGGGACTGCGCTTGGCTTCTTCGGCATGGGCAATGTCGGCGCCGCGGTGACCAAGTTCCTTGCACCCTTCGTCATGGTCGCCTGGGGCTGGGAGGCCGTCGCCCATATCTGGGCCGCCGCCATGATCATCATGGGCGTGGCCTTTTTCCTGATCGCGCGTGACGATCCCGATTTCATCGCTCGCAAGCAGCAGGGCATCAAATCCCCCTCGCTGGCCGAGCAATTCGCGCCCCTGAAAAAACTGCAGGTCTGGCGCTTCGCCCTGTATTACTTCTTTGTCTTCGGCGGTTTTGTCGCGCTGGCCCTGTGGCTGCCGCATTACCTGACCGAGGTCTATGGCGTCGACCTGCGCGTCGCCGGCCTTTGCGCCGCGGCCTTCAGCCTGTCGGCCAGCGTTTTCCGCGCTTATGGCGGCATGCTGTCGGACCGTTTCGGCGCGCGTTCGGTGATGTATTGGGTGTTCGGCTTCTCGGCGATCCTGCTGTTCATGCTGGCCTATCCGCCGACCGATTACGTCATTCAGGGCAAGAACGGCCCGATCGCGTTCTCGACCGATATGGATCTGGTGCCCTTCGTGGTCACGCTGTTCGCGCTTGGCTTCTTCATGAGCCTTGGCAAGGCGGCCGTCTTCAAACATATCCCGGTCTATTACCCCAACCATGTCGGCGCGGTCGGCGGGCTTGTGGGCATGATCGGCGGTCTTGGCGGCTTCATCCTGCCCATCGTCTTTGGCGCGCTGCTGGACCTGACCGGCATTTATACCTCGTGCTTCGCGCTGCTGCTTCTGGTCGTGATCGTCTCGGCCGCATGGATGCACATGTCGATCCGCCGGATGGAGCAGCAGGCGCAGGGCACCGCCCTTGGCCGTCTGCCAAGCTTCCCCGAACTGGCCGAGGTCCACGACCCCGACCAAACCGTCATGCCACGCCTGCTGGACGACTGGCATCCCGAAGACCCGACCTTCTGGGCCGAAAAGGGCCGCAAGGTTGCCCGCCGCAACCTGTGGATCTCGATCCCGGCTTTGCTGCTGGCCTTTGCGATCTGGATGGTCTGGTCGGTGGTGATCGCGCGCCTGCCTTCGATCGGCTTCAACTTCAGTCAGGACCAGCTGTTCTGGCTGGCGGCGCTGCCCGCCCTATCGGGCGCAACATTGCGCATCTTCTACAGCTTCATGGTGCCGATCTTTGGTGGTCGCCTGTGGACCACGCTGTCGACCGCCTCGCTGCTGATCCCGGCCATGGGCATCGGCTATGCGGTGCAGAACCCGCAAACCCCCTACATCATCTTTGTGGTGCTGGCGCTGCTATGCGGGCTGGGCGGCGGCAACTTCGCCTCGTCCATGGCCAATATCAGCTTCTTCTTTCCCAAGGCGGAAAAGGGCAATGCGCTGGCACTGAACGCTGGCCTGGGCAACCTTGGCGTCTCGGTCATGCAGTTCCTGGTGCCGATGGTCATCACCGCAGGCGTCTTTGGCGCGCTGGGTGGCGCTCCGCAGGAGCTGACGGACGGCGGCAAGCTGTGGATGCAGAACGCGGGCTTTGTCTGGGTTCCCTTCATCGTCATGGCGACCATCGCCGCATGGCTTGGCATGAATGACATCGCCGACGCCAAATCCAGCTTCCGCGAGCAGGCGGTGATCTTTACCCGCAAGCACAACTGGCTGATGTGCGTGCTTTATGTCGGCACCTTCGGCAGCTTCATCGGCTTCTCGGCGGGCTTCCCGCTGCTGTCGAAACTGTCCTTCCCCGAGGTCAACGCGCTGCAATTCGTGTTCCTTGGCCCGCTGGTCGGTGCACTGAGCCGTGCGGGCACGGGCTGGCTGTCCGACCGTGTCGGCGGTGGGCGCGTCACCTTCTGGGTTTTTATCGGCATGATCCTTAGTGTCCTTGTGGTGATCTTCTCGCTGAAAGGGCTGTCCTTCTGGGGCTTCTTTGCGGGCTTCATGCTGCTGTTCTTCTTCACCGGCGTCGGCAATGCCTCGACCAATCAGATGATCCCCGTGATCATGGGCAAGGAAATCCCCCGCCTCGAACCCGGTCTGGACGCGGACGAGCGCCGTCGCCAGTCCGACCGCGAATCCGCCGCCATCATCGCCTTTACCAGCGCGATCGGGGCCTATGGCGGGTTCTTCATCCCGAAAGCCTATGGCAGCTCGATCAGCATGACGGGTTCCGCCGTCGGCGCGCTGTGGGCCTTTATGGGCTTCTACGTGCTGTGCCTGATCGTCACCTGGGTGTTCTACACCCGCCCCGGTGGCCTGCTGCATGACATCGAACGCGGTCGTGCGCCGCTTTCCGCGCCGAAAACCGCCTGAAATTCAAAGGAGAAAGCGACATGAGCCATCTTCTGGACCGCCTGAACTTCCTGAAAAGCAACCGCAAGGACACTTTTTCGGAAGGCCATGGGCAGACCACGACCGAAAACCGCGATTGGGAGGACACCTATCGTTCGCGCTGGCGGCACGACAAGATCGTCCGCTCGACCCATGGTGTGAACTGCACCGGGTCCTGCTCGTGGAAGATCTATGTGAAATCGGGGATCGTGACCTGGGAAACACAGCAGACCGACTATCCCCGCACCCGGCCCGACCTGCCCAACCACGAACCGCGCGGCTGCGCCCGTGGCGCCAGCTACAGCTGGTACCTGTATAGCGCCAACCGCGTGAAGAACCCGCTGATCCGCGGACGCCTGATGAAACTGTGGCGCGAGAAACGCGCCACCCTGACCCCGGTCGCCGCATGGGAGGCGATCCAGACCGATCCCGCCGCCCGCGAAAGCTACACCCGCATCCGCGGCAAGGGCGGCTTCGTACGTGCCAACTGGGACGAAGTGACCGAGATGGTCGCTGCCGCCAATGCCTATACCGCCAAGAAATATGGCCCCGACCGGGTCTTTGGCTTCTCGCCGATTCCGGCCATGTCGATGATTTCCTATGCCGCGGGCACGCGCTACCTGTCGCTGCTGGGCGGGACCTGCATGTCCTTCTATGACTGGTATTGCGACCTTCCGCCGGCCTCGCCGCAGGTCTGGGGCGAACAGACCGACGTGCCGGAATCGGCCGATTGGTACAATGCGGGCTACCTGATGCTGTGGGGCTCGAACGTGCCGCAGACCCGGACGCCCGACGCGCACTTCTACACCGAGGCCCGTTACAAAGGCACCAAATCCGCCGTCATCTGCCCGGACTATTCCGAGGCCGCGAAATTCGGCGACATCTGGCTGAACGTGAAGCAAGGCACCGACGCGGCGCTTGGCATGGCCTTTGGCCACGTCATCCTGCGCGAGTTCCACCTGGACCGTCAGGTGCCCTATTTCGAGGATTACTGCCGCCGCTACAGCGACATGCCCATGCTGGTCCGTCTTGATCAGCAGGAAGGTCGTCTGGTTCCGGGTCGGCAGCTGCGCGCCTCGGATCTGGCGGACGGGCTGGGCCAAAAGGCTAATGCCGAATGGAAAACGGTCGCCATCGACGAGAATGCCGATGAACTGGTCGTGCCAAACGGCTCGGTCGGCTTCCGCTGGGCCGATGAAAAGGGCAGCTGGAACCTTGAGGAAAAGGCGGGCGATGCCGATGTCCGCCTGAAGATGAGCCTGGTCCTTGACGAGGATCATGACGATGTCGCCGCCGTCGATTTTCCCTTCTTCGGGGCCATGGCCTCGAACGGGTTCGAGGTCGATAGCCGCGGCGATGTGCTGACCCGCAATGTGCCGGTCAAGAAACTGACCTTGGCCGATGGCTCCGAGGCGCTGGTCGCCACGGTCTTCGACCTGATGTGCGCCAATTACAGCCTTGATCGCGGTCTGGGCGGCGAGCATGTCGCCAATGACTATGACGCCGATGTGCCCTTCACCCCCGCTTGGGCCGAGCGCATCACCGGCGTGCGTCGCGACAAGATCATTCAGGTCGCCCGCGAATTCGCCAATAATGCCGAAAAGACCAATGGCCGTTCGATGATCATCATCGGCGCGGCAATGAACCATTGGTTCCACATGGACATGAACTATCGCGCCGCGATCAACATGCTGATCATGTGCGGCTGCATCGGTCAGTCCGGCGGCGGCTGGTCACATTATGTGGGTCAGGAAAAACTGCGCCCGCAGACCGGCTGGACGGCTTTGGCCTTTGCCTTGGACTGGCAGCGCCCGCCGCGTCACATGAACGCGACCAGCGCATGGTATGCTCATACCGACCAATGGCGCTATGAAACCGTCAGCTCGACCGAACTGCTGTCCCCCACCGCGCCGAAAGGCGACTGGGACAAGCTCAGCCTGATCGACTACAATATCCGCGCCGAGCGGATGGGCTGGCTGCCTTCGGCCCCGCAGCTGAAGCAGAACCCGCTGGAAATCGGTCGCGCCGCGAAAAAGGCTGGTATCCCGGTCAAGGACTATGTCGCGGAGCGTCTGAAATCGGGCGAATTGCAGATGTCCTGCGAAGACCCGGACGCGCCGGAAAACTGGCCGCGTAACCTGTTCGTCTGGCGTTCGAACCTGCTGGGTTCCTCGGGCAAGGGGCATGAATACTTCCTCAAGCACCTGCTGGGCACCGATCACGGCGTCCTTGGCAAGGATCTGGGTGAGGAGGGCCGCCAGAAACCGATCGAGGCCGTCTGGCGTGACGACGCCCCCGAAGGAAAGCTGGACCTGCTGGTCACGCTGGACTTCCGGATGTCGACCACCGCCGTCTATTCCGACATCGTTCTGCCGACCGCGTCCTGGTACGAAAAGGACGACATGAACACTTCGGACATGCACCCGTTCATCCACCCGCTGCAGGCGGCGGTTGACCCGGCGTATGAATCCAAATCCGACTGGGAGATCTTCAAGTCGATCGCCAAGAAGTTCTCGGAGGTCGCGCCTGAAGTTCTGGGCGAGGAAACCGACATCATCCAGCATCCGCTGCAACACGATACGGCCAGCGAGATCGCCCAGCCCTTCGTGCGCGACTGGAAACAGGATGGTTGTGACCTGATCCCCGGCGAAACCGCACCCGACTATATCGAGGTGACACGCGATTATCCGAACCTTTACAAGCGCTTCACCGCTGTCGGTCCGCTGCTTGAAAAGATCGGCAATGGTGGTAAGGGCATCAGCTGGGACACCAAGACCGAGGTGCATCACCTGAAGGCGCTGAACGGCACCGTCACCGACGAAGGTGTGACCAAAGGCATGGCCAAGATCGAGACTGCGATCGACGCCGCCGAGGTCGTGCTGATGCTGGCCCCGGAAACCAACGGCGAAGTCGCCGTCAAGGCCTGGGACGCGCTAAGCAACTTCACCGGCATCAGCCACAAGCATCTGGCCGAGGTCAAGGAAGACGAAAAGATCCGCTTCCGCGACATCGCCGCCCAGCCGCGCAAGATCATCTCCAGCCCCACCTGGTCGGGCATCGAAAGCGAGGAGGTCTGCTACAACGCCGGCTGGACCAACGTCCATGAGCTGATCCCGTGGCGCACCCTGACCGGCCGCCAGTCGATCTATCAGGACCATGAATGGATGCGCGCCTTTGGTGAGGGCTTCGTGACATGGCGTCCGCCGGTGGACCTGAAGACCGTGGGGGCGCAGGCGCGCAAATCGCTGGGTTCCAGCGAAAAGCACGTGACGCTGAACTTCATCACCCCGCACCAGAAATGGGGCATCCACTCGACCTATTCCGACAACCTGCACATGCTGACGCTGAACCGTGGCGGCCCGGTGGTGTGGATTTCGGAAGTGGACGCGCGGAAAGCCGGTCTGGTCGACAATGACTGGATCGAGGTCTTCAATACCAACGGCGTCATCACCGCCCGCGCGGTGGTCAGCCAGCGGATGAAGGAAGGCACTGCCTTCATGTATCACGCTCAGGAAAAGATCGTGAACACTCCCGGCAGCCAGATCACCAATCTGCGCGGCGGCATCCACAACTCGGTCACCCGGGTCGTGCTGAAGCCAACTCACATGATCGGCGGCTATGCGCAGCTGTCCTACGGCTTCAACTACTATGGCACGGTTGGTTCGAACCGCGACGAATTCGTCATCGTGCGCAAGATGAACAAGGTGGACTGGCTGGAAGGTCCGCTGAACGAGACCGCAACCCAAGCTCCGGAGGCAGCGGAATGAAAGTACGTGCGCAAATCGGCATGGTGCTGAACCTCGATAAATGTATCGGGTGTCACACTTGCTCGGTCACCTGCAAGAACGTCTGGACCTCGCGCGAGGGCGTTGAATATGCATGGTTCAACAACGTCGAAACCAAGCCCGGCATCGGTTATCCCAAAGACTGGGAAAACCAGAAGCGCTGGAATGGCGGCTGGACCCGGACCAAGGCTGGCCACCTGCGCCCCAAACAGGGCGGCAAGTGGCGGATCCTGGCGAATATCTTTGCCAACCCGGATCTGCCCGAGATCGACGACTTCTATGAGCCGTTCACCTTCGACTACGACCATCTTAAATCCGCGCCGGAATCGCAGGCCTTCCCGACCGCGCGTCCGCGTTCGCTGATCTCGGGCGAGCGGATGGAAAAGATCGAATGGGGTCCGAACTGGGAGGAAATCCTGGGCGGCGAATTCGAGAAGCGCTCCAAGGACTACAACTTCGAGGGCGTGCAGAAAGAAATCTACGGTGAATACGAAAACACCTTCATGATGTATCTGCCGCGCCTGTGCGAACACTGCCTTAACCCGGCCTGTGTCGCCTCGTGCCCCTCGGGCGCGATCTACAAGCGCGAGGATGACGGCGTCGTCCTGATCGACCAAGAGAAGTGCCGCGGCTGGCGGATGTGCGTGTCCGGCTGCCCCTACAAGAAGATCTATTACAACTGGTCGACCGGCAAATCCGAGAAATGCGTGTTCTGCTATCCGCGCCTGGAATCCGGCCAGCCCACGGTCTGCTCGGAAACCTGCGTCGGCCGCATCCGCTATCTGGGCGTGATGCTGTATGACGCCGACAAGATCTCGGAAGCGGCAGCGACCGAAAGCGAGCAGGATCTGTATGACGCGCAACTGGGCGTCTTCCTTGATCCGAACGACCCCGAGGTGATCGCGGCCGCTCGTGCCGAGGGCGTCCCCGAGGACTGGATCCGCGGCGCGCAGAACTCGCCGATCTGGAAGCTGGCGATGGAATGGAAAATCGCCTTCCCGCTGCACCCGGAATACCGCACCCTGCCGATGGTCTGGTATGTGCCGCCGCTGTCGCCGATCCAGAACGCCGCCGAAGCTGGCAAGATCTCGGCTCAGGACGACATGCCGGATGTGAAAAGCCTGCGCATCCCGCTGCGTTACCTTGCCAATATGCTGACCGCGGGCGACGAGGCCCCGGTGGCGCTGGCGCTGGAACGGATGCTGGCCATGCGCAGCTACATGCGGTCGAAATCCATCGATGGCGTGGTCAATCTGGGCGTCGCCAAGCGCGTCGGCATGACGCCGCTGCAAATCGACGAGATGTATCAGCTGCTAGCCATCGCCAATTACGAGGATCGCTTCGTCATCCCGACGACGCATCGCGAGCTGGTCGAGGATGCCTATGACCTGCGCGGCGGCTGCGGCTTCACCGACGGCAACGGCTGCTCGTCGGGTAGCAACAAGGGCTCGCTGTTCGGTGGCAAGAAGTTCCGCAGCCCGCAGGAGTTCATTCAACCATGAAAACCTTCAAGGCACTTTCCGCGCTGCTCAGCTATCCTTCGGCCGAGCTGATCGCCGCGATCCCCGACATCAAGCAGCTCCTGCACGATGAGGGCCTGCTTGGCCCCCAGCGTCACCGCGATCTGGCACCCTTGCTGCATGAACTGGAAACGGGCGACCTTTACGACCTGCAGGAACGCTATGTCCTGCTGTTCGACCGCTCGCGCACCTTGTCGCTGAACCTGTTCGAGCATGTCCATGGCGAGAGCCGCGACCGTGGCGGCGCCATGGTCGACCTGCTGGAAACCTACCGCGCGGGCGGCTTCGATCTGGCTGGAAGCGAGCTTCCCGACCATCTGCCGGTGGTTCTGGAATATGTCTCGACCCTGCCGCTGGATGAGGCGCGCAGCATGCTGGCCGATGCCGGGCATATCATCGCGGCACTGGCCGACCGGCTGATGAAACGCGGCTCGTCCTATGCGGCAGTCATGTCGACGCTGGTGCATCTGGCCGAGGTCGATGGCGATATCCCTGCCGAACTGGCCGACGTCCCCGACGAGGACCCCGAGGATCTGGCGGCGCTTGATGCCGTGTGGGAGGAATCCCAGGTGACCTTCGGCCCCGATCCCAATGCCGGCTGCCCCGTCAGCCGCGACATCCTTGCCAAGATGGATCCGCGCGCCGGCGCGGCCCATCCGGCAGAATGAACAGGAGGTTCAGATGAACAATCTGCTTTTCGGCATCTACCCCTATATCGCCATCACCGTGATGATCCTGGGGTCCATTGCCCGATACGAGCGCGATCCCTTTACCTGGAAGTCGAAATCCAGCCAGATCCTGCGCAAGAAACAGTTCGTCATCGGCTCGGTCCTGTTCCATGTCGGCGTGCTTTTCATCCTGATGGGCCATTTCGTCGGCCTGCTGACCCCGATCGCGGTCTTTGACGCGCTTGGCGTCAGCCACTCGGCGAAACAGGTGCTGGCCATGACCGCAGGCGGCATCGCCGGTCTGATGGCGCTGGCGGGCGGTGCGATCCTGCTGCATCGCCGGCTGACCGATCCGCGCATCCGCGCCAATTCGACCGTCGCCGATACCGGCATCCTGATCCTGCTGCTGGTCCAACTGGTGCTGGGCCTGCTGACCATCATCGTCTCGATGCAGCATCTGGACGGGCATGAAATGACCAAGCTGATGAACTGGGCGCAAAGCATCGTCTACCTCAAAGCTGGCGCGGCCGAGCACATGGCCGATGTGAACATCCTGTTCAAGCTGCACATCTTCCTTGGGCTGACGATCTTCCTGCTGTTCCCCTTCACCCGTCTGGTCCACATGATCTCGGCCCCGGTGCGCTACCTGTGGCGTCCCGGCTACCAGATCGTGCGCACCAAACGGAACCCGGCGGAGTAAAGCATAATGGAAGTCAAACCGCTCCTGCCTCCGGTCACGGTGAATGGCGTAACCCTGGACCCCGGCCGCATTGCGGACGAGGCCCAGAACCACCCCGCCCCCAAGGGCAAGCCGGGTCACGCATGGAAATCTGCCGCCCGCGCCCTGGCCATCCGCGAACTGCTTCTGCAGCGGGCGAAAACGGTCGGGATCGCGGCAGACCCGACCGAAACCGCCCCCGGTCAATGGGAAACCGAAGACGAGGCCCTGATCCGGCAAGTGCTGGATCAGGAGGTCGTGCCCGAACCCGCCGACGAAGCCCGGCTGCGCACCATCTATGACACGCATCCCGAACGCTTCCGCGCCCCGTCCCTGTTCGAGGCCGCCCATATCCTTCTGGCCGCCGCGCCCGAGGACCCCGTGGCCCGTGCCAAGGCGCTTCAGGCGGCCGAAGGGCTGCTACAGACCGTGCAAGCCGAACCCCGGCGCTTTGCCGAGCTTGCCGTCCAGAACAGCGCCTGCTCGTCGAAAGCCAATGGAGGCGTGCTGGGGCAGTTGACCTCGGGCGATACCGTCCCCGAATTCGAAGCCATGATGGCCTCGATGAAAGAGGGCGAGTTTGCGATCTGCAAATCGCGCTACGGCATCCATGTGATCCGCCTTGATGCGCGCGCCGATGGTGCGGTCCTGCCCTTCGAGGCCGTCATGCCCCAGCTTGTCGAGGCGCATGAAAAGGCCGCATGGTTGCGGGCAAGCCGCGCCTATGTCGACGGACTGGTCGGAAAGGCCGAGATCGACGGGATCGACCTGAAATCCTGAGGAGGAATGCCATGCACCTTGCCTATGTCAGCCTGCCCGGTCGCGGCGCGAATGACCGTTTTCTGGCCGTGATCGCCGAACGCCTTCAGTCCAAGGGGGTCAGGCTGTCCGGCACGGTGCAAAGCAATGTCGAGCGCGCCGACCGGGCGCGCTGCGACATGGACATCCTTGTCCTGCCCGATGGCCCGATCCTGCGCATCAGCGAGGATCGCGGCGATCTGGCGCGCGGCTGTCGTCTTGACGCCGGCGCACTCGAGGCTGCCGTGCTGGGCGTCACCCGCTCATTGCCCGGTGCCGACCTGCTGATCGTCAACAAATACGGCAAGCAAGAAGCCGAGGGGCGGGGTCTTGCCCCGATCATCGCCGATGCGCTGGAGCGCGGAATACCCGTGCTGCTGGGAGTCAACGGCCTGAACCTGCCCTCGTTCGAGGAATTCGCGGGCGGCCTTGCCGCCGCCCTGCCCGCCGAGGAAGATGCCGTTCTTGGCTGGTGCCTGACCCATTGCACCCGCGCCGCCGCCTGATTGCGCGACGCGATCAGGTCTTGGCGCCCGAGACGGGCTTCTTGGCCAGCCTCGGCTGCAGCAGCATCGGGCCATAGACCAGCGCATATCCGGCAAAAGCCATGATCCACAGCCCGCCCGACAGGTGCAAAAGCCCGGTCGGGTTGCCGAATATCCCTGCCAGCAGCCGCATCACCACCGATCCGAACAGCGCCAGATAGATTGCGACAGTTGCAGGCCCCGCATGCAGCATCCGCCCGGTATGGCCCAAAGTGGCGCGGGTCATCACCCCCAAAGTCATCAGCCCGATAGCTCCGGCCAGCCAGACATGGCGCGCAGCGGGCAGCGGCAGCAGGTCAAAGCCCGCCGCACCTTCGGCCACGAAACCCAGCGCCAGCAGCGCATAGGCCAGATGCAGCACCCACAGCAGCGGCTCGGACCGGATCTGACCGCTGCACCAGCGCGACATCCGCCACAGATGCGCCGCGCCCGCGATCAGCATCAGCCAGCGCGTCACCGCGGCATCGGGAAAGCCGACAAAGCCCAGCAGCACCAGCGCGGTCAGGCCAAGGACTATGGCATCCGCGCGGCCAAAAGGTTGCGGCAACTGGGCGCTGCCACGGGCGGCCAGCCAGTTGCGGGTAAAGCTGGGAATGATCCGCCCGCCGATCAGCGCGATCAGCATCAACGTCGTGCCCAGCCCAAGGCGCATGCCCAGCCCCTCGAAGGCGGTGCCGTCTCGTGCAGCCTCGATATGGAAGATGAGATTGGCCACGCCATAAAGCGCGATCAGCCCGACCACCGGCAGGTTGCGCCAGTTCTTGCCCCGGATGATCTCACGCGCGAGGAAGCCCACCAGCGCCACGTATAGCGACAGGTCGATCAGCGCGGTCACCTGCCACGGCAGATGGGACGAGCAGGCCACGGCTAGCCGCCCGGCCAGCCACAGTCCGACCAGCCCGACCAAGGGCCAGCCCATGACCGGCAGCCGACCGGTCCAGTTCGGCACGGCGGTCAGGACAAAGCCGCCGATGACCGCCGCCAGATAGCCGAACAGGAACTCATGCGCGTGCCAGCTGAAGGGATCAAAGGCACTGGCCAGAGGCTCGGCCCCGGTCAGCATCAAGATCCACAGGATCATCGCCCCCGCCGCCCAGATCGCGGACAGCAGAAAGAAAGATCGGAATCCGTGGCTGAAGATTGCGGGGCCGCGATAGTCTCTCATCCGCTCGGCCGTGCCTGCCATGATCGCCTCGTGCTGCATTTCTATGGCGCAAGGTTACGCGCGATGCGTGACCGCAGGCAAAGGCAAAGCTGCCTGTGCCGCCGTGGCAAATTGTCCCGCGACGCCCCGATTGTCACCGCGACACCACAACGCCTCGCGCCGAATTTGCAAGCCGCAACAAGTCCCTTGCGGGAGCGGCGCGGCATTGCCATGCTCCGCCTGACGCAGTCATGCAGGCAGAGCCCGGAATGAGCCCTTCGCGCATTACGCCCTTGAGAATCGCCACTTTTGTCACCGCTTTCCTGATCGTCGCCTGTGGCCGCGCACCCGAGATCGTCGGCGTCGTGAACCCCGCCGTCCCGACCGCAGCGGTGCCCGAGCTGCGCAAGCACAAGATGTTCGTCGCCGCCACCCGCACCCATTCGGGTGAGGCCGGGGTGCTGTTTTCCTCGGGGCGCGCAGCCGAGCTTGGGCTTGCCTCGGTCGTGGCGACGGTCCCGCCGAACCACAAGGTCGGAGAGCTTGAGCGCCCGGAAAAGCTGCCCCCGGACCCGCGCACAGAGTTCACCGTCATCGAGCCGACGGTCTATCGCTCCGAGCAATCCTTCATCTCGGCGATCGACAGCGAACTGGACAGGCAACCGGCCGGATCGCGCCGGATGATGCTATTCGTGCATGGCTACAACAACAATTTCAGCGAGGCCGCGCTGCGGCTGGCGCAATTCGTCGAGGACACCAATTATCCGGGCGTGCCGATGCTGCTGACATGGGCCTCGGCCGCCAATCCGGTGCGCTATGTCTATGACCTGAACAGCGCCCTGATCGCGCGCGGCAAGCTGAAGGAAATCTCGTCGCTCTTGCACAGGACGGATGTCGACAGCGTGGACATCTTCGCCCATTCGATGGGAACGCTCCTGACCATGGAAGGGCTGGTCGATGCCCAGAAGGCCGGGACGCTGGGCCATCGGACCGCCATCAACAACATCGTCCTCGCCTCGCCCGATATCGACATCGACCTGTTTCGCACGCAGATCCGGCAATTGCCGCCCGAGATCCGCTCGAAGATCTTCCTGCTGGTATCCCGCGATGATCGGGCCCTGCTGGCATCGCGCCGGCTTGCGGGCGGGGTGCCGCGCGTCGGCGCCGCAAACACGGTCGAGCTGGAGGGGATGGGCGTGACGGTGATCGACCTCTCAACGATCAACGATTCCAGTTCCGGAAGCCATTCCAAGTTCGCCGGCTCGCCCGAGGTCGTGCGGATGATCGGCCTTGGTCTGAACCGTTCGGGCGGGTTGGAACGCGGCCGGACTCCGGCCTTCGACCGGCTGCTCGAGAACGTCCCGATCATCATCACCCAGTGAGGGAGGCAACGTGATGCGCAAGCCGGACACCGCCCTGATTGCCACCCTGATCCTGACCTTTGCCGCGCAGGCCGCCGCCGCCGAATGTCCCTCCGACGCCGCAATGGCCGCATTGGCCGCCGACATCCTGTCCCGGACCCCGGCGACTCCACCCGCCGTCACCGACATGACGGATGCACTGTGCGCGCAGGACAAGCTGGTGGCGCTGCTGGGCAAGGAATGGGGCGCGCCCGCCGGATATAAAGCCGGCCTGACCAGCAAACCCGCGCAGGAGGCCTTCAAGGCCAGCGGGCCGGTGCGCGGCGTGCTTTACAAGGACATGATGCTGTCCGACGGGGCCAGCCTGCCCGCGAAATTCGCCGCCCTGCCCCGGTTCGAGGCCGACCTGATCCTTGTCGTCGCCGATGCCGCGATCAATCAGGCCAAGACGCCCGCCGAGGTTCTGGCGCATCTGTCCGCGATCCACCCCTTTATCGAGCTGCCCGATCTGGTGGTCGCCGATCCCAAGACCCTGACCCCCGCCACCATTACCGCGATCAATGTCGGCGCGCGGCAGGGCGTGTTGGGCAAGGAGATCCCCGTCCGGCAGGATGAGGAATTCCTGGCTGCGCTTGCCGCGATGCAGGTGGTGGTCACTGATGCCAGCGGCAAGGAATTGGCGCATGCGCCGGGGGCAGCGGTTCTGGGAAATCCGCTGAATTCAGTGCTGTGGCTGCGCGACAATGGCGTCAGCTTCAAGGCCGGTGATTGGGTCAGCGTCGGATCGTTTGGGCCGCTTCTGGTGCCGCAGCCGGGGCAAAGCGCCAAGGTCAGCTATCTGGGCCTACCCGGCGATCCCGTGGTCAGCGTCAATTTCGAATAGCCTCAGCCCAGCCAGACCGCGCTTGTCAGCACGCGGCGCAGGATCGCGGGTTGGCCGCTGATCCCCATGCGCGCGAAGATCCGCTTTGAGCCGCTGCGCGCGGTCTCAATCGTCCAGCCAAGTTCGGCGGCGGCATCCTGCAGCGACAAACCGTCGCAAAGCAGGATTGCCAGCCGCGCCTCGCTGCGGCTGATGTCGAAATGCGCGGCCACACGCTCGACCGACAGGCTGCGCCCCTGCCGCAGATGGCGGATCAGCCCGACAAGCACCTGTTCTTCCGCCAAAATGCGCGAGGACAGGATCATCTCGGCCGAAGGATCGCGCGACAGCGTCACTGGAACGGGCGGCTCCCGACCTTCTTGTGCCATTGTCACCGCATGCCGAAAATCCTGCGCGATTCCGGGGTCGGCGAATTCAATCCAGCCATTCGGACCCAGCGTCACGCCGGGCAACTCTGCCAGCAACATGGCGACCTGCGGGGCTATGTCCTGCACATTTCCGGCAGGTCCAAGGATCACCCAGCCTCCGCCCAGATCCGAGGCGATCTGGCGATCCAGCGTCGCCTGCGCGCGTTCCCGCATCAGGTCCCGCCAGACGGACAGAGCCTGCCCCAGATGCGGGGACAGATCGGACAGCTGCAACCCATCGACGGCGCGGAATTCCTTTCCGGCACGCTGCACGGCCAGCACCGCGTAACCCGCTGGTCCTGCTGCGCATTTCAGCGCCCTTAGCGGCAACCTGCGGTTTTCCAGCCCCGGCAGGTCGCCTTGGGAATAGACCCTGTCGAAACGCATTTGTGGCATCAGCGCGGCATCGGAGGGCACGATCTGGCCGTGCCGCCAGACATGGCCGCGCCCGCCATCCAGTTGCAGATGCAAATGCGCGGCATCGGCCCGCAGCCGACCGGATAGCAGCGCAAGAAAATCCGGCCACAGCTCACCCGCACCGGTGGCGGTCGCGACCAGCGCGCGCAGAATTTCGGTCTCGGCCGGAATGACGGATTTCCCCCAAATTGCACATTACCCCCATATGGGGGGTTAACTCAGCTAATCGCCTTGCTACATCCGGGTCAACGTGGTTTTCACAGAGTAATTCGCATGAACCAGAAATCCCTGACCCATCTTCAGCGCCTTGAAGCTGAAAGCATCCACATCATGCGCGAAGTCGTCGCCGAGGCCGAAAACCCGGTGATGCTGTACAGCGTCGGCAAGGACAGCGCCGTGATGCTGCATCTGGCGAAAAAGGCCTTCTACCCGGCCCCGCCGCCCTTCCCGCTGCTGCATGTCGACACGACCTGGAAGTTCCGCGACATGTACGCGCTGCGCGACAAGGCCGCCAAGGATGCGGGCATGGAGTTGCTGGTCTATCAAAACCCCGAGGCCGTCGCCCGCGGCATCAACCCCTTCGATCACGGCTCGCTGCATACCGACATGTGGAAGACCGAGGGCCTGAAACAGGCGCTGGACAAATACGGCTTTGACGTGGCCTTCGGCGGCGCCCGCCGCGACGAGGAAAAATCCCGCGCCAAGGAACGGGTCTTCTCGTTCCGCTCGGCCAATCACCGCTGGGACCCGAAAAGCCAGCGCCCCGAGCTGTGGCGGCTGTACAATGCCCGCAAGGCCAAGGGCGAAAGCGTCCGGGTCTTTCCGATCTCGAACTGGACCGAGCTGGACATCTGGCAATACATCCACCTCGAAGGCATTGAGATCGTGCCGCTGTATTTCTCGGCCCCGCGTCCGACGGTTCAGCGCGACGGGTTGATCCTGATGGTCGATGATGAGCGCTTCCCGCTGGCCGAAGGCGAGACGCCCGTGACGCGCTCGGTTCGCTTCCGCACCTTGGGCTGCTACCCACTGACCGGCGCTGTCGAGTCCGAGGCCCGCACCCTGCCCGAGGTCATTCAGGAAATGCTGCTGACCACGACCTCGGAACGTCAGGGCCGCGCGATCGACCATGACCAGGCCGCCTCGATGGAGAAGAAGAAGCAGGAAGGCTATTTCTAAGCCCTTTTGCCGCCTCTCCCAGCCCATTCCACCGAAACAGGTGACCCCATGACGACCCAAGATCCGATCTACAAGACCGACGCCCTGATCGCCGAAAACATCGACGCCTATCTTGAGGCGCATCAGCACAAGACCATGCTGCGCTTCATTACCTGCGGCTCGGTCGATGATGGCAAATCCACCCTGATCGGGCGGCTGCTTTACGACAGCAAGATGATCTTCGAAGATCAGCTTGCCGCACTGGAGGCCGACAGCAAGCGCGTCGGCACCCAAGGGCAGGAAATCGACTTCGCCCTGCTGGTCGACGGCCTTGCCGCCGAGCGCGAACAGGGCATCACCATCGATGTCGCCTATCGTTTCTTCGCCACCGAAAAGCGCAAGTTCATCGTCGCCGACACCCCCGGCCACGAACAATATACCCGCAACATGGTCACCGGCGCCTCGACCGCCGATGTGGCGGTGATCCTGATCGACGCGCGCAAGGGCGTACTGACCCAGACCCGCCGCCACAGCTATCTGGTGAACCTGCTGGGCATCCGCCATGTCGTGCTGGCGGTGAACAAGATGGATCTGGTCGGCTATGATCAGGCGATCTTCGACAAGATCGTCGAGGAATATGGCGAATTCGCCCGCAGCATCGGCATCGATGCTTTCACCGCGATCCCGATCTCGGGCTTCAAGGGCGACAATATCACCGGCCCCAGCGAAAACACCCCGTGGTATCAGGGCACGGCGCTGCTGCCGCATCTGGAAACGGTGGAACTGGACACGACTGCGGATCAGGCCAAGCCTTTCCGCATGCCGGTGCAATGGGTGAACCGTCCGAACCTGGACTTCCGCGGCTTTGCCGGTCTGGTCGCCAGCGGCACCGTTCGTCCCGGCGATGCGATCCGCGTGCTGCCCTCGGGCAAGACCTCGACCATCGCCCGTGTTGTCAGCCTTGAGGGCGACCGCGATCTGGCCGTGGCCGGTGAATCGGTCACCCTGACCTTTGCCGATGAGATCGACTGCTCGCGCGGTCAGGTCATCGTCGCGGCGCAATCGCCGCTGGAAGTGGCCGACCAGTTCGAATCCACCCTTGTCTGGATGGATGAGCACGAGTTGGTCCCCGGCCGCGCCTATTGGCTGAAGATCGGCACGCAGACCGTCTCGGCCACGGTCCACGCCCCGAAATACGAGGTGAACGTCAACACGCAGGAGCATCTGGCGACCAAGACGCTGGATCTGAACGCGATCGGCGTCGCCAACATCACCACCGACCGCGAAATCCCCTTCGCGCCCTATGACGACAACCGCGATCTGGGCGGCTTCATTCTGATCGACAAGATCACGAACCATACCGTTGCCGCCGGGATGATCCATTTCGCCCTGCGCCGCGCCCAGAACATCCACTGGCAGGCGACCGATATCGGGCGCGAGCATCACGCGGGCATGAAGCACCAGAAGCCCGCCGTGCTGTGGCTGACCGGTCTGTCCGGCTCGGGCAAATCGACCATCGCCAATATCGTCGAGAAGAAGCTGGCGCGGATGAACCGCCACACCTTCCTGCTGGACGGCGACAACGTGCGTCACGGGCTGAACAAGGATCTGGGCTTTACCGAGGCCGACCGGATCGAAAACATCCGCCGCGTCGGCGAGGTCGCCAAGCTGATGACCGATGCGGGGCTGATCGTAATCACCGCCTTCATCTCTCCGTTCCGGTCCGAACGCGACATGGTGCGCGGCATGATGCAGCCGGGCGAATTCGTCGAAGTCTTTGTCGACACGCCGCTTTCGGTGGCCGAAGGGCGCGACGTGAAGGGGCTTTATGCCAAGGCGCGCGCTGGCCAGCTGAAGAACTTCACCGGGATCGATTCGCCCTATGAAGCGCCGGAAGCGCCGGAAATCCGCATCGATACGACCGAGATCACCCCGGAACAGGCTGCCGACCTGATCATCGCGCGCCTGATCCCCTAAACCGCTTGCCACCGGGGCCTGCCATGTGCGGGCCCCGGTTTGGTTTCAATCCTGTTACTGCGGCGCGTCCGGCATCAGCGCGTCGGGCTGCAGGATGCGCAGGAACTTGCGGCTGGATTCGATGATCCCCTTGCGGTTCAGCGTGGCGAAGTTGCGGCTGACCGCCTCGCGATTGGCGCCAACGATATTGGCGATCTCGGCGTGGGTCGGCAAATTGGTCAGCGTCCGCCCCGGCTCCAGCCCGCCCTGCTCGATCGCGAGCCGCAGCAAATAGGCGCGCAGCCGGTCCTCCACCCCCAGCGAAGTCAGGTCATGCACCCGCTCGGTCAGGTCGTGAACACGGCGGACAAGCCCGCGCATGATCGCGCGCCGAACCTGCGGATGGGTGTCGATCAGGTCCAGCAGCAACCCACCCGGCATTTCCAGCAAGGTGCAGTTGGTGCGGGCATAAAGCGACAGTGACCGCGGGCTGCCCGAAATCACCGACAATTCACCAAAAGCGCTGCCGGGGCCGATATCGCTATAGACGATTTCACGCCCGGTCTCGGTCCATTGTACCGCCAGAACCTGACCCGCCAGCACGAACAGCACCGTGTCGCCCGGATCGCCGCGCTCGATGATGCGCTGGCCTTGCTCGTACAACCGCCGCGTCGCAAGCGATTCGATACGTTCCACTTCTGAGGGCGAAAGTCCGGTGAACCATACCAGGTCCTTGAGGCCGATCATGCTTCGTTTTCCTGCACGTCCTTAGATATCAAAACATTTCTGGGCCAGACGGACGGAAATGTTAATAGCTTTGTGCGCTCGGACACAGACCAGACCTGCCCCAATAGGCAAGTATGTGGCTGTGAATTCCTCGTGACCTCCATAACCGGAAAAGCCCGAAAAATGACGAGTTCATTGGTTTGTGTCCCTGCTGCGACGACCTCTCTCTCTCCTGTCGGAGAGGCCCTGCACCGGGTCGGCATCACCTCACTGCACCTGCAAGCGCGTGCGAAAATGCATGCGCCGCAGGAAGGCCCCGCTGTTCAGCAGCAAGGCGCGATTGCGCGGGCAGGCAATGACCTGCACAGCAATCTGGTCGCCATGTCGCGCTACTGCATGCAGCAGCTTGTGCCCCGCATTCACAGCCTGATGATTCAGGCGGAAACGGTCGCCGAGGCAATCGACGCTCTGGCGGCCGATCCGGAACCCGATCTGTCGGCCGAACTGGGCGCGATCGCGGCCGAGCTTGACCGCTGCGGCATCATCCTGCGCGGCCATGCCCGTTCTTCGCTGCGCGTCACCGGCATGATCCGGATGAGCGAGCAGCGTCTGTGGGGCGTGCTGGCAGCCGAGCTGCACCGCATCGAGGGGACCGAAGGCCCGATGATGCGTGGTTGCGCCCGCATCGAGTCACTGGCATTCGAGTTGGCCGTGGCGCTGGATGCGCTGATGGAGGGGACGAGTGATCTGCCCCTGCAGACCCGCAATCGTCTTTGCGACATCCTGATCCGCGTCACCTCGGAAGATGGCAGCAAAAAGATTTCGGATGCCGAGCGGGTCGATCTGATCAACTTCCTCTGCAATGGCATGGACGAAATTCGCGGCATCATCGAGAATCTCACGGATGAGCGCCGTTCGCTTGGGGCGATGTCGCCCGAACTCGACAAGGCCATGTTGATTGCCACCGAAGCCAGCGCGCAATCGGTGATGACCAGCCGGCTTGAGGATGTCTTCCGTGAGCTGGACGGCCAGTTCAGCGTGATGGCAAGCGAATACCGCAAACTGGCCCGCAAGTCGGCGCGCCCGACCGGCAGACAGCAAGCGTTGAACCGGATTGCCAGCGATGCACGGGATTGGCGGGCGGCCATGCAGGCCCTTCGCGAACCGCTGTCGCTGAGCCAAGGCGGCCCCGATCCCTCGGTCCAACTTCGGACGCCGCCGCGCAAGCGGCCGGGCCTTTCCTCCTCCCTCCGGGCCTGACCCAAGGGGGCCGCCCTAACCGGGCGGCCCCTTCCGATTCAGACCTCGTCTTCCTTCTTGTCGCCCCGTGCCTGTGCGCTCATTCCCCGCGCACTCATGCCGGGGGCGCTCATCCCCGACAGGCTGACGGCCTGCACGCTCATGCCTTGGGCACTCATCCCCGGCACGCTCATGCCACCGACACTCATGCCCTGCGCGCTCATCCCCGGCACACTCATGCCGCCGACGCTCATCCCTTGTGCACTCATGCCGGGCACACTCATGCCGTGGAAGCTCATGCCGACCACCGGACCCGAGGGACAAACCAGAAGCTGGTCGAACTGGCCCGACAGCATGTCCAGACGGATGGTGAAATCTGCCTTGTCATAGGTCCACAGCACCAGGTCTTTCGGCAGACTCAGTACGGACGTTCCAGTTGCCGCGCCCGGATCATCCGTGTGCAGATGCAATTTGCCCAGTGCCTCGGCAGCAGGCTGGCCCGGCCCATGCACCAGATAAAGCGCGGTTCCGGGCAGGATGTAATAATGCCCTTCATAGCCGAAACCGTAGATCCGCGCGAAACTCGCATCCGGGGCGTGCAACTGCTGATCCAGATAGCCGGCAACCGCCCCTTCCGGTTCCGGGGATTTGATCTGAATATCCCCGATCACACGACCGAAAAGCTGGACAACGGAGGGATTGAGCAAGGACTCGGACATTCTTGAACCTCCAGAAAATAGGAAAAACCGTCAAACAGCGCGGCGGGCCATGTCCTGACCCACCGGGCGCATTCCGTGCCAGAGGCTAGCTTACCGGAATCAGGCTGTCGACAACTCGTTGTGTGGACAGCGAAATACCAGTCAAATTGCCCTAATCCGTGCGCGCCGCCAGTGCGAATTCGCCCGCAAGAAGGTCCAGCAGCCGCGCCTGTCCGGAAAAACCCAACTCGCGGGCATAGGCGTCAATATCCTCGGGAACCGGTCGGCCCAGCCGGGATTCGAAATACCATGCGACCAGCAGCGGCAATGGCGGCGTGCCGGACTTGGTCAGTCCCGCCCTTACCCGTGCCCGGTCGCGCAGGACGGGATAACGACCATCCAAACGCAGCACGTCAAGGATTGCGCCCTGCAGGGCCTCGTCCTGATGTCGTGCCAGTTTCCCCGAGGCTGCATGTCCGGTTGCCAGCCGTCGGACCTCGTGCCCCTCCAGACCATTCTCGGTGGCCCAGTTTTCGACCTGTTGCTGCCGAAACAGCCCCCGGCCTCGCCTGAAGGACGCTACCGAGGCGGTAATCTCGTCGGGTTGCGGTTCCAGCCCCATGACCTGCGCGCTCTGGCTGGCCAACGACTGCAGCAACGCGGCGCGGCGGGTCTGCAGATAGGCGTCTCCGTCAAGCCGCAATTCGTCGAGGATCAGGGCGTCGTCCGGGTCGGCAGTTCCCCCGTGCTGCGCGTGCCAAGGCGCGTTCAGCCACGCCTCGGTCCGCTCAAAGGCGAAATTCGCGATGGCTCGTGGCGCGCCCTGTTGCAGGTGATCGGTCATTGCCTGCAACAGCGCCCGTGCATCTTCGCGCTTCTGATCAACCTTGCCCTGTCGCAGCCAAGTCCTGAACGCGTCATTCTGTGGTGGCGGCAGATCCGCCTTGGCCAGAATGCCGGGCCAGTTGCGCTGCTGATAGAATTGCGACTTGGCGATCCGCGCCAGATTTTCGGCGCTGTCAGCATCCAGCACGCCATCTGTCACGGCACGCGTTAGTGTGGCGCGGACATTCACCATCGGTTCACTCAGCGCCAGATAGCCTGCCTCGGCGGGTCCGTGCTGCAAGGCGACCTCGTCGTCATCGGTCAGACGTCCGTCCCGGAAATCCTCAAAGATGCGACCGATCCCGGTCATTCCGAAAGGATGCAATTCGGCCGCCCGCAGTGCCCCCATGCTGGCCGCGCCAAAGACCGCGATGCCCTCCGACAGCGCCCAAAGCACCTCCTTGTGCCAGACCGCCGGAACGCCGTCGAAATAGCCATCAATAATACCAATAGCCTTGGGAGCGCTGCGGGCGGCGGCGTAAAGTTCACCCTGTCGGACGGGGGGAAGAAAGCGGAACTCGGGAAACGCAGCCCGGTCGGCTTCACTGATCGAGGGCCCGGCAAAGACGATCACGCTCATCCCGCCACCCCTGCGATTTGGCGGGCGCGCGGGCCGGGCAGATAGGCCGGGTGATCATGCGGCCCCTCAAGCCCCGGAATCACCACCCGCACAACCCCCAGCCCCAAAGCGGGCTTGGCCAGATCGACAGCAATCGCCTCGGTAATGCCGATGGCCTGCAACCGCGCCAGCAGCCAGTTCAGATCCTGATCGAAGCTTGGCGTGGCCTTATCCGGCGCATCCGCAAAGCGGCGCAAGGGGCGGTGCATGGCACGCATCCGGGCAGCAATCCGGGCTTTATTGGCGCGTTCCCGGGCCGAATATTCCTCGGGCATCAGGTCGTCTCGGGCACCCGAGATATAGGTGGTGCGGACCTGAACCGCCTCGGTCAGGGCGCGCAACAACGCGATGGCACGGGTGGGATGACAGCCCGCGCCGATGCCATGATGCTGCATCGGATCGCGCCGATCCGAGATCAGACAGTAGAAGCACGCGATCCCGGCATCGGTGGTGGTTTCCCAGACATGCACGTCGAAATCCGCAGCCTCCAGCTGGGCCAGCACCTCGCGACAGGCAGGGTCATCAATGCTGTCCAAATCCAGCCCGGTTTCGCCCCGCGCCTCTTCGCCCTTCGCATGCCAAAGCGAGGTCGCGTCGCGTTCGACGATCTCGCAGATCGCATGACAGGTCGCCTCGATCAGACTGTTGCCCGAAGCCAGCCCGTTGCTGCTGCAATCGAAACAGCCGCTTCCGGGCGGCGGCGGCAGGGTGAAATTCGTCCGCACGCTTTCAAAGGGCAACCAGCGCCCCTGACCCGAGATCAGGTCCTGCCCCTCGACCCAAAGCATCACCAGATCGCGGTGAAACCGGTTCGAAATCCGTGGCAGCCGGGAAACATCGACAAAGGCATGGGAATGGGCCAGCTCGGCCATGCTGCCCAGCTTCAGCGGTAGTTCGATATGCTCGGCGTGGTACAGCTCGGCGGCCTCCATCAACCCCGAGGCGGTCGCCGCGTCCAGATCACAGCCCTTGCCCTGCGACACCGCCAGCGAGCGGGCATTGGGTCGGCAGACCATGACCACCGGCACGCCGATCCGATCAAGCCCGGTGACATTCGCGATCCGGGTAATGCCCATCTGCGCCATCAATGGCGTGACGCGGGCCACGGTTTCAGCCGGGCTGATCCCGCGATGGGTGCCACGCAGATGTCCCTTGGCCCCGCGACCCAAGCCGCTGCCCAACTCGTCCAAGCTCATCCGTCCCCCACCGTGCCAATTGGCACGATGTTAGGGGCGCGGCCCGCGCGTGGGAAGTCAGGATTGCCGGGACGGCGGCGTCCAGACCATGTCGATGATCGGCGTGGCGTCCGGGTCGATCATGACAAAGCCCAAACGCTTGTAAAGCTCGATCGCGCGATTGGTGCGAACCGCCGAAAGCGAAACGGTCTTGCCCTCATGCGCGGCGTGGCGCAGCAGGTCGCGGATGATCGCAGAACCGATGCCAAGCCCGCAGAATTCATCCAGAATCTGGATCTGGGCCAGGTTGTAATCGGCGTCCCGCTCGGTCACCTGCGTCCAGCCGATATCGCGGCCCTCCAGCACGATGATACGCGAGTCGGCGGCTTTGAAAGAACGCCGGATTGCGGCACGGCGCATCGGCTCGTCCCAGTTGTCCAGCTGCAGCATGAGCGGTCTCATGGCATTGATGTAAATCTCTTCGGCAAATGCAAATTCCTGGGGTAATGCGGGTCGCAGAACGAATGGGGGGCATTGCTTCATGCCGGCAGTATATGGGCAAATATGCTTCTGTCACCGTTGCTCACGATGCTTTTCGGGATTGCCCATTTTTTCTCACGAAATCATGATGAAACTGAACAACTGCAAGGCTGTGGCCTTGACAGAATCGCAACCCGCGGCGTTTAGCTACGGCTGCGCTACCGGGTGCAACCGGGCGGTGACGAGACCGGAGAACCGGCCCCGCCCCTACGAGAGGACGACGTCATTACCACAAGCCCGCATATTGAGTTGGCCGGTCCCCGGCTTCTCACGGTGCTTTATGCCGACGTCCACGGCTACACCCGCCTGCTGGAACTGGACGAGGCCGGGACTGTCGCCCGGCTGACCCGTTCGCTGACGCTGATCCGCAACCTTGTCAGCGATTACGGCGGAGAGGTGGTGAACACCGCCGGCGACGGGCTGGTCGCGGTTTTTGAAAGCGTCCAGAAGGCACTGCATTTCGGGCTTGAGATGCAGCGCGAGCTGTCGCGAGAGGCGATGTGGTCCGAAGGTCTGGCACCGATCCAGTTCCGGGTCGGGATCTCGGTCGGGGATATCTTTGCCGGGCGGGACGGGGTTTACGGCCATAGCGTGAACCTTGCCGCCCGCATCCAGACCTTTGCCGAGCCGGGTGGCATCTGCGTCACCGATGCGGTCTATCAGATCCTGCGCGGCAATTCCGAATTGCAGCTGCGGTCTCTGGGCACGAAGCGGCTGAAGAATGTCTCGGCCCCGGTCGAGATCTTTTCCGTCGATCAGCCGCAGCCCATGCCCCGCCCCGCCGAAATCGCCCTGCCCATGCATCAATTCGCTGCGGCCGACAGCCTGCCCGATGCCTCGCTGGCGGTCCTGCCGATGGAAAACATCTCGGGCGCGCCCGACGATCTGTATCTGTGTCAGGGCATCGTCGCCGATCTGATCACCAGCCTGTGCCGCTTCCGCAATCTGATGGTGATTGCCCGGCATTCGGCCTTTGTGGCCGCCGCCAATGCCGGTTCGCTGCGCGAGATCGCCCAGCGGCTGGGCGTGCGCTATCTGCTCTCGGCCAGCTTCCGGCGGGCTGACAACCGTATCCGCATTACCGTCGACCTGATCGAAGCCGCCAGCGAAAATACCATCTGGTCCGAGCGCTATGACGGGGTCATGGCCGACATCTTCGATTTTCAGGATGACGTCGCGGCCATGACCGCCTCGCGCGTGGCGATCCATATCGACGCGGTTGAACGCCGCCGCCTGACCGAGCAGGCCCATCCCGCGCTTTACGCCTATGGGCTGGTGCTGCGCGGGCAGGATATGGGCTTCCGTTTCATGCCGGATTCGAACCTGCATGCCCGCCGCCTGTTCGAGCAGGCCCGCGAACTGGACCCCGGTTACGGGCGCAGCTACGCCGCCATGTCGCGCACCTTCAACGTCGAATGGCGCTACAACTGGACCAAGGACCCGGAAGGCGCGCTCAATCAGGCGCTGACACTGGCCAAGCGTGCGGTCGAATGCGACCGGCTGGATTCGCGCGGTTTCTCGGAAATGGGGCTCGCCCATCTTTACAAGAAACAGCATGATGAGGCGCTGGCCGCCTATGAACATGCGCTGTCGCTCAATCCCAATGACGCGGATCTTCTGGCCTATATGGGCGATTGTCTGGCCTATGTCCGGCAGGGGGAACGCGCGGTCAATCTGCTGGAACGCGCCATCCGGCTGAATCCCTATCATCCGGACAGCTATCTTTGGTTCCTTGGTGACGCCTATTTCCACAAGGGCGATTACCAGCGCACGGTCGAGACGCTGATGAAGATGCGCGATCAAAGCGAGGCCCATCGCCTGCTGGCCGCCAGCCATGCCATGCTGGGCCAGATGGATCAGGCCCGCAGCCATGCGCAGGAAGTGATGCGCGTCCATCCCAATTTCACCATCGAGCATTGGCGCAAGGTCCCGCCCCTGAAGCATACCGAGGATCTGGATCTGTATGTCGAGGGGCTGCGCATGGCGGGTCTGCACTGATCCGCTTGCCTTTCGCGCCCGGCTCGACCAATCACGTCAGCACGTTAAAGGAGGAGTTCGATGGTCATCATCGATGAACGCGACGTCATGCGCGAGGAGCCGACCCCGCATGGCAAGATCGGAACCTGCACGGCCTATCGCATTGCCGATCAGGTTCCGAACCGCAGCATGGAGTTCCGCAAGCGCATCCTGCATCCCGGAGCCGAGATCGGCGCCCATCCGATCGAGCATGATGAGGTCTATTACGTCCTCAGCGGCGAGGGCGAGGTCTTTGCCGATGGCCAGACCCGCCGCCTTGGCCCCGGTCAGGCCGCCTATCTTTACACTGGCGAGACCGTCGGCATCCGTCAGATCGGAGCCGAGGGACTGGTGCTGATCATCTCGTACCCGCTGGCGCAGGGGGCGTAAGCCCCGACCCGGCCAGCGAGGGTCCCGCGTCAAATTCGGCCAGCATCTGGGTCAACCGGTGCTGGCTCGCCGAGATCAGCGAGCGGTAGCGACGGTTGTCAAAGCTCCATGCGGCGGATGCCAGATGGTCGCTGTGATCGACAAGGAAGGGCAGCGTCGTCACCACCCGCATGTTCGGCATCGCTTCCAGATGGCGGTCGATGGTAATGCCCTGCGCGCCATGTTCAGCCACCCGCCAGCCCGCCAGATGCGCCAAGGCCCGGCGGTTATAAATGTTGAAGACCATGCCGGTCGTCCGATCCAGATGCACGAAGGTCTCGCCCTTGTAGTGCTCGACGCGGGTGACGCGGTATTCCGGCCCGACATGACTGGACAGGCCGGAAAACACATCCCATTCGACCCGGCCCAGATATTCCCTGACCGTATCGAGGCGTTGACGGAAACCCGGTGCAACGCTGACATCATCCTCGCAGACAATGGCTTGCTGGACGCCACGGGCAAGGCAGGCCTCGGCCAGCGCGCGATAGCCAAGCGCCGCACCGATCCAGCCCTGCTCCAGTCTGATGCCGTCAAGGATGCGGAAGTCGGACAGGCCCTGTGCCAGAAAGGACTGCCGGCGGCTGAGCGTCTCGGGCAGGCTCAGGCAGAATTTCTGCACCTCATCCGACCGCGTGTCGGACAGCAACTGCCGCCAATCCGCCGTGTCCCAATCGATCGCGCCGCTTGACAGCAGGAAGCGATAGATCCCCTGCCGGAAGCCTTCATCATCGGCCCGTGCCAGAAACAGCCGCCCGCCCGCCACCTGCATTTCGGAAATGGTGCGGAAGCGGGCCTCGGAGGTCTCGATGATCGCATGGCATTGCTCGGCCACGACTTTCAACTGCCCGGCGTGATAGCTGGTCCGGTCGGTCAGGATCAGGACATCGTTGGGTGCGTAGCGATGGCCGGAATAAATGTCGGGATCCAGATGAAAGCGCGTGTGCAGGCCCGATTGATCCGCAGGCACCACATCGCGCGAGGCCAGATCAAGCAGCTGCGCCAGAACATCCGCGCGCTGACCATCCGGGGACAGAATCTGGACCTCTTGCGTGATCGGCCCGACCAGCGCCCCTTCGCGACGCGCCTTTGGGAAGCGCAGCCGCGAATAGAAGCCCAGAATGCCCTCATGCTCATAGATCTGCGATATCCGTGAGATCGACATGCTGCTTGCCCCGCTATTTTGCCCGTCCTCCCGGGCCTTGCAGCAAGTCTATTCCTGGCCCCGTTAAAACACGATAGATATTATCGTGTTAAATTCACCCCAATTTGGCATTGATTTTCCACGGCGAACCGGGTGCAGAGATCGGCTATCTCAGCACCAGATCGCGATGCCATTTGAACAGCAGGCTCAACCCCAAGGCGAACAGGATCGCCGCGATCAGCAGGACATAGACCGGATCGACATAGTCGGCCCGATAGGTCGGATAGAAAGCCGAACGGTTCATGCCGACGATATGGATGATCGGATTGTACCACAGCACGTCGCGAAAGCCGGTCGGCACGCTGTCGAAGGGCATGAAGATGCAGGACAACAGAAACAGCGGCCGCGTCGCGATCGACCAGACATTCGCCCAGACCGGAAAGCGCCGCATCAGAAAGCAGTTCATGCAGCCCGTCCCCAGCCCCAGCGCGGCGGCCAGCGCAAAGGCCGTGACCACAGCGGGCAGGTCAAGGATGACATCGACCTGATCGTAAATCACGATCCCGAACAACACGATGGTGAAGACCAACGCATGCACCACGCAGGCCAGAACCAGACGGGCAAAGATCGCGTCGGTAAAGGTCACGCCGGGATAGAACAGCAGCTGTTTGGAAAAGGACAGCGACTGCGCGATCTTGCGGCTCACGTCCAGAAACATCAGGAAGGGCAGCAGGCCGGTCGCGTAGAACAGCGCGAAACTGGTCCCCATCGGCGGCACCCGCACCGCCAGCGAAAAGATCACCGTCAGCAGCGCAATCCCACCCACCGGCTCAAGCACCGTCCACAGGAACCCGCCCGGGGAGCGCCCGTAGGATGTCGCCATCTCGCGCAGGATCAGCGCACGCAGGGTGCGCAGCCCCGGCCAGCGACCAAGCGGGTGTCGGCGGAAGCGGATGGGTTCAGCCATCGTCATCCTCATCGACTGCGCCGCCCATATTGTCCTGATGGACGCGGATCGCTTCCTCGACATCGGTATAATAGGTCAGGTTCCCAGCGTGCAGGACGGCGGCCGAACTGCAAATCGACCGGATCATGCTCATCGAATGCGACACAAGGATCGCGCCGCTGTTCAGCAGTCGGTTGCGGAAATAGGCCTTGCTCTTTTCCCGGAAATAGCCGTCTCCGACCGAGGTCACCTCATCGACCAGATAGGTGTCGAAATGGATGCCCATCGAGACACCAAAGGCCAGCCGCGACCGCATACCGGACGAATAGTTGCGAAATGGCAGATGAAAGTGATGGCCAAGATCGGCGAAGCCCTCGACAAAGCGCAGCAATCCATCCGCATCCGCGTCATAGACCCGCGCAATGAAGCGCGTGTTCTGCGCGCCGGTCAGGTCAGGGTGAAAGCTGCCCGAAAAACCCACCGGCCAGGACACCGTGCCGGTGGTATGCACGCCGCCGCGATCTGGCCGGACCACGCCCGCGATCATTCGCAGCAGCGTCGATTTGCCCGCCCCGTTATGGCCCAGCAGGCCGATGGCCTCGTGGCTGGGGAAGGTGACGTTGATGTCGCGCGCAACCACCGTGGTGCGTCCGTTCACGGTGAAGCGTTTCGACAGGTTTTCCAGATGGATCATCAGAAGCGGTCGCGATTGCTCGACCCGATCAGCACAAAGCTGAGCCAGCCGATAAAGATGAAGATCACCGCCAGAGCCGAAATCATCATGCGGCGCGGGCGCGTCGCGGTCTGGGGCAGTGTCGGTTCGACGAAGGTGGCCAGATAGCGGGTGTCCTGCTCGGCCTTCGAACGCGCCGCCTCGACCCCGGCCAAGGCAAGGCTATAGGCCTTTTCCGCAAGCTCCAGGTCCAGTGCCAGCTTGGTGTATTCGTCGATGACCGTGCTGAAACTGACCCCATCGCGGTCCTGGCCGACATAGCGCTGCTGCTCTTCCTCGATCCGGCGGTTCAGCACGTCAACACGGGTCTGAGCCTGAATCAGCTTCACATCTGCCGTGCCATGCGCGCGCAGGGTTTCCAGCGCGACCATCGCCTCGGTCAATTCCTGCGACAGTCCGGCAATGACGGTCGAGTTGATGTTCACCGCCGCCTGCGGGTCCATCAGCCGGTTGCTGTCGCGAAACCGCGCCATCGCCACGCGAGCGTCATGCAGACGGGCCACGGTCTTGGCAAGGTCGCGTTCGGCATAGCGCACGGTATTGTCGCGTGCCGAATCCGAGACGTTATTGACCAGCCGCCCTGCGGCGTCATGGATCGCAAGGGTAATTGTCTGCGCATCGCGCGGGTCAAAGGCACGTGCCTCGATCCCGATCATGCCAGTGGCGGAGTCGACGCTGATCGTCACCATCTTGCGCCAATAGGCGATCAGATCCTCCTGCGTGGCATCACTTTTCAGCGCAAAGATCGGATCGCCGCTGGCGCGCAGGAACATTGCACGCAAGTCGATCTCGCGATCCACATCCGCCACGAAATTCGGGCTGCGCAGGTATTCGTACAGCATCTTGGCGTCGGTGGTGGCGTTCCCGGCCGAGGTCAGGCCGAAGCCCGCCAGCAGCCCCATCTGCGCGGTTTCATCATCGCGCACCACGAAGGACACCTCGGACACGTATTGGTCGCGGGCCACCCCGAACATGTAGCCGGTCACCACGACGGCGGGCAGCAGAAACCCCAGCAGGAAGCTGGCCACGACAACGGTGTGCCGTTTTGCCCAACCCGCGCGCCCGACGGTCGGCGGAATCCGCGGATTGGCCGATTTGACCTGACGCGGCAGTTCGAGAATCTTGTCGAGATCCTTCATCGCGCCACCGCGAAACGGCGACGGGGTTCGGCCAGCGCACGATCATGGGCCTCGATCGCGTCAATCAGCGCTGAGTGCACGGAATCCATCGCCGCCTGTCCGACCCGATCCTGCTCGATCAGATTCGACAGATCACGGCGGCGCAGGTCATGGCCAAGGCTGATCGGCATGCGTTCAGGCAGGTCCACACCGGCGGCATAGTCACGATACTTGATGCCGTCGCCATGGACGGAATCCTCGAAACCCTCGAATGTCACCAGACCCACCGGCAGGCCATAGGCCTGACAGGTGATATGGACATGCATCGCACTGGTCAGCACCGCGTCATAGCCATGCAGGTCCCGGATCAGCGACAGGATATCCCCGCGCCCCGAACGCAGGACCGAAAATTCGTCCACCCCCTCGGGCAGTCGCAGCGCCACATTGCGATGGGCAAAATGGCGCACCAGCGCGATGCGCCCAATGGTCGAGGCCGGGCGCAGCGTCGGGAACAGACGCGGCAGCAGGATCGCCGGATCGCCGAAGCGTTCTACCGATGGACCGCCCGCCTCGCGCAACGCCGCGGCGGTATAGGGACCGCGCAGCGACATGAAACGCGCGCCCGGATCGATCCCGGCGTCGCTACGGCTGATGCCGGTGCCGACCAGAATGGACGAGGCCTGCGCAAACCGCCCGATCGAGCCCAGCGACATCAGATGCGGTGGGGCCGCGATTTCGTCATGGCGCTGGAACATGACCGGTCGGCGCGACACCGACGAAATGATCAACGGCGACAGCCAGTCGCCATAATTCCCCGGATAGGGCTTGTCCCACCACAAAAGCCGCAGGGCATCCCCCTGCGCGCCCTCAACCGGGGCGGCATAGTCCAGAAATGCCTCGGCCACATTCACCACCGCCTTGTCCGCGCCGCGCATCAGGCGGCGGCTGGTGACATCGGCAATGCGCGTGCGCACGGCATCCGCATCGCCTTCGCGGGCGTCATGGATGATGCGATAGATGCTGTTTGCGGAAAGCTGGCGGGCGGCGGGCGGCGTAGGTGACAGGAAATCGGTCAGCCCAGCCCGGTCCGACAACCGCCGCAGCGGCACGGCAAGGCGCGGTGGCAGGGCGCTTTGCACACGGCGCGCGGCCCGCAAGGTCAGTGAGCGGACCTGCGGGGCGCCAGACGCGGTCTGTCCCGTTTTGTTGCGGCTGTGCTGCTGCGCGATCCCCTTATAGGTCGCGACATTCCCGCTGGAGCCGAAATAGAAGAACGGCCTCGCCTCGGCGACAGCCCCGTCGGCGCGCCCTACCAGCATGTTCGAGGGGATCACCTGGAAAGACAGCCGGTCGGCATTCTTGCGCCACGCTTCCTCAAAGAAATAGTCATCCGTGGCGCGGATGGTCATGGTGGCGCTGGCGGCGCTGGCATCGGCGATGAAGCCACGGGCGGCAGCGGTGGTGTTGATGCCCCAGAAGCAAGGCTCCCAGAAGCGCGAGTTATTGGCATAGCCAATGCGCAGCGGATGGCCGAAGCCACGCTGGAAACCGATAATATCTGCCGAGAAATTTCTTACGAAATCAGGAAGATAGTCGACGTCGCAATCTACGTCGATCCAGAAGACCTTGGAATCGGGGTTGGCCTCGCAGACGGATTGCAGGAAGGGAACCTTCTTGCGGCAAATCTCCAGCCACTCCTCATCCGGCTGCTTATCGACCTCGACGATATGATGGGCGATCCCCAGTGCATCCAAAGACTGGCGCAGCCTTGTGGCGGCGCTCGCATAGTAGTCATCGGGCGTGTGAAACGAGCAGACCACCACATCCGCGACGGATGGCAGGTCGGCGTCCGGCGCTGTCGCGCTGATCAGGTCTGGATTGAGCAATTCCCTCGTCCCTCGCTCGGGCCGGCTGTTCCGGCCATACGGGTTAAGTATCCCGCGCGAGCAAGGGCTTTAGCCATTCCAAATGTCCCTGCTTAAAGAGGAGGCCTTTGCTGGCAACGTGCCGGTCAGAGAAGATATTTCCTGCAAACGGGCGGGGATTGCCCCGCCCGTCAAGGGTCAGATTCAGCTGCGCCGCAACTGGTCCAGCAGCGCCGCACTGGGTTCGCCAGTGAGCGGCAGACCACGCGATTGCTGATAAGCGCGGATCGCGTTGGTGGTGTTCGAGCCGACATTGCCGTCGACCCCCTGCGTGTCGAAACCGCGCGCAGTCAGCAGACGCTGCATTTCCTTGCGCTGCTCAAGCCGCATGCCGGGATGGTTCGCGGGCCAGGGATTGGCCAGCCCCGGATAGCCCTTGAGCCGGTCGGCCAAAAGCGCGACGGCCAGCGCGTAGCTGTCGGCATTGTTGTAGCGCAGGATCGCATGGAAGTTGCGGGTGATCAGGAAGGCCGCGCCGGACGGCCCGCCGGGGATCAGCAATTCGGTCGAGGTTCCAGCCGGGGGCAACGGGCGCGACGTCGCCTGACGGATGCCCATCGACTGCCATTCCGCGACCGAGCGACGCTTGCCCTTGCCGGCAAGGCCCGTGTTGAAGCCTGCGGGCAGCGTCACCTCGACCGCTGCGGGCAACCCGCGCTGCCAGCCGGATTTCGCCAGATAGTTCGCGGTCGACGCCAGTGAATCGCTGGGATCGTTCGACCAGATGTCGCGACGCCCATCGCCGGTGATATCGGCGGCATAGGACAGATAGGTGGTCGGGATGAACTGGGTGTGCCCCATCGCGCCCGCCCAGCTTCCGGTCATGTGGCCCGGATCGATATCGCCCGCTTGCAGGATGCGCAGGGCCGCCATCAGCTGGCTCTGGAAGAAGCCGCCGCGATAGCCCTCATAGCTGAGGGTCGCCAGCGACTCGATCAGCGGCAGGTCGCCGCGCCGCTCGCCATAGGTCGACTCCATGCCCCAGACGGCGGTGACGACTTCCTTGTCGACGCCATAGGTCGCCTCGACACGGCTGAGGACGCCATTATACTGTGCCAAGGCCGCCCGGCCATTGGTCTGGCGCTTTTCGGAAACCGCGTTCTCCAGATATTCCCACAGCGATTTCTTGAATTCGGCCTGGTTCTGGCTGCGGCGCACCACCTCGGGGTTATAGGTCACATCGCGGAAAGCGTAGCTCAGCGTCGCATCGCTGATCCCTTGCGCGCGGGCGCGACCCTTGAAGCCCTCGATCCAGTTGTTGAGGCCCGCGACCTTGGCCGCTGGCGGGTTCTGGTTGCGGCCCCATTTGATTTCCTGGCTTTGCTGGGTGACACCGCGCCCGCCGGGGCCATAGCTGCCACCCCCGCAGGACGCCAGCACCAGTGCCAGCGCCACGAATCCGACCGTATTCTTCAGTGAAATGCCCATCGCTGCCCCCGATTGTTTTCAGGAATCCTAGCGCGGCACGATGCAGGTCGAAAGCCCTAATGCGTGTCGTCCAGCCCCAGCGCCTCGCGCGCACGGTCGGCGCCTTCCAGCACGACCTCGCGCATCGCGGCAGCCGCCGCCTCGGGATCGCGGGCGGCAATGGCGCTGGCGATGCGCAGATGCTGCGATGCACAGCGCGAAATCCCCTCGGGGCTAAGCGCGGGCGACGAGATCTGGAAGGACACGGCCAGAGCCGCCTCGATCAAGGTCGTGACCGACCGCATGAAAGGATTGCGCGACATGGTCGCCACGGCGAGGTGAAAGTTCAGATCCTCTTGCGCGACGGATTCCCGGCTGTGCTCGGGATTGTCGATGCGCGCGGCGATGCTGAACAGGTTGACGATTTCCTCGGCGGTGGCGTTCATCGCTGCCAGACGGGCGGCGGCGGGTTCGAAGGCCAACCGCATGTCGCGCAGATGGTCGACGAATTCCGGGTCCATGCCCGCCCGCATCTTCCATATGATCACATCGGAATCGACGAAATTCCAACCCTCGCTGGGATTGACCTTGGTCCCGACCCGAGATTTCGCGCGAACCAACCCCTTGGCGGCCAAGGTCTTCATCGCCTCGCGCAGCACGCTGCGCGACACGCCGAAACGCTCCAGCAGTTGCGGATCGCCGGGCAGAGTCGAGCCTTGCGGGAATTCGCCGGTGACGATGGCCGAACCCAATTCCTCCACCACACGGGCGTGACTGGAGCGCGGCTGACTGCCGAACATGCGCTGACGCAGAACACCCATGATCAACCCCCGCTGGATGCGCGGATCGCGGCGCGGCGCTCGGACACCAGCAGGATCAGGCGTTGCAGCACGATGAAGGCAAACAGCAACATCCCGATGACGATCTTGGTCCACCATGAGGACAGCGTGCCGTCAAAGACGATATAGGTCTGGATCAAACCTTGGATCAGCACCCCGAACAGTGTGCCCAGAACCAGCCCCGAGCCGCCGGTCAGCAGCGTGCCGCCCACGACCACGGCTGCGATGGCGTCCAGTTCCACCCCCACCGTCGCCAGCGAATAGCCCGCCGAGGTGTAAAGCGTATAGGCCAACCCCGCGAGCCCCGCCATGAAGCCCGAAAAGGCATAAAGCTGGATCATGGTCTTGCGCAGGGGCACGCCCATCAGCTCGGCCGATTGCTCGGACCCGCCAAGCGCATAGACATTCGCGCCAAAGCGGGTGCGATGCGCCAGGATTACGCCGACGAGAAAAGCCAGCAGCATCAGGATGGCCAGAAAACTGAGCTTTCCCTTATCCGGAAGCTGGATGTAGATGCCCTTGAGTTGTTTCAGGAAATCATGGCTGATCGGCACGGAATCGGTCGAGATCAGAAAGGCCGCGCCGCGCGCAAGAAACATCCCGGCCAGCGTGACAACGAATGCCGGCATCTTCAACGCATGGATGGTCAGCCCCATCAGCGCGCCGAAGCTGGTCGACACCGCCAGTGCCAAGGCAAAGGCCAGCGCCGGATGCACCCCAGCCCGCACCAGCACCGCGACAAAGACCGAGGTAAAGGCGATGACCGACCCCATCGACAGGTCGATTCCGCCCGACAGGATGACGAATGTCATGCCCACCGCCGCAATCCCCAGAAAGGCATTGTCGGTCAGCAGGTTCCCCAGCACCCGGAAGGACAGCATGTTCGGGAACTGCAGCGCGCAAAGCGCATAGGCCGCGACAAAGATCAGCACCGTAGCGACAAAAGGCAGATAGCGGGCACGGATCATGACTTGGCTCCTTTCCGGCGCAGCATGCCCCGCAGGACCGACAGTTCGTCAGCCACGGCAGGGGATTGCAGCGTCAGGATGGCCACGATGACGACGGCCTTGACGATCAGGTTGAATTCGGGTGGCCATCCCGACATCAGGATGCCGGTGTTCAGGGCCTGAATGATCAGCGCCCCGATCAGCGAGGCAGTGATCGAAAAGCGACCGCCCGCCAGCGAGGTGCCGCCGATGACCACGGCCAGAATGGCATCCAGCTCCAGCCACAGCCCAGCATTGTTGGCATCCGCACCATGGATATCGGCGGTGACGATCATCCCCGCCATGGCCGCGCAAAGCCCGGAAATCGCATAGGTCGCGAGGATCAGGAAGCGCGCGCGCACCCCCACCAGCATTGAGGCGCGGCGGTTGATCCCCACGGCCTCGATCAGCAGACCAAGCGCCGAGCGGCGAACCAGCAATCCGACCGCCAGCCCCATCGCCAGCCAGATCAGGATCGGCATCGGAATGCCAAGCACCGCACCCGAGCCGATGAAGGAGAATGCCGGATCGTTGAAGGTCAGGATCACGCCTCCGGTGATCAACTGCGCGATGCCACGTCCGGCCACCATCAGGATCAGCGTGGCGATGATCGGCTGGATATCCAGAAACGCCACCAGCACGCCGTTCCAGATGCCGCAGACCAATCCCAGCGCCAGGGACACCGCCAGCACCACCGGCACCGAATGGCCGTCAGCCACCAGCGTCGCCGCCACCGCCCCGGTGATGGCCATGACCGCGCCGACCGACAGATCGATCCCCTTGGTCGCGATCACCAAAGTCATGCCGATCGCCAGAAGCGCGACTGGTGCCACGCGCACGCCGACATCGATCAGGCTGCCGTAAAGCCGCCCATTCTGCACCGTGACCGAGAAAAACCCCGGTGAAATCAGTGCGATCAACACCAGCACCACGGCTAGCGCCAGAAGCTGCGGGCGAAGTTGTTTCAGCTTGGTCATGCGGCGTCTCCGGGCACGGCCATGGCCTCGACAATGGCTTCGGCGGTGATTTCGGCACCGCGCAGCTCGCGGACGTGATGTCGGTCGGAAAGGACGATAACGCGGGTGGAAAACGCCACGAGTTCCTCGATTTCCGAGGAAATCACCACCAAAGCCATGCCGTCCTCGCGCAGTTTCTCGATCAGGTTGATGATTTCGGCATGGGCGCCGATATCGATGCCCCGGGTCGGCTCATCAAGGATCAGCAGGCGGGGATCGGTGGCCAGCCAGCGCGCAAGGATCGCCTTTTGCTGGTTGCCGCCGGACAGGAACTTGATCGGGCGGTTCGGGTCCGGTGGGCGGATATCCAGCGCCTTGATATAGCGTTCTGCCAAGGCATCAGCCTCGCGCCGGGGGATGGGGCGTGACCAGCCGCGACTGGCCTGCAGGGCCAGAACGATGTTCTGGCGTACCGACAGATCGCCGACGATGCCGTCGGTCTTGCGTTCCTCGGGACACATGCCGAAGCCATACCCGATGGCGTCCTGCGGCGAATGCAGGGTGACCGGCTGACCATCCACCGTGGCCTGCCCGCTATCCGGGCGGTCGATGCCGAACATCAGCCGCGCGGTTTCCGTCCGGCCCGAGCCAAGCAGCCCGGCAATGCCAACGACCTCGCCGGGGCGGATATCCAGATCGAAAGGTGCGATCGAGCCGCGCTTGCCATAGCCTTCGAACAGGAAGGCGGCAGGCGTGTCGGGCTGGGTCGCGCCGGACCCGCGATGGGCGGTGGCCTCGGCCAGTTCGCGGCCCAGCATCATCGCGACCAGATCGCGGCGCGGCAGATCGGCAATCGCGCGGCTGCCGACCATGCGGCCATTGCGCAGAACCGTCACGCGGTCAGCGATCTGGTAAACCTGATCCAGAAAATGGGTGATAATGACGATGCCCAGACCCTGCGCGCGCAATTGGCGCAGCACGGTGAACAAAGCCTGCACCTCGCGCGCGTCAAGGCTGGCGGTGGGCTCGTCCAGAAACAGCACCTTGCCGGACAGGTCCACGGCGCGGGCAATGGCGATGATCTGACGCACCGCGACCGGGTAATGGGCCAAGGTTTCGTCGGGGTCGGCCCCGACGCCATACCGCGCCAGAAGCGTGGCCGCATCGGCGCGCATCCGGCGGCGATCGATCATTCCCATCCGGCGCGGCTGGCGGCCCAGATAGAGGTTCTCGGCCACGGTCAGATTGTCCAGCAGGTTGACCTCTTGGTAGACCGTGCCAATGCCCAAAGCCTGCGCCTCGGCGACCGAGCGCGGCTCGACGGCTGCGCCGTCCAGCCACATCGCCCCGGCATCGCGCCGATAGGCCCCGGTCAGGATCTTGACCAGCGTGGACTTGCCCGCCCCATTTTCGCCCAGCAGGGCATGAATCTCTCCGCCACGCAGGGAGAAGTCGACGCCGTCCAGCACTTTCACGCCAAAGAACGACTTGTCGATTCCCTGCGCCGAAAGCAGCGCATCATGTGTCATCGGTCTTTCCCCGAAAGGGAGGTCGGGCGGGGTTATGGCCCCCGCCCTCAAGCACTCAGTAGCCAAGGTCTTTCTTGGACTCGTAGACGCCCTTGGGGTCATCCGCCTGAGTGAACAGCTTCGATTCCGTCTGGATCCATTTCGGCGGGAGCGTGCCGTCCGCCTTGAATTTCTCCAGCACGTCAAAGGCCGGGCCCGCCATGTTCGGGGTCAGCTCGACCGTGGCATTGGCCTCACCTGCCTGCATCGCCAGGAAGATGTCCGGCACGGCGTCGATCGAGACAACCTTGATGTCGGTGCCGGGCTTCAGACCCGCTTCCTTGATGGCCTGGATCGCGCCGACAGCCATGTCGTCGTTATGGGCATAGACGGCGCAGATGTCCTTGCCGCCATTCTCGGCCTTGATGAAGCTTTCCATCACTTCCTTGCCCTTGGTCCGGGTGAAGTCCCCGGTCTGGCTGCGGGCGATGGTGATGTTCGACTTGCCAGCAATGGCTTCCTCGAAGCCCTTCTTGCGGTTGATCGCGGGCGACGAGCCGGTGGTGCCTTGCAGCTCGACCACCTTGCAGGCCTTGTCGCCCACATCCTTGACCAGCCATTCGCCGGCGACCTTGCCTTCAAAGACCTGATCCGAGGTGACGGCGGTCAGATACAGGTCATCGGGCGCGTCGATCTGGCGATCCAGCAGGATCACCGGGATCTCGGCTTCCTTGGCCTCGCCCAGAACCTCATCCCAGCCGGTGGCGACGACCGGAGCGATCAGGATCGCATCGACGCCCTGTGCGATGAAGCCGCGGACGGCCTTGATCTGGTTTTCCTGCTTTTGCTGGGCATCGGCGAATTTCAGGTCGATCCCACGTTCCTTGGCCTGCTGCTGGGTCACGGTGGTTTCCGCAGCGCGCCAGCCCGATTCCGAGCCGATCTGCGAAAAACCGACGGTCAGATCAGCCGCAAAGGCGGCGCCGGACAGCATCAGACAGGCGACCGAACTGGCCGCCAGAAGCTTGCGTTTCATGATTTTTACTCTCCCTGCAAAGGTCCTCCAACCTTCAAGAATCAGGGATAAAGTATGATTTATTACCCGTCAACAAAACCGTTTGGACAGTTTTATGCGGGCTTCTGGCCGCAAAAGTCAGATGAAATGGGCAAACCCGTCGCGCTGGAAAGGCCATGTCGGGCGCGGCCGGTGATTGTTGGACAGCGCCAGCACGTCCTGCGACACCGCGCCATCGGTCAGGGCCATGACCTGAGCCAGCGGCAGCTCACGCAGGTCGGGCGACAGGTAGCCGGATTTCACCACCACCAGATCGGCACGCATCGGGTCCAGTCCCAATGCGGCAAAGTCGGCCAGATCGTGAAAGGGTCTGCGTCTTTCGGTCAGAACACAGGCAATGCCGCCACAAGTGACAACGGCCCCGCCTTCGGTCAGGCGGATCGCATCGGGGATCAGTTCGAGCTGTGGGCCGCCCCCGCCCAACTCGCCGCCGACGTGGATCTGCGCATCACCGCGGCGCAGGGCTGCCACCGCCCCCGGCGCGGCAATGCCCACGATCATCGCCCGGCGTGAGGCATCCGCCCCCCAGCCGCGCGCAATCAACGCCGCCAGCACGTCCGCACGATCCCCCACCGCGCCCGCCGTCGGGTTGTCGCCGCTATCGGCCAGGATCGTTGGCCCGGTCAGACCATCCAGAAGCGACTCCAGCGGCGCGGAATGCATGTCGGGCAGAAGCTGTTCGCGCACATCCCAATAGGCGCGGGCGATCGCGTCCGCCGCCGCCTGACCGGCCGCGCGATCGGTGCAGGTGACCACCGCAGTCGCCGTGGCGCGGGGGCTGTCGGCCCAGACATAGCCGATCATCAGGTTCGTGTCGCAGACACCCGGCTTGGCGTCATAGTCCGGCAGCGCCGCGTAAAGCGCCAGACAGGGCTCGACAAAGGTGGATGACATCTCGCCCGAGACCAGCAGCGGCACGGCCCGCCGCACCACGCAGGGGCGCGGACCACCGCGCAGCGCGTCCAGCAGCATTCGCGCCGCACGTGTCCGCGTCTGCGGCTGGTCGACATGAGGCGCGGTGCGAAAGGCGGCAAAGGCATCGACGGTATTCACAATCGTTTCGGTGATCTGGCCATGCAGGTCCCAGGCCGAGGAAATCACCGCCCGCGCGCCCACAACCTCGCGCACGCGCTGAACGAAATGCCCTTCGGGATCGTCGATGCCCGGCACGAAATAGGCGCCGTGCATGATCAGCAGCACCCCGTCCAAGGGTAGCGCTGCCCGTAGCCTGTCGCAGAACTCATCGCATTGCGCGGCGAACAGATCGGGAGAAACCGGCCCGCCGGGGATCGATCGGTCATGAAAGATCGGCACCGCTTCGACCCCGTGCCAATCCGGGCCGACCCCGGCCATATCCAGCAGCGCCTGTCCCTCGGTGCGGGTGAAATCAGCCGCAACCTGCATCAACGGCGAATAGGTCGAGCATTCGGTATGAATGCCTCCGATGGCGACGCGCATGGGCTTCCTTACAGTTGTGGCATGAGACGGGAGAGGGCGCAGAAGCGCCGCCAATCCTTGGCTTCGTAACGGGTCCAGGCGGATTCCGCGACCGCCGACAGGCGCGGAAACACCATCGCGTTCCAGCGCTGGCGGGTGGACAGCATTTCGGACCAGACCCCGGCCTGTATGCCGATCAGGCGGCCAGCGGCATCCGTGGGCAACCCCTCGGTCGGCTCGAAATGATAGGTCTTTTCGGGCGGAACTGCGCCGCCCCAGCTTAGCCCGATTGCGTCCCAATCCGCCGATTGCGTCATGTCGAGGTAATAGGCCTGCCCCGGCGTCGCGATCACGTCGTAGCCCGACCGCATCAGCTCGGCGGTTTTCTCGACCGAGCGCCATGCGAACAGCAGCGTGCCCTGCGCGCTGACCCCGCCGCCATCGGCGCATTCGTCCCAACCGGCCAGCGACCGCCCGCGATCAGCCAACATCTGCTGCATCCGGCGCATGAACAGCGCCTGCAGGCGGTGGGTCACGCCCTCGCCCGCGATGCCTTCGGCCTTGGCCAGTGTCATCGCGGCGGGGCTTTGCTGCCACGATTGGTCATTCACCTCATCCCCGCCCAAATGGATCAGATGCGAGGGGAAAATCGCGCAGACCTCGTCCAGCACCTTGCCCAGAATGTCATAGACGGCGGGCACCGCCGGGTTCACCGCATTGTTCGGATAGCCTTGGATCGAGCGATAGCTGTCCGGAACCTCATCCGGGTCGGTCAGCCCGGGAATGGCAGCAAGAAGTGAGATCAGATGCCCCGGCATGTCGATTTCGGGTAGGACCTCGATGCCAAGACTTGCCGCATGCGCGACCAGCGCGCGGGCCTCATTGCCGGTATAGTGACCGGCTTGGCCTACGGACGGATCGGCATATTGCGGCAGAAGCGGCAGACCCACACCCCGGCACGCACCGATCCGGGTCAGGTCCGGCAGCGAGGGGATCTCCAGCCGCCAGCCCTCGTCATCGGTCAGGTGCCAATGCAGGTGGTTCAGCCGGTGCCACGCCAGGATATCGACGGCGCGGCGGACCTCCTCGATGGTGCGGAAATTGCGCGCCACGTCCATATGCATCCCGCGCCATTGAAAGCGCGGGTGATCCTCGATCCGGCCGCGCAGGGGCTCTCGAAAGCGCGGATCGCTTAGCGCCGCGTGGCTGATCTGGGCCAGCGCAACCAGTCCGTGCCGCCGCCCATCCGGATCGGCATGGGACAGGGTGATGGCATCGGGGGTGAAATCCAGTCGGTAGCCCCCAGTAGGAAGCTCCGCAGGCTGGAACCGGACCGGGCGACCGTCGCGCGACAAAATCCCGCGCGCGAAGGGGAAAAGCCGCTGATGCAGCGCCGCGACATCAGTCAGTTCAGCCGAGGGAAGCAGCCCGACCGGCTCGTCCCATTCCGCAATGTCGACGTGCTGCGGCCAAGGCAGCAGGCCCAAGGGCAGGTCCAGCCGCCCTTCGGGCAGCGGTGCAAGCGGCCCTCGCGGCGTGCCGGGAGGTGGCTCAAGATCGCCCAGAAGCAGCGGGATTTCGCCGTCCTCAGCCTCGATCCATGCCGACATGACCCCTTGGCTGCGGTTTTTGGGCGGGTGGGTCAGGGACAGAATGCGGATCAGCCATGCCTCGCCCGGAGCAATCAGTAAGCCCTCGGGCGCGATCAGGCGGTGGTAATTGCCAAAGCGGCGATCCAAAGCCGCGCCCTCGATCTGGGCTGGCCCCGCGATGCGGGTCATCGACGACATGCACAGGGCCGCAGGTGCGACCGGTTTATCGCCACGATTGTGGATGGTCAGGCGGAACATCCCGCCCTTGCTGTCAGGCGCACCCTCGGGCGACCAGCTTTGCTGAAGCCACAGGGTCATCGCGGCAGGTCCTGCAAATGCAGATCACGGTCCAGCGCGATCAGGTCACGCATGGGCGTCCCCGGTGCCACGGCCAGCGCGGGCAAGTCCATGGCCTGCCGAGGCAGGTCAGTTGCCATGGCAATGGCGCGTTCCAGCGGCATTCCGGTCATCGCGATCAGTCTGCGCAGCGATTCCAGCATGTCGATATGCGCCCCGGCCAGTGAGCCTTGCGCATTCACCAAAGCACCGTTCTCGACATGGATTTCCATCCCGTAAAGCGAGAAGCGATCCGGCCCCCCAACCGTCGGCATGGCATCCGAGACTAGGAAGCAGCGATCCGGGCGCGGCCGGGCGGCCAGCGCCACGGAAAGCATCTCGGCCGAGACATGGACGCCATCCGCGATCAGCCCGCACCAGCCTTCCGACAGGATCGCGGCGGCAATCACCCCCGGCTCGCGCGAGGTCATCTGCGGCATGGCGTTGAAAAGATGGGTGAACATCGTCACGCCATCCGCCATTGCCGCGCGTGTCTGGGCAGCCGTGGCCATCGTATGGCCCGCCGAAAGCACCACCCCCAAACCCGCCGCCTCGCGCAGCAGCGCGGGATCGGCCAGTTCCGGGGCAAGGGTCAGCAGGACCGGCACATCCGCCCTGCGCAAGCGGCGCAGGACCGCCATCGTGCGCTCGTCCAGCGGACGGATGAAGCGCGGGTCATGGGTGCCCCGACGCGGGGGCGAGATATGCGGCCCCTCGATATGGATGCCCGCGACGCCCGGCTGCCCCATCGCGGCGATGACAGCCTCGGCGGCGGCTTCCATGACTTCGGGGGCGTCGGTGATGACCGTGGGCAGGATCTGCGCCGTGCCCAGCCGATGATGCGCGGCGGCGATCGCGGCAATGCCCTCGGGCGTGGGATCGGCGTTGAACAGCACGCCACCACCGCCATTCACCTGCAAATCCGTGCAGCCGGGCATCAGCAGCGACACGGTCAGGTCGGGCGTGTCGGGGCCCAAAGGGCGCAGCGCAACGATCCGGCCTGCATCGGCTTCGACCGCCAGCCCCTCGGCCAGACGGCCCTCGGTCCACAGCCGTTCGGCGGCGATCAGCATGTTTCCTCCGGGTAATAGGCAGCGAGGGTCTGTTCGACATGGGCCTGAAGGATGGCGCGGGCCGGTGGCAGGTCAAGCCGGGCCGCGCGCTCCAGTGTGGCGGGCGGCAGGTATTGCTGCAGCAGCGGCGCGGGCAAAGGCCCGTCCAACGCGGCACATAGCCCCTGCACCTCGGCCTCGGCGCGGGGCCAATAATAGCGGATACGGTCGGCATAGCCGAAATGCCGCATCAGCCGCAGGCTGTCGCCCTCGCCGTGATAATGGCCTTGCCAGTATTTCGGCTGCTCCAGCATCAGCGCCTCCATCCGCTCGCTGATATGCGGGCTGCCGTCGATCCAAGCGCGGACATGGGACAGCGCGTATAAAGCCTCGCGCCACGCGAAGGTCAGCGCCGGGCCGACCTTGAGGATGCCGAAATTGCGCATTGTCAGATCGGCATAGACCTCGGGCGATTGGTAATCGGTCGAATGCGCCTCGAAGCACAGAAGGTCATTCGCGCCCAGCACCGGGCTGAGGGCATCGGCTTGCGACAGGTCGAAGCGGTGGATGGATGCGGGGGCGAATTCCAGCCCCGGCTGGACGACCAGCCCGCGCACGCGCGCCCATGCGGCAGACGCACCGGCGGCGGCAAAGGCCTCTTCATGCGCGGCAAGGGTTGCGCGCGCATTGCCCGGAGGGGTGGGCTGGATGCCTTCGTCGTCGTGGCGCGCACCGCCGGGCGGCGGAACCTCGGTCCCGACGATATAGGTCAGTGCCTCGGGGTCCGGGGCGGCAGCTTCGGCGACAGTGGCAAGCCGCGCCGCGCGGGCAGCGGCGAGGGCGTCACCGACCTGCGCGGGTTCGCCCTGACAGCCTTCGGAGCAATCCAGATGGATCTTGGTGAAACCCGCGCGGACATAGGCCGCAATCATCACCTCGGCGTGGGACATTGCCGCATCGGACGAAAGGTTGCGCCATGCCTGCGGGCCAAGGTGGTCGCCGCCAAGGATCACGGGCACATCGCCCAGACCATGCGCGGCGGCAATGTCGAGGACAAAGGTGATGAAGTCGGCGGGCGTCATGCCGGTATAGCCGCCGAACTGGTTGACCTGGTTCGAGGTCGCCTCGATCAGCGCGGGCATGTTGTGCTCACGTGCCAGCCGCAGCCCCGCCGCGATCACATCCGGATGGGCCGAGCAGACCGAGGGGATGGCCGGGCCGATCCCCTTGCGCATGGCCCGGATGATCGGTGTCAGAAGGTCGCTCATGCCTTGCCCGCCTTTGCCATCAGGGCTGCGCCGCGCGCGCCCGAACTGTCGCCATGCACTGCCACGCGAATATCGGGCAGGCTGACCTGCCCCAGCCGCAGCCGCTTCAACGCCCCGGTCAGGCGCTCGGGCAGGCCGGGGATATTGGACAGTCCCCCGCCTACGACAATCACCTGCGGGTCCAGCATCAATTGCGCGGAGTAAAGCATCTCTCCGGTCAGGTCGGCCCAGATCTCCATCACCCGCGCGGCTTCCGGGTCGGTCGCCGCCCGGCCCGCCACATGGACCGGGTCGGGATCCGAAAGCCCCGCCCATTCCGCGATCCGCCGCAGCCCCGTTCCCGAGGTATAATTTTCATTGCAGGCATCCCGCCCACAGCCGCAGGGCCAGATCGGCAAGCCGTGTCGGGTCAGCGCGCGGGCGGGCATGCCCAGATGGCCGATTTCCACGGCAAGGCCCGCATGGCGCGGCGGCAGATCGCCCCGGATCACGAAGCCCGCGCCGACCCCGGTGCCAAGGATCAGGCCCAGAACCGTGGCCGCCCCCTCGCCCGCGCCGCCATGCGCCTCGGAATAGGCGAAGGCCATACAGTCATTGATCAGCGGCAGGTCGCGCCCCAGAGCCTCGCCCAGCTCGCGGCTTAGATTGCGCCCCGAGACCGGGATATTCGAGGCCGTGGCTATACCTGTCCTCGGGTCGATCAACCCGGCAATCGAGATCGCGACCGGCAGCGCGGGATCGCCCGACTGCTCTTCAAGCCAACGGATCTGGCCGACCAGCGCGGCAAGGAAGCTGTCGAAATCGTCGCGTGGGGTCGGCACGCGGCGCATGCCTTGCGTGTTCGCGGACGCGTCGAACAGCCGGGCCTCGATCTTGGTCCCGCCGAGGTCGATTGCGCCGCTGATCAAGGCTGCCACCCGTAAAGCTTCACGCCCGAGACCACGCGGGTCAGGTTCCGACCCGCGAAGGGATCGTCCACGGGCAGGCCAAGCGCCTGAGACCAGCGATGTGCAAGGATCTGCGCAGGCAGGACGTAAAGCACCGGATCGGCGGACGTGCCTGTGGGGGTCAGGTCGATGTCGCAGCCCGGCCCGATGGTCACCACGTCAGCGTCGGGGAATTGCCGCCGCACCTCATCCGCCAGATCGCGGTCATAGCGCGCGACCTGCGGGTCGGATGAGACCATGACGAAAACCGCCGTGCCGCGATCCACCGCCGCCTTCGGCCCGTGCCGAAAGCCCAGCGTACTGTCCCATTGCGTGATGGTTTGCCCGGCTGTCAGTTCCAGAACCTTCAGCGCCGATTCCCGTGCAATCCCGGTCAGAGCGCCCGAGCCAAGGAAAATCGCACGTTCGGGGCGTGGGTGTTCGATGCTCCATAGCTGCGGCAGCAACGGCTGGGCGGCATCGGCAAGGCGGGGCAGCACATCGGTCGCGTCGAAGCTGGGATCAAGGCAGGCCAGCGCGCTCAGATACATCGTGGTGAAGCTGGAAGTCATGGCAAAGCCGCGATCATGCGTGGCAGGGGGCAGGATCAGGGCGCGGGTTTCTCCCGGCCCCGGCCCCTGGCGCGTGCCCATCGCGCTTGCCGCGTTACAGGTGATCTGCAAGCGGTCGATGTCCGGGCGATGCGCGTCCAGCAGGTCCATCAGCCCGACGGATTCCGAACTATCGCCGCTGCGCCCGAACTGGATCGACAGGACCGGACCCTTTACGCCAAAGGCCAACCCCGGCACCGAGACCAGATCCGTCGTCGGCCATGGCCGCAGATTGCCGCCCAACTGGCGGGCCAGAACCTCGCCGATATAGGCCGAGGTTCCAGCACCCGACAGCCAGATTTCAGACGGCGCGCGCGCCGCGATCCAGTCGCGGATGATTGCGGCCTGTTCGGCCAGCGGCCCGGCCCAGTCGCGCCAGATCGCGGGCTGCGCGTTGATTTCCTCGGCGGTGAAAGTGGTCATGCCTTGTCCTTCGGTTCGATTCCGGCGGCTTTCGCGACGATCAGCCGGACCGTCGCCGCATCCAGCGCGGCGCGGATCTCGGGGGTGGGATCGCGGTCGGTGATCAGAATCGCCACGCGCGACAGCCCGCAGATGCGATGCAGGCGCGAGGCGCGGAATTTGGTGTGGTCGGCCAGCACGATCACGCGGGAAGACGCATCGACCATGGCGCGGGTGACATGGGCCTCATCCTCGGAATAGGTGGACAGCCCCCCTTCCGGATCGATGCTGTCCGCACCCATGACGAAGGTGTCGAAATTCATGCCCGCAAGGCTCGATTCGGCTAGTCGTCCGGTCAGCGAGCCGGTCGAGGGACGGATAACGCCCCCAGTCAGCATTACCCGATGGCGGCCGTTCCGCATCGCGTGCTGCGCCACCATCAGCCCCGAAGTCATGATGGTCATGGCCGGATGATCGTCACTTTGGCCCAGCGATTCCGCCACCAGCTCGACGGTCGAGCCATTGTCGATCAGCACCGCCCGGTCATCCGCCAGCAGCTCCATCGTGGCAGCGGCGATGCGGCGCTTGGCCTCGGGATTGGCCAGCCGGCGGTCGGCGGCCTGCGGATGAACCGCCGCGCCTGTGCTTTGTGCCGCCAGCGCCAAGGCCAATTCGATGCGGAATTCGGCCAAGCCCGCAAAGCCCAGACTGCGGCAGAAGCGAATCAGCGTCGGCTCGGACGTCCCCAGCCGGGCGCAGATCTCGCGCGAGGTCATGCGGATGAATTCCGACGGATCTTCGGCCACGAAGGCCGCGATCGCACGCAGCTTGGCGGGCAAGGAATCGCGGGCCGAAAGCACCGCCGCCCATAGGGCTGCGCCGTGAAGCGGCTTGTCGTCAGGCGCCTGCTGCATCCCGCGTCCCATTGGCTAACTGTGTTTTGCACAATGTTTTCCAGCACGAAATGTTTGTCAAACTAAAATCCAGACAGAGATGTGTTAGCTGTGCTGAAAAATATGTTTACAGAAGTTTTGTTTTGTTGTTGCCTTCGTTTCATCACCTGACCCGGAGGTCCGATGCCTGCCCGCCCTACTCGCCCGCTTCTTGAAGTCTGTGTGGACGACCCTGCGGGGCTTGCCGCGGCCATCGCAGGGGGCGCGGATCGGATCGAACTTTGCGCGGCGCTGGCCGTCAGCGGACTGACCCCCGCGCCCGGTCTGATCGCGCAGGCAGCGGAATCGCCCATCCCGGTCTGCGCGATGATCCGGCCCCGGCCCGGCGGCTTCATCTATTCGCCCGAGGAACTCGACGCGGCTTTCCATGACATCAAGGCGGTCAAGGCGGCGGGGCTTGCGGGCATCGTGACCGGCGCGACCCTGCCGGACGGGCGGCTGGATTTGGACACGCTGGCCCGCCTGCGCGACGCGGCGGACGGGCTTGAACTGGTCATCCACCGCGCCTTTGACCTTGGCCCCGACCTTGAGAAATCGCTGGAACAGGCCATTGAACTGGGCGTCAGCCGCATCCTGACCGCAGGTGGCACCCGCGCCGCCCCCGAAGGCATCGAGACGCTGGCCCGCCTTGCGGCACAAGCCGGGGACCGCATCACCATTCTGGCAGGCGGAGGCGTGCTGCCCGAGAACGCGGCGCGCTTGCTGGCGGCGGGGGTGCATGAGTTGCACGCCTCTTGCACCAGCATGGTCGAGGACCCCTATCCCGCCACCCGCATCAATATCGCCGCCAGCCGCCCCCAGACGCTGGCCGAAAACGTCCGCGCCCTGCGCGACGCGATGGAACTGGCGACGGAGCAGACGCAATGAAAAACGGGATGAAGACCGGCATCATCGGCCTTGGCAACCGCATTGCCGCGATCCTGCCTTTCCTGCGCGAAAGCTGCCCGGATCTGGACCTTGTCGCCGTCGCCGATCCCGGCCCCGCGCATGAGGAGCGACTGCGTGATGCCGCCCCCGCCCAAACCTATGCAGACCCCGCCGAGATGCTGGGAAACCACCGTTTCGACCTGCTGTTGATCGGCTCGCCGAACCACCTGCATCTGGACCACCTGCGGCAGGCTTTGGCCAGTGACACGCCCCATATCTTTGCCGAAAAGCCGGTGGTGATCTCGCTGGAGGAGACGCTGGAACTCGCGCGTCTGCTGGCCGCGCATGACGGCGTGAACCGCGTCGCTGTCGGCATGGTGCTACGCTATTCGGCGCTATATCGCGCGCTGCGTGCCGCCGCGCCGCAGATCGGCGAGGTCATGTCGATCGAGGCATCCGAGCATATCGCCCCCTATCACGGCAGCTTCTTCATGCGCGACTGGCGGCGCGATTCCGCGCTGTCGGGCGGCTTCATGCTGGAAAAATGCTGCCACGATCTGGACCTGTACCAAGGCGCGGTCGGGGCGCGGGCAGCTCGGGTCGCGAGCTTTGGCGGGCGCAAGAAATACCTGCCCGCGCATCGCCCCATCGACGCGCCGGATTACCTGAACGTCATGTCGCCGCGCTGGGGTGGCACCCGCGACGCCTATTCCGGTCAGGGCGATCTGATCGATTACCAGACCGCGCTGATCGAATATCAGAACGGCGCGAGCATGGCCTTTCATACCAATATGAACACGCCCGACGAGTTCCGCCGCTTTGCCGTGATCGGCACCGACGCGATGGCCGAGGGCGATTTCATCCGCAATTACTTCAAGCTGACCCGCGCCCATGACAGCGCCGTGCTGATTGACGACCCGAACATCGGCAAGGCCGGCGACATGACCCATCACTATGGCGCGGATGAGGCGATGTGCCGCGATCTTGCCGCCCATTGGCGCGGAGAGCTGACCGCCCTGCCGCTGACCGTCACCGACGCGCTGGAGGCAGGCGTGACCGCCTTGGCGCTGGACCAAGCCCGGCGCGAGGGGCGCGTGGTCGATCTGGCCCCCTTCTGGGCACAGTTCGACGCGGCCCTTTCGGCCAAGGCGGTCGCATGAAACGGACGGACTCCTTTCCCTATCTGCTGCTGATCCCGGCGCTTCTACTGGTCGGTGTCATCGCCGCTTGGCCCTTGGTCGAGACCTTCCGGCTGTCCTTCACCGACGCCTCGATGAAGCAGACGCAAAGCTATGTCGGCTTCGAAAATTACCTGAAGTTCTTCCAGCGCGACTTCTGGCCGATCCTAGGCCGGACGTTGGTCTGGACCACGCTGTCGGTCAGCCTGAAGCTGGCCATGGGTCTGCTGGGCGCGGTGCTGCTGAATGCCGCCGTGCCGGGACGTGCGCTGTTTCGCATCCTGATCATGCCGCCATGGGTGGTACCGGTCGCTGTCGGCTGCTTCATGTGGGCGTGGATGTATAACGGCCAGTTCGGGATGATTTCCGGCCTTGGCCAGCGTTTCGGGGTGTTTTCCGGGCCGTTCGAGTTCCTTGCCTACAAGCAGGCGGCGTTTATCGCGACGGTCGTCACCGACGTCTGGATCGGCACGCCGCTGGTCTCGCTTTACCTGCTGGCGGCGATGCAGACGATCCCCAAGGACCTATATGAGGCCGCATGGACCGATGGCGCCGGGCGCTTCTACCGCTTCCGCCGGGTGACGCTGCCGCTTCTGATGCCCTCGATCACCACCATGGCGCTGCTGTCCACGATCTGGACCTTCAACAGCTTCGAAATCATCTGGATCCTGACCGAGGGCGGCCCGCGCGGCTCGACCACGACCATGATCATCGACACCTACAAGACCGCGATTTCCCGCTTCCGCTATGGCGAGGGCGCGGCCCGCGCGGTGATGATCCTGATCTGTCTGATGGTGCTGTCGGCGATCTATCTGGCGCTACTGAACCGCCTGACCCGGAAAGGGCGCGCAAAATGATCAACCGCTATCGCTGGTGGGAACTCGTCCTGATCTATGCCGGCATGGCGCTGTTCCTGACCTTCATGCTGGCCCCCTTTGTCGAAGCCTTCATGGTCTCGCTGCGGCCCTTGGCCGAGGTCTTCCGCATCCCCTATCGCTTCTTCGCCGAGGGGATGAGTTTCGCCAATTACCGCCAGATCTGGATCTCGCAGCCGATGCTGGGGCGCTGGATCATCAACAGCTTCGGCATCGCGGTGGCGGTCACGATCCTATCGATGTGCTGTTCGATCCCCGCCGCCTATGCCTTCGCCCGCTTCAAGTTCAAGCTGCGCGACGGGCTATTGTCGCTGTTTCTGGCGGTGTCGATGGTCGGCGCGGCGGTGCTGATCATCCCGCTTTACAAGCTGATGCTGGCGCTGGGGCTGCTCAATACCTACGCCGCGATGATCATTCCGGGCGCGGCCTTCACCGTGCCGACCGGCATCTTCCTGATGCGCAGCTATTTCATGCGCATCCCCGCCGAGCTTGAGGAAGCAGCCTATGTCGATGGCGCATCCCGCCTTTACACCATGCGCCGGGTGATCCTGCCGATTGCAGCACCCGGTATGGTCGTCGTCGCCATCACCACCTTCATCACGGCCTATGCCCAGCAGTTCCTGTTCGCGTTGACCTTCAACTCGAAGAACCACCTGAACCCGCTGCCGGTCGGCCTTTACCAGTTTTTCGGCCATCAGGAAGTTCGCTGGAACGAACTGATGGCCGCCAGCATCGTCGGCGTGCTGCCGGTGCTGGTGCTCTACGTCTTCCTGCAACGATACATCGTCGCCGGGCTGACCGCCGGCGCGGTGAAGGAATGACGGCTACGGTCGCATATAAACAGGGAGTCAAAAATTGAAGATCCGTTCCATCATTCTGGCCAGCACGGCGGTTTTCGCCCTGTCGAGCGCCGCCAATGCCGCGACCGAGCTGTACCTGATCAACTGCGGCGCCGATAACGAACCGCAGGCTCCGGTCCAGCAGACCCATATCGACGAATGGGTCAAGGCGAACCCCGATTACACCGTCCGCGTTGAATTCCTGCCTTGGGAACAGTGCCAGGAAAAAACCCTGACGCTGGCCGCCGCCGGAACGCCGCCCGCCGCCGCCTATATGGGCTCGCGCGTGCTGAAACAGCTTTCCGCCGCCGATCAGATCCTGCCGATCACCCTGACCGAGGACGAGCTGAAGACCTATGAGCCCTCGGTCATCTCGACCGTGCAGTTCGACGGTCAGGTCTGGGGTCTTCCGCGCGCCTTCTCGACCAAGGCACTGTACTGGAACAAGGACCTGTTCAAGGAAGCGGGTCTGGACATGCCGAACGGCCCGACGACCTTCGACGAGATGCTGACCGCCGCCAAGGCGATCAAGGAAAAGACCAAGGCCGCCGGTTTCGGGATGCCCGCCGCCGACATGGACAACACCTTCCACGAATTCCTGAACTTCCTGTATTCCAACGGCGGTCAGGTCGTCGATGCCGATGGCAAGGTCGCCTTCGACAGCAAGAACAACGTCGAGACGCTGAAATTCTACCAGGAACTGGCGAAATACTCGCAGGAAGGCCCCGTCGCCTATGATCGCGGCAAGATCGAGCCGCTGTTCAAGGAAGGTCAGGTCGCGATGTATACCTCGGGCGCCTGGGGTCGTGGCAAGGCCGAGGGCGTGAATTTCGGCGTGGCGCTGATCCCAGCTGGCCCCTCGGGCAAGCATTCGACGCTGCTGATCACCGACAGCCTTGTCGTCTTCAAGGGCACCAAGGTCGAGGAAGCGACCCAGAACCTGATCAAGTTCCTGACCGCGCCCGAGCGTCAATCCGCCTTTGACGAGGCTGGCGGCTGGACCCCGATCCGCGCCGGTGCGGGTGCCGATGCGCTGGTCGCCAAGGACCCGAACTGGAAGCCCTTCATCGACGCCGTCCCGACCGGTGGCCCCGAACCTTTGATGCAGGACTACATCGCCATGCAGGACGCCGCGATCGAGGGCATTCAGGCGCTGATCTCGGATGAGGAAACCCCCGAGGAAGCCGCGAAATCGATCAATGACGGCCTGTCCGCGCTGAACTGATGAACCTACCGGGGGCGGCGCACCCGCCCCCCTTTCCCTTGCAGGAGCAGCCGATGGGCGATCTGAAACTGACCGGCGTGACCAAGGATTTCGGGACCGCACGCGTCATCCACCCGACCGACCTGCAGATCCGCGACGGTGAATTCACCGTTTTCGTCGGACCCTCGGGCTGCGGCAAATCCACCATGCTGCGCATGATCGCGGGGCTTGAGGACATCACCTCGGGCACGCTGGAAATCGACGGCAAAAAGGTCAACGACCTGCCACCATCCAAGCGCGGCATTGCGATGGTCTTCCAAAGCTACGCGCTATATCCGCACCTGAATGTCTATGAAAATATTGCCTTTCCCTTGCGCGTCGATCGCCGCCCCGAGGCCGAGGTCCGCCAGAAGGTCGGCGCCGCCGCCGAGGTGCTGAAGCTGACCGAACGCTTGCAACACAAGCCCGGAGAGCTATCCGGCGGCCAGCGTCAGCGCGTCGCCATCGGCCGGGCCATCGTGCGCGAGCCCTCGGTCTTTCTGTTCGACGAACCCTTGTCGAACCTTGACGCGGCGCTCCGCGGGGAAATGCGAGTCGAGCTTTCGCGCCTTCACGCAAAGCTGGCGAACACGATGATCTACGTCACCCATGACCAGATCGAGGCCATGACCATGGCCGACCGCATCGTGGTTCTGAACGCGGGCCGCGTCGAGCAGGTCGGCAGCCCGCTCGAGCTGTTCCACCGCCCGGTCAACCGCTTCGTCGCTGGTTTCATCGGCAATCCGAACATGAATTTCCTGCCCGCCACCGGGCTTGGGACCACGCCCGAAGGCGTCGCGTTGCAGATTCAGAACGGGCCTCGGGTCACGATCCCGGTCGAGGGCAACGTCGCCAATGGTGCAGCGCTCAGCCTTGGCATCCGTCCCGACGATCTTCGCCCCGATCCCGACGGCCTGCCCTGCCGGGTCGATGTGGTCGAAAGGCTGGGCAACAGCACGGTGCTGTATTGCGTGGCCCCCGGCGGCGGCCAGATCTGCATGGTCACCGATGGCAGCACCCGCGCCACGCCCGGTGAGGCGATCGGCCTGGGCTTCGATCCCAAGGCCGCGCATCTGTTCACCGAAAACGGGCGCGCCCTGCCCCGTCGCCATGTGCCGGTCGATCTGGACCGCATCCCGACCGCGCGCACGGCCTGAACTGCCATGAGGTTGCGCATGCTGAAACTGAAACTGCTGCCCCAGACCGAGGACGCGATTGACGCGGCAGCGCAGGTGATCGTCGATCTGGTGACCGCTCAGCCCGACGCCGTGCTGGGACTGGCGACAGGCGGCACGATGGAGCCGCTGTACGCCCGTCTGGTCGCCGCCCATCGCGACGGGCTCAGCTTCGCGCGGGTCAGGACGGTCAATCTGGACGAATATGTCGGCCTCGATCCGCGCCATCCGAATTCCTATCACAGCTACATGGCCCGTCACTTCTTTGACCACGTTGATGTCACCCCCGAGAACATCTTCATCCCGCGCGGAGAAATCGACCCCCAGCGCGCGGCGGCGGAATATTCGGCGCTGCTGGATCGGCTGGGGCCGGTTGACCTGCAATTGCTGGGGATCGGTGCCAACGGTCATATCGGTTTCAATGAACCGGGCACCCCGCTTGATGCCCCCACCCGCGTGGTCGAACTGCTGGCCGATACGATCAGCGCCAACGCGCGCTTCTTTGCCGCGGGGGAAAGCGTCCCTTCTCATGCGGTGACGATGGGAACAGCGGCCATCCTCTCGGCGCGGCAGGTGGTGGCATTGGCGACCGGTGGGGCCAAGGCCGAGGCATTGGCCGCAGCACTGGACGGGCCGGTCAGCGCGGATTGCCCGGCCTCGTACCTGCGGCTGCATCCGTCCTGCACGCTGATTGCCGACCGCGCGGCAGGCGCGCTTTTGCACGAACTTCCTGCAACCAGCGCCGCCTGATCTGCCACGGAAAACGGCAATCGCGCCGAAAGGCCGAAGGAACAACTCCAACTTACCGTGATTTCGGGGAACCCCCGACCGCAAACCTGCCTTCTGACTGTGGGAGCGGATTGCGGAGGGCGGCGTGATGAATGCTGAGGGAAGCGATTTCATCCCCGAGGATGACGGCGTCCCCTTTTCCGCCGCGTCCTCGGGTTTCGAGGCCGCCGGGAGATCGGTCCTTGAGCATGGCCAGATCCAGACCTCGGGCTTTGATCCGCGCGCGGCGCGGTTCGAGATTTCGCAGACCGAACGCGAACAGCGCCAGTTCTATCAGGCCGCACTGAAGGCCGATGCGGAAAGCGAACACATCACCACCGCGACGCGCTGGCTTCTGGACAATTACCACACCATTGCCGAGACCTTCCGTCATCTGCATCGCGACCTCAGCCCCGGCTTCCTGCGTTCCCTGCCACGCGGTCGCTATGCGGGGGCCGAGACCATCCCGCGTGTCCTTGCCTTGGCATGGGATTACGTCGCGCTGACCGATGGCGACCTGCGCGAGCGCAGCTTTTCCGACTTCATCTCGGGTGCGCAGCAGGTCGACTGGCTGACCATCGGGGAATTGTGGTCGCTGCCCTCGATGCTGCGCTATGTCCTGCTGCTGCGGATGCTGCGGCTGAGCGAGGAAACCGAAACTGCCCGTCAGGGTCGGCGCGAGGCCAATGCCGCCATCGACAGGCTGATGGCAAAAAACGAGCCCGGCCTTGAGGATTTCGATCAATCCGTATCGAGAGAGGCGCTGCAGAATCCGGCCTTTGTCGCGCAGGTCATCTACCGCCTGCATGCCCGGCTGGAGCGCAGCCATAGGCTGACCGAACATCTGTCAGCGCGGCTGGAATTGCACAGCACCACGGTCGAGCAAGCCCTGATCGCCGAACAGACGCGCCAGACCGCAAACAACGTGACCGCGGGCCATGTCATTCGCGCGCTGAAACGTTTGGAGGAAATCAACTGGCGCGAATGGTTCGAGGCAACCAGCCGGACCGAGGCGATCCTGCGAGAGGACCCCGACCATCTGCGCCTTGCTCCCCGCACCCGCAACCTGATCCGCAACCGGGTCGAGATGATCGCCCGCCATTCCCGGCTGTCCGAACCCGAGGTGGCCGAGCGCGCCCTGGCGGCCGCGGGGCATCGCAATGTGCCCGTTTCGACCATCATGCTCAGCGACGAGGCCCAAGGCTTTGAGGCCGAATGCGGCTATCGCCCGATCTGGCGCGAACGGCTGACCCAGTTCCTGCGTCGGCATGGCATTGTCAGTCTGATCGTCCCCTTGACGGTGCTGGTCGGGCTGGCGCTGATCAGCAGCCTTGCCTATGTCCCCGAACGTACCGGCTGGCTGCTGGCAACGTGCCTGTTGCTGCTGTCGCTGCCCGCCTTCGTCGAGGCCTCATTGGCGCTGCTGCGCTTTGTCGCAAGTCGCCTGATCCCGCCAGCCCAGCTTCCCGCCTATGGCTATGAGGACGGCATCCCTGCCGAAGACGCGACGCTGGTCGTCATCCCCTGCCTGCTGACCGGGTTGGATACGATCGACGATGTGGTGAACAATCTTGAGGTCCATTACCTTGCCAATACCGATCCGGCGATCAGCTTTGCCCTGCTGACCGACTTCACCGACGCCCCGGATGAGACGACCGAACGCGACGCCGAGCTTCTGGCCTATGCCCGGAACGGGATCGAGGCGCTGTCGGGCAAATATGCCCATACCGGCCATCGCTTCTATCTGCTGCACCGCCGCCGCCAGTGGAATGCCCTGGAAGGCAAATGGATGGGGTGGGAACGGAAACGCGGCAAGCTGGTCGAGCTGAACGCGCTGCTGCGTGGCAGCAATGACACCAGTTTCGTCGATACCGGTTCACGCCCCCGGAACCATATCCGCTATGTCGTGACGCTGGACGCCGATACCCGCATGCCGCGCGAGACGGTGCGGACGCTGGTCGGCATGATGGCCCATCCGGTCAATCGCCCCCATTACGATCCCAGCCTGCGCCGGATCACCCGCGGCCACGGGCTGATCCAGCCGCGGGTCACGGCGCTGCTGGCGCATGGGCGGCAGACCTCGCCGTTTCAGCGCATCCTGTCGCAGGATGGCGGGCTGGACCCCTATGTCTTCACCGTCTCGGACCTTTATCAGGACCTGTTCGATCAGGGGACCTATACCGGCAAGGGCATCTATGACGTCGATGCCTTTGCTGCCGCGGCGCAGGACGGGGTCCGCGCCAACAGCGTCCTTAGCCATGACCTGATCGAGGGCGCATGGCTGCGCGCGGCTCTGGCGACGGATGTGCATTTCATCGAGGAATATCCCCGCCGCTTCGACGTCGACCTGTCACGCCAGCACCGCTGGGCACGTGGCGACTGGCAATTGCTGCCCTATCTGCTGGACCTGCGAAATGGGCTGGATGCGCTGGCGCGGTTCCGCATGGTCGACAACCTGCGCCGCAGCCTGCTGCCGATCTGCCTGATGCTGGCCGGATTGCTGGCACTGGTCGGGTTGCCGCGCCATGACGCGGTGATCTGGCTGGCGCTGCTGGGGATCTCGATGTGTCTGGCCCAGCTGCTTGGCTGGTTGATGGGCTTGATGCCGCGCCAGTCGGGCGTCGCGCCGCTGCGCCACCTGATGGTGATAGGAAGCGAGCTGACCGACCAGCTGATGGCCTTCATGATGCGATTGACGCTGTTGCCCCAGATGGCATGGAGCATGGCCGACGCGGCCCTTCGCACCATCTATCGCCTGCGCGTGTCGCGGCAGCAATTGCTGGAATGGACAACCACCGAGGCCGTGGCCACCAAGGGGCCGGAAACGCCTCTGGGCTATCTGCGGCTGATGCAGGGCGGCGTCGTGCTGGCGCTTGGCTTTACGCTGCTGGTCGCGATGCTGCGGCCCGAAAACATCGGCCCCACGCTGTTCTTTACCCTGCTCTGGCTGGGGGCACCGCTGATCGCATGGGTCAGCGCCCGCCCGATCAAGAATGAGGGCGCGCAGCCCCTGCATCCGCAGGACATCCTGGCATGGCGGGCAGAGGCGCGGCTGATCTGGCGCTTTTTCGAAACCTTTGTCGACGAACGCACCCACCACCTGCCGCCCGACAATTACCAGATCGACCCCGCCCCGAAACTGGCCGAGCGCACCTCTCCGACCAATATCGGCCTGTATCTGCTGTCGACCGTCACCGCGCGCGAGTTCAACTGGATCACGCTGAACGAAACCCTGACCCGGATCGAGGCCACGCTGACCAGTATCGAGGCGATGGAACGCGAACGCGGCCATCTGTTCAACTGGTACGCGACCGACACTCTGCAACCGATCGGGGTGCGCTACATCTCGGCCGTGGATAGCGGCAACCTTGCCGGTCACCTGATCACGCTGTCATCGACGCTGCGCGAATGGGCGCGCAACCCCTCGCTTTATCTGCTGCCCGACCTGTCGGGCGCGGTGGACATCCTGACCATCATGCGCCGCCTGCATGCCGCGATCCCCAGTGAACGCCGCGGCCTGAACCCGCTGCGCAGCCGGATCGAGGAGCGTATCGAAGGGCTGTGGCGCAGCATGTCCAGCGGCATCCTGCCGCATCTGGCCCCGCTGCATGTCCAGACCTATGCCCGCGCCAGTTCCGATCTGCAGATGCTGATTCAGGGCCTTCTGGCCGAAATTCCCACGGCACAGCTGCGCGAGCTGGACTGGTGGGCGAACCGACTGGTCACCACCTGCGACGAGATGGAGGCCCTTGGCCGGATCGAGCCTTCGTTGGTGCAGGTGTCGTCGCTGCGGATGCAGGCCTTGGCCGAACGTGCCCGCGCCATCGCCTTTGAGATGGATTTCAGCTTTCTCTACGACCCCGAACGCCACCTGCTGTCGATCGGCTACAATTGCAACGAAGGCACGCTGGACCATGCCTATTACGACCTGATGGCATCCGAGGCGCGGCTGGCCTCATTGTTTGGGATCGCCAAGGGCGACCTGCCGACCGAACACTGGAACCGGCTGGGCCGTCCGATGACCGTCATGCCCTATGGCAGCACCTTGGTCAGCTGGTCCGGTTCGATGTTCGAATACATGATGGCGCCTCTGGTCATGGATGAGCCGCCGGGCTCGATCCTTTTTTCCTCATGTGAAGTCGCGGTCGAGGCGCAGATCCGCGACGGCGCGCGGAACGGACGGCCTTGGGGTGTATCGGAAAGCGCCTATAGCGCCCGCGACGGCATGATGAACTATCAGTATTACGCCTTTGGCGTGCCGGAACTGGCACTGCGCCGCTGGCTGCGTGATGATCAGGTCGTGGCGCCCTATGCCAGCTTCATCGCCGCGGGCCTGCGCCCGAGCAGCGCCCTGAAGAACCTGCAACGTCTGGCAAAGCTGGGCGCGCGCGGCGAGTTCGGGTTCTACGATGCGGTGGATTTCACCCCCTCGCGTCTGCCCGAGGGGCGCAGATCGGTCGTGGTCTGCAATATCATGGCGCATCATCAGGGCATGAGCCTGCTTTCCATCGCCAATTGCCTGATGGACGGCATCCACCGCGACCGCTTCCATGCCGATCCGGTTATCGAAAGTGTCTCGACCCTGTTGCAGCAAAAGGCCCCGCGCGAGGTTTCGCCGCTGCTGCGCATCCAGCCCACGCGCAAGGCCGGCCAGACCAGCGACGAGGGTCATACCGAGATTGTCGAGGTCAAGGATGCCCGCGCCGCGCCCCATACCGTGGCGATCATGTCGAACGGGCGGCAATCGCTGCTGCTGGATGCCAGCGGTGCGGGGCGGTCGCGGCTGGGTGCGACGGCGGTAACGCGCTGGCGGCCCGACCCTGCTTCGGACCATTGGGGCGAGTTCCTGTTCCTGCGCGACACCTCCAGCGGGCGCTGGTGGTCGGCCACGGCAGCCCCCGGCTTTGATCCCCAGATCAGCTATTCGGCGCGGCTTTTCGACTACAAGGCCAATTTCACCGCCACCGGAAACGGCATCTTCTGCGAGACCGAGATCATCCTGTCCGACGATCTGGACGCGCGTGGCACCCGCGTCAAGCTGCGCAACTTCTCGGACCATCCGCGCCAGATCGAGCTGACCAGCTTTGGCGAGATCGTTCTGGACGACAATGCTGCCGACCGTGCCCATACCGCTTTCTCGCGCATGTTCGTCGCGACCGAGGCCCAGCCCGACCGCGCCCGTATCTTTGCCCGCAGGAACAAGCGCAACCCGCATGACCCCGACCGCCACCTGCTGCATCTGACCGGAGGCGCGGGGATCGTGGTCGGGGCGGCCACCGACCGGCGCAGCTTCGTCGGCCGCGGGCACACCATCCGCGAACCGGTCGGGCTGGTCGATCCCTCGCAACTGGCCGCCGCGCCTGTGGGGGAAAGCTATACGCTGGACCCGGTGTTTTCCCTGACAAGACGGCTGACGCTGGCACCGGGCAAAGAGGCCGTCGCCACCTTCTGGACCGTATTCGCCACCTCGCGCGAGATGCTTGAGGACGCGCACAACCTGCTGTCGGACGAAACCGCATTCGACAACGAACATCAGATGGCGTGGACGCGCAGTCAGGTGCAACTGCATCATGCCGACATCACCCCCGAAGAGGCCGCTTTGTTCCGGCGCTATGCGGCCCTGCTGGTCTATCCCAACCAGATGCTGAACCCCCACCAGATCCGCCACGCCATGGGGCGGCAATCGGCGCTGTGGCCGATGTCGGTATCGGGCGACAATCCGATCATGGTGCTGCGCATCAATGATCCCGACCTGATGCCGGTCGCGCATCAGGCGATACGCATGCAGGAATACCTGCGCATGCGGGGTCTGGATTGCGATCTGGTGATCCTGAACGAACAGCGCGCCAGCTATGCGGCCAGCATGAATGATGCGCTGAACAACCTGTGCCACAGCATGCATCTGCTGCACTCGCGCCCCTCGGTCTTTGCCGTCGATGCCAATACCATCCCGACCGAAACGCTGGAAACCCTGCTGGCCGTATCGCGCGTGGTCATCCATGCGCAGAACGGCTCGCTGGCGGAACAGATCGGGCGGGTGCCCACGGCAGAGCTGCAACGCGGCATCGTGCGCCCTCCGCCCCGACCCCTGCAGCGTCCGACCCAGACCCATGATTTCCCGGCCGAGGAGCTGCGTTTCTGGAACGGCACCGGCGGTTTCGATGCGGCGGGCAATTACGTCACCCGTCTGCGCCATGGCCAAGCCACGCCGAACCCGTGGATCAACGTCATCGCGCGCAGCGATTTCGGCTTTCACATCTCGGCCGAGGGGGCGGGTTTTTCATGGTCGGTGAATTCCCGCGATCATCAGCTGACGCCATGGTCCAACGATCCGGTCAGCAATCCGACCGGAGAAGGGCTGCTGATCCGCGATGTCGGTACCGGGGCGGTCCATACGCCCTATGCGGCGCTGTCGAGCCAGCGCGCGGCGCTTTACCAATGCCGACACGGCGCCGGGTTTTCCGAATTCACCGCCTGGTCGGGCGAACTGGAACTGCGGTCCACCCACAGCATGCTGCCCGATGCGCGCCTGCGTATCATCGGGCTGACCCTCATCAACCGATCCGAACGCCGCCTGACGCTGGATGTGGCGCAATTCCTTGATCCGGTGATGGGGGGATCGCGCGCCAAGGCCGCGCCCTATCTGCAACCGCGCTACCTGCCCAAGGAGCAGGCCATCGAATGCGTGAACCCCTACTCCATCGACTATGCCGGGCAGCGCATGGTGCTGTCGGTCGACCGCGAGGTTACGGGCATGTGCCTGTCCCGCCTGATCTGGCAGGGTCGCAACCGCGACACCTGCCTGCCTGCATGGTTCGATTCCACGCTGGGGCATCGTTTTGTCCACCGCCATGACGGAGATCCGGTGATGATGCTGGAAACCCGGCTTGAGATCGAGCCGGGGGCCAGCACGGAAATCACCTTCCGCCTTTCCGCCGACAGGATCGGCGATCATGCGCCCGCTACCGTGCCCTCGGCCAGCGCCGCGGAAGCCGTCGCCGCACAGGCACAGGACTGGCAAAAGGTCTTTGGCCAGCTGCAGGTCGAAACGCCCGATCCTGCGTTCGATCTGATGGTGAACCGGTGGCTGCCCTATCAGGCCATTGCCTGCAGGATCAGGGCGCGGACGGCGTTTTATCAGGCATCCGGGGCCTACGGGTTCCGGGACCAGTTGCAGGATACCTCGGCCATGCTGATCTATGATCCCGGCCTTGCCCGCGCGCAGCTGATCGAGGCAGCCTCGCGCCAGTTCCCGGAAGGGGATGTCCAGCATTGGTGGCTGCCGGGCAGCGGCGCAGGCGTGCGCACGATGATCGCCGATGACGTGGTCTGGTTGGGACATTGCCTGAGCCGCTACCTTGAGGTGACCGGCGACGAATCCATCCTTGATCTGGACCTGCCCTTCATTCAGGGCCGCGTCCTTGCCCCCGGTGAACATGACGCCTTCCTGACACCCGAGACCCTCAATCGCAGCGCCTCGCTTTACGAACATGCGGCGCTGGCGCTGGATCTGGCGGTACAGCGCACGGGCGAACAGGGGCTACCGCTGTTTCTGGGCGGCGACTGGAACGACGGCATGAACCGTGTCGGCGAAGGCGGACTTGGCCAATCGGTCTGGCTGGGCTGGTTCCTGTCGCAGACGCTGGACATGATGGCCCCGATCGCCGAGGCGCGCGGCGAATGGGAACGGGCCAGCGGCTGGCGGGCGCATCGCGCTGCGCTGTCCCATTCGCTCGACCGCAACGCATGGGACGGTGGTTGGTATCTGCGCGGCATCTATGACGATGGCACGCCCCTGGGCTCGGCCCGGTCCGATGAATGCCGCATCGATTCCATCGCGCAAAGCTGGTCGGTGATTTCCGGTGCCGGCCGCGAGGATCGCCGCCCGATCGCGGTGGACGCGGCCTTGGCGCAGCTTCTGGACCCTGAAGGCCTGCTGCTGCGCCTGTTCACCCCGCCCTTTGCCCATACGCCGCAGGACCCCGGCTATATCAAGGGCTATCCCCCCGGCGTGCGCGAGAATGGCGGCCAATATACCCATGCCGCGATCTGGATGGTGCAGGCCCTGTGCATCGCAGGCCGCGCCGACGATGCGTGGCGGGTGTTCCACATGCTGAATCCGATCAGCCATGCCAGCGATGCCGAAACCCTGCGCATCTACCGGGCCGAGCCCTATGTCGTCGCGGCTGATGTCTATGGCGCGGATGAAAAGACCGGGCGGGCGGGCTGGACATGGTACACTGGTTCGGCAGGTTGGCTGCACCGGGTCGCGGTCGAGCATATCCTTGGCCTGCGCATCCGTGGCGGAACCGAGCTGCAGGTCAGCCCTGCCTTGCCCTCGCATTGGCCGGGCTACCGCGCGCGGATCATGGTCGCGGGCAAGCTGCGCGAGGTCACGGTCAGCCGCGACGCCGACGGTCAGCCCCGCGTCGAGATCCGTTGAACCCATAATCTCCACGGGCTAAACCGGCGCTTCACCAGCAGGGATGACCCGATGAAACTTCTGATCGACACCGACCCCGGCATCGACGATGCCATGGCGATCATCTTTGCCGCCCGCCATCCGGGGATCGAGCTGGTCGGCCTGACCACGGTTTTCGGCAATGTCCCGGTGGAAACCGCAACCCGCAATGCACTGGCACTGGTCGAGCATTGCGATCTGAACGTCCCGGTGGCGCAGGGCGCGGCGCAACCGCTGGTCCTGCCGCCCTTCGACTTTCCCGCCCATATCCACGGCGCCGAGGGTTTTGGCCATCTGCCGCCCACGGCCCCGACCCTGCAGGCGGTCCCGGAATCCGCTGCCGCGTTCATGACCCGGCTGGCACGCGAAAATCCCGGTCAGATCACGCTTTGCCCGATCGGTCCGATCACCAACGTAGCCGAGGCGATCCGGCTGGACCCGGATTTCGCCCGCAACATCGCCCGCATCGTCGTTATGGGCGGCGCGCTGGATGCGCCGGGCAATATCACCCCCTATGCCGAGGCCAACACCTTCCACGACCCACACGCGCTGGAGATCGTGCTGAACTCGGGGGCCGAGATCCTGATGATCGGGCTGGATGTGACCATGCAGGTCACGCTGGAGGCCAAGGATTTCCGCGCGCTGGCCGAGGCCGCGCCGCATGATGGCGGGCTGCTGGACGGGATGGCGGGTCTGTATCTGGATTTCTACCGCTCGGTCGGCAAAGAGGGCTGTGCGCTGCATGACCCGATGGCCGTGATCGCCTGCCTGCATCCCGAATGGTTCACGGTCGAGCGCACCGCCCTTGCCTGCGTGACCGAAGGCGAGCAGCTTGGCCAGACCCTGCGCGCTGCGGGCGACAGCCGCACCGAGGTCGCGCTGGATTGCCGCGATTATACCATCCGCTCACTGTTTCTGGACGTGATCCGCGACGCGGCCTAGCCGCCTGCGGCCCAAAGGCGATAGCGCCGCGCGCCGGTAATCTCTCGGACAAGGCCCATGGCATGCATCCGCGCCAGCAGCCGTTCGGCAGTATCGCGGCTGATGCCGGTCGAAGTCTCGACCATCGCGGTCGTCATCAGCGGATGGGCGGCAAGGACATCGATCACCCGCGCCGGGTTGTCGCCCTTGATCGGGGCGGTGGCGTCGCGTGCGCGCACGGCCCAGTCAAGGATCCGCCTGAGTTCGCGACGCGCCTCGGTCGTGCCTTGCAGGACGGCTTCCAGATGGCGGCGCATCCGCTCGACCGGGGGGCCGCCATCGACCCAGACCCGGCGACCACCGCGCCCGAGTGGGACGAATTTCAGCACCTCGCAGCCCTCGGCCATGTCGCGCCCGGTCCAGCAGGCGGGCTCGGTCAGGCATTCGGGGGCGGAAAGTTCGGCAATGCGCCACGCCGCGCGCAGCCCCGGTGCGCGGGCGACAGGTTCGACTTCGGCCATCGCCGCGTGACCCGCCAGATATTCCGCCGCGCCTTCGTCGAATGCGGTGCCGACCGGACGCTGGGCCAATGGCTCGGCCAGGGCCGAGCCTTCCTGCCGGTGCAGCCCCAGAAACCCGCGCAGATCCGGCAGCGCTCCCTGCCCCTCAAGGCGGCGCAGGCCCCAGCGCGCCAGACGCATCGCGTCCAGATCGGTCCCGGCACGCGCATCCATCAGCTCGCGCCCGATTTCCTCGCGCTGCAGGGGCGTGCCCTGCGCCCATAGCATCGATTCGACCTCGATCAGGGCCAGACGGCGGATCGCGCCCTTGCACGCGTCGGGGGACATCTCGGCCAGCATCGCGTCCAGCCGTCCGGTCGCGGCGGCGGCGCGCGCCAACAGGCCGGACTGGTCACGCTGCGCGGCCAGCCAATCCTCGGGACGCAGGATCGGGGCGGCGGGACCATCGCCGGAGTCGGAATCAACAAAATAGGCGGGCGTCGGAATCGGATCGTTCATGGCGGCCAGCCTAGTGGATTTCCCGAATCCATCAATGATTTCGATGACTCAACATAAAGATGGCGCGAGAAGCCCTGACACGGCAATATGCGCCGCGTTACGCTGAACGGAGTTTCGACCTTGCGAATTCGCAGACCCGCCCTGACCTGCGCTGCGGCCCTTGGCCTGCTGCTGTGCCAACCCCTGCTTCCTGTCGCGGGCGGAACGGTTCTGGCCGATGAACCCTCATTCAGCGCCGAATTGGGCCAGTCGCAGCCCTTCGATTTTGCCTCGCTGACCCAGCGCGCCAAGGATATGGCTGCCAGCCCCTATCAGCCGCCAGTGGTCGCCCAGCCCGACGTGCTGGAAAAGATCGACTATGACGCCCATTGGAAGATCCGCTTCCGGCCCGAGACCACCGTGAAGGTCGGCGATGTGCCGCTGCAGTTCTTCCATCTGGGGACCTATTTCCGCAATCCGGTCAAGATCGGCATCGTCGAGAACGGCAAATCGCGCGAGATTACCTATGATCCCCGCTTCTTCGACATTCCCGCCGACAGCCCGGCCAAGGCGCTGACCCAAGGCACCGGCTTTGCCGGTTTCCGTCTGATGAACCGTGACATGCAGACCGACTGGATCAGCTTCCTTGGCGCGTCCTATTTCCGCACCTCGGGACCAAGCGGTCAGTACGGGATGTCGGCGCGCGGCCTCGCGATCAATTCCGGCATGTCCGAGCCCGAGGAATTCCCGATCTTCAAGGAATTCTACCTTGAAAAGCCGAAATCCGGTGATGCGGATGTGACCATCTACGCATTGCTGGACAGCCCCTCGGTGGCGGGCGCCTATCGCATGGACATCACCAATGGCGCGCCGGGCGAAGGCCAGAAGATGGAGATCTCGTCCCGGCTATTCTTCCGCAATGCCGTCGAGCGGCTGGGGATCGGCCCGCTGACCTCGATGTTCTGGTATTCGGAAACCAACCGTGTTCTGGCCTTTGACTGGCGCCCCGAGGTGCATGACGCCGACGGGCTGATGATGGTCATGGGCAATGGCGAAGTGGTCTGGCGGCCGCTGATGAACCCGCCGCGCGTCGTCACCTCCAGTTTCATGACCGAGAACCCCAAGGGCTTTGGCCTGCTGCAGCGCGACCGCCGCTTCGAGAATTACGAGGACGACGGCGTCTTCTACGACAAGCGCGCCTCGGTCTGGATCGAGCCCAAGGGCGATTGGGGCAAGGGTCAGGTCCAGCTGGTCGAGATCCCCACCGATGATGAGATCTACGATAACGTCGTCACCTTCTGGAACCCCGCCGAAAAGCCGCAGGCCGGACAGGAGATGGATTTCGACTACAACCTGACCTGGAAAGAGGACGCGCCCGTCAGCCAGCCGTTGGCCCGGACCGTCTCGACCCGGATCGGCGCGGGGGGCATCCCCGGCCATCCCCGTCCCAAGGGCCATCTGAAAGTCGCGATCGATTTCGAGGGCGGCAATATCGGTGAACTGGGCCAGCAGGATGGGGTCTCGCCGATGGTTTCGGTCCCCGAGGGTGTGACCATCGTGCAGTCCTATGCCCTGCCAGTGGTCGGCACCAAGCGCTGGCGGCTGATCTTCGACATCGCCGCCGAGGGGATCGACACTGCCGATATCCGCGCCTATCTGGCGCGCGACGGCCAGCCCCTGACCGAGACGTGGCTGGGTCAGGTCCATCCGGCCCAGTTCGACCGCATTCGCCCGGATGCAGGCGTGGTCGAAGCCACCGCGCCCACCGCGAACTGAGGCACGCGGACCGGAACCGCAGCGGCTTGTTCCGGGTTTCGTCAGGCCATGAAAGGTCGCGCGATGCCCGGAATGTCCACTACCAAAGATCCGGGTCTTGAGCCCGATCGCAACTGCTGGCGTGTCGAACGCGCCAGCCGGTTTTCCTTCATCATCGATGGCCAGGACTATTTCCGCGCCTTGCGGGAATCGCTGCTGCTGGCCCGGCGCTGCGCCATCATGGTCGGCTGGGATTTCGATTTCGAGATCGAGATGCTGCCCGGCGAAAGCGATGCGGATGGCCTTGGTCCCGATGGATTTCCCAACCGTGTCGGTCCCTTTCTTGAGGCGCTTGTCGACCGGCGTCCGGATCTGGACATCTACCTGCTGAAATGGAGCGGCGGGGCACTGATCGCTCCGGGAGGGATGATCCCAGCCGCGCAGATCAAGCTGTTGGCGCCTAAGCAGGTGCATCTGGCCTTTGACGGTCGCCACCCGATCGGCGCCTGCCATCATCAGAAGATCGTGGTCATCGACGATTCACTGGCGTTTTGCGGTGGCATCGACATGACCGATGGCCGTTGGGACCGACCGGAACATCGCAGCGACGATCCCCGGCGGATGCTGCGGACGGGCGAGCCCGGCCAACCATGGCACGACGCTTCGGCGGTGTTCAGCGGCCCGGCAGCAGCGGCGCTGAGCGAGCTTGCCCGCGCCCGCTGGGCACGGGCCAATGACGCCGATCTGCCCGAAGATTTCCGCCCAGGCGATGCATTTTGGCCTGAAAGCATCGCCCCCACGCTGCAGGATGTCGATCTGGCCCTTGCCCGCACCGAACCACCCGGTCACGACCGCCCCGCCATTGCCGAGATCGAACAGCTTTATCTGGACAGCATTGCCCGCGCACGGCGCTGCATCTATCTGGAATCGCAATATTTCTGCGCCGACAGCATCACCCGTGCTCTGCTGCGGCGTCTGGCCGAACCTGACGGACCCGAGGTCATCGTCATCAATCCCTTGGCGGCCCAAAACATGCTTGAGGATCAGGCGATGCATGTGACCCGCTCACGCATGGTGCGGCTGCTGCGGCAGAACGATCCTCATGGCCGCTTCCGCATGTTCCACCCGGTGAACAACGCGGGAGAGCCGATCTATGTCCATGCCAAGATCAGTATAATCGACGATCAGCTGCTGCGCGTGGGTTCAAGCAATATCGACCGCCGCTCGATGGGTTTCGATACCGAATGCGATGTGGCGCTGATCGGAAATGATCCCAAGACCCGCGACCATATCACCACCGTCCGCGAACGCCTGCTGGCCGAACATCTGGACCGCAGCCCGGATCAGGTCGGCCAAGCCATTGGCGAAGGTGGTGGCATCATCGCGGCCATCGAGCGGCTGAACCGGCCCGAGGGGCGAGGCCTGCGCCCGATGCCGTTGCGGCGGGAAAGCCTGATCGGGGGTTGGCTGGCCGATACGCGGTTCTTTGACCCGCGCTACAGGCGCAGCGCGCAGGCCCGGCTGGGGTTGACCTCGCGCCACGTGATGATTGGGGGCGTGGCGCTGGTCGCAGGGCTGGCACTGTGGCGCGCGGGACGGCGACGCCGATAGGAAAAAGGGCCGCAGCTTCCTGCGGCCCGATCGATTCAGTGCAAGGCCAGTTTCTTGCGATACAGGATCGGGATCAGCACCATCGGCACCAACGCCATCACAGTCATCACTTCGGAAATCCAGATCGCGGCGGCGAAGTCACCCTCTTGCCCGACATAGGCGGCGGCCAGCGCCGGGCCAAAGGCCGTGCCGACCAGATTGGTGAACTGGCCAAAGGCCACGACCGTACCGGAATGGTCCAGATCCGACTGGATGCTGAGGAAATAGGGGAAAACAATCGCCCAGGAGACGCAGAATATCAGCGTGCCCGCGATGTATCCAGCCTCGGTCGGGAAGGCCATGTAGACATACATCGACAGAAGCTGGCCCAGAATGCCGCCGATCAGCGGGATGAAATGGCCCAGCCGATTGCCCAGCCACGCCACGCCAAGCGCAGCAAGCCCCGCGACGATATTGGCATAGGCAATGATGTCGCCGATGGCCAGCACATCAAGGCCGGACAGGCGACCGATGCCCTCGGAATAGGCCCAGATCGCGCCGTTCGAGGCGCCGTAGATCATGATGCCGATGATCGACAGGATGGCGGGACCGCGCAGCAGCAAGGCCCATTCCATCTGGTCCTTGTTGGCACCCACGTCATCCGCATCGCGCAGATCCGAGCGCAGCCGGAACGCGCCCATGACCGGGGCCAGCACCAGTGCGGCGGCGATCAGCACCAGCTGACCCGACTGCATCAGGTTGAAGCCCATGTCCGAGCTGTCCAGAATCCGCGGGAAGAAATAGGCGCCAAGACCCGGATAAACGAACTGGAAACAGGTGAAGATGGCAAAGGCACGTTCGGCATTCTTGGTGCGCGACAGCGCAGCGGCAACGGCCGCCTGCGTCAGACCGCCACCGAAACCGGCCAGAAGCGTCAGGACAAAGAAGGTCTTGGCGTCATGCATCACCAGCGTCAGCGCGGTGAAGACCAGCATGATGATCATGCCCACGACCGAAACCCGCGTCATCGACCAATGCTTGGTGCGCAGCGAGACAAGGACCGTCGCCAGCGCCAGACCGATCAGCGCCGCCGAGGAGATCCGGCCCGCCATATCGGGGCCAAAGCCCAGATGCTCGTCATAGGCATAGACCAGCACCGGCAGCAGCATCAGCGGCGACAAGGCGATCGAGCCGACGAAGCCGGCCATCGTCTGGGCAAGCCACCCGTCGGGGTTCAACCCGCCAAGGCCATTCTTCTTCGCGGATTGATTGGCATGGGCCGCGTGCCCGAAAACTGAATCCAGCCGTCCGATCATGATTGCCCCTGTCGGACCTGTCGGTTGCAATGGATCAGCGCGGTCGTAAGGTTCCGCGTGCCAGGGTTTGAGATCCCCGTGCTTAGCCGATACATGATTTCCCCCATTTGTTGGACTTAAAGCTGAGGGACTGTATTCGACGGTATACGACCGTCACATATTCTGGCGACAACGCTCAGATTGATTGCTGCAAATGTTGGCCATGCTCCTCGACCAACAGATCGCGGACATAGGACACGCTTTTCGCCAGCCTGCCACCACGCGTCGCAAGCTCGATCGCGGCAAGGTAATCGTCATTCTCGACCGGCAGGCGGCGTAGGCGAGCGGCATAGGGCATGCTTTCCGACAGATGCACCGGCAAAAGCCCGACATAGGCCCCCGACAGGATCATCATCAGCTGCGCCTCGATGTCATAGACGATGCGGTCGGCGTCGATGCGTTGGAAGCTCAGCTGCCTGCGCCCGCCCCAATAGCCCCGATGCACCCAAGGCTGGGCATAGCACAAGTCGCGGTCGATCGTCACATCCGGCACGCTGAACAGCGGATTGCCCTGGGCGCAATACAGTAGGTGCTGCTCTTGATAGAGCGAGGCATAGCTGAGGACGCCCAACCGGGAATCGAAACCGCCGATGCCGATATCCAGTTCGTTCTTGGCCAAAGCCGCGCTGATGTCACCGGGACGCATGATGCCCAGCTCGACCTCGATCATCGGTGCATCGCGGGCAATGCGCGCCAGAACCTCAGACAAATGGCAGTTCGGGTCCGAGGCCACGCAATCGACGATGCCGATGCGCACGATCCCGGTCAGCGCCCCGCGCAACTGGCTTAAACGGCGGGACTGCATTTCCAGCCCGGCCAGCACCTCCAGCCCGATTTCATGGACCACACGCCCCTTGTCGGTCAGGGCAAATCCGCGCCTGCCACGCTCGCACAGCTTGACGCCCAACCGCTGCTCCAGCGCGGTCAGGTGGTTCGAGATCGTCGGCTGGCTCAATGAAAGCTCAACCTGTGCCGCAGACAGGCCGTTGTTGCGCACGACGCTGTCAAAGACGCGAAACAGATGCAGGTCCGAGCCCGAGATTTTCATGGTGCATTCACCCAGTCAAATGTTTCGATTGGCACTCGGGGATTTGTCTGCGTTTGTCTAGCCATTATCCGCCTCGCAACTTTCAAGACGTAGAGGAAGACATGTCGCACATTATCCGCATCAACCGCGAAGGCGTTTCGAACGAAGCTCTGGAATCCTGCTCGGTCGTCCCGGCAGAAGCCGTGCTGTCCGGCGAAGCCATCGAAAAGGGCGCGCTGCACCTGACCGAAGGCAAAGTGACCATCGGCACCTGGGAATGCACCCCCTATGCTGAAATCCTCGCCTATCCGAACATGACCGAATACACGACCGTCCTGTCGGGCCGCGTTGCGATCACCGATGCCGACGGCACCGTTCAGGAATTCGGCCCCGGCGACAACTACGTGCTGAAAAGCGGCTTCGAAGGCCGTTTCGAAGTGCTGGAAACCCTGCGCAAGATCTATGTCCTGATCGAGGACTGATCCAAAGCCCCATCCCAGAACAGCACCGAGACCCGCAGATGCAGAACCGCGCTGACAAGGCCCTGGCCGATACGACCTTCTTCCCGTTCTGGCTGGACCGCCCGGATGCGCCTGCACCTGCGGCACCACTGATCGGCGCGACCAAAGCCGATCTGCTGATCGTGGGCGGTGGCTTCACCGGCCTTTGGGCTGCCATTCAGGCCAAGGAAACCGACCCGTCCTGCGACGTGGTCCTGATCGAGTCCGACCGTATTGCGCACGGCGCATCGGGTCGGCCGGGTGGGATCGTCTCGACCTCGGTGATGCATGGTCTGGGCAATGCGCAGCGCATCTTCCCCAAGGATCTGGATGCGCTGGAAGCGCTTGGCCATGACAACATGGCCGGCTTCACCCGCACCATCGATCAGCACGGCATCGATGCCAATCTGGAATGGACCGGCGAAATGACCGTGGCGGTGTCGAAAGACGCCGTGCCGATCGTGCAGGAAGAATACGACCTGCACCGTGAACATGGTCATGACGTCGAACTGCTGGACGCGGCGGGAACCCGCGCCCAGCTGAACTCTCCGCTGTTCGAGGGCGCGATCTGGTCGCGCAAGAACAGCGGCATCGTGCATCCGGCGCGCCTGGCATGGGGGCTGCGTCGCGCGGCCATCGCGCTAGGCGTGCGCCTGCACGAGTTGTCGCCGATGCTGGGCATCGACGATCAGGGCAGCACGCTGGTCGTGCGCACCCGCGACGGTGAGGTCCGCGCCCCGCGCGTGATGCTGTGCACCAACGCATTCGCCGAAGGTCACAAGCGCATCAAGACCCGCGTCGCCATGGTTCGCGACCGCATCCTGACGACCGAGCCGCTGAATGCCGAACAAAAGGCTGCCATTGGCTGGATCAATCGTCAGGGCGTCTATGACACCCGCACCCAGCTGAACTACATGCGCCTGACGCCCGATGACCGCATCCTGTTCGGCGGCCGTCTTGGCTATTTCGCGAACAGCCCGCGTGATCCGCGGCTGGACCGCACCCCCGCGCCTTACGGTCGTCTGGCCGAGGCCTTCTTCACCACCTTCCCGCAGCTTGAAGGCATCCGCTTCTCGCATGCGTGGAGCGGCCCGATCGCGCTGACCACCCGGATGGCAGTGCATTTCCAAAGCTATTACGGCGGCAAGGCGATCTACGCTGGCGGCTATTCCGGCTTTGGCGTTTCGGCCAGCCGCTTCGGCGCGCGGGTCGGTCTGGCGAAACTGGCGGGTCTCGATCTGCCGGAAACCCGGATGGAATTCGCCGCGACCGAGCCGAACTGGATCCCGCCCGAGCCCTTCCGCGCCATCGGCGCCAAGATCACCATGGTCGCGCTGGATGGGGCCGATGCCAAGGGCGGCTGGCGCAAGCCGTGGCTGGCCATGTGCGGCAAGCTGGGCTTCCCCCTGTCCTGACCATGAAATGGCCGCCGCGAGGCGGCCTTTTTCATTTAAGAAGGTCTTTCTCAGAAGGTGGGCGGCGTGCAGGCGCTGACGATAACGCAGGGGTCCGCCCCGACCTGCCGGAATCGGTGCGGCTTGCGGCTGTCGAAGTAATAGCCGTCGCCGGGACCAAGAATACGGCGCTCCTCGCCTACGGTGATCTCGATCCGGCCCGAGATGACGATGCCGCCCTCTTCTCCCTCATGCCGATACATTACCCGACCGGTATCCGCGCCCGGCTCGTAGCGTTCATGCAGGATGGTCATGGCGCGGCCGAACTGGCTGTTGCCGATGCGCTTCAGGGACAGCTTGCCCTTGCCGATTTCGGGCAGATCGGATGCCTGATAGAAGATCGCCTGCTCGGGTTCGGGCTGAAAGGCAAAGAACTCGGACAGGCTGACCGGGATGCCGTCAAGGATGCGGCGTAGCGCGCCGACCGAGGGGTTCATCTTGTCCGCCTCGACCAATGAGATGGTCGCGTTGGTGACATTGGCGCGCTTGGCCAGCGCGCGCTGCGACAGGCCCGCGCGTTCGCGCAGGATTCGCAAACGCTCGCCCAGACGCAGGTCGCCCAGTTCGGTGTTTAGGTCGTTCATGATCGTTAACATTCTGACATTGACGCTATGGATTTCAACGCTTTGCGTTCAGAAAGAATTAGACTGTAAAAACCATTTTGAACAGGGCATCTGCGATGACAACCGGGCGAGATTCAGTGCCCCGGACCTTTCAGGAGGCATCACATGCTTAACGCCGAAATCGCCGCCCGCCGCCAGACCACCATCGCCCGTGGCGTGGGCATGCAGACCCAAATCTATGCGGCCAAGGCCCGCAACGCCGAGGTCTGGGATGTCGAAGGCACCCGCTATATCGACTTCGCCGCTGGCATCGCGGTCGTGAACACCGGCCATTGCCACCCGAAGGTCATGGAAGCGGTCAAGACCCAGCTGGAATCCTTCACCCATACCTGCCATCAGGTCCTGCCTTACGAAAATTACATCGCCCTTGGCGAGCGCCTGAACGCGCTGGTTCCGGGTGACTTCGACAAGCGCACGACTTTCGTCACCACCGGTGCCGAAGCCGTTGAAAACGCGATCAAGATCGCCCGCGCCCATACCGGCCGCAATGCGGTCATCGCCTTTGGCGGCGGCTTCCACGGCCGTACCTTCATGGGCATGTCGCTGACCGGCAAGGTCCAGCCCTATAAAGCCGGCTTCGGCGCGATGATGCCCGACGTCTTCCACGTGCCCTTCCCGATCGCGCTGTATGGCCAGACCACCGAGGACGCGATGGCTGGCATCGAGAAACTGTTCAAGGCCGACCTCGATCCCGCGCGCGTCGCCGCGATCATCTTTGAACCGGTCCAAGGCGAAGGCGGCTTCAACCCGGCACCGACCGAGTTTGTCCGCGCCGTCCGCGAGCTGTGCGACAAGCACGGCATCGTGATGATCGCCGACGAAATCCAGACCGGTTTCGCCCGCACCGGCACCCTGTTCGCGATGGAGCAGCACGGCATCTATGCCGATCTGGTCACCATGGCCAAAGGTCTGGCAGGCGGTCTGCCGCTGGCAGCCGTCACCGGCCGCGCCGAGATCATGGATGCGGCAAATCCCGGCGGTCTGGGCGGCACCTATGGCGGCAACCCGCTGGGCATCGCAGCAGCGCATGCCGTTCTGGACGTGATCGAGGAAGAAAACCTTTGCGACCGCGCCAATGAACTGGGCTCGCGCCTGCGTCAGCGTCTGGAATCGATCCGCGCCACCACGCCGGAACTGGCCGAAGTGCGCGGCCCGGGCTTCATGGTCGCAGCCGAGTTCACCACTGCCGACGGCAAGGCCCCGAATGCCGATCTGGTCAACCGCATCCGCACCGAGGCACTGTCGCGCAAGCTGATCCTGCTGACCTGCGGCGTGAACGGCAACGTCATCCGCTTCCTTGCGCCGCTGACCATCGACGAGGCCCACTTCGCCGAGGCGCTGGACATCCTCGAAGAATCCATCGCAGCGGCAAAGGCGGCATGATGCTGGACAACAAGCACATGCTGAACCTCAAGGACCCCAGCCTTCTGACGGGCAGCGCCTATATCAACGGCGCGCGCTTCAAGGGCGACAAGGTCTTTGCCGTGACGAACCCGGCAACGGGCGAGGAACTGGCGCAGGTCGCGGATATGGGGGTGGCCGAGCTCTCAGTTGCCATCGACGCGGCCCATGCCGCGCAGAAACCCTGGGCCGCGCGCACCGGCAAGGATCGTGCAGGGGTCCTGCGCCGCTGGCATGACCTGATCCTTGCCAATGTCGAGGATCTGGCCGTGATCCTGACCGCCGAGATGGGCAAGCCGCTGGCCGAGGCCAAAGGCGAGATCGCCTATGGCGCCGCCTATGTCGAATGGTTCGCCGAAGAGGCCAAGCGCGTCTATGGCGACACCATTCCGGGTCACATGCCCGACAAGCGCATCATCGTGCTGAAACAGCCGGTGGGCGTGGTCGGCGCGATCACGCCGTGGAACTTCCCCAATGCCATGCTGGCGCGCAAGATCGCGCCGGCACTGGCGGCGGGCTGCACCATGGTCGCGCGCCCCTCGGAACTGACGCCGCTTTCGGCGCTGGCTCTGGGCGTTCTGGCCGAGCGTGCGGGCATCCCGGCGGGCGTCTTGAACATCGTTCCGGGCCTTGATGCGGCGGGCATGGGCGCGGAGCTTTGCGCGAACCCCAAGGTCGCCAAGATCTCGTTCACCGGCTCGACCCGCGTGGGCAAGATCCTGATGCGTCAGGGTGCCGACACAATCAAGAAACTGTCGCTGGAACTGGGCGGCAACGCCCCCTTCATCGTGTTCGACGACGCCGATATCGACGCGGCGGTCGAGGGCGCGATGATCGCCAAGTTCCGCAATAACGGCCAGACCTGCGTCTGCGCGAACCGCATCTATGTCCAGTCGGGCGTTTATGATGCATTCGCGGAAAAACTGGCGGCTCGTGTGGCGGCAATGGCAGTTGGCAATGGCTTGACCGATCCGGTTCAGGTCGGCCCGCTGATCAACACGGCGGCGCTTGCCAAGGTCGAGGATCACATCGCCGACGCCGTGGCCAATGGCGCAACGGTGGCGACGGGTGGCGTGCGTCACGAATTGGGCGGAACCTTCTTCCACCCGACCGTGCTGACCGGCATGAAGCCCGAGATGAAGATCTCGCGCGAAGAGACCTTCGGTCCCGTCGCCCCGATCTATCGTTTCGAGACCGAGGAAGAGGCGATCGCGCTGGCCAATGCCAGCGAGTTCGGCCTTGCGGGCTATTTCTACGCCCGTGATCTGTCGCGCGTCTGGCGCGTGGCCGAGGCCTTGGAAACCGGCATGGTCGGCGTCAATACCGGCCTGATCTCGACCGAGGTCGCGCCTTTCGGCGGCGTCAAGCAATCCGGCCTTGGCCGCGAAGGCAGCCATTACGGTCTCGATGACTATCTTGAGATCAAGTACATGTGCCTCTCGGTCTGAACCGAAAAAACGGCCGGGCAGCGATGCCCGGCCGATCTGCATTCCGCGACTGCGCATTCCAATTGCAACAAAAATGGTCGGGTTATAAGAGAGTCCCAGTGAGTCCTTTCCGCGGACAATGCTCCGCGGAGACGTTCGAGACAGGAGCCCTCGACCATGCGCCACACCTTGCTTTGCCTGACCCCCGTCCTTTTGCTGGCAGCCCAGCCTAGCTTTGCCGCAACCGAAAGCGAGGGGTTGGCACAGGTCAAGGCCTTCACGCTGGAACATAACGCGGCGCTGGTCGCCAATGCGCAGAAGATGCAGGGCTCGGCCGAGGCCTATGCCGCGCTGATCGCCGCGCATGGCGGAGACTACAAGGCCGCATGGGAAGCCGAAGGCCCGAAACTGGCCGAGGCCGTGACGGCGATGCGCGACCAGTGGCTGGCGGCCTCGAATGAATACGAGACCATCGAAGGCATTGTCGCGGGTATCCCCTCGACCGCGAAATACGACCTGATCCTTGATGCCGGCAATCCGGGGACCGAGGAAGAGGACGTGGCCGAATACGACCTGACCCTGCCCGACGGCACCGTGCTGAAACGGCCGGGCAGCCTGTTCCATTCGATCACCGAGCCGCTGCTGTGGGGGACCGACAAGGAACATGTCAAGCTGGACGCCGACCTGAATGGCGACGGCCAGATCGGGCCGGGAGAGCTGCTGTTCGACGCCAATCTGGCGCTTGGTGCGGCCCAGGGCATGGTTGAATGGTCCAAGGCGCTGGAAACCGACATGGCGGCGTGGGAACCCAACCGCGACGACGCCTTTACCGCCGTTGTCACCATGACGCCGACCGTCGGTGACTACTTCGGCGAATGGAAGGAATCGCAATTCCTTGGCGGCGAGGGCGCGGCCTTTATCGCGCGCAGCCGTCTGATCGACGTTCTGGGGATCATGGGCGGTTGCCAGCGGATGTACAATCAGGCGATCTCGCCGGTGGTTTCGACAGACGATGCAGCGCTGGACGGCTCGATCACCAAAGGCTTCGATGAGCTGATCGCGCTGGTCACCGAGACCCGCGAACGCGAAGCAAAGGGCGACAAGTTCACGTCGGAAGAGGCCGACGCGCTTGGCAGCGAAGCACAGGACATCGCCGAACGGATCGTGGCGCAAGTCCTGCAGGCCGCAGCCAAGCATGGGGTCGAAATCAAGGGCTGAAATCTGCGAGGCAAAGATGGGACAAGCCGCAAGCCAGGCCCGTCAAGGCACAACGACACATACCGCCCGGCATGAATACGGGCGCGGGGGAAGCCTGCGCTCGGGCCTGCACAGTGCGATCATCGCCGGGCTGTTCGCCTCGGGGATCTACCTGTGGCTGGCGCCCTCCAGTCCCATCGTCCTTTGGACGCATGTCGGCCTTGGGTTGGCGCTGGTCGCGACGCTGGTGCCGTGGCTGCTGCGGCATGTCCCGACCGGACTGCGGATGAGCAGCCGGACGGGGTTCACCGTGCTGTCATGGGCTTTGCTGGCCGACATGGCGCTGGTCGTCCTGACCGGCCTGACCATGAGCCTGCCGGGCCTTCTATGGCTGGCGGGCAAGCTGTGGCTACCCGCACGCGAACTGACCGAAACCCTGTCGCTGCTGCATTTCTGGGGCGCATGGCCGATCCTGCCGGTGCTGATCCTGCATCTGGCGATGCGACATTGGGGATGGGTGCGGTCATGAGGATCAAGACCCAGCTGCGCTACCACGCCCGGCCTCTGCTGGCCGCGCTTCTGGTCGCGGTGACGGCCCTTGCCGCCTATGCGGCGCTGGCCCCACGGCCCGCGCCCGTTGGCGTTGCGGCAACGGATGTGCCCTTCTACCGCCTGCCCTTTGGTCCCGATGACACAGGACAGGAGCGGCTGTTCTGGCCCTCGCGCATCCGCTCGGCCTCGGGCGCGTTCAGTGACCCGGCACGGTTGCCATCCGCTGCGGATTGCGCCTCGTGTCACCAACAGGAATTCCACGAATGGGCCGGGTCGCTGCATGCGATTGCCGACCGGGACCTGATCTATGAGGCGACGGTGGACGCCAATGTCGACAGCGTCCGCAACCCCGAACAGGGCCGCTTCTGCGAGGGCTGCCACGCCCCCAATGAAATGCTGACCGGCCGCGTCAATCGCTTCGTCTCGGTCCAGCCCGCCGATGCGCTGACCGAGGGCGTGACCTGCATCACCTGCCACACCGCCATCCATGCCCAGCCGGAGACAGGCAATGGCGCGATCACCCTGGCCTATAACCGCGCCGAATACGATCAGGACGGCTTGACCAATGCGGCGCTGCTGGCCAATCCGCGCGACCATCTGGCCGCCTATGGCGCGCCCGATACCACCGCGCTGATGAAAAGCTCGGATCTGTGCGGCGCCTGCCATGTCGAGATCTACGACCATTCCATGTCCAAGGCGCGCAGCCCGCAGGTGGCGCAATCGACCTTTCTGGAATGGCGCGACAGCTGGTACGGGCAGCAGGGCGTGACCTGCCAAGCCTGCCATATGGCCGACGACCCCGCCGCGCAGGTCATTGCCATCCGCAACGGCGACCTGTCCGGGCCCAAGCGGTTTTCGCATCGCTTCGTCGGCGCGAACCACCTGCTGACCGATACCGGTATGGGCGACACGCTGGACGTGCTGCGCGGCGGCGCGCTGCCGGGCGTCAGCCGCGACCTGAACCGCGACACCCTGACCGAGCAGGCCCGCCAGACCGAAGCACTGCTGCGCGCCGCCGCCGGGCTGGAACTGCGCGACCAGCAACGGCGCGGCGACACCTTGCATCTGGCGGTGGCGGTGCAGAACCTTGGCGCGGGGCACAACCTGCCGACCGGCGTCAATGACCAGAAACACATGTGGCTGGAACTGACCCTGACCGACGCGCAGGGCCGGACCCTGTACCGCTCGGGCGGCCCGGATGAGGCCGAGACCGAGACCGAGACCGAGACCGAGACCGAGACCGTGGCCTGGATCGAACATTTCCAGGACAGCAAGGGCCGCCGCATCACCGATCACCTGACCTTCTCGACCGCCGAGGTCAATTGGGTCCGCCGCCCGATCCCCGCCAAGGGCGAGGATGTCGCGACCTATGACATTCCTCTGGACGGCGCGGCGCAAGGCCCTCTGCACCTGACCGCGCGGCTGCAATACCGGGTCGCGCTGCCCGACCTTCTGTATCGCAATCTTCGGCGCGAAATGGCCGTTCCCCCCTTCACCCTGGCCGAGCTTTCGACCGATCTGACGGATAACCAGCCTTGAAATTCCTGACCGCAATTGCGCTGCTGCTTGCCATGGCGCTGCCGATCCATGCCGAGGAAACTCCTTGGAGCGCCGCCGAAACCCTGCGCAGCGAAGCAGGCCGTATCGAGCGGCTGATGTATCGCGCGGCCTCTCCCGAACGCGATGCCGACATCGCCCAGCGGCTGCAATCCATGCAGGCCGCATGGTCCGCGACCAAGGGCCAGTTTGGCGCGGCCGAGGCCGATGCGGCGATGGCCGATTATGCGGCCAGTGTCGGCAGCGGCGACCCGGCGCAGGTGGCGCGCGACCGCCAACGGCTGTGGACCGCGGTGATGGCTGCGGCGCGGGATCATGGGCTGGCAGCGATCCTTGCCGGACAGCCCGATCACGCGCGCGACTGGCTGAATATCCGCGACTATGCCCGCGCCTCCCGCGATACCGGGGCCGCGCTGGCGGTCAAGGCGCTGGCGGCGGACCAGCTTGAACCACAGGCCGCCCATGACATTGTCCAATCCGAACTGCTGACCGTCGCCGCTTCCGAATTGCGGCTGGCCTTGTCCCGCGCGACCGAGGATGCAGGCGCGGGTCGCATGGTGCAATATGCGGGCGATCTGGGCCGGGCCGAGGGGCTGGTCGCCTATCTGGGCGACAATCTGGATGCCCGGCTTGGTGCGGAAAGCGTGGCCGCGCTGCGTCAGGATCTGGCCCGGGCCGAACAGGATCCTTCGGCGATCGCCGCCATCAGCCAGCGCATCGCTGGCTATGCCCCGGTCGTGCTCTCGCCCGAGGAAACCTTGCGCCGCGCCCGTCTGCTGCGCCGTTTCACCGTCATGGTCTGGGAGGAATATGCCAACGGCGTCCGCGACGGCCAGATCACCCAGCATCTGGAATATAACGAGTCGCTGATGTTTCGCGACCGTGCGGTACTGATCCTTGGTGATCTGACCCCTCAGATGACCAATCCTGCGGATGCCGAACGGCTGATGCAGTTGCTCGACGACAGCAAAACGCTGATATTGCAGCGCAAGGATGGCGTCGAACCGTTGATAACCGAGGCTGTATCACTGATCGACGCGACCTTCGGGGCCGAGGTCGCGCAGGGTGGCTATGCCGCCGCCGTCGACGCGCTGCCCGCCGCGCTGGACGAAATGGTGCTGGTCGCTGCGAATGGCGACTGGACCGAAGCCGAGTTGAAGCGGCTCGAGGCCTATTCCTGGTTCGATCCCGATATCGAACAACGTCTGAAGCCCCGCGCACCGTCAATGGCGCTGCGGATGGAGGCGCGTTTCTGGGAGGGTAACACCGAGCGCCCTGGCCTGGCCCGCCTCATCGCCGCTCAGGTGCCCAAAGACGTCCTGGCCGCCGAGGTTGAGGGGATCAAGGCGGACCTGGCCGATGCGCGCGAGCGGATCGAAGCCCCGATTTCCGCTACGGGCGCCGTGCTGCAATCGGCGGGCATCATCTTCCGCGAGGGGCTGGAGGGTGTGTTGATCCTTGCGGCACTGCTGGCCGCACTTCGTGCCGAAGGGGCCGATCCCGCCCGCTTCCGCCGCCCGGTCGCCCTGGGTGTCGGTCTGGCAGTGGTCTGCAGCTTTGCGCTATGGGCGGCGACGCGCTGGCTGTTTTCCATCTCGACCCTTTCGCGCGAAGCATTGGAGGGGGCCACGGCGCTGCTGGCCGCCGCGGTGCTGATCTGGCTGGTGCTGGGACTGACCGCCAAGGGCGGGCATGTCGCGGCGATGCGGCGCAAGCTGGCCGGAACAGCAACGGTCCGCACCGTCGCGTTTCTGGCCTTCCTTGTGGTCTTCCGCGAGGGGTTCGAGACGGTCCTGTTCTACGAGGCGCTGCTGGTCGATGCCGCACCCATTCCGGTCCTGCTGGGACTGGTTGCCGGGGCGGGTGCTGCGCTGGCGGCTGGCTGGATGATCCTTGCCTCGGGGCGGAAACTGCCGCTGCGGCTTTTCTTCCGCGCAACTTCGGCGCTGCTGGCGCTGCTGTCGGTAGTGCTGGTCGGAGCAGGCGTACGCGGGTTGCAGACCGCTGCGCTGATCAGCGCGACTCCGGTCAACTGGTTCCCGGACCGCGACTGGCTGCAATTGTGGTTCGGGCTGTTCCCGGTGGCCGAGCCGCTGATCCTGCAGGGGCTGGTGGTGCTGCTGTTCCTTGGCGTCAGCGTATCGCGGCAAAGGCAGGCGACAGCGTAACCCGCAGCAAGGGTGCCGCCCCGCCGGATATCCCGGCAGGGCGGCCAATCGCTTAGCTGAAGACGACTTGAATGTCTGTGTATTCCGCTAGGCCTTCCTCACCGAATTCGACGCCCAGACCCGAAGACTTCACCCCACCAAAGGGCGCGTTGGGCTGGATCATGCCGTGCTTGTTCAGCCATACCGAACCGCATTCCATCCGCGCGGCCAGCTTGCGCCCGGCCTCGATGTCCTTGGTCCAGATCGAGCCGCCCAGACCGTTCTCGCTGTCATTCGCCGCGGCGATGACTTCGTCCAGATCGGTGTAGCGGATGACCGGCAGGACCGGGCCGAACTGTTCCTCATCAACCAGCGGATCGCCATTCTTCAGGCCGGCAATGATCGTCGGGTTGAAGAACAGCCCCTCGCCCGGCTTGCCTCCCAGCAGGACCTGACCGCGGGTCTTGGCGTCCTCGACGAGACCAGCGACCTTCTCGAACTGCATGCGGTTCTGGATCGGACCCAGGACCGAGCCTTCCTCCAACCCATTGCCGACCGGGATCTGCGCGGCATAGGCGACCAGTTCCTTGCAGACCTCGTCATGGATGCTGTCATGGACATACAGGCGCTTCATCGCGGCGCAGGTCTGGCCGTTATTGATAAAGGCACCCCAGAACAGGCCCTCGGCAATGGCCTTGGGATCGGCATCGGGCAGGACGATGCCCGCGTCATTGCCGCCCAGTTCCAGCGTCAGGCGCTTCATCGTGGCCGAGGCCGATTGCATCACCCGTTTGCCGGTCGCGCTGGAGCCGGTGAAGACGATCTTGCGGATATCGGGATGGCTGGACATCGCCGCACCCAGATTGACCTCGCGGTCCTCGCCCGAGACGATGTTGACGACGCCTGCGGGCAGAACCTCGTTCATCAGCTCGACCAGCCGCAGCGTCGCAAGGGGGGTGTAGGGCGAGGGCTTGATCACGACCGTATTGCCGGTGCGCAAAGCGGGCATGATGTGCCAGATCGCGATCATCACCGGGAAGTTCCACGGCGTGATCGAGCCGATGACGCCCAGCGGCTTGCGGTGCAGCTCGACCCGACCGGCATTGTCGTCCTGCAGCACCTTGACCGGCAGCGACAGCCCGGCAGTGTAGCCCGCCCAAGCCTGCGCTCCGCCGATTTCCCAGCGCGAGCCAAGGCCGTTCAGCGGCTTGCCCTGCTCCAGCGTCACCAGACGTGCCAGCTCCTCGGCATGTTCGCCAATCTTGGCGGTCACCGCCTCGCAGGCGGCCTGCAATTCGGCATCGGATTTCTGCGACCAGTCGACGAAAGCCGCCTTGGCGGCCGCGACCGCCAGATCCAGATCGGCCAGCGTGGCATTGGGCGCGGTCCCGGCGACTTCGCCGGTCGCGGGGTTGATCACGTCAAAGCGGGCCGCGACCGCGTGGGTCTTGCCGCCGATGGTCAGGTTAAGTTCGCTCATGCTTCATCCTCCCGTGCGCTCTGTTGCAGAGCGTTTCACGCCAGAATGCCAGTTTCGGCGCGCCGGGTCTTGGCAAGTTGCGCCACGGCGATTGGCGCAGCGCGCCACGTATCAGTGCCGCGCCTGCCCCGGAGACATCCCGAAACGCATGCGGAAGGCGCGATAGAAATGGGACAGGTCATTGAAGCCGCAATCAAACGCAATGGCAGCAATGTCACCGCGATCGCTTTTGCAGGCCCCGCCCAGACGCGAGCGCGCCAGATCAAGTCTGGCTGCCAGCAGCGCACCCGTCACGGATTCGCCCTGCCGGGTGAAGGCGCGCTGCAGCGTCCGGCGCGAAACACCCAGATCGCCCGCCAGCGTATCCAGATCAAGCCCGCCATCCCCGGCGCGGGTCGCGATCCTCTCGATCGCGCGGCGATGCAACTGGGCGGCGCGGTCGGTCTCTCCGGTCGCGCGCGAATGGCAATAGGCCGAGAGGATGTTGAGCAGCGCTTCGGACAGAGCCGCGCCCCCGGCATCGTCAAGCATCAGCCGCGTCACGATCCCCTGCATCGCCGGGACCAGAGGATCGGTCCGGTCGACCGCCATGCCGCCGGTGCAAAGCGACCCCAGACGGCGAACGGCCTCGTCCCGCGGCAGATGCAGCGAGATCTGGCGCGATTGCGTACCCTCATAGATGAATTCCGAGGGCAGCCCGGAATCCGCGATATAGACATCGCCCGCCCTCAGCACCGTCTGGCAATCGCGCTGGATGATCCGGCTGGACCCGGCATGCTGGAACAGCAGGAACAGATGCTCACCCGGATCGCGGCGGATCATCGCCTGATCCCGCTCAACGCGCGAGGCATCCAGCGACACCACCGCCGCTTCGAACCGTGCCAGCCTGCGGCTTTCGACCAAACCACAGATCCGATCCGCACGTCCGGCCTGAGCATGGACGCGAAACGCGCCGCAGACCTGCTGGATGCGGCTGGCATATTCCTCGACGCTGCTGACGCTGTCGCCGGGTATGCCAAGCGTCTGCGCCGCCGTGACGGTTTGATACAGCATTGGACTCCTCCTTTTCCGATGCCAGTCCGCCCGAACGGAAACCCTGCTTCTGCGAAATACCCGATCCCCCCCTGGGGTCGCAAGCCGGGCGTGACGTTCCCCGCCCGGCTGCTTGCCTAACCGCGTGCGCGGTTTGCGAACATCGGCCCGCCGCGCCAGCGCGGGAATCCATAGCCGTGGATCTTGACCAGATCGATATCGGCGGGGCTGGCGGCAATGCCCTCGTCAAGAATTGCCTGCCCCTCGGCGGCCATCTCGGCGACCAGCGTCTGCGCGATTTCGGCGGCGGTCATTGCGGCATCCGGGCGGATCTGCGCGGCCAACAGTTCCGCAACGGCGGTCGAGACCTGCGGCTTGCGGTCACCCGCGACATAATCATACCAGCCGCCGCCAGTTTTCTGCCCCTTGCGACCGGCGCGGACAAGGATATCGCCCAGCGTTTCCGGCACGTCCTGCCCCAAGGCGCGCGCGCCTTCGCGTTGCAGATAGGCAATGTCGAGCCCGCCCAGATCCTGTGCCTCGAACGGCCCCATCGCCAGGCCATAGCCGCGCATCGCCGCGTCAATATCGGCGATCGGCACGCCACGGCGCACCAGCCCTTCGGCGGCGGCACGATAGCGTTTCAGGATGCGGTTGCCGATGAAGCCTTCGCAGATGCCGGACTGCACCGGGATCTTCTTCAGCAGGCGGCCAAGGGCAAAACCGGTAGCCAGCGTCCGGGCCGAGGTTTCGGGGGTCGGCACGATTTCCAGCAGTTTCATCACATTGGCCGGGCTGAAGAAATGCAGCCCGATGAAACGGTCGGGGTTCGGCAGGTCTTCGGCAATGGCGCGCGGGTCCAGATAGGAGGTGTTCGTGGCCAGAACCGCATCGGAGCGGCAAACCTCTCCCAGACGGGCAAAGACCGCGCGCTTGACGCTGATTTCCTCGAATACCGCCTCGATGACCATATCCGCATCGGCCAGCGCCGCGTAATCGGTTGTGCCAGTCACGCCGTCCTTCAGCGCTTGCGCCTGTGCCTCGGACAGTTTGCCGCGCTTGACGCCGCCGTCGAAAACCTTGGCGACATTGGCCAGACCACGTTCGACCGCAGCATCGTCCTGTTCGATCAGAGTGACAGGCAGTCCGGCATCGCGAAGTGCGGCGATGATCCCCGCGCCCATCGTGCCACCGCCGATGACAGCCACCTTGCGTAGCGGTGCGGGCTCGACCTCGCGCAGTGCCACCGGACGTGGGGCAGCACGTTCAGCGAAGAAAACCGCGCGCAAAGCGGCGGCCTGCTCGGTGCCGCGCAGCTCGATAAAGGTCTCGCGCTCGAAATCCATGGCTTCGGTGAAGGAGGCCTCGGCAGCCTTACGGATCGCGGCAAGGGCGCGGGCGGGCGCGGCGGCACCTTTGGCTGCCTTGGCCACGGCTTTCTCAGAATCGGTCCAGAAGCCCGCGTCGGGGGCCACGACCTCGCGGGCCGAGACGGGCAGCGGCAGGGGTTTCTCGATCGCCTCGCGGGCAAAGGCGACAGCGCCGTCCAGCAGGTCGCCTTGGATCACCGCGTCGATCAGACCGGCGGCCAGCGCTTTCGGCGCACGCAGGGGCTTGCCGGAGGTCGCCATGTCGACCGACGTTTCAACACCGCACAGGCGCGGCGTGCGGACCGTGCCGCCCGCGCCGGGAATGATGCCCAATGTCACTTCGGGCAAACCGACCGAGGCATCGGGCTGCGCCACGCGGAAACGGCAGCCAAGCGCTACCTCGAAGCCGCCGCCAAGGGCCGAACCATGGATGGCCGCGACCCAAGGGGGCGTCGCCGCTTCGATCCGGGCGACCAGATCGGGCAGATGCGGCTCGACCGGAGGTTTGCCGAATTCGGTCACATCCGCCCCGGCGATAAAGGTGCGCCCGGCACAGATCAGCACCACCGCCCGCACCGACGGATCGGCGTCCAATTCGGCCACGGCATCCCAAAGCCCTTGCCGCAGCGCCAGACCCAGCGCGTTGACGGGCGGGTTGTCCACGGTGACGGTGGCGATATCCCCTTGGCGGGCGATGGTGACGACAGACATGTTCAAATTCCCAGATAGGCTTCGCGGATGCGGGGATCGGCGATGAGTTCGGCCGCCGGTCCCTGCATGGTGATGGTGCCGGTTTCCATGACATAGCCCCGGTCGGCAATCTTGAGCGCCCCGAAGGCGTTTTGTTCGACCAGCAGCACGGTGACGCCAAGCGCCTTGAGGCCGCTGACCACATCGAAAATCTGCTGCACGATGATCGGGGCAAGCCCCATCGACGGCTCATCCAGCAGCAGGCACGAGGGCCGCCCCATCAGTGCCCGCGCCATCGCGAGCATCTGCTGCTGGCCACCGGACAGGCCACCTGCGGCAAGATTGCGTTTCTCGCGCAGGATCGGGAACATCTGGAAGGCGTCTTCCATGTCCTTGCCGACCCGGTCGTCACTGAACAGAAACGCCCCCAGCCGCAGGTTTTCCTCAACCGACAGGTTGGTGAAAATCTGCCGCCCCTCGGGGGATTGCGACAGGCCCCGCGACAGGCGTTTATAGGCCGGAACGGTGGTCAGCGCCTCACCCCGGAAGGTGATCTTGCCGCTCGAGACCGGCTGCACGCCCGACAGGCAACGCAAGAGCGTCGTCTTGCCCGCGCCGTTTGCGCCGACCACGGTGACGATCTCGCCGCTTTCGACCGTCAGGTCTAGGCCATGCAGCACCTCGATGCGGCCATAGCGCGAGCGCAGCCCCTCAACTGTCAGCATGGGCTGCCTCCGTTCCCAGATAGGCGGCGATCACCGCCGGGTTGCGGCTGACCGCCTCGGGCGGGCCTTCGGCGATCTTCTCGCCATGGTCCAGCACCACGACATGGTTTGAGATCCGCATGACCATCTTCATGTCATGCTCGACCAGCAGGATCGCCACGCCGGACTTGGCAACCTCGGCGATCAGGTGGTCGATTTCCTCGGTCTCGACGGCATTGCAGCCGGCGGCGGGTTCATCGAGCAGCAGCACGGCAGGCTTCATCGCCAGCGCGCGGGCAATTTCCAACCGCTTGAGCGAGCCATAGGAGAGGTTCCCCGCCTCGCGATCCGCAGCCCGTTCAAGGCCAACGCGGGTCAGCAATTCGCGCGCACCCTCCTCGGCCATGCGCGTGCGGCGGCGCGACGAGGGCAGGTTCAGAAGGTCTGCCAGAACCGGGCCGCGTTCCTGCAAGTGGAACCCGGCCATGGCGTTTTCCAGCACGGTCATGTTCTGAAAGATCTGCAGGTTCTGAAAGGTGCGGGACATGCCGCGCGCGGCCAAGCGGAACGGCTCCATCCCGGTCACGTCCTCGCCCTTGAGCCGCACCCGGCCCGAACCGGGGCGATAGACGCCCGAGATCATGTTGAACAGCGTCGTCTTGCCCGCGCCATTCGGCCCGATGACCGAGACGATCTCGCCCGGCTCGACGGAAAAGCTGACATCATGGACGGCGCGCAGGCCGCCAAAGGCAATTCCCAGACGCTCGATCTGCAACAGGCTCATTCGCCCCTCCCCCGGAATTTGCGCAGGATGGACGGCACCAACCCCTCGCGCAGGAAGATCATCACCAGCATCATCACAAGGCCAAGGATCAGCTGTTCATATTCGGCGAAGACCGTCAGCACCTGCGGCAGCAGCGTCAGGATACCCGCGCCAAGGATCGCGCCGGGGACTGAACCGACGCCACCCAGCACCGCCATCGTGACCATTTCCACCGAATGCATGAAACCGGCAATGTCGGGGGTGATGAACTTGTTTTGCAGCGCCGTCAGCGAGCCCGCGACCGAGGCATAGACCGCCGAGATCACGAAAGCCTGCAACTTGACCCGCGCCACGTCGATGCCGACGGTTCCGGCAGCGACCTCGGAGCCGTGCAAAGCGCGCAGCGCCCGGCCCGTCGGGCTGTTGAACAGGTTCAGCGCGATCCATGCCCCGATGACCAGACAAATGCCGGTGAAGGCATACCAGAACTCGCCATTCGACAGGTTCAGGCCCCAGTCCTTCAGCACGGCGCGCAGGCCCAGATCCGGGACCTCGATCCCGTCGGGGCCCTTGGTCAGCCCGCGTTCGTTGTTCAGCACCATCGCGACAAGGATGCCAAAACCCAGCGAGGCAACGCCAAGATAATAGCCCTTGAGCCGCAGGATCGGCCTGCCGACCAGAAAGGCCAGAACAGCGGAGATCACCGCCCCCAGCACCACGGCCAGTGCGGGATGCAGGCCCAGATGCACCGGGGCCAGCGCGCAGGCATAGCCGCCGATCCCGGCGAAACCGGCATGGCCAAGGCTGATCTGCCCGGCATAGCCGGTCAGGATGACGATGCCCGTAACCGCCAGCGCATTGACAAAGATCAGCGCGCCAACGCGGAAGTAATAGCCCGAGGGGAAAAAGAACGGGGCCGCCGCGATCAAGGCGGCCATGACGATCAGGGTCAGGTGTTTGCTGGAAAGTCGCATGTCACACCCGATCCGTGGATTTTTGACCGAAAAGCCCCTGCGGCATGAAGAACAGCACGGCAAGGATGACGACAAAGGCCGCGGCCTCTTTGTATTGCGAGGACAGGTATCCCGCGGTCATCGCCTCGAAGAGGCCCAGCAGCAGCCCACCCGCGAAGGCGCCCTTGGGATTGCCCATGCCGCCCAGCATCGCGCCCGCAAAGCCCTTGAGCGCCAGACCCAAACCCACGTCATAAGAGGTCATGGTAATTGGCGTGATCAGCACGCCCGCAAAGGCCCCGATCCCCGCCGACAGCGCGAAGGACAGCGTCATGATGAAATCGGTGTTGATCCCCACCAGTTGCGCCGCGAGGCGATTGTTCGAGGTGGCCAGCACCGCGCGGCCAAGGATCGTGCGGGTGAAGAACAGCCACAGCGCCACGAAAACCGCCGCCGCCCCGCCAATCGCCCACAGGCTTTGCGTCAGGATCGTCGCGCCCATGACATGGATCGGATCATCGCCCGAGAATGCCGGGAAGGTGTGGATCTGCTTGCCAAAGATCAGCTGCGCCGCGCCTCGGATAAAGATCGAGGCCCCGATGGTGATGATGATCAGCGTGACCACCGGCGCGCCGCGCGCGGGCTCGATCGCCAGCTTGTTCAGCGCGACGCCGATGGCTGCGGTGGCCGCAATCGCGATCAGCGCGGCCAAGGGCAGCGGCAGCCCGGCGGCATGGGCGAAAACGGTGATCATGCCGCCCAGCATGACGAATTCGCCCTGCGCGAAGTTCACCACGCCCGAGGCGTTGTAGATGATGGTGAAGCCAAGCGCGACAAGCGCATAGACCGCACCAACGGTCAGTCCCGAGAACAGGAATTGCAGGAATTCGGACATGCTGGGGTCCTTTGGCTAAGGGCTCCGGGCGGAGCGGCCCCCGTTAAGGGGCCGCGGGGCTCACTCGACGATGGTCCAGTCGCCGTCCTTGATCTCAAGCATCCGGAAGGCCGTCAGGTCGAGACCCAGATGGTCCTCGGCGGTCATGGTGTAGATGCCCGTCGTTCCAGCCAAACCCTTGACCCCTTCCAGCGCTTCGCGGATCGCCGCGGGCTCGCTGCTGCCTGCACGGGTGATCGCGTCGACCAGCAGCGCAAAACCGTCATGGGCATAGCCGCCGAAGGTGCTGACCGGTGTCTTGTATTTCGCCTCATAAGCGGCCTTGTAGGCCGAGACGACCGGCTTTTGCGCATCAGTATCCGCCAGAAGTTCCGCGACCAGCAGCGCCGTGCCGGGCAGGCGCACGCCTTCGGCCGCGTCCTTGCCCGCAAGTTCGATGAACCCGTCCGAGGCCACGCCATGCGACTGGTACAGCGGCAGGTCGATCGCCAACTGCTTGTAGTTACGCGTGACGATCGAGGGGCCCTGACCGAAGCCCGGGTTCAGCACCGCCTGCACGCCCGCCGCATTGCGGATCTTGGTCAGCTGCGCCGTCATGTCGGCGTCTTTCGGGTCATAGGTCTCGTCAGCGACGATCTCGATGCCGTATTCACCGACCACGTCCTTGCATTGCGCCTGCATCGAGGCACCAAAGCCGTCCGTCCCCGAGATCAGGCCGATCTTGGTGATGCCCTGCTTCTTCATGTCCTCGAAGATCTTCTGGCAGGCCATACGGTCGGTATGCGGGGTCTTGAAGGTGTTGGGCTTGACCGGCTGGATGATGTCGATGGCACCCGCCAGCGAGATGAACGGCACTTCCGCATCCTCGGCGACGGCCAAAATCGACATCGAGGCCCCGGTGGTGGTGCCGCCGATGATCGCCTGCACCTCATCGTCCTCGATCAGGCGGGTGGCAAAGGTGCGTGCCTTGTTGGCGTCGCCGCCATCGTCATACAGCACCAGTTCGACCTGCTCACCATTGATGCCGCCCTTGGCGTTCAGTTCCTCGACCAGCATTTCCAGCGTCTTGGCCTCGGGGTCGCCCAGAAATGCCGCCGGGCCGGTAGCCGAGATCGAGGCACCGATCTTGATCTCGGCTTGGGCGGTCGATGCCAGTCCAAGCGCGATCAGCGCGGCGGGAACGGTCGTGGTCAGGGTCTTGATCATGGGTTCCTCCTCCCAAAGTTATCGGTTCAGGCGGCCGCGGGGCGGCGCCACATCGCCCGCCGGAAGCGGCTGGCGACGAATGCGGTATCGGTCAGGCTGGCATTTCCCGCCGGGTTGGCCCCGGTGACGTGGAAATCGCTGAAGGCAGCCGACTGGTTGACGAAGATATTGCCGGTCAGGTTGATCGACAGGTTCACCCCTGCCCGCGCGAAAGCCGCGACGGCGCGGGAAATGCGGGCTTCGTCGGTATCGTAAAGCGCGGCGGTGATTGCGCCCTTCTGGCGGGCCAGATCAGAGGCGCGGGCAATCCCGGTATCGGCATCCTCAACCGCGATCAGATAGGCGATGGGACCGAAGCATTCCTGCTGGCAGGCCGCATCCCCATCGTTTAGCGCCAGCAGCAGAGGCGTGGCAGTGCGCCCTTCGCCCGAGGGCGCAGAATCGCGGATGATCCGCCCGGTGGTGCGGGCCGCTGCGACCCGCTCCAGTGTCGCGGGATTGGCGATGGCACCGCAAATGCCCGCCGCGCGGGCCGGATCGGACAGCAGCGCGTCAATCGCCCCGGCCAATGCTTGTGCCACCTGATCGAATGTCTTGTGGCCCTGATCGGTCGGAATCCCGCCCTTCGGGATATAGATGTTCTGCGGCGCGGTGCACATCTGCCCCGAGTAAAGCGCCAGCGAGAAGGCCAGATTGGCGCATATGCCGTCGAAATCATCCGTCGCGGCGAGGGTGACGGTATTGACCCCGGCTTCCTCGCTGAAGATCGTCGCCGTGGCATTGCTGCGCAGCCAATCCCCGAACGCGCCCGAGCCGGTATAGTCGATCAGCCGCACGGCAGGATCGGTTGCCAAGGTCTTGGTGATCTCGGCCCCCGGCTGGTCCACGGCCAGCAGCACGGCATTTGCGGGCAGGCCAGCCTCGGCCAAGACCTCGCGTAGCACGCGCACGGTCAGCGCCAAAGGCAGGATGGCAGCGGGATGCGGCTTGACGATGACGGGGTTTCCGGCTGCCAGGCTGGCAAACAGGCCGGAATAGGAGTTCCACGTCGGGAAGGTGTTGCAGCCGATCGCCAGCGATATTCCCACCGGAATGACCGACCAGTGCTTTTCCAGCACGATCGGCTGGGCCTTGCCCTGCGGCTTTTCCCAGCGCGCGGTTCCCGCGAAACGGGTCATCTCGGCATAGGCCATGGCCACGGCCTCGAGGCCGCGATCCTGCGCATGCGGCCCGCCCGCCTGAAAGGCCATGGCGAAAGCCTGTCCGGTCGTGTGCATGGTCGCATTGCCGATCAGGAAACTGATGCGGTTCAGACGCGCAAGCGCCTCAAGACAGACGCCTACACGGTCTTCGATTCTGGCAGCGGCCAAGGCATCGGCAGCACCCTGCGAGGCCGCGATCAGCGCCGGGGCCGATGCCGTCGGATAGGTGATTCCCAATTGCGGGCCAAAGGGCGATTCTTCGCGACCCAAGCGGCTTTCCTCGGGGTGGCCGGGGATCGAGAAGGGCTGACCGCAAAGCGCCGCGAAAGCCGTCGCGCCGTCCTCCTTGGCGGTTTCACCATAGATCTTGCCGCTGGGAACTTCGGGGAATGGCGTCCAGAATTCACGCGCGCGCAGTGTTTCCACCGCAGCGTCAAGCATCGGCCGATGGCGGTCGAAGAACTCTGACATGACATCCCTCCCAAGACTGAACATTATCATTGACCGACCGGTCGGTTTATGCAACAAAAATCTTCAATAGCCTCGGGGAGAGTGGGGCTGGGGAGTTCCAAATGACAGAAACGGTCCTGACCACGCTGGTCGACGGTGTACTGACGCTGACGCTCAACCGTCCGGAAAAGCTCAATTCCTTCAACGAGGACATGCATCTGGCCCTGCGTGCAGGGATCGAGCGCGCCCATGCCGATCCGGAAGTGCGCGCGGTGCTGCTGACCGGCTCGGGACGCGGTTTCTGTGCCGGACAGGATCTGGGCGACCGCGATCCGCGCAAGGGTGGCCCCGCACCCGATCTGGGCCAGACGCTGGACACGTTCTACAATCCGACGCTGCGGCTGATCCGCGCGCTGGAAAAGCCGGTGATCTGCGCAGTGAACGGTGTGGCGGCAGGTGCGGGTGCGAATATCGCGCTGGCCTGCGACATCGTTCTGGCCGCTAAATCCGCAAAATTCATTCAGGCGTTTTCGAAAATCGGCCTGATCCCGGATGCCGGCGGCAGCTGGAGCCTTGCCCGTATTCTGGGTGAGCCGCGCGCCAAGGCTCTGGCCCTGACCGCCGAGCCGCTAATGGCCGAAAAGGCCGCCGAATGGGGCATGATCTGGAAGGCCGTCGATGACGAGGCGCTGATGAGCGAAGCCGTCGCGCTGGCGACTTCGCTGGCTGCTGGCCCGACGCTGGGTCTGGGCCTGACCAAGCGACTGATTCAGGATGCGGCAACCAACAGCCTTGACCAGCAGCTTGACCTTGAGCGCGACCTTCAGCGTCAAGCCGGGCGCAGCAAGGATTATGCCGAGGGCGTCACTGCCTTCCTTGAAAAGCGCAAGCCGGAGTTCACCGGCCAATGAAACCCGTCTCGGACATGACCCCGCAGGAACTGGCCGAAGCCTCGGCCAAGGCGATGTGGAACGACGATTCCGCCAGCCAGCGCCTGAACATGAGCCTTGACCATATCGCTCCCGGCGAGGCCGACCTGACCATGACGATCACCGCCGACATGTCGAACGGCCACGGCAATTGCCATGGCGGCTACATGTTCACGCTGGCCGACAGCGCCTTTGCATTCGCCTGCAACAGCTACAACCAGCTGACCGTGGCGCAGCATTGTTCGATCACCTATCTTGTCCCCGGCCGGATCGGAGACCGGCTGACGGCCCACGCGCGCGAAGTCTCGCGCCGGGGCCGCTCGGGGATCTATGACATTCGCATCACCAACCAGAACGGTGAACATGTGGCCGAATTCCGCGGCCATTCTCGCACCGTCAAGGGAACCCACCTTCCGGTCTGACACTGACCGGACCGCTTGTTTGCAGGGAGGAAACCATGCAAGACCTGTCCCCGATGGCACCCGGCCTTGAGCCGATCGAAACCGCTTCGCGCGATGAAATCGCCGAGCTTCAATTTCACCGCATGCAATGGTCGCTGAAGCATGCCTATGACAATTCGCCCTTCTATCGCAAACGCTTCGATGAGAATGGCGCCCATCCCGAGGATCTGAAAACCCTCGCGGATATCGCGAAATTCCCCTTCACCTACAAGCAGGACCTGCGCGAGACGTATCCCTTTGGGATGTTCGCCACGCCGCGCGAAAAGCTGGTGCGCATCCACGGCTCGTCCGGCACGACTGGCAAGCCGACGGTGGTGGGCTATACCCAGCGCGATATCGACACTTGGGCAAACCTGATCGCGCGCTCGATCCGCGCGGCGGGTGGGCGTCCGGGCGACATGCTGCACAACTCGTATGGCTACGGGCTGTTCACCGGCGGTCTGGGCGCGCATTACGGCGCCGAGCGTCTGGGCTGCACCGTAGTCCCGATGTCGGGCGGCATGACCGAGCGTCAGGTCACGCTGATCAACGATTTCAAGCCGCGCATCATCATGGTGACGCCCAGCTACATGCTGTCGATCCTTGACGAATTCCGCCGCCAGGGACTGGACCCGCGCGAAAGCTCGCTCGAGATCGGCATCTTCGGGGCCGAGCCCTGGACCAACGCGATGCGTCAGGAAATCGAGGAAGCCTTCAACATGCATGCCGTGGATATCTACGGCCTGTCGGAAATCATGGGCCCCGGCGTCGCGCAGGAATGCGTCGAGACCAAGGACGGGCTGCATGTCTGGGAAGACCACTTCTACCCCGAGATCATCGACCCGGTGACCGGTGAAGTCCTGCCCGACGGCCAACTGGGTGAACTCGTCTTCACCACGCTGACCAAGGAAGGTCTGCCGATGGTGCGCTACCGCACCCGTGATCTGACGCGCCTTCTGCCCGGCACCGCACGCTCGATGCGCCGGATCGAAAAGATCACCGGCCGCAGCGACGACATGATCATCCTGCGTGGCGTCAATGTCTTCCCGACCCAGATCGAAGAGCAGATCCTGAAATGCAAAGGCCTTGCGCCGCATTTCCAGATCGAGCTTTCGCGCGCGGGCCGCATGGACAATATGACCGTCCATGTCGAATGCACGCCGGACATGTGTGACGAAAGTGCCCGCGCCCATTCGGCCAAGGAACTCGCGCATCACATCAAGAGCGTGGTTGGAGTTTCGACCAAGATCAACGTCGCCGATCCGAACGGCATCGCCCGTTCGGAAGGCAAGGCCAAGCGCGTCGTGGACAACCGTCCCAAAGAGTGACGCCGCATCGTGGCATGGACATGACATGCCGCGACGATAAAGCTAGAAGGACGGGGGATTTTACCCCCGTCCAATTACCGGACGCTGAATGGGGCGGTCGAAAGGGATTTCATGGCTCGGACACGGGCAGTCGATTTCGATGAAAAACGGCGCGGGCTTCTGGACAGCGCGGCCGCCGTCTTTGCCGAACAGGGCATGGAAAAGGCCTCGATGGCGCAGATCGCGGCACATGGGCAGGTGTCCAAGGCGCTGCTTTATCACTACTATCCCAGCAAGGGCGAGCTGATCTTCGAGATCATCATCACCCATCTGGAGGAAGTCCTTGAGGCGATCGAGGCGGCCTCGGTCGAGCCGCTCGACCCGCAAGCCCAATTGCGCAAGCTGGTCGGCACGGTTCTGGACGCCTATAAGGGCGCGGACAATCAGCACAAGGTGCAGTTGAACGCGACCTCGGCCCTGACTGATGAACAAAAGGCCGAGATCCTCGCCATCGAAAAGCAGATCGTGCGCCATTTCGCCGTCGTCCTGCGCCAGATCAATCCCGATCTGGACAATCCCGAACGCCCCCTGTTGACCCCCGTCACCATGTCGCTGTTTGGCATGATGAACTGGGTCTATATGTGGTTTCGCGACGGTGGCCGCATCTCGCGCGAGGATTATGCCGATGTGGCGACGACCCTGATCCTTGAAGGGATCAAGGCCGTTCGCTGAAGCCCCGGCGTTCCAGCACCAAGGGATCGTAACGCGGGGCTTCAGCCCGGCGGCGGTCCAGCTCGGGCGCGGTCAAAGGCGTCGCCGCGACCAACTTGTCGCGTGCTTCCAGCGCAAGCTGCTGATAAACGCCGGTGCCACGGCGTTTCCATTCAATTTCTTCCGCCGACAACTCGCGGATCACCTTGGCGGGTGAGCCGACGGCAAGGCTGTTAGCTGGTACCTGCGCCCCGGCCTTCACAAAGGCCATGGCGGCGACTATGGTGTTTTCACCGATCACGGCTTCATCCATCACCACGGCGTTCATGCCGACCATGGCGTTGCGGCCGACATGGCAGCCGTGCAGAACCGCGCCATGGCCGATATGGCCCAATTCCTCGACCACGACATCCTTGCCGGGAAAGGCATGGATCACGCAGGTCTCCTGCACATTGCAGCCCGCCTGCAGGATGATCCGCCCGAAATCACCGCGCAGAACGGCCCCCGGCCCGACATAGACTGCCGGGCCGATGATCACGTCACCGATGACCACCGCCTCGGGATGAACGAAGGCGGTGGGATCAATCACCGGGACGATACCGTCCCAGGCGTAGATGCGGCTCATTCAGCCGCCTGAGCGATGGCGGGCCAGGTCTTGGCCACCATGGTCAGCACGTCATATTGCGCGACAACCGCCCCATGCTGGTTGGTCACCTGACAATCCCAGCGGACCTCGCCATGCTCGGCATTGGCACGGGGATTGATCTCTTTGCAGGTCAGGCGGACTTGCAGGGTGTCGCCGAAATAGACCGGCGTCAGGAAGCGCATATTGTCGACGCCGTAATTGGCCAGAACCGGGCCGGGGTTCGGCTCGACGAACAGACCCGCCGCGAAGGACGCGATCAGGTAGCCATGCGCCACGCGGTCGTCGAAGAACGGGTTCGCCTTGGCCGCGACCTCATCCATATGGGCGTAGAAGGTGTCGCCGGTGAAATTGGCGAAATGCTCGACATCCTCAAGGGTGATGGTGCGGGTCGCGGTGACCAGTTGGTCGCCGATGTTCAGTTCGGCCAGCGACTTGCGGAACGGATGGACGCCCTGCTGCGCCTCGGCACCCTCGATCCAGCGACCGGTGACTGCGGACAACAGGCGCGGCGCGCCCTGCACTGCCGTGCGCTGCATGTAATGCTTGACGCCGCGGATGCCGCCCATTTCCTCGCCGCCGCCAGCACGGCCCGGACCGCCATGGACCAGCGCCGCAAGCGGCGAGCCATGCCCGGTCGAGGTCTTGGCCGAGGCGCGGTTGCCGATCAGGATACGGCCATGGAACGGAGCCGCGCCGATCACGACCTCCTCGGCGACCTTCGCGTCATTGGTGAAGACCGAGGACACCAGCGAGCCCTTGCCCATCTGCGCAAGGCTGACCGCCTCGTCCAGATCATCATAGGGCATGACGGTCGAGACCGGGCCGAATGCCTCGACCTCATGGATCTTCGTCGCGGCAAAAGGCTTGTCGGCGTAAAGCAGGACCGGGTTCAGGAAAGCCCCGCGCTCGGCATCACCCGAGGCCAGACGGACCTCGTCGGGATTGCCGGCGACGATCTCGGCGTCGGCTTGCAACTCGCGGATACGCTCGCGGACCTCGACGCGCTGATCGAAGCTGGCCAGCGGACCCATGCGCGTGCCTTCCGCGCCCGGCAGACCCAGCGGGGTCTTTTCCAGACGCTCGCGCAGGGCGGCGACCAGCGCCTGAACCTGCTCGCGGGGTGCGATGACGCGGCGGATGGCGGTGCATTTCTGCCCGGCCTTCACCGTCATCTCACGCGCGACTTCCTTGACGAACAGGTCGAACTCGGGCGTGCCCGCGACTGCATCGGGGCCAAGGATCGAGGCGTTGAGGCTGTCGGCCTCCATGGTGAAGCGCACCGAATTCGCGACGATCGCCGGGTGCGATTTCAGCTTGCGACCGGTCCAAGCGGAACCGGTGAAGGTCACCGCGTCCTGACCGGTGACATGGTCCAGCAGATCGCCGACCGAGCCGCAGATCAGTTGCAGCGCGCCTTCGGGCAGGATGCCGGTCTCGATGATGCGGCGCACCATCAGCTCGGTCAGATAGGCAGTCTGCGAGGCGGGTTTCACCAAGCAGGGCACACCGGCCAGCAGCGTCGGCGCGATCTTTTCCAGCATCCCCCAGATCGGGAAGTTATAGGCGTTGATATGAACCGCGACGCCTTGCAGCGGCGTCAGGATATGCTGGGCGCTGAAGGTCTGATCCTTGGACAGAACCTCGACATCGCCATCGGTCAGCACGCGGGTGTTGGGAAGCTCGCGGCGGCCCTTCGATGCAAAGGTCAGCATCGTGCCGATGCCGCCCTCGATATCGATCCAACCATCGGTGCGGGTCGCGCCGGTTTTCAGGCTTTCGGTGTAGAATTCTTCCTTCATGCCCATCAGGGCCTGACCCAGCGCCTTGAGCATGGCGGCGCGGTCATGGAAGGACATGGCGCGCAGCTTCGGCCCCGCAACCTCGCGGCCATAGGCCAGCGAGCCCGCGAAATCGAGCCCGGTCGAGTCGATCAGCGCGACGGCTTCGCCCGTCGCTGCGTCCAGAAGCGTCTGTCCGTCCTTCGCGCCGGGGGTCCAGCGGCCGCAGACATAGCTTTCAAGCCGGCGCGGAGTGGTCATGGGTCTTATCCTCGATCAATTCTGCGGGGGCAGCGCCCCCTGTCAAAGGCCGAAAGCGGCCAGACGTTGGGTCACAAGCGCCTGCCAGCGGGCAAGCAGCGTTTCATTCGGGGTGTGGCGCAGGCCGAATTTGGCCAGCGTCTGGTAGCGCGCCGAGGCAAGGCTGCCAAAGCCCGCCGCAACCCGGTCCTGCCAATAGGCGATCGAGGCGCGGGTGGCCTCGCGGCCCTCATCGGTGGCGACAATGCGTTCCAGCCCCTCTAGGCCCAGTTCGGCATGGCGCGCCTCACGCGGGGCGATCTCGCGAAAGACCTCGGCCAAGGGGGCGTAGGACACGCGGGTCAGCTCGGTCATCTGCACGCCGGTGGCGAGGCCCTGCAGCACGTTCAACACCACCGCATCGACCCAGCCGTTGATCGGGTAATGCAGGACCGACAGCCGCATGTCGCCGCCAAGCCGCGTCGCGCCCAGATCCTCATCGCGACCAACCCGCGCGGCCCAGTCATGCTGGGTTTCATAGCGGGCGGTATCGGTGCCGAAATCGGCCATCACGCCCAGCACACGCTCGGCATGATCGGCCTTTTCCAGCGTGATCCGGCTGGCCGCGATGCGCGCCTTGATGCCGGGCGCGTAGTTGATCGACGCGGCGAACCCGGCGGAGGCCGCCAGCTCGCTGTCGACAAAGCTCGACATCAGGCGCAGAAGTTCACCGCGATAGCGGGCCGGCACGTTTTCCGGCGCGGTCAGCACGCCGCCTTGCGCCAGATATTCCTCGATATTCATCGTCTCGGACATGTCGGCCCCCCGTTCGTTCCGATTTCATTCGTCGTAGGTGACGACGACACGCTCGCTTAGCGGATAGGCCTGGCAGCTCAGGACATAGCCCGCGCGGACCTCGTAATCCTCAAGCGCATGGTTCACCGCCATCTCGACCTCGCCCTCGACCACCTTGCAGCGGCAGGTCGAGCAGACGCCCGCCTTGCAGGAATAGGGCGCGTCCATATTGTTGGCGATGGCGGCTTCAAGGATGGTCTCGCCCTGCCGCGCCATGGTGAAGCTGCGGGTGGCGCCGTCCAAAGTGACGGTGGCCTCGGTCCCGGCGCCCGGCGCAATCGCCTCGCGCGAGACGGCGCGGGCCTTGGCGCGGCCATGCTGGCTGCTGGCGAACAGTTCGAACTTGATCTGTCCGTCTTCCAGCCCGTGTTCCTTCAGCGAGCCCGCGATGGCCAGCATCATCGGCTCGGGACCGCAGATGAAGGCAGTGTCGATGGATTTCGGGTCGATCCAGTGCTGGAACAGCGCCGTCATTTTTTCCGCGTCGATCCGGCCAGTGAACAGGTCGATCTCCTGACCTTCCTGCTCAAGGACATGGATGACCGAGAAGCGGCCGAGATACAGGTTCTTCAGATCCTCGAGTTCCTCGCGGAACATGATCGAGTTGATCTGGCGGTTTGCATAGACCAGCGTGAATTGCGCATGAGGCTCGCGTGCCAGAACGGTCTTGATGATCGACAGGACCGGCGTGATGCCCGAGCCGCCGGCAAAGCCCAGATACTGCTTTTCCGAACCCGCCTCGATCGCGGTGTAGAACTTGCCCATCGGCGGCATGGCGTCGATTTCATCGCCTGGGGCAAGGTTTTCATTCGCCCAGGTCGAGAAGGTGCCGCCATCCACGCGCTTGATGCCGACCTTGAGGCAACCCTCATCGAGACCGGCGCAGATCGAATAACTGCGGCGCAGTTCCTCGCCGTCGAAATCGCGGCGGAAGGTCAGATACTGGCCTTGGGTGAAGTCGAAAAGGGCGCGATCCTCGTCGCGCGGCGCAAGGGTCAGCACCACGGCATCGCGGGTCTCGCGGCGCACATTGGTGACCTTCAGCGTGTGGAAGCGTGCCATAGGGGTGTCCCTTCCTGAGTAGCGGGATGCATCCTCAGATGCATTTGAAATAGTCGAATGGTTCGAGGCAGTCCTTGCAGCGATAGCTGGCCTTGCAAGGCGTCGAGCCGAACTGGCTGAGTTTTTCGGTCTGGGTCGAGTTGCAGCGCGGGCAGGCGATGGTCAGGTTCGATGACCCCGCCAGCCGCGCGATGCGCCCGGCCAGCCGCCCGTCGGCGGCGGTGCCGTCGATCGGGGGTGCAATGCCGTAAGCGCGCAGCTTTTCGCGGCCACCTTCGGTGATCCAATCCGTCGTCCATGCGGGCGACAGCTGGCGCTCAAGGCGCAGCTTGTCGATCCCGTGACCACGAAGCGCGGTCTCGATATCAAGGTTGATGATGCCGGTCGCCGGACAGCCCGAATAGGTGGGCGTGACGGTGACGACCAGCGTGTCATCAGCCCAAGCGACATCGCGGATGATGCCCAGATCGGTCAGGCTGATCACCGGGATTTCAGGGTCCGGGACCTGTGACAGCCAGTCCCAGACCTGATCCGTGCCGGGTTGGATCGCGGCGGCCATGGCGCTTACCAGCTTGCGCCGGGATAGGCGCGTTGCAGGAACTGCATCTCGGCCAGAAGGAAGCCCAGATGCTCGGAGTGGATGCCCTGCTTGCCGCCCTTGTGCTGCCATGCCTGACCCGGATGGGTCAGCGTGGCCTCAGCCAGAACCGCAGTCACGGTCTTATCCCAAGCGGCTTTCAGGCTGGACGGCAAGGGGGCTATGCCCGCCTCGGCCAAGGCCTGATCGGTCGCGTCGTCAAGGAACATCTCGCCGGTATAGGCCCAAAGCGATTTCAGCGCCTTTTCCATCCGCGCGTGGCTTTCCGCACTGCCATCGCCCAGCCGGATCACCAGATCGGCCGAACGTTCAAGGTGATAGGCCACCTCTTTTTCGGCCTTGGCGGCGATCTCGGCGACGCGCGGGTCGGTCGATTTGCCCAAAGCGCGGAGCAGTTCGATATGGAAGGCATCGAACAGGAACTGGCGCATCAGCGTCTGGGCGAAATCGCCATTCGGACGTTCGACCAGCAACACGTTGCGAAAGGCACCCGCGTCGCGCAGGAAGGCGAGGTTATCGGCGCTGCGGCCTTTGCCCTCGACCTCGGCGGCAAGACCCAGCCACAGCTGGCATTGCCCGATCAGGTCCAGCGCCACGTTGGAAAGCGCGATGTCTTCTTCCAGTGCCGGGCCATGCCCGCACCATTCCGAGACCCGGTGGCCAAGGATCAGGGCATTGTCCCCGACCCTTTGCAGCCAATCGGCATATGCGGCGCGGTCGACCGCTTCGATCGCGGCGCCCATCACATATGCCCCACTTCTTCGGGGATGTCGAAGAAGGTCGGGTGGCGATAGACCTTGGAATTAGCAGGCTCGAACAGCGGGCCCTTTTCCGAAGGCGACGAGGCGGTGATGTCATTCGAGCGCACCACCCAGATCGAGACACCCTCATTGCGGCGGGTATAGACGTCGCGGGCGTTGCAGATCGCCATTTCAGCATCCGGCGCGTGCAGGCTGCCGACATGGCGGTGGTTCAGGCCATGCTGACCACGGATGAAGATCTCCCACAGGGGCCATTCATTCTTGGACATGGTTGGGTCCTCCCTCGAGTGCCAATAAGGCGAGTTCATTCAGTTGCGAACGGGCGGTTGGATGCGCCCGAGAAGGGTTTCGATTGCCAGTCCAAGCGCGATCAGCGCACGGTCGGAACCAACGGGGCCGTCCAGTTCGATCCCGACCGGAAGGCCGGTGGCGGGGCCACGACCGGCGGCGATGGACAGGCCCGGAATGCCCGCATTCGAGCCGGGATCGGCATTGCGGATAAAGGTCCCGAAGACCTCAGGGGCGCTCGATTCCGGTCCTGCCAGCGCCGCAACGCAAGGCGAGGTCGGGAAGATCAGCGCATCGATGCCGCTTGCCGCGAAAAGCGCGTCATAGGCTGCGATCAGCGCGGGGCGGTGGATCTCGATTGCCGCACGATAGAGGGGCGCGCCATCGATCAGATCGCCCGTCGGGCTCGGCAGCTTGCCGGGCAGGATGAAGGTCTCGTAGGTGGCCTTCACATCCGGGCTGGCGATCCGGGCCACCACATCCTCAAGCGTCAGATGTGGCGCGTGTTCGGCCAGATAGTCGCGCAGATGGGCATTCGCCTCGGTCATCACGACCGGGAAGCTGACGGCGTGGTTCAGGGCGACGATCTCGCTGGCATCGATCTGAACAAAATCGACCCCGGCACCACGCAGGCGGGTGACGACCCCGGCCCAGACAACGGCGACATCCGCGTCCAGCCCCTCGGTGAAATCCGAGGCGAGGCCCAGCTTCACGCCGCGAAGATCCCGGACGGCAATACAGTCGTCACCGGTAATGACGCGGTCCAACAGTTCGATATCCGCGACGCTGGCGGCGATCACGCCCGAAGTGTCCCGGGTGCGCGAGATCGGAACAAGCCCGCCCGTCGGGTAGCGGTTCAGCGTCGGGCGCAGACCGGCCACGCCGTTGATCGCCGCCGGAAGGCGGACCGAGCCGCCGGTATCCGTGCCCAGCCCCGCGCTTACCGCGCCGGAACCGACCAGCGCGCCAGTGCCGCTGGAAGACCCTGCCGCAAAACGGCTGAGGTCATAGGGGTTGCGCACGCCCGTTTCCGGACCGGGCTGATAGGTCGGATTATAGCCCGAGATGCCAAAGGCCAGCTCGTGCATATTGGTGGTGGCGACGACGACCGCGCCTGCCTCGACCAGCTTTTGCAGGACCGGGGCATTGGCTGCCGCGATGGCATCCTGCAGGCCCGGCGTTCCGGCAGCGGCGGGAAGGCCCGCCACCTGTATATTGTCCTTGACCACGATCGGCAGCCCGGCCAGAGGGCCCGCGACCTTCCCCGCATCGACGGCGCGGGCGGCTTGCAGGGCCGCGTCGGCATTCAGATGCGCGACCGCGTTCAGATCCTGCCAACCCGCGATCTGCGACAAAGTCTCCTCAACCGCCGCGACGGCGGTGATTTGGCCCTCGCGGATCCCGGCCAGAAGCTCGGTCGCCGATGGGCGGCTTTCGACGGGGGTTCCCGTCGAATAACCTTGGGTGGATTTCACTTCATCCATGATGCTGCGACCCGGATCACTCGGCCGCCTGACGGCGCGAGGCCGCTTTCTCGGCATGGGCCATCAACCCGTCGCGGAACCATGCGCCGTCATCCCAAGCCTTGACGCGGGCACCAAGGCGCTCTTCGTTGCAGGGGCCGTTGCCGGCGATCACCGCGAAGAATTCGTTCCAGTCCGGCTCGCTGAAATCGTGGCCGCCCTTTTCCTCGTTCCATTTCAAGTTCTCGTCGGGGACGGTCAGGCCCAGATATTTGGCCTGCGGCACGGTCTGGTCGACGAATTTCTGGCGCAGCTCGTCATTGGTGTTGATCTTGATCTTCCACGCCATCGACTGGGCCGAATGGACCGAGTCCTTGTCCGAGGGACCAAACATCATCAGCGCCGGGTACCAGAAGCGGTTCAGAGCATCCTGCGCCATGGCCTTTTGTTCGGGCGTGCCCGAGGCCATCTTCATCATGATGTCGTAGCCCTGCCGCTGGTGGAAGGATTCCTCTTTGCAGATGCGGACCATCGCCCGGGCATAGGGCCCGTAGGACGTGCGCTGCAGCGGCACCTGGTTCATGATCGCCGCGCCATCAACCAGCCAGCCAACCGCGCCGATATCGGCCCAGGTCAGGGTGGGATAGTTGAAGATCGAGGAGTACTTCATCTTGCCGTTGTGAAGCTGTTCCAGCAACTCATCGCGCGAGATGCCCAGCGTCTCGGCGGCCGAGTACAGATACAGCCCGTGACCGGCCTCATCCTGCACCTTGGCCAGCAGGATCGCCTTGCGGTCCAGCGTGGGGGCGCGGGTGATCCAGTTGCCCTCGGGAAGCTGGCCGACGATTTCGGAATGCGCGTGCTGGCCCATCTGGCGGATCAGCGTCTTGCGATAGCCTTCCGGCATCCATTCCTTGGGCTCGATCCGCTCGCCGCGGTCGATGCGCTCTTGGAAGGCGGTTTCTTGCGGCGTCATCTCTTCGCGGGTCTTGGACCCTTCGGATTTCACGAGCTGTGCATACATGGCTGGCCTCCCTGTCAGACGCGTTCGATGATCATGGCAATGCCCTGCCCCACGCCGATGCACATGGTGCAAAGGGCGTAGCGCCCCCCGGTCCGGTGAAGCTGATACATTGCGGTGGTCACAAGCCGGGCACCCGACATGCCCAGCGGATGGCCAAGCGCAATGGCCCCTCCGTTCGGGTTAACATGGGGAGCGTCATCGGGCAGTCCAAGGTCGCGCAGCGTGGCAAGTGCTTGGCTGGCGAAAGCCTCGTTGAGTTCGATCACATCCATCTGGTCGATGGTCAGACCGGCGCGCTCCAGCACCTTGCGGGCGGCAGGAGCGGGGCCGATGCCCATGATGCGAGGTTCAACCCCAGCGGCGGCCATGGCGACGATGCGGGCTTTCGGCACAAGGCCCTGTTTTTCGGCAGCGGCACCCGAGAGGATCGCCAGCGCAGCCGCGCCATCGTTCACGCCCGAGGCATTGCCTGCGGTCACGGTCAGATCGGGACCGTTCACGCCCTTGAGCTTCGCCAGCTGCTCGGCCGTGGTGCCGGGACGGGGATGCTCATCGGCCGAGACGATGATCGCCTCGCCTTTTTTCTGCGGGATGGTGACCGGGACGATTTCGGCACCGAAGATGCCTGCAGCTTGCGCTGCGGCCCAACGGGCTTGGCTGCGGGCAGCGAAGGCGTCCTGATCGGCGCGCGAGATACCAAAGTCACCCGCCACGTTGTCAGCCGTCTGCGGCATCGAGTCGACGCCGAATTGCGCCTTCATCGCCGGGTTCACGAAACGCCAGCCGATGGTGGTGTCATAGACCGCATTGTTACGCGAGAAGGCCGATTCCGCCTTGGGCATGACGAACGGCGCGCGCGACATCGACTCGACCCCGCCAGCCAGAACAAAATCGCAATCTCCGGCGCGGATCGCGCGGGCAGCCATACCGACCGCATCCATGCCCGAGCCGCAAAGGCGGTTGATCGTGGTGCCCGGAACGCCGATCGGCATCCCCGCCAGCAGCACGGCCATGCGACCGACGTTGCGGTTGTCCTCACCGGCTTGGTTGGCGCAGCCGAAGATCAGGTCATCGACGGCGGACCAGTCCACGCCCGGATTGCGCTCCACCAGCGCTTTCAGCGGCAGTGCCGCCAGATCGTCCGCCCGGACCGAGGCCAAAGCCCCGCCGTAACGCCCGATGGGCGTCCGAACCGCGTCGCAGATGAAGGCGTCAATCATGCCCCACTCCCTTGAATTCCGGAAAAGCTCGGCAAACCTCCAATTCACCGACCGCTTGGTCAGCTTATACGCGACAAAACATCACAGAGGAATAGAAAATCGCAAAACTTCTGTGATGTTTATTTCCGCGCGAACAACCGGATGAATTTTCGCGTATTTTCAGGCGATCCCGGCCAGTCGGGTGGTGCTTTCTGGGGTGGTCTCGGTCAGCAAACCGTCAGTCCCCTCGAATCGGGCGGCGATATGACGCTCTGCCTTGGGGGTCAGATCGCGGTAAAGCGCACGAAACAGATCGCGTGCCTCGGCGCCTTTCCAATCGGGCGGCAGGACCGTCGCAGGCAGGCGCGGGTCGCGCAGAAGGACGTTGCGATAGACATGCACCAGCAGCAGCCGCGCGACCAGTGCATCGGCATCCGATAGCCCGTGCAGGCGCCCCGCATCGCGCAGCCCGGCAAAACGACTGAGCATGTCCAGATAGCGGGTCTGCAATGCGGACAGATCCCAATATCCGGCAAGTGCCGGAAGGGTTTCGGGGTCGGTGGCGTGAAACAGCACAGCACCACGAGGCGCAGGCTGGCCACGGTCTGGGCGGATATAGACCTGCCCGCCCAGATGGCCCATGCGCAGGCGGTGGGCGTCATCCTCGGACAGGGCCGGGGCGTGCAGGATCTGCCAGCCATGTGCGGGAATGTCGGGGGCGTAGAGCAGGGTCGCGGCCTCAGCGAATTCCTTCTGCGCCGAGGCATCCAGACGGTAATAGCTGCGCCGCCCTGCCCTTTCGCCCTTCAGACGCCGCGCCGCGACCAGACGCGAGACGGCGGTGCGGACAAGGGATTCGTTGATGCCGACGCGCTCGCAGATCTCGATCAGCGTTCCGGTCCACAGGACGCCGCCGCGCGGCAGAACGACATCGCCATAGATGGTCACGATGAAGGCAGCCGAGCGCAGCGACAGCCCGTCCAGTATCCCGGCAATCAATCCGTCTTCAGCCATTGCCCCCCGCAGATGCAAAGACGCGGGCCAAAGTGCGGCCCGCGCGGTGTTTCCTTACGATGCGCTCTGCGATGACGCCATAGGCGCCGTGATCAGGGCCAAGGGTATGTGGCGATGTCGATGCCCTTGGCGGCCAGTTCCTCGGTGACTTCGCGGCGTTCGACCACGATATCCGGGATCGGCAGCTTGCGGCGCGCGGTGACTTCCTCGGCGGTGAAAGGCGCGGCCCCGGCCTCGGGGGCCCAGGTGTCGAGGATGTAGTTCATCACCGCCGCGATCTCGGCATTGCTCATCGAGTTCGAGACAACGCCCGGCACATGCATCATGTAGGTGCGACCCCGGTCGAAAGCCGCGATCTTGCCGACCGAGCCGGGGAAGGCGGGGATGCCGCCTTCCTCACTGCCCAGTCCCGAGACATTGTGACAGCCCGAGCAGAGCAGGACATAGTTCGCGCGGGCCGAACGCTCCTGCGCCTGTGCGCCGGTCGCAAGGACCAGCGCCAGTGCTGCCGCGGTCGCGGCCCGGCGCGACACCGGCGTCACTCGGACTTCGGGCGCATGGCCCGCAGATCGGCGGCGCTGACCTTTTCGGCCTTGGCCTTGGCGATGTCCTCAACCGAAACGGCCAGCTTGGTTTCACCAAGCGTGCCCAACACCCAGCTGTTGATCGCGGCAAGATCCTCATCGGCAAGATCGGCGATCGGCGGCATGGCAAGACCGATATACTTTTCGCCCGCCGCGGTGATCGTGCCATTCAGACCGTGCAGGGTCACGCCCGAGATATAGGCCGGTGCCTGATCGCCCAGCCCCGCCCAGAAGCCCGGACGGTTCAGAGGGGGCGCAAGGCCCGGCGTCCCGATCCCGCCCTCGTTATGGCAGGCGGCGCAGTTTTCGGAAAACAGCGCCTCGCCCGGTGCGGGGTCGGCCGCGAAGGACGGGGCCAGCCCTGTGAGGGTCGCAACCGTGAAACAAGCGGCAATCTTGAACGACGTCATTCCAGATTACTCCGCCAGCCCGACGACGACGGACACGGTGCAGTGGTAGCCCTTGGCTTCGTTGGCCATGCACCAGTTGACGTCGTTATACAGACCCATGCGGTAGCCCGGACGCTCGCCCTTCGAGTTGTAGCAGAAGGTGGTCATCGGGATCAGCGGCTTGCCGCAGCAATCGTTGTAGCTGATCAGATAGTCCTTGTTGTCATCCGGATTGGTGCAGGTGCCGACCCAGGACACTGCCGAGACACTGGAGCCGGGCGGGCAGGAAGTCAGCGTGCCGCCAGCGTCCTGACACAGGAAGCCGTCGATGGCACAATGGCGCCAGTAGCCACATTCATCCCCGGCGGCGGCAGCGCCAGCCGCATTGGCGCGACGGTCGAAGGGCAGGATCGGGGCCAGCGCGACACCGCCGACAATCGCCCCGCCCGCACGGGCGAGGAAGCTGCGGCGGCCGTGGCGGCGGGCCGCGCCGCGGGCTTTGGCTTCGGTCATCCGGTCAAGGCCGGAAAGCAGGCGGTCCAGGAATTTCGTCATTGTTCCATCTTCCCTGTGATATTGTTTATGCAGCGTTCAGGCTGTGGGCGGCCTGCAGCGAGGCCACGCCGGTTTCGGAGGCCGTCAGCAGGCTTTCCAGTTGTTCGCGGTTGTTCACGAGGCCCTTGGCGATCACCACGCCATCCGCCCCGATCAGCACACCGAAGGGCAGTTTCGAGACCTTGAAGGCCATCCCCAGCTCGGACGAGAGCGTATAGGGGAAGCTGCCCAGATCCTCGGCCTCGATCAGGTGGCGGTGCAGGGTCTCGCGCCCATCCGAGGCCAGCACGACATCCAGCCAACGCGATTCATCGGCGCGGATGGATTTCAGCGCCGGCAGCAGCGCCTTGCAGATCGGGCAGGTCGTGGACAGGAAGAACACCAGCCGCGCCTTGTCCTGAACCGCGCCCAGCGAAAGGCCGGGGCCATTCAGGTTCGGCAGCATCAAGTCCGGCGCACGCGCGCCGATCTCTGGCCCGGCATGAGAGATCATCGCTCCGACCGGGGCCACGCGCTCGAACAGCACGCCGATCTGGCGGGCCAGCACGTAGATGACCCCGAACTGGATCAGGACGACCACCCAAAGCGCGACCAGCGCAAAGATCATGTATTCCATTGCATGGATCCTCTCGACAGATCGTGCCGCACCTGCCGGATCTGCGGCAAATGCGAGGCGAATTTTTCCAAAAGCGCGTAGCTGGCGAACAGCGTCAGCCCGCACAGCAGGCCGAGGATCGCGCCAAGCGGACCGGTCGCCGCGACCGGCAGCAAGGCCACCGCGACCCCTGCCCCGGTCAGCACGCCATTGCGCAGCAGGCTGAGCCCCGAGATGGGTTGTGGTGCACCACCGCAGCCGCAGTCGATCTGCACCCTGCCCTGCCGCAGCACCCGCGCCATCAAAAGCGCGTAGACCGCGAACAGGATGGCCGCGACCATTCCGGCAAAAGGACGACTGGCAGGCACGATCAGGGCCAGCACGCAGCCAGCCTCGACGATGCCCAGCAGGCGGACCAGACGGGGAACCCAGGCCTCGGGCGCGGCGCCGTAATCCAGCGCCGCCCCGACCGTGCGGTAGAAGTCCGTCAGCTTGTGCAGGCTTGCCCGACACAGCACCAAGGCCAGCACCCAGGCGAGCCCGCTTGCGGCAAGCGACAGACCCGTCTCCATCTTAGAAGTCCGAAACCATCAGTGCCGGGAAGATGGCGGCGCCTTCACGTTCGGCCGACTTGGTCAGGGTGACCTCGTCGCCAAGGGCCACGCTGTATTTCACCAGCGTACCGGTATGGGTCACGCCGAACAGTTCAGGCGCGTCACCCTTGGTCGCCAGAATGCCGGTTTCGCCATTGGCGGCCGAACGGCCCTTGACCTTGAAGGTCTCGGCATCGACAGCCCAGATTTCTTCGGCCGGGTTCTTGTGCGAACCGTCGAACGCACCCTTGTGCATCATCACGAAGATGGTGTTCGAGGGCGCGTGATAGGTCATCACCTCGGAGCCACCCGGAGCCCATTCGCCGCCCTCGATCGAGACGGTCTTTTCAAGCGTCGCGGTCTCGGCGCTGTCATCGACGACAAGGAAATTTCCGCCGAAGGACAGATAGACCAGCTTCGACCCGACCCGCAGCGGATTGGCGAACAGCGCATCCTTGTCGGCGTCAAAGATCTGGGCGGATTTCACCGGCTTGGTGAAGGTGCCGTCCGCCTCAAAGCCATAGCTGGCCAGCGTGCCGTCGCCGCAGATCGAGGTGAAACGGCGGCCTTCCACAGCCGGGATCGCGGTCCAGCATCCCGGCGTCGGGACTTCGGCGATGTCCGCTCCTTTGGCAAGGTCGACAACGGTGACCGAGGTCGCGGGGGTCGCGTTCTGGACCAGCAGGAACTTTTCGTCATCCGCCAGCGTCAGCAGGCCCGGCTGGCTTTCGGCATGGCCGAACTTGTCGTTGATCTCAAATTCGCGCTTGGCGGTCATGGTCTGCAGATCCCATTCGTGGATCACAGCGTCGATGTCGCCATAGACGTAGCGCTCAAGATAGGCCGAGACGGTATACAGCGTCTTGCCGTCCTTGCTCAGCACCATCTGGCCGAACGAGCCGGTGCCGATATTGCCCTTGAGCTTCAGCTCTTCGCTGCCGAAGACGTAAACGGGTGACGAACCGACCATACCGAAATCCATCACCAGCACGTTCGGCCCTGGGGCGATCGTCTTTTCGATGGTCAGGGTCTCGGGCTGGATCTCGTCGGCGGCATGGGCCATCCCGGCAAGCCCTGCCAGGGTCAGGGTCAAAGCAGTGGTCAGTTTCACGGAGCCGTCTCCTGTTGGAATTTTTCAGGAAACATAAACTGACCGCTCGGTCAGTCTTTATACAGGTTTTCAGTTTTTTTCTGCTACAATATCGGGCAAGAGACCCGACAGCGCCCGCAAGGGACGGGGGGAGGAGACACAGCCATGCCGCAATTTGCGGACACAGCCAATCATGCGCCGATCAATGTCCAGACCGGATACTGGTCTTATACCGCGCGCAGCTACAGCGATTTCACCGTGCAGGAGCGCGGGCTGGAAGGGTTCGAGCAGCGCTATCGACAGATCAGCAAGGGAACCTTTGCGGGTCGCATCGAAAGCCTGATAGCCGGGGACCTGTGCCTGTCACGCGAAAGATCAAACCGCGCGATGGAAAACGAATTCCGCTTTCCTGACAATGTCATGTGCGTGGCCCTGCCCGTAGGTCCGAACAGCCATGGGACGGGGTCATTCGGGTCCCTCCATCCCGGTGGCGCGATCATGCCCCCGGCTGGCCGCGACAACCGGGCCTATCTGCGTGAGGGCATGGACCTGCTGATCGTGTCGCTGCCGGTCGAGCCCGAAATCCACTCGGCCAGCATTGGTCTTGAGTATAGGGGCGCAACCTTTACGTCGTGGCTCTGTACCGTTCTGGACATCGCCCGCGAGGGCTATGCCCGCGACGATCTGATGAGGATTCTACCTGACCTGATTCGCGATCATCTGTCGCTGCTCGGGCCCGCCAGCAGTTCAGAGCGTGGTTCCTCGCGGCGGGATTTCGCCATCTTCGACGAGATCGTCGCCGCTTGCGAACGGCTGATGCCCGAAGATCTGACGGTTTCCGGCCTGTCGGCAAGGCTGGACCGGAGCCGGGCCGAATTGCGAAAAGCCTGCCTAGCTTTGACCGAGACCCGATTGGACGATCTGCTGGCGGCATGGCGGATGAATGATGTCTATCGGACTTTGAGGACCAATCCCGACAAGCAGTCGATCGGGGAAATCGCGCTGGACTATGGCTACATGCATGCCGGGCGCTTTTCCTTGGCCTTCCGCGAGATGTTCGGGATGCGCCCAAAGGATGCGCGGGATTCCATCTAGACAGAGATTTTTATCCGCATTCCAGTCATGTTTCGCGGTTCACTGATCAATCCGAAATGATCAGGCGACGCAGACCTGGAAATTCGATCTGGGCCATGTCCTGCAGGGGCCGCAGATGATGAACCATGACATATTGGCCGACAAACGATGACGGGGCCCTCACGCAAAGAACGCCCGCGTCATAGCTGACGAATGCCAGGGCCGAGAACCAGTTGCGATGCAGCCCCGGTTCGGTCTCGGACAGGCGCAGCAATGTGCGGGCCCATGGCTCTTGCGGCAGGTCGGCAGGCTGTTCGGCCCGGCTGCGAAAATCGACGCGGACGATCTTCTGTTCCTGTGGCTCTGCCTGCGGATGGCTGCTCTCCATCCGTGCCGAGAAGTCCGGGCCGACCTCATGCCAATGCGGTGCACTCAGCCGATAGAGCTCGGCATAATTGAGACGATAGGCCGCCACCCTGCCCCGCACACCCGGTCGTAACTGCAGCAGGATCTGTGCAGTGGTCAGGCGTTTGATCTCGCGCTTGACGGTACGTTCATCGACGGACCACATTTTGCCCAGATCCCGCTGACCGACAGTGAACTCATCGGCCTTCCAATTGTAGCGAGCCGTGACCAAGGCAATCAGTCGCAGCATCGAGGTCTGGAATCCGGGTGTCCCATTCAGCCCGGCAATCGCCATGGCGGTCAGAAGGTCGTATTTCTGCGACCCTGCCTGTGGGCCGGTAAACCTTTTGAGGTCCATCCTGATCTGTCCTGCTTCCTCTGGTTTTCGGTTTCTTCGACCGATTCCCGCTTTCACATGAGAGTGATCGCTGATCCCGTGATTTGTCAATGGGAACGTAAAAACGGGATCAGTGCCAAATTCCGTAAAATACAGGAAAAATTGGTTTAGTTGGTTATGGGTGACACTAGCCCGCCACCTTATTGCCCGGGGTTTGTCACCATAAGTCCCGAATTCCTGCTGATCTGTCACCAGAACTCGGTGCCTTGTGGCAGGATTATCGCGTAATTCCGAAAACGTCGCGAAAATCCCGAATTACGCGAACTCCTGTTTTGCACATTTGAAAATTCGCGCTATTGAAGTGGAATTAGCAAAAAAGACGAGCAGTGTCATGCGCGATCACTCCGACCTACAGTCCATGAACGAACGCAGCCTTGCCCAGCAGGCTGCGGTCAGAAAGGCGACCTTTTCGCCTGCCGAGAAAAAGATCCTCCGTCCGTTCTCGATCTGGGAGATTAGCCAGTTCATGTTCGACGTGCCCGCGGACACGTTGCGCAAGAAGCTGGCTGACGATCCCTCGCTCCCGCAGGGCGCGGTTGAGGATGACGGGAGGCAACGCTGGTTCTCGCTGGCCGAGATCAACGAACTGCGCCGTCGCCTGCGTTTCCGGGGCAAGAACCTGCTGCCAAAACGCCCGGCAGGTCGAGCCATGCGCGTCGCTGTCTCGAACTTCAAGGGAGGCGTCGGCAAGACCGTCGTGGCCCAGCATCTGGCCAACGCCGCTGCGCTGGACGGTTATCGTGTGTTGGTGATCGATTTCGATCCGCAAGCGACCCTGACCCATTCGATGGGGCTGGTAGAGGTCAAGGAGTGGAACACTGTCTGGGGCATCATGTGTCGCGACCTGTGCCGCGAGGCCGACCGGATCGTTGCCGCCTATGACGATCCGGGTGACTGCCCCTACCCCGCTGCCGATGAGTTGCCGGACGATGTCCAGTCGATTGGCTCGCAACGCGCGCAGGACTTCATCCAGAAAACCGCCTGGTCGACGATCGACATCATTCCCAGTTGCGCCAATGCGGCCTTCGTCGAGTTCGCCAGTGCCCAATACCGTTCCATGCACAAGGCTTGGAGCTTCTTTGGCTGTGTCTCGCGCTATCTCGAAGAACTGCCCGAGGATCAGTATGACCTGATCATCTTCGACTGCCCGCCGGCTATTGGTTACCAGTCGCTCAATGCGGCTTTTGCGGCGGATATCCTCTATATCCCCTCGGGCCCCGGATATTGGGAGTACGACTCGACCACCAGCTTCCTTGGCCAGTTGGGGGATGCGCTTGAGGACATCTCGGACGGGTTTGGCAAGGTTGCAGAGGATGCAGGTATCCGACTGCCGAAACGTTTCGATGATGTCCGGCTGTTGATGACGCGGTTCGAGACTTCGAACCCATTGCATCTGGCGATGATGGACGCGTTCCGAAACGTTTTTGGTGCCGATGTTTGTCACAATGCCATCGAGATGACCCGGGCTGTCGAGCAATCGGGCCGCTTCCAGCAATCGGTCTATGAGCAGGACTACCGGCAGATGACCCGTGAGACGTGGAAGCGCGCGCGCCAAAGCTTCGACGCGGCCTATGGCGAGTTCAAGGACACCGTGCTTCGCGCTTGGGAGGCGCGCAGCATCGTCAAGGAAGAGGTTGAGGCATGAGTGGCAAGAACAAGTTCGGCTTCGGCCCGCTGAGCGCATCTGATGTAGCGCCACGCCGCAGAGATGTTGGCCCAATGGGGGCCGCTGTCCGCGAAGCTGCCAGCAGCTTGAACGAAAGCACCGACAATCTCGTCGAGCAGCGCCGCCAGAATGCTGCTGATGCCAAGGCGTTCCGACAGGCGCAGGATGAGGGCAGGGTACTTGTCTCGATTCCGCTGGATGATGTCCGGATGGATGATTTGCCGCGCGATCGGCTGGATCTGACCTCGGTAGCGGCGTCGGATGAGATGGAGGAACTCAAGGCGTCGATCCGTGAGCGCGGCCAGAAAGAACCCATTGAGGTCTATCAGACGCCAGGCGGGTATCAGCTGAAAAAAGGTTGGCGGAGGCTGAACGCGCTTCAGCAACTTCGCCAGGAAACCGGAGACGGTCGCTTTGCCAAAGTGGTGGCGCGCGTGTCTGACGGGCCGGAAAGCCGCATCGATCTGTACATCGATATGGTCGAAGAAAACGTGATCCGTGAGGACCTGAGCTTTGCCGAGATGGCGCAGGTTGCGATCCTGGCCGCGAAAGATATTGGCTTGGATGAGCAGGGCGCGGATGAACTTGTCGGCCGGCTCTACGCCTCTCTGCACAAGATGAAGAGATCCTACATTCGAAGTTTTGTGCATCTGGTTTCTGAATTGGGGGACGCTCTGCGCTTTCCTAAATCGGTGTCTCGCAATCTGGGTGTCGACGTCGCGCGCAAACTTCAGGCCAGCCCCGGCATTGCTGCGAGATTGATCAAGATGCTTTCCGCGATTGAGACCGCAGACGAGCAGAACGACATCCTTCGCCGCTTTCTCGAAGAACCCGCCGAGCGGCCGAGCGAGAAGGCGGAGGAGAAGACCCGCCCGAAAAGCGTGAAGTACGAGTTTCATGTCGGCGCGGCAAAGGTCACTGCGCGTCGTGGGGAATGCCGCATCTTGTCAGACGCGGATTTTTCGGCGGTGGATCGACGTAAGCTGCAGCGCGCTATCGAAGCGTTTCAAGCCGTCCTGGACGACAAGTAACCCACGGGTTACCGCCGCTGGTTATGAAGGGTAACCCGTGGGTTACCCTTCGGCGCTTATGTTCGGTGTGCTAGGATACTCACCATTCCATTCTGATCTATCCGCATCTGGATAATATATTGCGGGTTAAAGTCTTTCGAACTGAAGGTCCAGGAAACGTTATCGACCCTGGGTTGCGCATATTCGAAAACGGATCCATGATCCGCGGCGGTCGCGGAGACACGCGATCGCAGCTTCTGGCAACTGTTTAGGTGGGCCCCTAGCGTGTGGCCTTTGTCTCTCATGCCACCTAGTTGATGCACTCACGCCAGCGCCGAGCAGGTGTCCGAAGAGCATCGTAACCACACCCTAGTATGTGGATGTGCCGCTGTCCTGGCGCTGACTCTGTAGAAATGTAGGATCTTACGAGACACCCTTCTTGAAAATGGAGAAGAGAAAGGGTGTTTGGCATGAAAGAGGATCGCCGAGAAATCCAGCGCAAGCTTCGCATTCTGCAACACGCGGCGGAAAGCGGGAACGTTCAGAAAACCTGCCGCTATTTTGGGGGTCGGCCGCGCTAGTTTCTAAGGATGGCAGGCGGCTTATCGAAAACTGGGTGACGAATGCTTGATCAACCGAAAGCCGATCCCGAAGAGGCCGGCCAACAGGACTGCACCAGAAATCGAGGAGAAGGTCTTGCACCTACGCCGAAGCTACCATTTGGGGCCGGTGAGGATCGTCTGGTATCTCGATCGCTATCACGACATTCGGATATCGGATGCCAATGTCTATCGCATTCTGCGCCGCAATGGGATGAACCAGTTGCCGCGCGGCACGCGCATGCGGAAAATCCACACCAAGCGCTACAACCAGCAGGTGCCGGGCCACCAGATCCAAGTCGATGTGAAGTTCCTGACCTTCATCGCTGAAAAAAGAAAGAAAATCAGGCGTTTTCAATATACCGCGATTGATGATGCGACACGCATCAGGGCGTTGAAGATCTATGCGCGGCATACCCAGGCCAACGCCATCGACTTCATCGACCATGTCATCGACAAGTTTCCCTTCCGCATCAGCGAGGTGCGGACCGATAACGGGCACGAGTTCCAAGCAAAATTCCATTGGCATGTCGAGGACAAGGGCATCCGCCATGCCTACATCAAACCAGCGTCACCCCAGCTGAACGGAAAGGTCGAGCGATCACATCGCTCCGACCAGGAAGATTTCTACCAACTCCTCACCTACAAGGACGACGTGGATCTCGAAGCCAAGTTGGGCGAGTGGGAGCGTTTCTATAACCTCGCCAGACCTCACGGGGCTTTCAAAGGCAAAACGCCTTATGAGGCGCTCAAAGAGCGGCTATCATAAGCGGGCGGGTGTCTCGCAGCCTTCATTGCATCACACTCACGAAAATCAGGCTTTGACTCAATGATAAGTCTCGCATCCGCCAGCGCGACGTCATCGACAAAACCAATAAGGAGCCTGCGGCGATCTCACGGCTACGGCGCAATTCCTGAACTCATCGCCGAAGCTGTCAAGGGGCGGGTTGTTCCCCTTGGTGCACGTCTCTCGAAGCGATGGCTTTCAGCGCAGCCTTCCCGATCATCGGCGATCCGATAAACTCTGTAGTTGCAGCCCCAAAACGCCACTTCAATGCAACGCCTTGATGGACACCCCTGATTGCAGCATCCGTGCCGATAAAATCGTGCTTCAGATAGTACACTCGCTACGCAGGCCGGGAGGCCGCCGGGTAAGCTGCGGCAGCAGGCCCTAACGGAACAGGCTGTCGATGTAGCCACGGCCCAACCCAACTTTGTCGTAATGGTTGCGGCAAAGCTCGATGTAGTTGTGCACGTCGAAAAATCCATTCGGTTCGCCTGCCTCGTCCAGCCAGATTAGCGGACCGGTGACTTGAAAGAAGACCCGCATCGGCTCGTCATGTTCATAGGCGATGAGCGTGTGGCCCTCGCCGGGTGTCTCGTAAACGAAATCTCCCGCCGTCGCGGTCCAGTCATGTTCCAGATAGCCCCATTTTCCCGAGATCGTGTAGGCAAAGACCTCATGCGGGTGATAGTGGCGGTTCACCAGACCCGCGCTTTTCGCCATCAGGATGTCACACCACTTGTTCTGCGTGGGTGATATCGACAGAGGACGGGACGACACCGTGTCGGTGAAGGGCACATAGTAGCGCTCATCTTCGGTTGGGGCATTGGCCATGTAAACTTCGGGAAGGGCGTCTGGCTGAAAGACCCGCGTGATTGGCTTCAGGTCTTTCCAGAACTCCGTGGTGGCGCGTTCCGGCATCTTGCTCTCCTGTAGGCGGGAATGGACTTAGGCGCGTATCTGGATGTCAAGCAGCGCAGGGCTACCGCTGGCGATCTGGTCGAGTGCACGAGCGATTGCGGCGGACAACGCATCGCCATCCTCGACACGCTCGGCATGAGCGCGGCTGGCGCGTGCGATCATGGTGAAGTCGGGCAGGGGCGCCAGCGAGGTCAGTGGCATCCGGTTCGCCCGTGCGGCAAAGCCATCAGGGTAAAGTCCGGTGACGGACTGCCGCACTGCCCCCCATTCGCCGTTGTTCAGGATCATCACCAGGATAGGCAGGCGCAGCGCCTCGGCTATCTGATGGCAGGCGACCGGGTTCGAAAACATATAGGATCCGTCGCCCATTGTCGCGACCACCAGTCGCGAGGGATCGGCCAGCTGCATCCCCAGTGCAGCTGGGAATGACCAGCCCAGCCCGCCGGAATGAGGCTCCTGATACCACGCGCGATGATCGCTCAGTTTCATCGGGGGCAGGGGGCAGCCGAGTTCTGACAGGATGGTGGCCTTGCGGCCGTCAATCGCTCGCGACAGGCACAGGCTGACCCATTCCTTGGTCATCGGCGCGGCGCGTCCGGCCTCGGCGCGTTTCAGAACCGTCTTGCGTGCTGCGGCGTTACGGGCGGTGACCTGCGCGACCCTTTCTGCGGTTCCGGCAGTTCTGAGCAGCGTCGCCATTGTATCCCGCAAGGCGATCAGTCCCCGGTCCAGATCGCAGGCGATGGTCAGATCCGAACGGAAATGCCGTACCGGTGATCGCTGAAACAGCGGGTCCTGACCCATCTGGATGACCTTGCAGCCCGGTCGCAAGGGATGGATGTCTGGTGACCACGGCGCCAGCGCATCCAGCACCAGAATGACATCGGCTTGGGCCAGCAGCGGTGACGGATCTGGTCCCGCCGCCATCGGATGATCTGTCGCCATGGCGAGCTGGACCGCCCAGTACTGGCACACCGGAATGCCCCAATCCCCGGCCAGTTCAGCAAGCGCGGCAAAGCCCTCGGCCGAGCCCGCTCCGCGTTGGGCAAAGATGACCGGGCGGCTGGCACCGGCCAGTAGCCGCGCGGCCTCATGGATTGCCGACGGGTCGGGGAAATGCAGGGCAGGGGACATCGAGGGCGGCGCATCCAGTCCCTCGACGGGGCAGGGCTGGCACAACACCTCTCGTGGCAGGCTGACATAGACCGGGCCACGTGGGGTCGAGCTGGCAATGGCGAAAGCGCGGTCAACGGTCGGTCCGACATGTTCGGGCACGCGCAGCTCATCGTCCCATTTCACTGCCTCGCGGACCAGCGCCGTCTGGTCGCGCATTTCCTGCCCCCAGCCGATCGGCACGGTGCGAGAGCCGAAATGCCCCTTTTCGGTCGCTGGCGTTCGACCGGAAAACAGCAGGACCGGAATATGCTCGGTTGCGGCGTTGATCGCGCCAATGGCGCAATTGGCCAATCCCACATTCGTATGCGCCATGACCGCCTGCGGTCGCCCCGTCGCCAGCGCATAGCCATGCGCCATGCCCATGGCCGCGCTTTCATGCGGGATGACGATGGCGCGGGGCAGGGGGACGCCCTGTGCCTCGGCCTCGGCCAGCCCCTCGATGATTGGCGGGAAGTCCGTGCCGGAATTGGCAAAGATGTAATCGACGCCAACCGCCTTCAACCGGGCCAGCAACGCGCCTCCGGCGGTGATCGTCACGGGCTTTCCGCCATCCATGGCATCCCCCAGCTGTCAGATCGGGTAATGGATCGGGCCGTCCTGAATGGTGATCCAGCGCAGCTCGGTGAATTCGGCGATACCTGCCTTGCCACCAAAGCGCCCATAGCCCGAGGCCTTGACCCCACCAAAGGGCATCTGCGCCTCATCATGGACGGTCGGGCCATTGATATGGCAAATGCCGGATTCGATCCGCCGGGCCACGCTCATGGCACGGTTGATGTCGCGGCCAAAGACCGCCGCCGACAGGCCATATTCGGTGTCATTGGCGATCCTGACCGCCTCGTCGATCGAGCCGACCCGGATCACCGAAACGACGGGGCCAAAGCTCTCCTCGCCGTAAAGCCGCATGGCGGGGCGGACATGGTCGATCAGGGTTGCATCAACGATGGTGCCGTCGATCCGTCCGCCAGCGACCAGCCGGGCGCCTTTTGAGACTGCATCCCGGATCAGAGAGTCGATCCGCTGTGCGGCGGCGGCATCGACGACCGAACCCAGTGGCGTATCGCTGCGGCGCGGATCGCCCGCCTTCAAGGTTTCCACCTTGGCGGTAAGTTTCCCGACAAACTCATCCGCAATGGTCTGATCGACCACAATTCGTTCCGTTGACATGCAGATCTGGCCTTGGTTCATGTAGGAACCAAAGGCTGCCGCCGCGACTGCCTGATCCAGATCGGCATCGTCCAGCACGATGAAGGGCGCCTTGCCACCCAGTTCCAGCAGTGCGGGCTTCAGGTGGCGACCGGCGGTTTCCGCGATGATCCGGCCCACGCGGGTCGAGCCGGTGAAGTTCACCCGCCGCACGGCGGGATGGGCGATCAGCGCCTCGACGATCTCGCCCGCGTCCTCGGGTGCGTTCGAGATCGCGTTGATCACGCCCGGTGGGAAGCCCGCGTCATGCAGCGCGTCCACGATCAGGCGATGGGTGCGCGGGCAAATCTCGGATGTTTTCATGACCACGGTATTACCGCAGGCCAGTGGGGTCGCCAGCGATCTGACCCCCAGAATGACCGGCGCATTCCAAGGTGCCATGGACAGCACCACCCCGGCGGGTTGGCGCACGGCCATCGCAAGGCTGCCGGGCCGGTTCGAGGGGATGACCTCGCCCGCGATCTGGGTGGTAAATGACGCGGCCTCGCGCAGCATGTCCGAGGCGAGCTTGACGTTGAACATCGCCCAGCCTGCAGTCGCGCCGGTTTCCTCGGCCATGGCCAGAACGAACTCTCCGGCGCGTTCCTGTAGCCGGTCGGCGGCAGCGTTCAGCAACCGGCGACGCTCACCCGGTCCGGTTGCCGACCATGCCGGAAAGGCGCGGGCGGCCGAATTTGCGGCGGCGCGGGCATCCTCGACCGAGGCCGCGGCAACCGTCGTCGCCAATTCGCCCGAAATCGGGTTCAGCCGTTCAAAGCGGCGGCCTCCGGCGGCTTCGACCTCGGCATTGTCGATCTTCAGTCCCAGCATGTTCATCTCGGTCTCCTTCCGGGGATTCTGTCAGGCCGTGGCGCCAAGGAAGGCGCGCTTGACGGCGGGGTCGTTCAGCAATTCTGGGGCAGGCCCCTCGCCGGTAATGCGTCCGGCCTCGGCAAGATAGCCACGATCGGCGATGGCCAGGCTCATGCCGACATTCTGCTCGACGATCAGCAGCGACAAGCCGGTCTGCCGGATCCGGTCGAGGCTGCGAAACAACTCGCCCACGACCACCGGCGCAAGGCCAAGGCTGGGTTCGTCCAGCATCAGCAGTTCCGGTCGCGACATCAAGGCGCGGCCGATCGCAACCATCTGCTGTTCGCCCCCGGACATGGTGTTGACGAATTGGCGGCGACGCTCGGCCAGACGGGGGAACAGGCTGAAGACCAGCTCAAACCCGGCCTCACGTTGGTCCCTTGCGCGGCGGGCATAGGCCCCGAGCGCCAGATTTTCCGCCACCGTCAGATCGCCGAAAATCCCGCGTCCTTCGGGAACCAGCGCGATCCCGGTTTCCAGCACGTGATGGGGCGAGGCAGTCTGGATCGGCACGCCGTTGAAGCTGATGCGCGCGCCGGGATCACCGTGCACCAACCCGGCGATGCTTTTCAGCAACGAGGATTTCCCCGCCCCGTTCGCGCCCAGGATCACCACGGTTTCGGCCTTGCCGACCTTCAGCGAGACCTTGTCCAGCGCCACATGGCGGCCGTAATGCAGGGACAGGCCCTTCACCTCAAGCATGCTGCTCTCCCAGATAGGCGGTGACGACGGCGGGATCGGACAGAGCCTCGGCGGTGGGCGCGTCGGCGATCTTGATCCCGGCATTCATGATGACGCAGCGCCCGCACAATGCGCGGATCGCCTCCATGACATGCTCGACCATCAGAATGGTGATGCCCGAGGATTTCAGCCCACGGATCAGCTCGATCCCGGTCTGCAGCTCGGTCGGGTTCAGTCCGGCCAGCCATTCGTCCAACAGCAAAAGTTGTGGGTCCGCAGCCAGCGCCCGCGCGAGTTCCATGCGCTTCTGGTCGATATAGGTCAGATCGCCGGCTTGTTGGCCCGCGCGATGGGCCAGACCCACCTGCTCAAGTCGCTTCAGCGCTTCAAGCCGGGCCGCCTCGCCCCATAAACGCTTGCGGCCAAAGGCCAGCGCCACGATGACGTTTTCCGTCACGCTTAGCGAGGGCAGGGCACGGACCAGCTGGAAGGTCCGCGCCACCCCTTGCCGCGCGATCTTGTGTGGCCCCAGCCCCGAAAGACGGGTATCGGCCAGCGCGATCTGCCCGTCCGATGGCGGCAGATGCCCCGAGATCATGTTCAGCACCGTCGTCTTGCCCGAGCCATTCGGGCCAAGCAAACCCACGATCTCGCCCTGAGCCACCGAGAAGGACAGGTCGTTGACCGCAACCAGCCCACCAAAGCGCCGGGTCAGCCCGGATACATGAAGGAACGGGCTCATTTATGGACCTCGGCGGGTTTGGCGACAGGCAGGCGGCGCGCCCAGCCTTTCTCGATGAAATCCAGAACGCCGTTCGGCAGAACAAAGACGATGGTGATAAAGATCAGCCCAAGGATGATCGAGTAATGGTTCGGGAAATTGGCCGAGAGCCACTCGAACAGCAGGAACAGTGGCACAGCACCAAGGATTGGCCCCATCAGCCGGTTCGCGCCGCCCAAGAGCGCCATGATCAGCGTCAGGAAGGATACCGTCGGGTTGAAGGCGATCGACGGCTCGACATAGGTCCAGCGCGGGGCCTGGATCGCGCCGACCAGCGTCATGATCACCGCGCTCAGCGCGAACAGCCCCAGTTTGACCCGTGCGATGTCGATACCGCTGTGGCTGGCCACGACCTCATCCTCACCGATGACCTTCAGGGCCAGCCCAAGGCGGGAACGGCTAATGGCCCATGACAGCGCGAATGCCGCGGTGGTCAGCGCCAGAAGCTGCCAGTAGATGCCTTCGGGCGTGACCGGCAGGAAGATGTAGCGGCCGAGCGTGCCGGTGATATTGACCTCATACCAGGTGACTAGCTGACGGATCAGTTCGGCCAAACCAAAGGTGAAGATCACGAAATAGACCCCTGCCAGCCGCAGCGTCGCCAGCCCGACGACCAATGCCACCCCAAGGCCGATCAGCCCCGCGACCAGAAGCAGCAGCGGATAGGCCAGCGCCTCGCTGAAGACGGCGCAGGTATAGGCGCCGATCCCGAAGAAGGCGACGGTTGCCAAGGACACAAAGCGCGTCGGGCCCGAGAACAGAGCCCAGCCGATCGCCAGCGCGACATAACCCAGCATCCCGATCATCAGCGTGATGCCGTAGGGGCTGGCAAAAAGCGGCAGCAGTGCCAGCGCGGCGATGACCGCGATGAACGCGCTGATTTCCAATAGCAAACGCGGCGTCATCGGACCGCCCTCCCGAACAGGCCGGTGGGTCGCCACAGCAGCACGGCCAGAAACAGGCCATAGGTGGTGGCCAAAGTCAGGCCGGGGTCGACATAGGTCGCAACCATGGTCTCGGCCAGTCCCAGCAGCAGCCCGGCGGACAACGCGCCAAGGATATTGCCGACGCCGCCCATGATGACGATGATCAGCGCCTTCATGGTGAAGACAACGCCCGAGGTCGCGGTAAAGGTCTGATACATCGAGATCACGACGCCCCCCGCCGCCGCCAGCGCGCCCCCCAACGCAAAGGCCATGCGTGCGGCGCGCTCGACATCGATGCCGACCAGCGGGGCCGATCCGGGCGCGACCGCGACCGCGCGCAATGCCGTCCCCCATAGGGTGCGGGTCAGGACCAGATAGATCGCAGCACCCAGCACCACGGCCAGAACCAGCGCCAGCAGCCGGTTCGCCGCCAGCCTTGTGCCAAAGATCTCCACGGCGTCATTGAGATAGCTGTAGCTGGTGAAATTCGCGCCGAACGTCACCAGCAGCAGGCCCTGAATGACGAAAAGCAGCCCGAATGTGGCAAGGATCGAGTCGATCTCCAGACTCGCGGCATTCCTTGCGCGGCGAACCAGCGGGGCCATCAACAAGCCATAAATCGCATAGCCAAGGGCAAATCCGCCGGGCAGGGCGATCAGCAGGGCCCAGACCGGGCTGATCCCGGCATAGGTGAACAGCGCATAGGACAGAAAGGCCGCGACAATGATCAACTCGCCATAGGCCAGGTTCATGATCCGCGCGATTCCGTATTGTAGCGTCAGCCCCATGGCGAGCAGCGCATAGGTTCCGCCAAGCACCAGCCCGGACAGAACGGCCGTGACGAGCATCACACCTTCTCCTTCGCTCACTTCCTGCAAGGGCCGGATGGTCCGGCCCCTGCCGTGTCAGGGATGCGGTCAGGCCTTTTTCCAGGACTGGCGCGGCAGGACCAGCTGGCTTGCGCCGGCGCGGTCGCCGGGCGCGATGCCGACGAGCTGGCCGTTCTGCCATTGCCCGGTCCACCACAGCTTGCGCAGCTGGTTGTCCTCAAGCTTGGTCTCGCCCAGCACGGTTTCGAAGCTGCCGGACGCGATCTCGGCGGCCACGGCCTCGCGGTCCAGACCCTTGCGGCGGATCGCTTCTTGTAGCATCTGCAGGCTGGCATAGGTGATGACGCTGCCCCAGTAATCGGGGGCGATGCCGGTCACGGCCTCATGGCGCTTGCGGTAATCGGCATTGGCGGCATTGGCCGGATCGATGCCGCCCAGGCTGAGGATGCCGGTCGCGTTCTCGCCATTGTTCTTGGCATAGACCGGAAAGCCGGTGCCGACGCCCAGATAGAGCAGCTTGGGGTTGAAGTCCGCGACTTGGGCCTGCTGGGTGATGGCAAACGTGTCCGGCGGATACGAGAAGGCCACGAAGCTGTCGGCGCCGCTGGCCTTGGCCTCATTGATCATCGGCGTGAAATCCGAGGTCCCGACCGGGTAGGTCTTGTCATAGACAACCTCGATCCCGGCCTCTTCAAAGGCGGGGCGGGCGGCGCTGACCAGATCGATCCCGAACCCGTCTGCAACCGAAACCATTGCGACCTTGCCGTTCAGTGTCCCGGCCTTGCCCGCATCGGCCATGATCGCGGCCAGCGCTTTCGCATAGTCATGGCCACCGCCCAGCATCCAGAAGCTTTTCTTCCAGCGCTTGACAAAGTCCGGGGCCTTGTCCGTCACCGCCGAGACTGCCAGGTGCGGATAGCCGTAGCGGTCGAACAGGGGCGCTGCGGCCAAGTTGAAACCCGTGCCCCATGGGGCAAGGATGAAGTCCACCTTGTCCTCATTGGCCAACCGCTCGATCGCGCGCACGACTTCCTCGGCCGAGGAACGGTCGTCATATTCGACGATTTCCAGGGGCAGGCGGCTGCCATCGGGCAGCTCAAGTCCGCCAGCATCCTGCACGTCCTTGGCCCAAAGCAGGTAGTTCGGCAATGTCGTGATGCCCGCCCCGCCTGCATTTGGACCGGTCTTGGAAATCGCATAGCCGATGCGGATGGATTTGCGCTCCTCGGCCCATGCCGCACGGCCAAAGCCGGTGGCAACCGTCACCGCGGCAACCGCACCCGTTCGCAGAAGAACTCTGCGTTTCATGCTGATCATCTTGTTTCCCCTCCCCCTGTGATCCGCATGGCGCGGACCCTTGGCGCATGGAATCCGGCTCCCCTCCGTCTTCCTTGCTGTCGATAAGGATAGGCCCGCGCATCAGCCGCCAGAATAGACTTCTACAAGAGATATTTGTATTTTTCACGGACCATGACTCACTCCACTGCACCTACATCCACCCCGTCTCCCGTACCGCCGCCCATGTCCGAGCCGGTCGAGGCGCGGCTGTTTCTGGGCAGTCTGCTGCGCACGGAATGGACCTTTCGCGGCGGACGAAATCGGATCTTTGTGCTGGTTTCGGGCAGCGGTTCGATCCGGCTGGGCCAGCACGAGGTCAGGCTGGACGGACCCGCCATCGTCTTTCTTCCGGCGGGCGAAACCGGCGCGATCGTTTTCGACGCCGGGGCCGAGGGCGGGGCCGTATCGGCGCAGGATTCGCTGCTGGCTTCGGCCATGCCCAGTGGCGCGCTGTTCGTGCCGGTCCGCGATGCCATTGGTCGCCCGATCCTTGGTGCGGCGATCACCGTGGCTGATGCGCGGCGACTGGCCGCGATGCTTGGCGCGATTGAGACCGAATTGCGCAATGATGCCCCCGGCGCGCATGAAGCCGTGCGCCATCACCTTGCCCTGCTGCTGATCGAGATATGGCGGCTGGCCTCGCCCCTGACCGAAGTGTCGCGCGCCACCCCGCGCAGCGTGGTCCGGGGTTTTGCCCATCTGGTCGAGCTTCATGCCCGCCAGCATTGGCCCGTTGCGGAATACGCACAGCTTCTGGGGGTGACGCCCGACCGGCTGAACACCGCAATCCGCCGCGCCACCGGACGTTCCCCGATGGAATTCATCAACCAGCGCCTTGCCGCCGAGGCGATGCGGTTGCTGGACCAAAGCCCGCTGCAGATCGGTGAGATCGCCGAGACGCTTGGCTTCAGCGATCCGGCCTATTTCAGCCGCTTCTTCAAGCGCGAGACCGGGCGTTCCCCCCGCGCGCACCGCCTTGGCGCGCCGGCCCGGCGACCCAGCGCATCGACCAGCTACGCCGCCTGGCCTTAGGTCCTGCGCACCGTCAGATGCATCCCACCCTGCAAATGTTCGCCCGGCATCAGCACGGTCATCTGCGCATCCTCGCCCAGTTCGGGACGGTTCACGGCATCGGGCAGATGGCTGACCGGTTCGACGCAGAAAACCGCGCGGTCGTCCGGGTTGAAGACATGCAGGTGGCGCAGCGCGCCGGTGGCGGTCAGTTCGACCTCATGTCCCGGCCAGCGCAGCACCGCCCGCCGGTCTTGCCAACCGGCAAAGCTGGCATCCAGTCGCGGCAACAGGTCCAGCGGTTGCTGGTCCGCCGCCGACATGCCCGCAACAGGCCGTGTCTGGGGCAGGGGAAGGCCGCGTGCATCTTTCACATGCGCCCCAATCGCCTCAAAGGCCAGCAGGGTCTGTCGCGGCTTCGGAAACCATGGATGCAGGCCGAAACCAAAGGGCATGGCACTGTCGCCCAAATTGGTCATCGTCAGGGTGACGGTGATGCCGTCGGCCTCAATCGCGATCTCCTGCACCAATTCAAACCGCCAAGGCAGATCGGGTTTGTTCAATACCAGAACCAGCCGCGCAAAATCCGGGCGATGTTCGGCCACGAGCCATTTCCGATTGCGGGCAAAGCCGTGGATCGCCATGTCCTCGGCGGGATTGTTGATCGGCAACTGGAAGCTTTGCCCGTCAAAGGCGAAACGCCCGTGATTGATGCGATTGGCGAATGGGGCCATCACGAAGCAGCCCGCCTTCAACCCGGCCTCGGGTGTGGCCAGCGGCTCAAGGATCGGCAGCCAATCGTCGCCATCCCGCCAGTCCGCAGTCAGGATCGTCGCTCCCAGATCGGGAGCGACGGTCAGGCGGTAGTGGTCAGTTTCAAGCGCGATCATCTGCGGCTCCGGCTGGAATGCGGTCTGCGGGCGACCCTAGGCGCAAGGCGGATGGCGGGCAAGGCGGGGTCGTCACAACCCCTTCATCCGCTTTACGGGCACGCCCGCGACCGGACTGTCAGCCAATATCAATCCGCCCGACCACGGGGCGGCGGCAAGGGTCTGGTCGGGCCAGCGCCGATGTGAGGTGACAGCAATCTGCCGCAGCCCGTCGCCACAAAAACAGGGCATGGTCGGCCCCGGAACCGGCATGGGCAGGCGCTGCAGCACTGCGCCGTCCCGGTCGTAGCGGTTCAGCACCCCGGCCGAGACACCCGCGCTCCAATAGCCACCCTCGGCATCCGTCGCCCCGCCATCGGCGCGGCCCTGCGCATCGTCCAGATCGCGCAGGCGGATGGGCACGCCCAGTTCCCCCGTTTCGGGGTCGAAATCCCGCCGCTCAAGCCAGGACAATTGCGAGTCGCTGTGAAACAGCGTGCGGCCATCGGCGCTCCAAGCCAGCCCGTTCGAGGTCAGAAGCCCCTCGGCCTTGATCTCTGCACGTCCCGTCATGTCGATGCGATATAGCCGGGCGGTTTGCGCGCGGTCGGGCGCGCCATTCATGCTGCCAACCCAGAACGCTCCGTCCGGGCCGACCTTGCCGTCATTCAGCCGCGACGCTTTGGATTCGCCGAACCCAGACCACAATGTTTCCTGATCGCCGGTTTCGGGGTCGAACAGCGCCACCTCGCGTGCCAGTGCCACGACCAGCCGTCCGCTGTCGCATAGCCCCAGCGACGCCACCTTGTCGTCGAATTGCCAGACCCGACGTGGCCCGTCCTTCAGGCCGACCTCATGGATGCGCGCGCCCTCGATGTCGCACAGGAAAATCGCGCCGCGCCTTGCGTCCCAGACCGGGCTTTCCAGCAGCGTACCCCGCAGATCGGCAATGCATCGAAACGGTCCCATCCTGCCCTCCTGGCGGTTCGCCCCCTGACTAGGAAAAGCTCGGTGCCGGATCAAGCCCGACTGGCGACAAGGAAGAACCGAGGAAAAGCCAGTAACGCGCGACCATCGCTTTCCGGGTAAAATGGCGCGATTTCTTCGCGATAGGTCAGCAGGAACTGTCGTCCTTCCTCCTCGGTCAGCGCCTCAAGATAGGGCCGCAAAGCCGAACCCTTGAACCATTCGACGATGGCATCCACGCCTGCGAGTTCGAAATGGTAGATCGTGCGCCAGACATCCACCTTGGTGCAAAGCGGGCGCAGCAGGGCATGCAGCCGATGCGCAGGGATCAACGGCTGACGCCGGGCATTTGCCTGAACCAGCCGTGCCGACCAACGCGGGTGCGATGCAACTTCGCGCATCGCGCGATGCGAAGGCTCGTCCAGATTGTCGGGCATCTGCACTGCCAATGCTCCACCCGGCGCGACCAGATCCAGCAGATGTGGGAACAGCGCCTCGTGATCATCGACCCATTGCAGCGAGGCATTGGCAAAGATCAGGTCAGGCAGCACTTCTGGTTGCCAATCTTCGATCCGGATCATCTCGAAGAGGCATTCGGGCAGGTTCCGCTGCGCCGTCGCGATCATGTCCGGGTCGGAATCCAGACCGATAACCTGTGCTTCCGGAAAGCGCTCGACCAGCAGCGCGGTCGAGTTGCCGGGCCCGCAGCCCAGATCGACCACCTGACCGGGAGCCTCCAGCGGCACCGCATGCAGCAGGTCGCGGGCAGGCCGCGTCCGGTCGTCCAGAAACCGTGAATATTGCGCGGCGCTCCAGCCCATGATCATCCTGCCTCGTCGCGGGGATAGACATGACCATCGAACAATTTGCGGGCGGTGCGCAAGGTCCCCGCACCGGTGATCCGTCCCTCGGGGTCGTGGGTGATCAACACCTCGGCAGCCCCCGTTGGATGCTCGATCAGATATCGGCCATCCGTCGGCAGCACTGCCAGATCCGCCGCGGGCGATCCGGGCAGCGTACAGGCGGTCGCCACGCTGACCGCAGCAAAGACCCCGATCGAGGCATGGGCACGATGGGGAATGAAGCTGCGCGTGTTGATCGTCCCACCCTGCACAGGTGCCGACACCAGTGTCATCTTGGGCACGGATTTATCCACCACATCGCCAAGCCCCATCAGGGGTCCGGCCTGCAGGCGTATGCCCTCGACTCGTGCCCGCAGCGCGGCATCAGCCTCCAGTTCCTCGCGACTTTCCTGCCCGGTCAGGCCAAAATCGCTGGCCCGCATGATGACGCAGGGCATACCATTGTCGATCAGCGTGCACTCCACTCCGGCAATCACATCCACCGCATGAGCGGTCGGCAACAATGCGCCACACATCGATCCGGCAATATCCTGAAACATCAGCGGGATCGCGGCAGCCGAACCGGGGACGCCGTCAATCGCGGCGTTGCCCGAATAGTTGACCCGACCGCCCGGCGTTTTCACCAGCGCCATCGCGACTTCACCCGTATTCAGCATATGGATGCGGACCGGGGTCTCACCGGGTTGGGCTGGAACCAAGCCGCGCTCGATCGCGGCAGGCCCGACCCCGGCTAGGATATTCCCGCAACCCTGCGCATCCGAAACCAAAGCTTGATCGACGAAAACCTGCAGGAACAGGTAATCGACATCGGTATCCGCACGCGATGAAGGCGACAGCACCGCCACCTTTGAGGTCAAGGGATCGCCCCCGCCTATCCCGTCGATCTGGCGCGGATCGGGACTGCCCATGATCCGCAGCAGCAGCGCGTCCCGCTCGGTCGCGGCTTCCGGCAAATCCGAGGCCAGAAAATACGCCCCTTTCGAGGTCCCGCCCCGCATCCACAGGCAGGGAATGCCAACCTCGCTCATTCGCCCCTCATTCTTTCTTGTACAAATATCCCGGGGGTCCGGGGGCAGCGCCCCCGGCCTTTCTCAGACATATTTCAACCCTTTGGCCTCAAGTCGGGGGCGCATGTGATAGATGTCGAGCCCCAGTTCCCCTGCCGCCAGTCTTTGGCGTTTGGCCTCTTCGGCGTCCATGCGCTTGCGGGCCGCCTCCAGCACGGCTGCGGCGTCGACACGGCGGACGACACAAACCCCGTCATCGTCGGCGACGATCACATCGCCGGCCTCGATCGCCTGCCCGCCGCAGACAATGGGCACATTGACCGAGCCGAGCGTCTCCTTGACCGTGCCCTGTGCGCTGATCGCTTTGGACCAGACCGGAAAGCCCATCGCGGTCAGGTCGCGGATATCGCGCACACCCGCGTCGATCACCAAACCCCGGCACCTCCGTGCCATTGCACTGGTCGCCAGCAGGTCGCCGAAATAGCCATTGTCGCAAGGCGAGGTCGGGGCGAGGACCAGAATGTCTCCCTCGCGCAATTGCTCGATGGCGACATGCAGCATCCAATTGTCGCCGGGCGGTGCGCTGATCGTGACCGCCGAACCCGCGATGCGCGCGCCCGACCAGATCGGGCGCAGATGGCTTGCCAGACAGCCGATCCGGCCCTGCGCCTCATGCACTGTCGCCACTCCGGCTTCGGCGAGGCCAGCGATGACCGCGTCATCGGCACGGGTGATGTTCTGAACTACCTTGGCCATGGCTCAGCCTTTCTGCACCGGCGGCGTGCCGTGGGTGTGGAATGTCTCGATGGTTTTCAGCCCCCATGCCTGACCCTTCCTGCGGTCGGCCTCGGTCCAGATGATCGGCTGCCAGTCGGGGGCAAGGATCAGCCGCGCGCCGGAATTGGCCAGTTCCACCCGGTTGCCAGCTGGCTCCCAGACGTAAAGAAAGAACGTCCCCTGAATGGCGTGCTTATGCGGGCCGGTCTCGATATGGACGCCGTTCTGCAGAAAGATGTCGGCGGCGCGCAGGATGTCCTCGCGCTGGTCGGTGGCATAGGTGACATGGTGCAAGCGTCCCTGACCGCCGCCATGTTCCTCGGTGCAGGCCAGATCATAGGTCTTGTTGTTGACGGTGAACCAGCAGCCGCCGATCCGGCCATTGTCCAGCTGGATCATCTCGGTCACGCGCGCGCCAAGACAGGTTTCCATGAAGCGCCGGAACTCGGCCACATCCGAGGCCAGCAGGTTCAGGTGATCGAGCCTGCGCGGAGCGGCCCCGGTAAAAGCGCTGGCGGTGTTCTTCAGCGCGGCGCGTTCAGCTTCTGGGGCCTGATACCAGACAGTGTCATAATAGATTTCGAAGACATGACCGAAAGGATCTTCGAAGCGAAAAGCGCGGCCATGCGATTGATCGCCATCCACCCAGCCGTGGACCTTGTAGCCCGAAGCCTCGATCGCGGCGACGCGACGTGCCAAGGCCTCGGGTGAGGCCGCCCGATAGGCAACATGGCCGATGCCGGTCCGATCCGCCCGCGTCAGTTTCAGCGAGGCATGTTCGTAATCGTCCCAGGCCCGCAGATAGGCGCTGCTTCCGTCCTGTCCCGACAGCTTCAACCCATAGACACGGGTAAAGAAATCAAGACTTTCGTCGAAGCGGTCGGTCAGCATCTCGACATGGCCGAGATGCGCGATGTCATGGCAGGCATCCATCACAGTTCATCCACGGTGCGCGGGAAGACCGACTGGAACCCTTCGGCATATAGCGCCTTGCGCCCGCCCGACTGGCCGCCCGAATTGCGCATGAAGTGGTTGGCGCGGTTCTCGGCCACGCGGGTGTAGTATTCCCACAGATGCTCCTGCCCCTCCATGCATTCGATGGCGGCGCGCTTTTTGTCCCAGACGGGTGTGATGTCGAGGAAGGTGTCAGGCTTCCAGCCCATCTGCTCGGTCTGATGCGGCTCGAACAGGTATAGCTGGGGCGCGCCCAACACCTTCTCGCCCGGGTTATGGCCCCAGGCCTGGGCGATCATGCGGCATTCCAGCGCCACCTGCGTCGCATACATGTGGTCGGTATTATAGGGGTCATACTGGCTGTGGCTCAGCATGAAACTGGGCTGGACCTTGCGGATCACGTCGACCAGCCGGAACTTGTCATCCTGCGACAGGTGCAAGGGATAGTCGCCCAGATCGAACTCTATCAGGTCATGCACGCCCAAAGCACGCGCGGCACCCTCGGATTCCGCGCGGCGGGCGGATTTGACCTGTTCCAGCGTCATGCCGGGGTCTTTCCACAGCTTCGCGCTTTCGCCCCGCTCACCAAAGGACAGGCAGACCACGGTGACGTCATAGCCCATCTCGGCATGCAGCGCGATGGCGCCCCCGCAGCGCCAGACGAAATCCGCGGCATGGGCCGAGATGACAAGGGCGGTTTTCTTAGTGGTCATTCTTTCCTCCGGATCGGTTGCCCGCAAACTGTCCTTCCTGCTCCGGATGCGCAAATTGGAAGGGCGGGGCGAGCGATAAGTTTGTGCTATAGATGCATTTGATTATCCGACGCCATGTCGGTCAAATCATAACAGCTATAGCGCAAAATTATGGCGCGATGACGGCTTTGAATTGGTCGCGGGCCAGCTGGCCGCCGTAACCATCCCCCATATGCGGGCGAAAAACGACCCGCCAACGGGAGGAAAGACATGAGATCCGCTTTCAAGCTGGCTGCTCTTGCGCTGGCGCTAGGCACTACCACCACGCTGGCCGAGGAGCTGAAGTTCGCCAACTTCATGCCGCCAACCCATCCCTATGTCACGGGCGCATTCGATCCTTTCGCCAAAGCCGTCGATGAGGCCACCAAGGGCGAAGTCACCGTCAAGCTGTACAATGGCGGCGAGCTGGGCGCTGGCCCGGTCGAGCAATATTCCCGCGTCGTCGATGGCGTGGCCGAACTCGCGGTCTCGCTGCCCGGTTATACAGCCTCGCAATTTCCGCTGACGCTGACAGCCGAGCTGCCGGGGATGCTGGACGAGGCGACCGGGACCGAGACCTTGTGGAAGCATCTGGGCGATTTCGACCACGACTATCGCCGTGTGCAACTGGTCGCATTGTGGTCCAGCGCCGAAAACCTGCTGTTCACCCGCGACAAGCCGGTCCGCAATCTGGCCGATGTAAAGGGGCTGAAGGTCCGCGTGCCCTCGCGCAATACCGGCCTGCTGGTCGAGGCATGGGGCGGCACACCGGTCTCGATGCCGGTGTCGGAAATCTACAACGCCATGCAGACCGGCGTGATCGACGCGGCGATGATCGACGGCACGGCGGTCAGTGCCTTCAAGCTGTCCGAGGTGGCGAATTACATCACCAAAGGGATGAAGACGACGAACTCGCCCTTCTTCATCATCATGAACCGCGACGCCTTTGACGCGCTAAGCCCCGCACAGCAAGAGGCGGTGAAAGCAGCAGGCAAGCAAGCCTCGCTGGACGGGCAAAAGGTACAGCTGACCGTGGCCGAAAAGGGGCTTTCCGCCTTCGCCAAAACCCCGGGCAAAGAGGTGATCACGCTGGACGCCGCTGCGGCCGCCGAATTCGATGCTGCCGCCGCCAAGGTCACGGAAACGGTGCTGGCCGGGACCGATGGCGCGCAGGCCGTGGCCGATGCGCTGAAGGTCCGGTAAGCCGATGCGCAGGTTTTTGGACCTCGCCCGGTCCGACAGTCTGGACCGGGCAACCCTGTGGCTGGCCATGCTGGCCGCAGGGGCGCTGATCTTCATGGTGGTGGTGATCTCGGCAGGTGTCGTGCTGCGCTATGTCTTTGGCACCCCGGTTCTGGGTCTGAACGAGATCAACCAGATGACTGCCGTGGTACTGGTCATGGCAGCGATGCCCTATTGCACGGCGCGGGGCGGCCATGTCGGGGTCGATGTCTTTGACAATGCCATTGGCCGCTGGGGGCGGTTTATCGGTGATGTCGGCTCAAGGCTGCTGTCGGGCTTCGTGCTGTCGGTGCTGGTCCGCCGCGCCATCATCAAGGCGCTGGACGCGCATGAGTTCGGGGACACCACCAATATGCTTGGCCTGCCGATCTGGCCATTCTACGGCATCCTTGCTGTTGGCATGGGGCTGTGCGTTCTGGTCTTTGCGGTGCAGATCCTTGCCATCCTGCGCGAAGGAGCCCGCTGATGGCACCGACCACGATCGGCCTTCTGGGCATCTTCCTTCTGTTCTTCCTGATGATCTTCCGCACGCCCGTGGCCTTTGCCATGTTGCTGTCGGGCTTCTTCGGCATGTGGGCACTGGAGGGCTTTCGCACCGCCGGCGCGCTGATCCTGACCGAGAGCTACTCGGCCGTCGCCAGCGAAACCCTGATCGTCGTGCCGATGTTCGTGCTGCTGGGGAACATCGCATCAGCGGCGGGGTTCTCGCGCGGGCTATATGACGCGGCCTTCGCATGGGTCGGGCATTTTCGGGGCGGCCTTGCCTCGGCCTCGGTTCTGGGCTGTGCGGCGTTTTCGGCGGTGTCGGGTTCGTCAGTGGCGACCGCGGTCACCATCGGCAAGGATGCCCTGCCCGAGATGCGACGGCTGGGCTATGCCGATGGTCTGGCGACCGGATCGGTCGCGGCGGGCGGCACGCTGGGCTTCCTGATCCCTCCCTCAACCGGTTTCGTGCTTTACGCCATTCTGACCGAGCAATCGATCGGTCGGCTGTTCATGGCGGGCATCCTGCCCGGTCTGATGCTGACGGGTCTGTTCATCGCGACAGTCTGGCTGGTGGCAAGACGCAACCCGGCGCTGGCCCCGGCAGGACCGAACGTGCCGATGGCCGAGCGCTTCCGCATCCTTGGCCGCGCCGCACCGCTGCTGGCGGTGATGGTCCTGACCATCGGCGGCATCTATGTCGGCGCCTTCACTCCGGTCGAGGCGTCGGGGATCGGCGCGGCTCTGGTGATCCTGCTGGCAATGGCGGCGCGCAGGCTCAGTTGGACGGGGTTCGGGGCCGCGGTGATGGATACGCTCAAGACATCGGCCATGCTCTACATGATCGTGATCGGCGCGAATGTGCTGAATCCGTTCTTTGCCGTGACCCAGATACCGGCGCTGCTGGGGCAGGGGCTGCAGGGTCTGGGCCTTGGCGCTTACGGCACGCTGATCGTCATCATCCTGGCCTATGTCGTCATGGGGATGTTCATGGACGGGCTGTCGATGTTGGTGATCTCGATCCCGATCGTGTTTCCGGTCATCACGGGCCTTGGCTTCGATCCGATCTGGTTCGGTGTCGTCGCGGTGATCGTGATCGAGATGGGGATGATCACGCCCCCGGTCGGGCTGAACGTGTTTGTCGTGCGGGGTGTGGCGGGGGATGTGCCGCTGGCGACGGTCTTCCGAGGCGTGATGCCGTTTCTGCTGGCGATGGTGGTCGGGCTGATCCTTGTCATCCTGATCCCGCAGATCGCGCTGTTCATTCCCGATTCCATGTTTGGTTGAAACTGTGGCGGCCCGCGCGATGGGCCGCCTTTTCCACACGGAGACTGCCATGACCCAAACCCACCCGCAGCTTGCCTTTATCGGCTTTGGCGAGGCGGCCGAGGCATTTGCCACCGGCTGGGGACCGGACGCGGCCAGCCACGCGCGGGCCTATGATGTGAAAAGCGACACCCCTGCTGCTCGGGCGGCGCGCACAGGCGTCACTTTGTTGGCGGATCGCGCGGGGGCCTTGGACGGGGCCGAGGCTGTTTTCTGCCTTGTCACCGCCGATCGCGCGGTCGAGGCCGCTGAACAGGCAGCGCCCTATCTGCCCACGGGCGCATTCTGGCTGGACGGCAACAGCTGCTCCCCCGGCGCGAAACGCCGTGCCGCAGAGCTGATCTCGGCAGTGGGCGGGCGTTATGTCGATGTCGCGATCATGGCCCCGGTCCATCCCAAGCTGCACCGCACGCCCTTGCTGATCGCGGGACCCCATGCCGAATTCGCTGCGCGGTTGCTTGAGACGCTTGGCATGCAGGCCCGGATCGCGGGCGCGACGGTGGGCGATGCCTCGTCGATCAAGATGATCCGCTCGGTCCTGATCAAGGGGATGGAGGCGCTGACCGCCGAATGCCTGCTGGCCGCGCGCCGCGCCGGGGTCGAGGGGGCGGTCCTTGCCTCGCTTGCGGCTTCAAATCCCGGCATCGACTGGCCCGCGCAGGCCGCCTACAACCTTGAGCGGATGATGGTCCATGGCCATCGCCGCGCCGCCGAGATGCGTGAGGTCGCCGCCACGCTGGCCGAGCTGAACCTGCCCAATGCGCTGTCCAGCGCCAGCGCCGACTGGCAGCAGCGTCTGGGCGACATGCAGCTTGCGCCCGGCGATGACAGTTTTCCGCAACGTGCGGACGCCGTGCTGGGCAGACTTTAGCCGCCCGCGCCTTTGCGCAATATCTCAAGGAAGTCGCGCTGGACGCCGGTCGGCTCCCATCCGCTGCGGGTGGTGATGCCGATGGGCCGCATCGCGCCGGGCAGGTGCAGGGGCAGGATGGCCAATGCGGCGGCCTCGACCTCGGCCTGCCTGCGCGATACGCCGCCCAGATGGTCGCTGCCCAGCAACAGTTCGCGCAGCATGATCACCGATGAGGTTTCGATGACGCTGGGTGGACCATCGGCCAGAAAACCGTCCAGAATGGCGCGGATAGGTGTCGATTTGCGCGGCATGACCCAAGGATGGGTCGTCAGGTCGTCGACGGTCAGCACGGGTTTGCCCAGCAGCGGATGATCCTTGCGGGCGACGGCCACAACCTCATCGTCAAACAGCCGTTCCTGCGTGATGTCCTCGATCGGGCTGGGCAGGCGCAGCGCCCCCAGCACCATGTCGATCTCGCCCCGGCGCAGGCCCAGCAGCAATTCATCATAGCGCCCGTCGATGATCTGAAAGGGAAAGCTGGGCCGCAGCTTGCGAAATTCGAGGATGGCCGAGGGCAACCAGCCCGAGCGTGACAGCGGCAGCGCCCCGATGACGATGCGTCCGACCTCGCGCCCGGCCAATGCGGCCAGCTCGGACTCGGCCTGCGCCAGTTCCGCCATGGCCAGACGCGCGGCCTGCGCCAGTTGCTCGCCCGCGCGGGTGGTGATCAGCCCATGCGCGGTGCGTTGAAAGAACAGCACCCCCGCCGCCTGCTCCAGCGTCGTGGTCGAGCGATGCACGGTCGGCTGGGCCAGTCCCAGATGTCGCGCGGCAAGGGTGAAATTCTGCAGCTCGCTGACGGCGATCAGCGCCGAAAGCTGCGCCCATGTCGCCTGTACCCTGACGGGTCGGGCCATGTCGGCCATCGCGGTATCCAAAATCTGCAAGGCGCGTGTGGCACGACGGGCCAAGGTCTGGCCCGGATCCGTCAGAAAAATCCCCTGCGGGCTGCGGTGGAACAGGGTCTGTCCCGTTTCCTGCGCCAGCTTGCCCATCGCCTGCGTCACCGCTGGCTGCGAGACATGGCACAATTCGGCGGCCCGCGTCACCGAATGGCTGCGCACCAGCGCAAGGAACATTCGAAGGTGGCGGATGCTGGGTTGCATGACCGTGTGATGGGCGCGGTCCGGCAATTTGGCAAGGAAATTCTTGATCTTGTCGTGACGCCGGAATGGCCCGGCGTCACGTTGGGTCGCGTCAGGCCGCGGCGCTTTGAGCGGATGCGGAAAGCTCGGCTTCCAGCGTCAGCATCTGGGCGACGGCATTGGCGGCTTCCGCGCCCTTCTTGACGAAATGCTCGCGGAAGAAGCCGGTGTGCAGCTCGGTTTCCTGATAGTTGTGCGGCGTCAGCGAGACCGAGAAGCACGGCACGCCGGTTTCCAGCCCGGCTTGCATCAGCCCGTTGACCACGGCGGCGGCCACGAAATCGTGGCGATAGATACCGCCATCGACCACCAGCGCGGCGGCGACGACTGCGTCATAACGGCCGGTCTGTGCCAGTTTCTTGGCCAGCAACGGCATCTCGAACGCGCCGGGCACGTCGAAGGCGTCGGTCACGGCACCGGGGATCAGCGTCGCGGCCTCGGCCAGAAAGCCTTCATGCGCGCGGTCCACCACATCGGCGTGCCAACGAGCCTTGATAAAGGCGATACGGGGGGATTTCGTCTTGGTCGTCATAATTCAGGACCCCTGCGGTCGGTTGCGTCAGGTCCCAAGGCATGCCTTGAAGGATGCCGGGCTGGCCGGAATCCCTGTCGGTTCTCTTTCATCCGGACTATACCGTCGGCCCCGGAATTTCACCGGATCTGCTGACCCCTAGCCAAGGCAAGGGCGCTCGCGGGCTATCACCGCCGGTGGGGAATCGCACCCCGCCCTGAGAATAACTGCGACATAGCAACGCAGTTCGAGGACTTCAATGCGCCGCGCCGCGGCATGAACGAAATTCGCGCCGCGGCGATTCAGTGCCGCGCCCGCGCGACCGCGTTTGCCCAGATTTCGCGCAGATGCGCGCGCTGCGTGAAGTCCATGCCGGGCGCGAAACGGGTGGTGCTTTCACCCGGCGGCGCGGAATATCCCAAAGCGGCAAAGGCCATGGCAGCGGCCCCCAATGCGCCGACCTCTTCAACCTCGGCGCGCAGCACGGGGCGGTCCAGAAGATCGGCCTGAAGCTGCATCAGGAAGGGGTTCCCCGACGCCCCGCCATCGGCGCGCAGATCCGCCAGTGGGTGGCCGATGTCACGCTCCATTGCGGTCAGGACATCGGCGATCTGATGGGCGATGGCCTCGAACGTGGCGCGGGCCAGATGCGCAGGCCGGGTGGCGTGGGTCATGCCGGTGACCAGACCAGTCGCTCGGTCATCCCAATGTGGCGCGCCAAGACCAGCCAGCGCCGGGACAAAAACCACGCCGCCGGCATCCGGCACGCTTTGCGCCAGATCGGACAGGGCGCGGGCATCCTGTATCCCCAACAACGCGGCCATGAAACCTGCCGCCTGCGCCGAGACAGTGATGTTGCCTTCCAGCGCATGGGCGGTGCCGTTTCGGTCGCTCCAGGCAATTGTGCCCGACAGCCCGTGGCTTGAGGCCACCCGCCCCGGCGTCAGCGTCATCAGCGATGAGCCGGTGCCGAAGGTCGCCTTGACCGGGCCGGGTGCGCGCACGCCATGTCCGTAAAGCGCGGCATGGCTGTCGCCCATCATTGCCCGGATCGGGATGCCGGCGGGCAGGTCGGTGGCCCGCGGGGCGGTCAGGCCGAATTCGGAATCTGACGGAACCGGGCGGGGCAGGGCCTCGATCGGCGCGCCGAACAGGGCGCAAAGCTCGGGGCTGAATTCCAGCCGCTGAGTGTCGAAAAGCTGGGTGCGCGACGCGTTGGAATGGTCGGTCAGGAAGCTTGCGCCGCCGGTCAGCTTCCACAACAGCCACGCGTCCACCGTGCCCGCCCGCAGCCGACTTTGCGCGGCCAGATCGCGCGCGGCGGGGATGTTCTCCATCGCCCAACCCAGTTTCGATGCAGGAAACAAGGGATTGATGCCCAGCCCGGTCAGTTCGACCACGCGGGCGTCATGACCTTGGGCGATCAGCCGGGCGCAAGTCTCGGCGGTGCGGCGGCATTGCCAGATGATCGCGGGGGCGATGGGCTCGCCGGTCTCCGCGTCCCACAGCACCAGCGTTTCGCGCTGGTTGGCCAGAGCGATGGCCGCGATCTGATCCGAGGTCCCCGACAGCTGCGCCACCACATCCCGCACGCTGTCCCAGATTGCCGTGGCCGATTGCTCGGCCCAGCCAGGCTGCGGGTAGCTGGTGGCCAGGGGTGCACTGGCGCGGGCATGGATCTTGCCCGAGGCATCGACCAGCACCGCCTTGGTGTTGGTCGTGCCTTGGTCAATGGCAAGGACAAGGGAAGCCTCGCTCACTTACCGGACCTTTGCAGGGCCAGCTTCGCGCGGGCGGCGATACCCTCGGGCGTCAGGCCATATTCGTTGAACAGCCATTCGACCGAACCGGTGGGCAGGAAGCCGGGGAAGCCCACGCGCTCGACCGGGACCGGGCGATGGGCCGAGGTGAGTTCCGCCACCGCACCGCCCAGACCGCCCCGGACCGAGGCTTCCTCGGCAGTGACGATGGCGCCGGTTTCCTCGGCGGCGGCCAGAACGGCTTCCTCGTCCAGCGGGTTCAGCGTCGCCATGTTCAGCACGCGGGCATTGATCCCTTCGGCCGCCAACAGGTCCGAGGCAGCAAGCGCGATATGCGAGATGGTGCCATTGGCGATCAGCGTCACGTCGCTGCCCGCGCGCAAGGTCTCGGCCTTGCCGGGACGGAAGGTGCGGTTTTCCACGGCAAGATCCGGAACCGGCATCCGCGACAGGCGCAGATAGACCGGGCCATCATGGCCGGCGGCCCATTTCACCGCCTCGGCGGTTTCCCAGGCATCGGCAGGAACGATGACGGTGATCTGGGTCAGCGGGCGCAGCCAGGCGAAATCCTCAATCGAATGGTGTGTCGCACCCAACTCGCCATAGGCCACGCCCGAGGACTGGCCGACCAGCTTCACGTTGAAACCGGCATAGGCGACATCAGCCTTGACCTGCTCCAGCGAGCGGCCGGTCAGGAAGCAGGACGCCGCCGAGACGAAGGGGATCTTGCCGCCATTGGCCAGACCCGCGCCGACGCCGACCATACATTGTTCGGCGATACCGACATTGACCAGCCGGTCCGGGAACTGCTTCTGGAAGCCGCCCAGTTTGGACGAGCCGATGGAATCGTTCACCACGGCGACGATGCGCGGATCATTCGCGGCCAGATCGACGATGGTCGCGGCCCAGGCATCGCGGCAATCGCGCAGCCCTTCCTTGGTTGCAGCGGGAGCAGCCATCAGACCAGTTCCTCCATGGCTTTTGCGAATTGTTCGGTGTTCGGCACGCCGTGATGCCAGCTGGCCTGGTTCTCCATGAAAGAGACACCCTTGCCCTTGACGGTATTGGCGATGATGCAAAGCGGCTTGCCGCGACCCTTGGGCGAGGCCGACAGTAGGCTCAGCAGCGCATCTACATCATGGCCATCGACCATTTCGACATGGAAACCAAAGGCGCGATACTTGTCGTCCAGCGGATCGAGGCCCGCCGTCTGTTCCGTGCCCTGACCCTGCTGCAAGCGGTTGCGGTCGATGATCAGGGTCAGGTTTTCCAGCTTGCGGTGACCGGCGGTCATCGCGGCCTCCCAGTTCGAGCCCTCTTGCTGTTCGCCGTCGCCGGTCAGCACGAAGGTCCGGTAATCCGCGCCCGAGATCTGCCCGGCAATCGCGATGCCCAAAGCGACGGGGAAGCCGTGGCCCAAAGGCCCGGTATTGGTCTCGATCCCCGGCAGGTAGTTGCGGTTCGGGTGGCCGTTCAGCAGCGATTTCGGCTGCATATAGGTTTTCAGCCAGTCTTCCGGGAAATATCCTGCTGCGCACAGTGCGGTGTAAAGCGCCCCGGTGGCATGGCCCTTGGACATGATGAAGCGGTCACGTCCGTCCCAGTCGGGGCGGGCGGGATCGTAATTCATGACACCGAAATACAGCGTCGCCATCACGTCGATGGCCGAGAAATCGCCGCCGGGATGGCCCAGCTGCGCCTCATGCACCATGCGGAAGGCGGTGCGGCGCATCCAAAGCGCCTTTTCGCGGATCAGGGCGGTGGGATCGTTTTCCAGTGTCATGTCATGTCCCGGATCAGAAGCGGTTGGGGAAGGTCAGCTGGGGTTCCGGCTCGGCCTCGTGGTGATAGATCGGCCAGCCAAGATAGCGGGTCACCGCCTCATGGACGACATCGGCATGATTGCCGCGCACCATGGCGACGTGATGTTCAAACCCGTTCTGGCTGACGAAGCGCATCAACTTGCGCAGGTTCGGCACGCGGGTAACGGCAATGCCGCCATCCATCGGGAAGGGGTGGTCGGTGAACTCGCCCTCGCCCAGATAGCATTTCATCCGGCCCAGTCGGTCATCGGTGGACAGGCGGAAATAGGTCATCGGGCCGGGCTTCACCTTGCCCTTGACCGCGCCGAAGCATTTCGACTTGCCGATGACCTCGCCCAGAACGTCCAGCTCGCTGATCTCGGGCGTGTCGCCGATGAAGCTTTTGGGATAATTGCCGCAATGGGTGCAGACGCACAGGTCCTGCTCATGGCCGTAGTTGTTGTTCCAATCAAGCAGCGCCGGCGGCGCGCCCGAGGCCAAGGCCAAGGCATACATCGACACCGCGCCGATCACATCGACCTCGCAGGCCGAGGGCATCAGCTCTTCGCCCATCATCGACATGGTGACGCAGGTGGCGCAGCCGAAATTATCCTGAAGCGAGCGCCAGCACTGAATGGCCGAGGCGTCGCAGCCGTTTTCCTCGATCCAGCGGTTGACGGCGAGGGTCCATTTCGCCTGCTTCTGGATCTGGGCGGGCTGGATATGGGCGGGGATCGTGCCATATGCGCGGATCTTGTCCATCTTGGCCAGCAGATCCGGGTCGCCGTCAGGAATGGCCGCTGCCGCGCCCATCATCTCGGACAGGTCCACCGTCACCACCGTCAGGCCCGAGGCCTGCAGCAGCTTTTCCGAATAGCGCATGGTCTGGAACGCGCCAGTGCGCGCCCCGATCGAGCCGATGCGGGCATTGGTCAGCCCCTTCACCGTGCGGCAGGTGCGCGCGAAACGGTCCAGATCGCGGCCGAATTCCTCGCCCCAGGTGTCGCTGGTGTGGTTGGTCGTCTCGGTGAAGGGGATGCCGTATTGCCAGAAGTTGTTTGACACCGACAGCTTGCCGCAGAAGGCATCGCGGCGCTCGGCCACGGATACCTTATCGACCTCGTCATTCGAGGCCTGCAGTAGGATCGGCACGTTCAGTTTTGCGCGGTTGACCAACTCGGCTATCGCGATCTCGTCGCCGAAATTCGGCAGGCAGATCACCAGACCGTCGATGCGGTCGCGGTTCGCCTTGAAATGCGCGGCATAAAGCTCGGCATCCGCGATGGATTGCACCGCGCCATTGGCGGTTGCCTCATAGGGCAGGATGATGGCGTCGATGCCCAGTCGCTCAAGCTGGGCCAGAACCTCGTCGCGCGCGGCCTTGCACGGCGCGGGGCTGAAGAATGCCCGGCTGCCAATGACCACGCCGAGAGTGACCTTGCGGCGGATGGTTAGCGTCATGTGTTCCTCCGGTCGGGGCCGCACCCCTCATGCGGCCCTGCGAAAGCGTTTCGATTGCTTTCGATTACTGCGCTTTTAATCCGAGTCGGGGCCGTGACGCAAGCCCAACTGTCACTCGCAACGCGGCGTATATATCCTGTAATTATTGCTGCAATTGCGAAATTTTGTGCTGCGGCTGCACGATGTGGGCTGCGGTAACTGATCGGAGTATCCGAAATCAAATCGCAGAAAACGAAAACACTTGACTGGAAATGCCAACAAGTCGCAGGAATGGTGCGGAGGAGTCGCTGCCGGAAAGGCGGCACAAAGGGAGGAAGACCATGAACTTCAAACGCCGCATTCTGGTGTCGGCCATGGCCTTGGCCATGGCGGGCGCGCTGCCGTCGCTGGCTGCTGCTGCCGACACCATCGCCATCATTACCCCCAGCCATGACAACCCGTTCTTCAAGGCCGAGGCCGACGGTGCTGCCGCAAAGGCCAAGGAACTGGGCTATGAGACCATGGTGCTGGTCCATGACGATGACGCCAACAAGCAATCGCAACTGTTCGACAGCGCCATCGCCGCCAAGGTCAAGGCGATCGTTCTGGACAATGCCGGCGCCGATGCCTCGGTCGCAGCGGTCCAGAAGGCCAAGGATGCGGGCATCCCCAGCTTCCTGATCGACCGCGAGATCACTGCCTCGGGCGTGGCCGTGTCGCAGATCGTCTCGAACAACTACCAAGGCGCGCAGCTTGGGGCCGAGGAATTCGTCAAGCTGCTGGGTGAAAAAGGCGAATATGCCGAGCTGCTGGGCAAGGAATCCGACACCAATGCCGGCATCCGCTCGCAGGGTTATCACGACGTGATCGACCAATATCCCGACATGAAGATGGTCGCGCAGCAGACCGCCAACTGGTCCCAGACCGAGGCCTATACGGTCATGGAATCGATGCTGCAGGCCAATCCGGGGATCAAGGGCGTGATCTCGGGCAACGACACCATGGCGATGGGCGCCTGGGCCGCGCTTGAGGCTGCGGGCCGCACCGATGTGATCGTGGTGGGCTTTGACGGCTCGAACGACGTGCGCGACTCGATCGCCAAGGGCGGGATCAAGGCGACGGTGCTGCAGCCGGCCTATAGCCAGGCACAGATGGCGGTCGAGCAGGCCGACAAGTTCCTGAAGACCGGTTCGACCGGGCTTGAGGAAAAACAGCTGATGGATTGCATCCTGATCAACGCGGACAACGCGTCGAAACTGGAAACCTTTGCGCTGAACTGACGCCTTCGCCCGGTGCGGTAAGCCCGCACCGGGCCTTTAGAAGTTGCGAGATCCCGATGAAACGCATTCTCCTGACCGTGGCCTGTCTGGCTGCGGGCTTTGGGCCAAGCGCCTGCAAGATCGTCAAGACCGACAGCGTCGAAGGCAAAGCCCCGGCTGCGGATGCCAGCGGCGATGATGCCCGCATCCAGAACCTGCTGACCGACACATGGGAACCGAAGCTGCTGCCGACCATCCGCGACAAGGCAGTGCCGGTCGCCGATCTGCGCGCGGCCATCGCCGGTGGGCTGGACGCGGCGGGCAAGGCACATGGCAAAGCCGGGTCAGGTGCCGGTGCGGCATGGAACTTTGCCGTCAAGGGACAGGGCAAGGTGATCGAGGCGAAACTGGACAGCCGCGCCCGCACCATGGGGATCGACACCGACAATGACGGCGCGGCGGATGTGACGCTGCAACTGGGGCCAGTGGTCAAGGGCTCGGCCCTGCGCGATTACTCGCCCTTCTACGACTTCACCAATTTCCGCGACCAGATCGAATTCGCCAAGCTTGGCCGGGCGCTGAATGACAAGGCCACGGCGGGGCTGACTATTGAGGGCGACCCGACCGGCAAGACAGCCAGCTTTACCGGGGTGTTTGCCATCCGCTCGGCCACCGAAGACTGGCTGGTCACCCCGATCAGCGTCGAGGTCGCACCATGACCGAGGACCATCCGATCGGTCTGACCATTCGCAGGGGCGTCAAGGTCTATCCCGGCACCGTGGCGCTGAAGGGCGTCGATTTCGACCTGCGCATGGGTGCGGTCAATGTGCTGGTGGGCGAAAACGGCGCCGGAAAATCCACGCTGATGAAGGTCATCGCCGGGGTTGAATCCCTGACAGAGGGAGATACCTCCCGCAATGGACAGGTGGTGCATTTCCGTTCCAAGGCGGATGCGGTGGCGCAGGGCATCGGCATCGTCTTTCAGGAACTGAACCTTTTCCCCAACCTCACGGTGGCGGAAAACATCTTCATCGGTCGCGAGCCGACCCGTGCGGGCGTCGATATCGACCGCGAGCATCAGCGGGCCGAAACCGCCCGGCTGATGAAGCGGCTGGAACAGCCCATCGATCCCGATACCCCTTTGGGCAACCTGCGCATCGGACAGCAGCAGATCGTCGAGATCGCCAAGGCCTTGGCCCAGAACGCGGAAATCCTGATCCTCGACGAACCCACCTCGGCCCTGTCCGCGGCCGAGGTCGAGGTGCTGTTCCGGGTCATCGCCGATCTGAAGGCGCATGGTGTCGGCATCGTCTATATCAGCCACCGGCTGGAGGAACTGATCCGCATCGGTGACTACATCACCGTGCTGCGCGACGGCACGATCACCGGCTCGCGCCCGATGCAGGGCGTCGACATCCCCTGGATCGTGCGCGCCATGATTGGCGACAGTTCCAAGGAATTCGGGCGCACCGAACCGCCGAATTTCGGCGATGAGGTCTTTCGCGCCGAAGAAGTCGTCCTGCCCCGCCCCGGCGGCGGCAATGCGGTGGATCATGTCTCGCTGTCGGTCCGTTCGGGCGAGATCGTCGGGCTTTACGGGCTGATGGGGGCAGGGCGGACCGAGTTTCTGGAATGCATCATGGCCCAGCACCCGCATTCAGGCGGGCGCTTCTTTGTCGAGGGGAAACCCCTGACCGAGCGTGACGTGGCCGGGCGGATCGCCCGCGGCATCGCCCTGATCCCCGAGGATCGCAAGCGCGACGGCTTGGTCCAGATCATGGCCATCCGCGAGAACCTGACGCTTTCGGCACTGGGGCGGTTCACCCGCCTTTTCCATCTGGATCTCAAGGCCGAGGCGCGCACCGCCGCCGAATTCGTCAAGCGGCTGACCATCAAGGTCGCCAGCCCCGAAAACCCGGTCTCCAGCCTGTCGGGGGGCAACCAGCAAAAGGTTGTCATCGGCAAGGCGCTTATGACCGACCCCAAGATCCTGCTGATGGATGAACCCTCGCGCGGGATCGACATCGGCGCCAAGGCCGAGGTGTTTCGCACCATGCGCCGCCTTGCCGCCGAAGGGCTGGGCATCCTCTTCGTTACTTCGGATCTGGACGAGGTGCTTGCCCTGTCAGACCGCATCATCGTCATGGCCAATGGCCGCATCACCGGGACATTCCCCAGCGGCACCGATGCCGCCGAGGTGATCGCCGCCACCGCCCCCGTCAAGGAGAGTGCCGCATGAGCGCCACCACCCGAACCGCCGCCAGCCCCTCGGTTTCCTCGGGGACCAGCGCGCTGCTTTTGCTGCTGAAGATGCGCACCTTTGTCGCGCTGATCCTTGTCTTTGCCTTCTTCGCGATCAACGCGCCGAACTTCCTGACCACTGCCAATGCCGTCATCATCTCGAAGCACGTGGCGCTGAACGCGTTTCTGGCCATCGGCATGACATTTGTCATCATCACCGGCGGCATCGACCTGTCCGTCGGCTCGATCGTCGGTCTTTGCGGCATGGTTGCGGGCTGGCTGGTGCTTTACGGGATCGACCTGAACGCCATCGGCATCGCCTATTCCATCCAGTTCAATACCGTTGAGATCGCACTGATTACCGTGCTGGTCGGCATGTTTGTCGGCCTTATCAACGGGCTGTTGATCACCAAGCTGAATGTCGCGCCGTTCATCGCCACCTTGGGCACGCTTTACGTGGCGCGGGGGGCGGCGCTGCTGGCCTCGGGGGGGCGGACGTTCCCGAACCTGTCGGGGAACCCGGAATATGGCTCGGCCAGCTTTCCGTTCATCGGCACGGGCAATCTGCTGGGCCTGCCCTTCATGATCTGGATGCTGATCGCGGTGGCGGCGATTGCCGCCTATGTCGCGGGACGCACGCCGCTGGGTCGTCACATCTATGCGGTCGGGGGCAATGAACGTGGCGCGGCGCTGTCCGGCGTCAAGGTCAACCGGGTGAAGCTGTTCGTCTATGTTTTTTCGGGCTTCTGCGCGGCGCTGGTCGGGCTGATCATCGCCAGCCAGTTGCAGGCCAGCCATCCGGCGACGGGCGAGACCTTCGAGCTGAACGCCATCGCGGCCGCCGTGCTGGGTGGTACTTCGATGTCGGGCGGGCGCGGGCGGATCGGCGGCACCATTGTTGGTGCCTTCGTCATCGGCATCCTGTCGGATGGGCTGATCATGATGGGCGTCTCCTCATTCTGGCAGACGGTCATCAAGGGCCTTGTCATCATTGCCGCCGTGGTCATCGATCAGGCACAAAGCCGCCTGCAGGCGCGTGTGGCGCTGCAACAGGAAGCCGCCGCAGCCCATGTGAGTTGACTGCTTTGCCAATCGGGCGGGGATCGCCTAAGACCCGCCCGACCATCCTTCTGCCGGAGCCTCTCGTGCCGCAAAACCCCGAGCCCACGCGTGACGAGTCCATGATCGGGCTTCTGTCCGAACCACGCCGCCGCCGTATTCTTGAATGGATACAGGAGGAGGGCGCGGCCCGCGTGCGCGAACTGGCTGCCGCGTTCCAGGTGTCCGAGGCGACCATTCGGCAGGATCTGGAACGGCTGGAATCGGAAGGCCATATTACCCGCGAACATGGCGGCGCCTATCTGAACTCGGCCCCGAAGCAGGTCGAAAGTCTGGTCCTGCACCATCAGGAAAACATGGACAAGAAGCGCCGCATCGGCGCGCTGGCGGCCAGTCTGGTCGAGGATGGTGAGACGCTGATCCTTGATGCGGGCACGACCACGACCGAGGTGGCGACCCGGCTGGTTCATCGCCGCAACCTGACCGTCATTACCAATGCGCTGAACATCGCGCTGATCATGGGGGCGGTTCCGGGCTTTGAGGTGCATATGCCGGGCGGGCAATTCAAGGCCCCGACCCTGTCGCTGTCGGGCGACAAGTCGGTCGAATATTTCCGCAACATTTTCGCCGGTAAGCTGTTTCTGGCCACAGCCGGGGTCGCATTGGATGCGGGGCTGACCTATCCCAGCTTTGCCGATCTGCAATTGAAAGAGGCCATGATCCGTGCCGCTTCGCGCGTGTATCTGGTGGCCGACAGCACCAAGATCAACAAAAGCTCGTTCACCCGGCTTGGCTCGCTTGAGGTGATCCACTCGTTCATCACGGATGACGGGATTTCGGATGCCGATGCCAAGGAATTCGAGGCGCGCGGGATTGAGCTGCTGATCGCGCGCTAGTCCAGCCCCTCGCTGAACTCGCGGATCAGGTGCATGACCACGGCGCGATGGGCCTCGTCGCGACTGGCCCCGGCGGAGGTGGCAGCAGCAAAGACGGCACGCTGGCGGTCGGCGGAATTGCCCTGCGCATTGATATCACGCAAGCGAGCGACGCTGGGTTGGCTGCCAAGATGGTCGGCATCTTCGGCGATGAGCGCCAACCATTCCTCGGCGATTTGGGCGTGTGACTTGATGTCGCCGCCGCCAAAGTCGATCAGCCCTTGCCCCAGCCCGTGGCGCAATGCCCGCCAGCGGTTTTCGCCGATCAGGAAATTGTCATATTGCCGCCAGCGCATGTTGCGCTGTGACAGTCGCCACAGCATGCGCAGCGTCGATTGGATCAGTGCGGCAAGCGTGATCGTGTCCGACAGGCGCGGACATGCGTCGCAGACCCGCGTCTCCAGCGTCGGGAAACGGGCCGAAGGGCGCAGGTCCCACCAGATCTCGCTGCTGTCCCTGATGATGCCCAGATCTTCCAACACCGCGGTCGCGCGTTCAAAGGCGTTCCAATCCAAGATATCGGGCGGCAGTCCGGTGCGCGGATATCCTGAAAAAACCGTCGTCCGATAAGAGGCAAGCCCGGTATCGTCGCCCTGCCAGAACGGGCTGGAGGCCGACAGTGCCAACAGATGCGGCAGGAAATACTTGAACTGGTTCATCAGGTCGATGCGCTGCGCCCGGTCCTCGATACCCACATGGACATGCATGCCGCAGATCAGCATCCGCCGCGCCATGCCGCGCATTTCCTGCGACAGGCGGTTGTAGCGTTCCTTGTCGGTATGGTCCTGATCACGCCAATCAGCCTGCGGGTGACAGGCGGCCGAAATCGGGGCCAATCCGAATTCCCGTGCCTGTCGCGCGATGGTGCTGCGCAGTCGGCCAAGATGCGCACGTGCCTCGGTGATATCGGCGGCGACCGGCGTTCCGACCTCGATCTGGCAGCGCAGGAATTCGGGGCTGACCTGATCGTGCAGTTCGGCCTTGCAGGCGGCCATCAGCGCGTCAGGCGCGTCGGTCAACTGGCCGGATTCGGCATCGACCAGCAGGTATTCCTCCTCGATGCCAAGGGTAAAGGCGGGCTCTTCGGTCATCGCTCAATCTCCTGCTTGGACCTCAGGGAAAGGCCGCAGCACCGACGTTCGTTCCTTTGGGCCGCTGTTCACGTGGCCTTGAACTGTCGGAACATGACCTGCCGGGGGACGTTGGGAAGACAGGTGAAACCAGTCAGGAGGACCTGAAAATGGACCACGCGATGCACGAGCGGCTGAAGGTGGATGAATTGACCGAAGCAATTCTGGGCGGGGCCACAGTCCTTGGTCCAGAAGAGGAAAGGGTCGGCATCGTGTCGCATCTGCATGGCAGCGGGGCCGATGCGCTGGCCATCGTGGATGTCGGTGGCATCCTTGGCTTTGGCACAAGGCCGGTTGCGGTTTCGATGCGGGATCTGGACTTCATGCGCGACGATGATGGCCACGTCCATGCCGTGACGCGCTACAACAAACGCGAACTGAAAGAGATGCCCGTGTACCGTCACTGATCGGATGCGGCGCGGCGCGGGGCCACCCGCGCCGCCGCACGATACTAGGAGGACGCAACATGCCGGCCAAATCCAAGGCGCAGCAAAAGGCCGCAGGCGCGGCCCTGTCGGCGAAACGCGGCGAGACAACGAAAACGTCGCTTCGCGGCGCCTCGAAGGAAATGTTCGAGTCGATGACCGAGGCACAGCTGGAGGAATTTGCCGCGACAAAACACAAGGGCAAGCCCGACCACGTCCGCAAATAGCGGTCCGGACAAGGCCGCGAATGCGCGGTTCCTGGCCCTTCGCAGCCCGCAGAATTCGCAGGGTTTCGCCGATTGTCCGCCGGATCGGGAACATCGACGCGGAAAGCAAGTTTCGTTTACGCCATTCCATACAAGTCATGACAGCGGCGCGCAGCCCGCCAGAGACATGAGGAAAATCAGGATGATGGATTATCCCAAGCCTCCGTTTCCCGAACAGACTCAGGACCTGCCCGGAACATTTCGGGTGATGGAACCGCGCCCGGATCATGGTGAAACGACGTGGCAGGGTAATGGCCGATTGCGAGGCAAGGTGGCCCTGATCACCGGCGGAGACAGCGGCATCGGACGTGCCGTCGCCATCGCCTATGCTCGCGAAGGGGCGGACGTCGCGCTGTCCTTCCTCAATGAATCATGGGATGCCCGCGATACAGCGCGCCTTGTTGAAAAGGCGGGCCGCGATTGCGCGCTGTTGCCCGGAGACCTTGCCGATGCCGATCATTGCCGCGACGTGGTGGCGCGCACCGTCGCGCGCTTTGGACGGATCGACATTCTGGTCAACAACGCCGCTCATCAGATGAAATTCGACCGGATCGAGGATATTCCCGACGCGGAATGGCGGAAAACCTTTGCCGTGAACATCGACGCCGTATTCCATCTGGTCAAGGCGGCCATCCCCCATATGCCGCCGGGCAGTGCGATCATCAACACGGCTTCGATCAACGCCGACAAGCCCAATCCGACGCTGCTTGCCTATGCGGCGACCAAGGGCGCGATCCAGAATTTCACCATCGGACTGGCGCAGATGCTTGCCGACAAGGGTATCCGTGCCAATGTGGTTGCGTCCGGACCGGTCTGGACGCCGCTGATCCCGGCCAGCATGTCGCACAGGGACGTGGCGCGCTTTGGCGAGAACTACCCGATGCAGCGCCCGGCACAGCCGGTTGAACTGGCCTCGGCCTATGTGATGCTGGCCGAGCCGATGTCCAGCTATGTCTCGGGCGCGACCATTGCCGTCACCGGCGGGATGCCGATGATCTGACCACCCCTACCGATGCCGGGTGTCCACCGGATAGGCCGTGGTGAAGCGGATGCGTTCCAACGAGAAATGCGAGGTCACGCTTTTGATCGGCAGCGCCTCGGTCAGGCGTTTGTAGAAGGAATCAAACGCCGCCATGTTCGGCACCGCCACCCGCAGCAGGTAGTCCATTTCACCCGCCATGCGATGCGCCTCCATGATCTCGGGCATGGTCTGCACCACACGGCCGAACTGCTCGCGCCATTCGGCGCTGTGATCGGGGGCCTCGATTTCGATGAAGACGATGGTGTCGAAACCCAGATGGGCGGGATTGGCCATGGCGACGCGTCCGGTCAGCACGCCATTCGTTTCCAGCTTCTGGATGCGTTTCCAGCATGGGGTCTGGGACAGGCCGACCTTCTCTGCGATCTGCGAGATCGGCATGCTGGCGTCGCGCATCAACTCGGCGACGATTTTTCGGTCAATCAGGTCCAGGTCCAACATCTGCTCAAACCTCGAAACTTGCAGGGCTGGAGAATGTTATCCCACAGTCGATACAAATAGTCTATCGGATAAATCGTGATAAAACTTGCATGCAACCATTCCGGGTTTCGAAAGGGGAGGAATCCCCTTTCGTCAAGGGTTTCGCCGGGTATTAGCGTTGGGCAACCACATTCACGGTGATTTCGCCAACGCCCTCGATTGCGGCGGTGATACGGTCGCCGGGAATCACCGCGCCGACCCCGGCAGGAGTTCCGGCCATGATCAGGTCGCCCGCACGAAGCTCGAAGAATCGCGACAGATAGGCGATCATCTCGGGCACTTTCCAGATCATCTGCTCAAGGTAGCCCTGCTGGCGCAATTCGCCGTTCACCTTGGCGACAAGCGTGCCTTTCACCGGGTGGCCGACCTGCTCGACCGGTTGGATGGCGCCGCAGGGGGCCGAGGCCTCGAAGGATTTGGCGATTTCCCAGGGGCGGCCCATCTTCTTGGCGACGGCCTGCAGGTCGCGCCGGGTCATGTCCAGACCGACGCCGTAGCCAAAGACGCAATCCAGCGCCTGTTCCAGTGCGATATCGGTGCCGCCGGATTTCAGCGCGACGACCAGCTCGACCTCGTGATGCACGTCCGAGGATTGGCTGGGGTAGGGGAAATCCCCGCCCGGCGGGACGATGGCATCCGGGTTCTTCTGAAAGAAGAAGGGCGGCTCCTTGTCGGGATCGTGGCCCATCTCGATCGCGTGTTCGGCGAAATTGCGTCCGACGCAATAGATGCGGCGGACGGGAAACAGCTGGTCACTGCCCGCAATGGGAAGGGTCGGCACCGGGGCCGGATCAAAGGCGAATGTCTGGGTCACGTCGGTTCCGTCCTGCTTTGCCTCGCGGGGGCAAGGCCCCTGCGGATGCGGCATTGCGTCCGGTATCGCCGCAGGCGTCAAGGCCCCGACACCGGCTTAGCCGAGATATTCCCGATCCGTGACCTTCTCCAGCCACTGTGTAATGCCTTTCACCCGTGTCCGCCGGGATCATGCCGGACGGTCAGGTCCGGTCATGGACATGCGCCGCATGCGGGCCGGGCTTCAGGCCCTCGGGCAGACGGCTGGTGCGGATGAAATGTGCGGTACGGGCGGCGAATGTCGTTTCGAACACATGCTGGCGGGCGAAATCGCGGGCGCGCAGGGCGGCCTCGGCGATCTGCGCGCGATTGCGGTGCAATTCGGCAATGCGTCGCGCCAGCGCGGGCGCGTCAAAGATTGGCACCTGCCAGCCCGAACCCGAGGTTTCGACAATGCCCCGGAAGGCGTCATTGGCATAGCCCGCGATGGGGACGCCACAGGACATCACCTCGGGATAGGTGCAGGATGGGTCGCCCTGCGTGTGGCAGCAAACGAATATGTCCGAGGTGTCGCGCAGGAAGGGAACCCAGCCGGTCTGGAAATCCAACACCCCACGCAGGATCATGACGTCCTGCAGGCCATTGGCCTGGATACTGGCCCGAAGCTCGGCCTCCTGCGGACCCGAGCCGCAGATGTCAAAAATGAAGGGCACGTTCATGCGGCGCAGTTCTGACGCGACGCGGGGCAGTTCCATTACCCCCTTCATCGGCACGAAGCGCCCGCCAAAGACCAGTCGCAGCGGTTCACCCGCCTGCAGGCGCGTCAGCTTGGCCTGCATGGCCGCATCCGAGATCACTTCGGCGGCCCGCACACGGTTGTCGAAGAACAGGTGGGTGTCAGCGCACAGACCCTTATAATTTTCAAAGGTTGGCGTGCCGCTGCATTGCAGACCGGCGGCGCGGCGCAGCATGTCGCGGCGGATACGCTCGCTTCGCCACAGCCAGACGTGGCGACGCAGGCGCCTCAACGGGTGCAGCTGCTCCGAAGCAAGAATTTGCCTCTCGGTGCGGGGGGAGTATTCGGAAACAAAGACCATCGGCAGCCCGATGCTTTGGCAAAGCTCTAGCATCGGAGCGTCGTCGCGGGACAGGAAGCCCACGACTTGCGCGGCACTCGACAGTCGTTGGGCCAATTCGGGGCCGACCTCGGGGCGCAGTTCCAGCCCGGTCTCATCCTCGCCCGGCAGGTATTCCTGATGGTCCATGTCGGTGGTCGGCTGCGGGTCCAAACGGACAAGGCTGGTCACCGGGCCGGGCCAGTTCCGGGCATATTGTGCCGCGCCTTCCATGTATTTCCTAGTCAGGACCAGCCCGCCTCGCGGTCCACGATACGCGGAAAGCGATGGCAGCAGGATCAGTTCGTTCGGACCTTCGATATTGTCACCTCTCATGCAAGACGCTCCAGCATGTAATGGATTTCCTTTAAATCAACGTTAAATCCGCCGTGATCGGGATGACCGACCACAAATCCGAAACGCATGCCCAGACAGTCCGCGACCTCTTTGTAGGGCATGGCGAAACGGTTGGGGGGTTGAATGACAAGGAAGGCCCCGCCATCGGCCAAGGCATAGAGAGCGTGGCCCAAATGGCTGCCCTCGACCGAGACGACAACGGGTGCATCCAGCGCGATCCGGGCAATCGTATCGGCCTGCATCTGGTCCGGGTCGATGATGTCAAACCGCAGTTTGCCCAGCATTTCCTCAAGCTGTTCTTCGTTCTTCAGCCAGCGTGGCTCGCCCTGCGTGCTGCCGCGGCGGATGAAGATGCCCTTCGGCGATGGAAACGTGCCGATTGCGCTGCGCAAGCGGGCGCGTAACTGCCGGTAGCGCGCCAGCTTGAAGCTGTTCTGTGAGAAGTCGCGATAGATCGTCAGCCGTCCGATTCTGGCATGGCGCGGCATTGGCGGCTCGGGCAGGTCCAGCAGCACGCGGTAGCCGGATGCATGGGAATAGGGCTTGGTCGGTGCTGCGATCCGGGGCGCGTCGTCGCCGGGGATCATTTCAAGCGGCAGGCTGTCCTGCATGAAGTTTCCAAAGAAATCCGCCCCCGTCCAGCCCGAGACCAGACACGCTTCGGGGATGGTCTGACTGGGCGGCAGGTCGGGGTCCAGCATCCGGGCCTCGCCATGGCCGATGCGTTCCTTGGCACCGCCGCGATACAGATAAGCCCCGGCCAGAACCACATCCGGCAGGATCAGGGCCTCGGTTGGGGCGTGCAGGATCGGGGTTCCGGCGATCAACCCGCGCTCAACCTCCCAGTCGCGCCAGGGGGACAGGGCGATGATCCGGTCCATCGCGCCATCAGGGTGAAGGGCCGGGGGGCGGGTCACCTCTTCGGCTGGGCAAAGTTCGCGACGCTCAATGGCGAAGCTGGACAGGTCTGTCGGCCCCCGTCGCAATAGCCGCGCGAGATTACGCGAAATCAGGGCTGAATTCAGCATGGCTGACTGACGATCCCGATCACGCGGTCCTGATCTGCTTCCGGCAGGTCCGGATACAGGGGCAGACACAGGATTTGTTCACCGGCGGGGCGCGCATTGGGCAGGTTCTCGGGCGCGGCCGAGGGCAGGTCGCGATACATCGGCAGATCCGAGATCAGCGGGTGGAAGTAGCGCCGGGCAAAGATCCCGTCCTCTTTCAACCTGGCGTGCAGCGCGTCACGACTCATCGGGTATTCGGGGCCGACCCGGATCGGGAACATGTAGGAGTTCTGACCCGGCTGGCCGGGCGGGCACAGGCAATGCAGCCCCGGCACCTGCGACAACGCCTGCCAGTAGCGGTTGGCCAGATGATCGCGAGCGTCGATGATTTCGTCGATGCGGGGCAGCAGGGCCAGCCCGACGGCGGCATGCAGCTCGCTCATCTTGGTGTTCAGCCCGATTTCCGAGACCGTAACCTCATCGACGATCCCGTAATTCGCCAGCCGATCCAGCGCCAGCTTGGTTTCCCGGTCCGGGGAAACGATCGCCCCGCCCTCGAAACTGTTGAAGACCTTGGTTGCGTGGAAACTCAGAACCGAAAGATCGCCCTCGGCCACCAGAGGATGTCCGTTCTTGCGCACACCAAAGGCATGGGCGGCGTCGTAGATCAGCCTCAGCCCGTGACGGCGCGCGACGGCGGCCAGCCCCTCGGTATCGCAGGGGATGCCGTAACAATGCACGGCCATGATTGCCTGCGTTCGCGGGGTGATACTTGCCTCGACCGCCGCCGGATCAAGATTCAGCGTGTGCGGGTCGATATCGGCAAAGACCGGTTCGGCCCCGGCCCAGCGGATGGCATGACTGGTGGCGACAAAGGAAAACGGCGAGGTGATCACTTCGCCGGTAATGCCGTAATGGCGCAACGCCAGCACCAACCCCAGCGAGGCGTTGCAGACGATGCTCAGGAACTCTACCCCCAGATACCGCGCCAGATCTGCCTCGAACTGCTGCAAGAGCGGTCCGTTGTTAGACAGAACCCGGCTGGTCCATATCCTTTCAAGGAAAGGCATTATGTCAGTGAGGGAAGGCAGAACGGGTCGGGTTACGAAAACAGGGGAGCTACTCATAAACACGGCCTCACAAAAGGCAAACCGAACGAAACCTCACACTTTGACCATAGCACGAATGGGCAACCGCCAATTGAATTTGTCTACGCCCGCACCTGAACATTTGGATAGGTCTGCTGCAGCCCAAATCTGCGGCGGTCACAGGCTGGAGCTGCGGGTGTCCTGCATCTCGCAATGCCAGCGCGAGATCTGCCATTTGGGGTTCTGCACCTGCCAGCGGGCGACCTGCGGCTGGCCCGCGACCATGCAGGTCATCATCGAGACCTCGTAAGGGTCGTAGAGCAGTTGAAAGTTACGGCACTCCTGAGTCGTGTTCAGGCAGGCGGCAATGACCAAGGCGATCATGGGTTACTCCTGTCAGCGATCATGCGTTGCACAAGAACAGGTCAGCAGGACTGATCTTTGCCTGTCCTGAAACCGCGCCGAAACTTCACGAAATTTGGACGAAAGGTCATGGCAGCCGGGGGGCGCGGCTGAGGTATCTTTCAGGGAAAGGCTTGGTTCTTTCTGCTGGGAGTAGCGGATGGACGGCATTGCGACCCCGCGATTGGTTTTGAACGATGTCATCGTGAACTTCTCGGCCGGCACGCTGCGGACCGCGAAGGGGCTGGATGTGCCGCTGCGCGCGCAAAGCTTCGCGGTGCTGCGCGAGTTGGTCCGCCATCGTGGCGATGTGGTCGAAAAGGACGCCCTGATCGACGCGGTCTGGAAGGGCGTCGCCGTCACCGATGACAGTCTGGTTCAGTGCATCAGCGAGATCCGGCGCGCGCTTGGCGACACGGATCGCAGTCTGCTCAAGACCGTGCCGCGGCGCGGCTACCGGCTGGACCTGTCCGAGGATGTGCGTCTTGACGCGTTGCGTCCGCAGCCGGCGCGGGGACTGCTGGTATTGGGTCTGCTGGCGCTGCTGCTGATCGTTGCGTTGTGGCACAGGCCCGGTCAGGTCCTGCCCGGGCCGCCACGCATCGCCGTGCTGCCCTTTGCCAATCTGGGCCCTGATCCGGCGCTTGATCCGGTCGGCAGGGGCGTGGCTGAGGATATTGTCTCGATTCTGGCGAAGTCCCCGGATGTGACCGTCATCGCGCGCAATTCTTCGTTCCGCTATGGTGCCGAGCCGGTGGATGTGCGCCGCATCGGTCGTGAATTGGGGGCGGATTTCGTGCTGGACGGCAGCGTCCGGCGCAGCGGCGATGGGCTACGGATCGTGGCGCAATTGAGCGATGTCGCGACCGGCCAAAGCCTGTGGTCCGAGCGCTTCGACCGATCGGGTCCGGATGCGGTCGCGCCGCAGGATGAGGTGACCGCGCAGATCATCTCCAGCCTGACCGGCGAGGAGAACGCGATGAAGCGGGTTCTGTATCGGCAGGCATGGGAAAGCGCGCCCTCGCGATTGGGCGAATACGGATATTACCTGCGCGGTCTTGACCTGTTTAGCGGTGCGAACAGCCCCGAGGATAATGACCGCGCGGGCCGGATCTGGGCGCAGGGTCTGGGGCATTACCCGGATTCGGCGCTGCTCAAGGTGAAGCTGGGTTGGTATCACTGGGCCGCGCATTGGACCTATCGCAGCGCCCAAGGTGCCGCCCATATTGCCGAGGCCGAGCGGCTGGCCAATCAGGTCACGGGCAGCAAGGACCTGACGCCCGAAATCCGGCGTCAGCTGCATTGGCTGAATGCCTTTCTGCGGACACAGCGCCGCGATTTCGACGGCGCGGTGGCCGAGGCCCGGATGGCGGTCGAATTGTCGCCCTTTGATGCGCGGATGCTGAGCAGTCTGGCCGAGGTGCTGATCTGCGCAGGCGACTATCGCAATGCGCTTGGCTGGATCGATCAGGCCGTCGCGTGGGAGCCCGACCTGAAGCCAGCGGCGCATGCATCTAGGGGGAATGCCTATCGCCTGATGGGTCGTGATGCGCAGGCCGTGATCGAATTCCAGCAGGTTCCCGACCTGTCGCCGCGCATGAACCTGAGCGCGGCGATTTCGCTGATGCAACTGGGCAGGCCGGCGGAGGCACGGGAATGGACTGCCAAGGCCGCCCGCCATCGACCCATGATGACACAGGACGGCTGGCGGGACACCAGTTGCCACCGCAATCCCGTGATCGTCGCGGCCGAGCTGGCCGCGCTGTCGCGGGCGGGACTTCCGCGCTGAAGCCCCCGCACCTGTGATGGGGTTAACCCTGCCAGCCCTCGCGGGCCAGCGCCGGGGTCTTGGAATGGAAGCTCCAGCCGGGAATCAGGTATTGCATCGCCGCCGCATCGTTCCTTGCCGTCTGGGGCAGGGTTTCGTGCAGGCGATGCGCCTCGGCCAATGCCGCTTCGTCGATCTCGACGCCAAGGCCGGGACGGTCGGGAACCTGCACCTTGCCGCCTTGGATCAGCGGCGGTTCCTTGGTGATGCGTTGGCCGTCCTGCCATATCCAATGCGTGTCCAGCGCGGTGATGTTGCCCGGAGCCGCCGCCGCAACCTGCGTGAACATCATCAACGACACGTCGAAATGGTTGTTCGAATGCGAGCCCCAAGTCATCCCCCAGCGGTCGCATAGCTGCGCCACCTCGACCGAGCCCTGCATCGTCCAAAAATGCGGATCGGCCAGAGGGATGTCGACCGCGCCCGCGCGGATGGCATGACCCATCTCGCGCCAGTCGGTGGCGATCATGTTGGTGGCGGTGGGCAGGCCGGTGGCGCGGCGGAATTCGGCCATGGTCTCGCGCCCGGAATAGCCCGGCTCGGGGCCGCAGGGGTCCTCGGCATAGGCAAGGACGCCTTTCAGCGGCGAAAGGAAGCGGATCGCGTCCTTGAGCAGCCATGCGCCGTTCGGGTCCAGTGTCACCCGCGCCTCGGGGAAGTTGGCGGCCAGATCCGCGACGATGGCGGCCTCGTCCTCGCCATGCAGCACGCCGCCCTTCAGCTTGAAATCCTTGAAGCCGTAGCGGGCCTCTGCAGCCTCGGCCAGACGGCGGACGGAAGCGGCGTCCAAGGCCACTTCGTCGCGCAGGCGCAGCCAGTCATCGCCCTTGCCGCCCGAACGGTAGCCCAGCGGGGTGCGGGTCCGGTCGCCGATAAAGAACAGATAGCCAAGCATCTCGACTTCGGTTCGCTGCTGGCCTTCGGCCAGAAGGGCGCAGACCGGCAGCTCAAGGAACTGGCCCAGCAGGTCCAGCAGCGCGCATTCCAGCGCCGCGACGACGTGGATCGTGGTGCGCAGGTCAAAGGTCTGCTGCCCGCGTCCACCGCTGTCGCGTGCCGCAAAGGTCGTTCCGACCTGCCGCATGAGGGCGCGGTAATTCCCGATGGGCTGGCCGATCAGCAGAGGGGCCGCATCTTCAAGTGTCTGACGAATCGCCGTGCCGCCCGGAACCTCGCCAATCCCGGTCGCGCCGCGTGAATCGGTGATCAGGACGATATTGCGGGTGAACCACGGCGCATGCGCGCCCGACAGGTTCAGCAGCATGCTGTCCTGTCCCGCCACCGGCACGACCCGGATGCTGCGGATCACGGGCGATCCCGCGCCATTCGCCCAGTCCTTGCCCGCCGGGCGTTCCAGAGTGGTGTTGTCGGACATCTTGTCCCTCCTGCTGTCGTGATGGTGCGGTCTGCCCTTGGCAGGCCGGTGCAAGGTCATGAAAAATAATCGGGATGCATCGTGCGCAGCTGTTCGATCTGCGAGATCGTTCCGCCCAGATGCTCGCGCATCGCGCGTACCGCAGCGTCGGGATCGCCAGCCTCGATGGCGTCGATGACCTCCATATGCCCGGCGATGATCGAGGATACCCGCCCCTGCGCGTTGTGCAGCCGCCGGGCGCGCTCAAGATGGCCCGACCTTTCGCGGATCAGGCGATGCAGCGGGCTGCGCCCAACCGCCGCGAACAGCGTGTTGTGAAAGACCTCGTCCAGTTCCTGGAACATGGTGACCTGATTGGGGTCCTGCGCCACGGCCTCCTGCATGCGGATGATCGAGCGCGCGCGGGTCAGCAGGTCGCGGTCGGGCGACAGCGCCAGATTGCGCGCCACCTCGCATTCCAGCGCCGTGCGCAGGAAATGCGCCTCGTAGATCTGGGGGATGTCGATGCGCGTCACCACGGTCTTGGACTGCGGGTAGATGCGGACCAACCCCTCCAGATGCAGCTTTTGCAGCGCCTCACGCAGGGGGGTCAGGCTGACGCCATAGGTCTCGGTCAGTTCATTGCGGGCCAGCGTCATGTCCGGTGGCAGGTCGAACGAGATGATTCGCTGCCGCAGATCCTCATAGACGCGCTGGACCGTGCCGCCCGCCGAGGCCGCGGTTTCCGAAGGGCTGAACGCCGCGAATAGGGTCTTTGTCATGGCGCGATCCTGCATGGAATGGCGGGTTTTTGCGATCCCGCGATTCATGATTGATATTCTTATCTGACTAATATATCAGTTCTTCATCCCGCTCAAGCGTTTCATGGCGTCACGGCCAGCGGTCGCGCATGCATCCGAGCGGACGAGGGAGGACTGGATGCAAAAGAAAAAAGAATATGCGGATCTGCGCTCGGCGCGCTGGATGGTGCCCGATGACCAGCGGTCCTTTGGCCACCGCTCGCGGACCATGCAGATGGGCTACGCCCCCGAGGATTGGGAGGGCAAACCCATCGTCGCGATCATCAATACGTGGTCGGACGCCCAGCCTTGCCACATGCATTTCAAGGACCGGGTGGATTGGGTCAAACGCGGTATCCTGCAGGCGGGCGGCTTCCCGATGGAGCTACCTGCGCTGTCGCTGTCCGAGAATTTCGTCAAGCCGACCACCATGCTCTACCGCAATATGCTGGCGATGGAGACCGAGGAACTGCTGCGCTCGCACCCGATCGACGGCGCGGTGCTGATGGGCGGTTGCGACAAGACCACGCCGGGTCTGGTCATGGGCGCGCTCAGCATGGGTGTGCCCTTCATCTACCTGCCCGCCGGTCCGATGCTGCGCGGGAACTATGCGGGCAAGTATCTGGGCTCGGGCACCGACGGCTTCAAATACTGGGATGAGCGCCGCGCCGGCACGATTTCCAAGGAGGAATGGCAGGGGATCGAGGGCGGCATCGCGCGTTCCTACGGCCATTGCATGACCATGGGCACGGCCTCGACCATGACGGCGATTGCCGATGCGATGGGGCTGACGCTGCCCGGCGCATCCTCGATCCCGGCGGCGGATGCCAATCACCAGCGCATGTCGGCATCCTGCGGGCGGCGCATCGTCGAGATGATCTGGGAGGATCTGACCCCGGATCAGATCGTGACGCCTGCCGCCGTCAACAATGCGGTGACGGTCGCCATGGCCACGGGCTGTTCGACCAATGCGATCATCCACCTGATTGCCATGGCGCGCCGCGCGGGCGTGCCGCTGGAACTGGACGATCTGGACCGCATCGGCCGCACCACGCCCGTTATCGCCAATATCCGCCCTTCGGGCTCGACCTACCTGATGGAGGATTTCTATTACGCCGGCGGGTTGCGCGCGCTGATGAAGCAGCTGGGCGACAAGCTGGACTCCTCCGCCATCACCGTGACCGGCAAGCCGCTGACCGACGGGCTGGATGAGGTCAAGATCTGGAACGAGGATGTCATTCGCCCGCTGTCGAACCCGGTGTATCACGAGGGCTCGCTTGCGGTCCTCAAGGGCAACCTGTGCCCCGATGGCGCGGTCATCAAGCCCGCCGCCTGTGACGCGAAATTCCATCGCCATACCGGCCCGGCGCTGGTCGCCGACAGCTATGCCGAGATGAAGGCGATCATCGACGATCCCGACTATCCGCTGACGCCCGAAACCGTGCTGGTCCTGCGCAATGCCGGGCCGCAGGGCGGGCCGGGGATGCCGGAATGGGGGATGATCCCGATGCCCAAGGCGCTGCTGAAGCTGGGCCTGCGCGACATGGTGAGGATTTCCGACGCGCGCATGTCGGGGACCAGTTTCGGGGCCTGCGTGCTGCATGTCTCGCCCGAGGCTTTCGTCGGCGGGCCGCTGGCGCTGCTGAAGACCGGCGACATGGTCGAGCTGGATATCCCGGCGCGCTCGCTGAACATGCTGGTCGATGAGGCCGAACTGGCCACCCGCCGCGAGGCATGGGCCGCGCCCGAGCCCCGCTATCAGCGCGGCTATGGGCTGATGTTCTCGAAGCATATCGAGCAGGCCGACAAGGGCTGCGACTTCGACTTCCTGAAAACCGAGTTCGGCGGCAAGACGCCGGAACCCGCCATCAACTGAGGGTAATGTCATGCTGGATATCTCACAGCGCCTGATCCCGGCGCAGCCCCCGAAAGCCGGTTTTGCCGCCGGTCCCGCGACGCAGGATGCGATCAAGACCGTCAAGCTGTCGCTGGCCTATCTGCCGCTGGCCCGCCCGATCAGCGATGCCAAGGTGCTGACTGGACGCCAGAAACCGCTGACCGAGGTCGCCTTCCTTTTCTGCGAGATCGAAACCGAATCCGGCCATTCCGGACTTGGCTTCAGCTATTCCAAGCGTGCGGGCGGCCGCGCCCTTTACGCCCATGCCTGCGAGATCGCGGACAATCTGCTGGGCGAGGACCCCAATGACATCGCCCGGCTTTGGGACAAGCTGTGCTGGGCGGGCGCCTCGGTCGGGCGCTCGGGCGTGGCGACGCAGGCGATTGCCGCCATCGACATCTGCCTGTGGGACCTGAAAGCCAAGCGCGCGGGCCTGCCGCTGGCGAAACTGCTGGGCGCGTATCGCGACGGCGTGGCCTGCTACAACACCTCGGGCGGGTTCCTGTCCTCGTCTATCGACGAGATCAAGGCAGCCATCGACAAGTCGCTGGATGCGGGCATTGGCGGCATCAAGATCAAGGTCGGCCAGCCCGACCCGATGGAGGACCTGCGCCGCATCGACGCCGTGACCCAGCATCTGAATGGCCGCGCGCCGCTGATGGTGGACGCGAACCAGCAATGGGACCGCGTGACGGCTTTGCGCTTCGGACGTCTGGTCGAGCCCCTGAACCTCGAATGGATCGAGGAACCGCTGGATGCCTATGACGCCGAGGGCCATGCCCTTCTGGCCCGCGAATTGGCGACCCCGATTGCGACGGGCGAGATGCTGGCCTCCAGCGATGAGCATATGGCGCTGATCCGCGCCGATGCGGTCGATTTCATCCAGCCCGACGCACCGCGCGTTGGCGGCATCACCCAGTTCCTGAAAATCTGCGCGCAGGCCGAGGTCAAGCGCATGCGTCTTGCCCCGCATTTCGCGATGGAGATCCACCTGCATCTGGCCGCCGCTTATCCGCATGAGCCTTGGGTCGAGCATTTCGACTGGCTGGCGCCTCTGTTCAACGAAGAACTGGAAATCCGCGACGGTCGCATGATCGTGCCCGCGCGTCCGGGGCTGGGTTGCTCGCTGACCGGCAAGGCCCGCGACTGGACCGTTGAAACTATGACTTTCGGAGGCTGAGTCCGTGAATCCCGCTACCCGTGAAAAACTGATGGGCGTCTCGGTCGCCACCTTGTGTTCGGCGCTCTACAAACGTGGCCTGCGTAACCAGACCATTCAGGACGTGCATCCCGTGCAGCGCAAGGGCCGCAATATGGTGGGCCCGGCATTCACGCTGCGCTATATGCCCGCGCGCGAGGATCGCAATCCGATGTCGGTCTTTCGTAACCCCGACCACCCGCAGCGCGCCGCCATCGAGCAATGCCCGGAAGGCCATGTCATGGTCATGGACAGCCGCAAGGATGCCCGCGCGGCCTCGGCTGGCGATATCCTGATCACGCGACTGATGGTCCGGGGCGGCGCGGGCGTCGTCACCGATGGTGGTTTCCGCGACTCGATGTCCATCGGCGCGCTGGAAATCCCGGCCTATCACCACCGCGCATCCTCGCCGACCAACCTGACCCTGCATGAGGCCATCGACATCAACGTGCCGATTGGCTGCGGCGATGTCGCGGTCTTCCCCGGCGATATCGTGGTCGGCGATGATGACAGCGTCATCATCATCCCGGCGGAAATCGCCGATGAGATCGCCGATGAGGCCGTCGAGATGACGGCTTACGAAGATTTCGTCACCGAACGCGTCAAGGCTGGCGCCACGATCATCGGGCTTTACCCGGCGACGGATGAAAAGAACCTCGAGATCTTCGCCGAATGGCGCAAGGCCAACGGCCGCTGAGAACCTGCCGGGGGCGGCACCCCGCCCCCCTCTGCCCAATGACGGAGAGACCATGCCCCTCATCGATAGCGAGGCGCTGACCGATTTCGCGCAAGCGCTTCTGTCCGCCGCCGGAATGGAAACCGACAAGGCCGAAGCCACCGCCCGCGTGCTGGTCGAGGGCGACATGATCGGCCATGAGACCCATGGCGTCGGCCTGCTGCCTTGGTATCTGGACGCGCTGGCCGATGGCTCGCTGCGCAAGGCGGGGGATTACGAAGTGGTTTCCGACCGGGGGGCCAGCTTCGTCTGGGACGGGCACCTGCTGCCCGGCGCATGGCTGCTGACCCGCGCGCTGGAGCAGGCGGCAGAGCGAGTCAGCCAATATGGCGTGGTGACGGCGGCCATCCGCAACACCCATCATACCTGCGCGCTGTCGGCCTATATGCGCGAGCTGACCGATCGCGGGCTGATCGTGCAGATTTCCTGCTCCAACCCGGCGGCTTCGCGCGTCGCGCCTTATGGCGGGACGAAGCCATTGCTGACCCCGAACCCTATTGCGGCGGCCTTCCCGACCTCGGGCGACCCGGTACTGATCGACGTGTCGACCTCGATCACCACGACCACGATGACCCAGACCTTGGCCAAGGCCGGTCAGAAATTCCCCGAGGCTTGGGCGCTGACTGCCGCAGGCGAGCCGACCGACGATCCGCGCGAGGTCACCGAACATGGCGGTTCCCTGCTGCCTTTGGGCGGCGCGTTGAAGGGGCACAAGGGCTATGGCCTTGGGTTGATGGTCGAGCTGCTGGGGCAGGGGCTTTCCGGCAAGGGCCGCGCCAATACCGCGCCGGGACCCTTGGCGCAAAGCGCCTTCATTCAGGTGATCGACCCCGAGGCATTCGCCGGGATCGACGCCTTCCGCGAACAATCCGACTGGCTGGCCGATGCCTGCCGCAGCAATCCGCCGGGACCCGCGACGCGGGGAGCTGTCCGCGTTCCCGGCGATTCCGCCGCCCGCCACCGTCGCGCTGCCTTGGCCGAGGGGGTTCCCGTCGATGACGCCCTGTGGCCGCGGATCGCTGATCGCGCACTGGCGCTTGGCGTCCCCTTGCCGACAGTGCGGGGCTAAGACATGGTCCAGTCTCTGCACGACCGCCCGAACAATCTGCTGGCCGCCGCCGGCATGATGGTGGCGGCAACCGTGCTGGGTGCCTGCGACGGGGTGATCGTGCGGCTGCTGGCCGGCGGCGTGCATCCCTTCATCATCGGCTTCTTCAGGGCAGCCTTCGGACTGATCTTCCTGCTGCCCTGGATCGTCAAAAGCGGCGATCTGATGGGATCGCCCTATCGCTGGCTGCATGTGCTGCGGGCGGGGCTGAAACTGGCCTCGCTGCTGGCGCTGTTCGTGGCCTTTGCCAATGCGCCCCTTTCGGACGTGACGGCGATCAGCTTCTCGACCCCGATCTTCCTGTTGATCGGTGCCTGCCTGCTGCTGGGGGAGCGGATGACGCCCGCCCGTGCGGTGTCGGTCGGCGTTGGGTTTCTGGGCATGCTGATCATCATCCGGCCGGGCGCGGGTGGCTTCGATCCGGCGCTGCTGTTTGCCTTGGCCGGGGCGGTTCTGACTGCCGCAATTCAGCTGATCCTGAAGGGCATGTCCGGGCACGACCGTCCCGACCGGCTGGTGGCATGGAACCTGATTGCCATGGTGCCGCTGGCGCTGCTGCTGGCGTTGACCGTCTGGAAAACGCCGACTTCGGGCCAGCTGATGCTGCTTGCCCTGCAAGGCGTGCTTGGGGCGGCCAGTCAGGGGCTGATCACGCGGGCGTTTTCGATGGCCGATGCCTCGTTCCTGGCACCGCTGGATTTCCTGCGCCTGCCGGTTATCGCCTTGCTCGCATTCGCTTTTTTCCACGAGGTCGCCGGTGTGTCGACCTGGATCGGAGCGGCGGTCATCATCGCCGCCATCGTGACCGGCACCGTGGCGCGGGGGCGAACATAAAGGGTTCTAAAACTTCTAAGATGCACTAATATATTACTTAGGAGTTGATTCGGAAGGACAAGCGCCGAGGAGGGCGCTGAACGAAGCGACTTGAACATGGGAGGAAACATGAAAGCGACCCTTATCGGCGCGCTGCTGGCGAGTACCATCGCGAGCGGGGCAGCCTATGCGCAAGCCAATCACGACGTCACCATCGTGCTCAGCGAAGAGCTGGAGCTGATCGATCCCTGCATGTCGTCGCAGTCGAATATCGGCCGTGTCCTGCTGGGCAATATCAGCGAGACGCTGACCGTCTATGAACCCGCGACCGCCACGCTGAAGCCGCTTCTGGCCGAAAGCTGGGAAGAAACCCAGCCCGGCACCTGGCGCTTCAAGCTGCGTCCCGGCGTCACCTTCTCGGACGGGACCGACTTCAAGGCGCAGGACGTGATCCACTCGCTGGAGCGCACGATCAGCGACAAGATGACCTGCGAGATCGGCGGCAAGTATTTCGGCGGTTTCAAGATCACCGCCACCAAGGTCGACGACCTGACCGTCGACATCACCACCGATCCGGCCCAGCCGATCCTGCCGCTGCTGATGTCCTCGCTGACCATCGTCCCCGAGGAAACCCCGCTGGAGATGCAGCAAAAGCCGATCGGCACCGGCCCCTATGAGATGTCCGAGCGCAATATCGGAACGAACATCATCCTGACCCAGCGCGACGGCTATTGGGGCGACAAACCGACCGTGACCAAGGCCACTTACGTCTTCCGCGATGACAGCGCCGTCCGCGCCGCCATGGTCGAAGTCGGTGAGGCCGATATCGCCCCGGTCATCAGCGAACTCGACGCGACCAATGCCGCGACCGATTTCGCCTATCCGAACTCGGAAACCACCTATCTGCGCGTCGATCACGCCACCGCGCCGCTGAACGACCGCCGCGTCCGCGAGGCGATGAACCTGGCCATTGACCGCGACGCCTTCATCGGCACGTTGGTCGCCAAGGATGCGCAAAAGGCCACCGCCGTGGTCCCGCCGACGACGCTGGGCTACAACAAGGATCTGAAGCCCTATCCCTTCGATCCCGAGCGCGCCAAGCAACTGCTGGAGGAAGCCAAGGCCGCCGGTGTCCCGGTGGATCAGGAAATCCTGATTGTCGGTCGTCTGGGGATGTTCCCCAACATCACCGAGATCCTTGAGGCCATGTCGCAGATGCTGAACGACGTGGGCTTCAACACCAAGCTGCAGATGACCGAAGTCGCGGAATACAATACCTACTACAACCGCCCCTTCGGCGAAGGTCGTGGTCCGCAACTGGTCGCCGCCCAGCATGACAATGCCAAGGGCGACCCGGTCTTCTCGATGTATTTCAAATACGGCACCGAGGGGCTGCAATCGGGTCTGGTCTATCCGGAACTCGACGCCGAGATCTCGAAGGCGACCGAGGCCAGCGGTGACAACCGCGCCGCCCTGTGGTCGGATGTGATGAAGGACATCCACGAGAACCTCATCGGCGATGTCGAGATGTTCCACATGGTTGGCTTCAGCCGCGTCAATCCGCGTCTGGACTACACGCCGACGATTTCGACGAACAGCGAACTTCGCCTGTCGGAAATCGGCTTCAAGTGATCTGACTACGGGGGGCGGCGGTGCTGTCCCCCATTGCCTCACGCGACTGGCCGCAAGGCCCCCGGTCGAGGAACCCGATATGAAAAGCTTCATCGGCAAGCGGGCCATCGCGAGTGCGATTTCCCTCGTTGGCCTTGTCATCCTTGTCTTCTTTCTGTCCCGTCTGACGGGCGATCCCACCGATCTGTATCTGCCGATCGACGCCACGCAGGAAATGCGTGACAAATTCCGCGAGCTGCACGGGCTGAACGATCCGCTGATCGTCCAATTCGGGCGCTATGTCTGGGACCTGCTGCATTTTGATTTCGGCGACTCGATCCGACAGGCCCGCCCGGCGATGGAGGTCGTTCTGGAAGGCTTCCGCTGGACGCTGACCCTTGCCGTCATCACCATGACGCTGGTCACGGTCGCGGCCATCGTCATTGGCTCGCTTGCCGCCTTCAAGGTCGGCGGGGTCTTCGACCGGATCAGCAGCTTCTTTTCTCTGATCGGTGCCTCGGCACCGGATTTCTGGATCGCCATCGTCGGCATCGTGATCTTTGCGGTGCAATTGCGCTGGCTGCCGACCTCGGGGACGGGGACGGTCTGGCATTGGGTGCTGCCGATCGCGGTGCTGTTCATCCGCCCCTTCGGGCTGATCCTGCAAGTCGTGCGCGGCTCGATGATCACGGCGCTGTCCTCGGCCTATGTGAAGACTGCCAAGGCCAAGGGCGTGCCGCCGCGCCCGATCATCTTTGTCCACGGGTTGCGCAATGCCATGCTGCCGGTCATCACCGTGATCGGCGATCAGGCGGCGGGCATCCTGAACGGTGCGGTGGTCGTGGAAACCATCTTTGGCTTCCCCGGCATCGGCAAGCTGATGATCGACGCCATCCTGCAACGCGATTTCGCGGTGATCCTTGCCGCGATAATGGTCTCGGCCGTGGCCATCTTCATCATGAATCTCTTGATCGACCTCGCCTATGCGATGCTTGATCCTCGCATCCGGTATTGAGTCATGACCATGAGCCAAACCAACACAACGACCACCCAGAAAGAGCGCGGACGCTTCGGAACCTTCATCCGACTGCTCTGGGCCGATAAATTCGCCTTCTTCGCCGCGCTGTTCCTGCTGGTTGTCGTGCTTTGCGCGATCTTCGGCCCGATCTGGCTGTCGGATGAGGCGACACGCCAGAACCTGCGCGGCCGCAATGCGCCCCCGTTCGAGCTGGCGCGCGGCTTCCTTTACATCCTCGGCGCGGACCAGCTGGGCCGCCCGCTGCTACCCCGCATCATTGTCGCCGCGCAAAACACCATGGCGGTCGCCGCAGGCGCGGTGATCTGCTCGATGATCATCGGCTCGGCGCTGGGGCTGGTCGCGGGCTATTCGCGCAGCCGCTGGAGCCAGGCGATCATGCGCCTTGGCGACGTGATCATGTCCTTCCCCTCGCTGCTGCTGGCGGTGATCGTGCTGTATATGCTGGAACCCTCGGTCGCGAATATCGTGCTGGTTCTGGCGATTACCCGCATCCCGATCTATCTGCGCACCACCCGCGCCGAGGTGCTGGAAGTACGCGAGCGCATGTTCATCTCGGCCGCCCGCGTCATGGGCACCTCGGATATGCGCATCGTCTTCCGCCATATCCTGCCCGTGGTGCTGCCGACGCTGATCACCATCGCCACGCTGGATTTCGCCTTTGTCATGCTGGCGGAAAGCTCGCTGTCCTTCCTGGGTATCGGCATCCAGCCGCCCGAGATCACCTGGGGCCTGATGGTCAGCCAGGGCCGTCCTTACCTGACGAACGCATGGTGGCTGTCCTTCTGGCCGGGTCTGGCAATCATCCTGACCACGCTTTCGCTGAACCTTCTGTCGGCTTGGATGCGGATCGCGCTTGATCCGGTGCAGCGCTGGCGCCTTGAAATGGGAGGCCGCAAGAATGGCTGATCACCTGCTGGAGGTCCGCAACCTCTCGGTCGATTTCCACACCGCCGCCGGAACCGTCAGCGCTGTCCGCAATGTCAGCTGGCATCTGGACCGGGGCGAGACGCTGGCAATCTTGGGCGAATCGGGTTCGGGCAAATCCGTCTCGGCCTCGACGATCATGAACCTGATCGACATGCCGCCGGGCGAGATCAAATCGGGCGAGGTCCTGTTCGAGGGCCGCGACCTGCTGAAGATGACGGATGAGCAGCGCCGCACCCTGAACGGCAAGCGCATCGCGATGATCTTTCAGGACCCGCTGAGCCATCTGAACCCGGTCTATACCGTCGGCTGGCAGATCTGCGAGATCATGCGCGTCCATGATGTGCCCGCCGACAAGGCGCGGGCGCGCACGCTGGAACTGCTCAAGCGCGTCGGCATCACCGATCCCGAAGCCGCGATGGGCAAATACCCGCATGAGTTCTCGGGCGGGCAGCGGCAACGTCTGATGATCGCGATGGCGCTGGCGTTGAAGCCCGACATTCTGATCGCGGATGAGCCGACCACCGCGCTGGACGTGACGGTGCAGGCGCAGGTGCTGGCCTTGCTGGAAGAACTTCAGCAAGAAACTGGCATGGGCCTGCTGCTGATCACCCATGATCTGGGCGTCGTGGCCGAGATCGCCGACCGCGTCGTGGTGATGAACCGTGGTGAGGTCGTTGAAAGCGGCGATGCCGCCGAGGTCTATCGCAACCCCAAGCATCCTTACACCAAGCGCCTGATCGACGCCGCCCCCGGCAAGGGTGAAACGCGGGAGGAGGGCGACCGCAAGGGCGAGCCTCTGTTGCGCGTCGAACGCCTGCAGCAGCATTACGGCGGCTTCCAAGCGCTGAAGGGCGCAAGCTTCACCATCATGCCCGGTGAAACCGTGGCGATCGTGGGCGAATCCGGCTCGGGCAAGTCGACCATGGCGCGGGCCATCCTGCGGCTGGATGAGCCCAGCGGCGGCAAGGTGATCTGGAAGGGCCGCGACCTGTTGCAGATGTCGCCGAAGGAAATCTTCGCGATCCGCCGCGACATCCAGATGGTGTTTCAGGACCCGACGCAATCCTTGAACCCGCGGATGACCGTCTATCAGATCATCTCGGAAGCATGGGTCGTCCATCCCGAAATCCTGCCAAAAGCCCGCTGGAAGGAACGCGTCGCGGAACTGCTGGTGCAGGTAGGCCTGCAACCCGACATGGCGCGGCGGTATCCGCACCAGTTCTCGGGCGGGCAGCGGCAGCGCATCGCCATCGCCCGTGCACTGGCCTTGGAACCCAAGCTGATCATCTGTGATGAGGCCGTGTCCGCGTTGGACGTGTCGATCCAAGCGCAGGTGATCGAGCTGCTGGACGGGCTGCGCCGTGATCTGGGCCTGTCCTATCTGTTCATTGCCCATGATCTGCCGGTGGTTCGTGACTTTGCCGACCGGGTCATCGTCATGAAATCCGGCGAGATCGTCGAGGAAGGCCCGACCGGCCAGATCTTCGACCATCCGCTTCAGCCCTATACGCGGGCGCTGCTGGCCGCCTCGCTTGATCCCGACCCCGAAGTTCAGGCGGCGCGACGCGCGATCCGCCTGTCAGAAGGACTTGTTCCCGCATGAAACAGAATGTTCTTGTCTGCACCCCGATCCGGCCAGAGAAACTGGCGATCCTCGAAGATACCTACAACGTCTTTCCGCTGTATAAGTTGACCGACAGCGTCGAGCGCGAGGCCCTGATCGACAGGGCTGGCGAAACCTGCACGGCGATGGTCAGCAATGGCCATTTCCCCGCCGATGACGCCTTCCTGACGCGGCTGCCGCATCTGCAGATCGCCGCCTGCTCCTCGGTTGGGTATGAGACGCTGGACGTGGACGCGATGACCCGCCGTGGCATTCGCTTCACCAATACGCCCGACGTGCTAACCGATGACGTGGCCGATATCGCGATCCTTCTGATGCTGGCCGTGCGCCGCAATCTGGTGGTGGGCGATGCCTATGTTCGCTCGGGCGATTGGGGCCGCAAGGGGATGCTGCCGCTGACCCGCACCACCTCGGGGCGCAAGGTCGGTATCGTCGGTCTGGGCCGGATCGGCGCCGCCATCGCCAAGCGCTGCGTGGCACTGGGGATGGAGATCGGCTATTATGGCCGCGCGCCGAAACCCGGCGTGCCCTACCAGTATTTCGGTGACGTGGTCGAAATGGCGGGCTGGTCTGATGTGCTTATCGCCGCCGCCTCGGGCGGTCCGGAAACGGCGCATCTGGTCTCGGCTGCTGCGCTGTACGCGCTGGGGCCGGAGGGCAGCTTCATCAATATCTCGCGCGGCTCGGTGGTGGACGAACCCGCGCTGCTTGATGCGCTGGAAAGCGGGCGGCTGGGCTCGGCCGGGTTGGATGTATTCCTGAATGAGCCGAATCCCGATCCGCGTTTCGGGAAACTTTCGAACGTCGTTCTGTATCCGCACCATGCCAGCGGCACGGTCGAGACCCGGGACAAGATGTCCCAGCTGGTCGTCGACAATCTGGCCGCGCATTACGCCGGGCAGCCTTTGCTGACACCGGTCAACTAGGAGAATCCGAATGCAAGTTGCAGTCATCACCGGTGCCGGTAGCGGCATCGGGCGGGCAGTTGCTGTCGAATTGGCAGGGCGCGGCTGGTCTTTGGTCCTGGCCGGTCGCCGTCAGGATGCACTTGAGGAAACCGCGCGTCTGGCCGGGAGTGGGCTGGCGGTTCCGACCGACGTGGCCGATCCGGCCTCGGTCGCGGCGCTGTTTGCCGCCGCCAAGGACGAATATGGTCGGGTCGATCTGCTGTTCAACAATGCCGGCACCAACACCCCCGCCGTTCCGTTCGAGACCCTGCCACCCGAGGATCTGGCCACGGTCATCGCCACCAACCTGACTGGGCCGATCTTCTGCGCGCAGGCCGCCGTGGCGATGATGAAGGCGCAGGACCCGCAGGGCGGGCGCATCATCAATAACGGTTCGGTCTCGGCCTACGGTCCGCGTCCACACAGCCTGGCCTATACCGCCTCGAAACACGGGATCACCGGGCTGACGAAAAGCCTGATCCTCGATTGCCGGGATTTCGGAATTGCGGTCAGCCAGATCGATATCGGCAATGCCGCGACCGCGCGCACCGACCGCATGTCTCAGGGTGTGCCGCAGGCCAATGGCACGACGGCGATCGAGTCGCGCATGGATGTCGGGCTGCTGGCCCGTCAGGTGGCGGATCTGGCGGTGATGCCGCTGGAGGTGATGGTGCCGTTCCTGACCATCATGCCGCGGACGATGCCGCTTTACGGCAGGGGATGATCCCCTGCCGCAAGGCGTGATCAGGCGTTCTGCAGCTCGCCGTGGTCCTCGCTTGCCATGATCTCGCGGTCGGTCTGGCCAAGGATCTGCGAGGTGATGGTGCCGGCAGTCATCGAGCCGTTCACGTTCAGCGCGGTGCGTCCCATGTCGATCAGCGGCTCGACCGAGATCAGCAGCGCGACCAGCGTGACGGGCAGACCCATGGCGGGCAGGACGATCAGCGCGGCCATCGTCGCACCGCCGCCGACGCCAGCGACCCCGGCGGAACTCAGCGTGACGATGGCGACCAGCGTGGCGATCCATGTCGGGTCCAGCGGGTTGATGCCCACGGTCGGCGCGACCATGACGGCCAGCATCGCCGGGTAAAGCCCGGCACAGCCATTCTGCCCGATCGTCGCCCCGAAGGACGCGGCAAAAGACGCGATGGTCTGCGGCACGCCCAGACGGCGGGTCTGGATCTCGACGTTCAGCGGGATCGATGCGGCGCTGGAACGGCTGGAAAAGGCAAAGGTCAGCGCGGGCAGAACCTTCTTGAAGAAGGTCACCGGGTTGACGCCGGTCAGGGTCAGCAGGATCGCGTGGACCCCGAACATGATGCCCAGCCCGACATAGGACGCGATCACGAACTTGCCGAGGTTGAAGATGTCCCCCGCATTCGAGGTTGCCGCCATCTTGGTCATCAGCGCCATGACGCCGAAGGGGGTCAGCGCCATGATCAGCCGCACCAGCTGGGTGATCCAGCTTTGCATCAGGTCGATGAAGGCGATCAGGCGATGGCCTTTTTCGGGGTCGCGATTGACCAGCCGGATGGCCGCTGCGCCAAGGAAGGCGGCAAAGACCACGACCGAAATGATCGAGGTCGGATTGGCACCGGTCAGATCGGCGAAGGGGTTTTTCGGGATGAAGGACAGGATCAGCTGCGGCACCGTCAGGTCGGCGACCTTGGGTGCATAGGTGGTGTTCAGCGTCTCAAGCCGGGCGCTTTCCGCCACGCCATGGGCCAGCCCCTCGGCGGTCAGGCCAAAGCTGAGAACCATGATCACGCCGACCAGCGCGGCAATCGCCGTGGTCAACAGAAGCGTGCCCAGCGTCAGCACCGAGATACGTCCCAGCGCCGATGCGTCATGCAACTTCGACACCGCATTCAGGATGGCGACAAAGACCAGCGGCATGACGATCATCTGCAGCAGTTGCACATAGCCGTTGCCGACGATGTTGATCCAGCTGATCGTCTGCTTGATCGTTTGGGAGCCCGAGCCATACAGCATCTGCAGCGCGACGCCGAACAGCGTCCCGATGACAAGGGCGATGAAGACCCTGACCGACAGCGACAGATCGCGCGTCTGCAACTGATGGATCGCGAATAACAGGGCGATGAATACGATCAGGTTGATGAATACGAGCGCCATGACGCTTCTCCGGCAGTGGACGGGACCATAGGAGTATTCATATCGGCCAGCGGAATTAAGGGGGCCGGGAAAATAAGCATATGCATATCCCTGCGGCGCGGATAGCCATGACAATGTTCCGAAAGCCGCAGGGGTTTCGGGAAATGATCGCCCGAATTGCGGCGATTCAGACCGCATGCGGAACGAAAGGGTCCAAAATCCGGCAACCCGAGGGGCGGAAATCTGCCACATTCCCCGTCACCACCGTCGCGTCATGGGCCAGGGCGGTGGCCGCGATCAGCAGATCGGCACCATCATGACCGATCCGGGCGGAAAGCCTGCCCCAGATTTGTGCCTCGGTCGCGGTGAAGGGCAGCAGGCGGTCGGCAAACAGCGTCACCGTTCGCGTCAGCCAGTCCCGCAGGTCGCGGGCAAAGGGCGGGTTCACCTCTTCTTGCCGGGCAATGCCGCGCTCGATCTCTCCCAGCGTCACCACTGACAGGTAAAGCTGCGATTCGTCCTGACGGGTCAGCCATGCGGCGACATCGGGGCTGCGCTCGGGGCGGCGCAACGCCGACAGGACATTGGTGTCAAGAATCAGCATGAATCAGAACTGGACATCGCGCGGCCGGACGGGCTGGCGCGGGGTGTCGGGGGCAACACCCGGAAAATCCAGCAGATGCGCGATGAACGAGCCGCGATTTTCCGCCGCTGCCGCCCGCATCCGGTCATATTCCGCCGCAGACAGCACGACGACCGCTGGCTTGCCGCGACGGGTGACCTGTTGCGGCTGGCCGGACATGGCGGCCTCGACCACGGCCGAGAAACGGTTCTTGGCGTCCTGAAGCGTCCACATGGCGACCTCAACTGGCTAGCTATCTAGCTAGATAGATAGATAGGGCGTGGACGCGGTGATTTCAATGAAAAACGCCCGGTGCGGAACCGGGCGTTCTGATTTTTGCGATTGGACCGGCTTAGCGCAGGCGCAGCTGACGGGCGAACCATAGCGCCGCCATGGTGCAAAGCGCACCCGACAGCAGGTAAAGCCCGGCGGCCGGCAGGCCCAGCCACGAGGACAGCGCCAGTGCCGCCAGCGGAGCGAAGCCCGCGCCGAACAGCCATGCCAGATCCGAGACGATGGCCGAGCCGGTATAGCGGCGGCGCGGCTCGAACAGCGAAGCGACCGCACCCGAGCTTTGACCGAAGCTGAGGCCAAGGATGATGAAGCCGATGATCATGTAGACCGCCTCGCCGATCTGGTTGCCCGAAAGCAGCAGCGGCGCGAACAGGCTGAAGATCGCGATGGCGACCGCGCAGCGGAACAGCAGCTTGCGGTGACCGATATGGTCGGCGACCACGCCCGACAGGATGATGGCAAGGAAGCCGCAGGCCGCGGCAAGCGCCTCGATCACCAGGAAGTTGGACAGGGTCTCGTTGGTGTAGAGATAGATCCAGGACAGCGGGAAAACCGTGACCATGTGGAACAGCGCAAAGCTGGCCAGCGGCACGAAGGCCCCGACAAGGATCGTGTGGCCGTCATTGGCGATGGCCGCGCGGAAGCTGGTCGGCTCAAGCTCATGATCCTCGAAGGCTTGCGCGTATTCCGGGGTGACCACGATGCGCAGACGGGCGAACAGCGCCACGACGTTGATCGCGAAGGCCACAAAGAACGGGTAGCGCCAGCCCCAGCTCAGGAAGTCTTCCTGCGACATGTTCGACAGGAGATAGGCAAAAAGCAGGCTGGCGACGATCAGACCGACCGGCGCGCCAAGCTGCGGCGCCATGACATAAAGACCGCGACGATCTTCCGGCGCGTTCATGTTCAGAAGCGAGGGCAGACCGTCCCATGCGCCGCCAAGGGCGATGCCCTGACCGATTCGCAACAGGCAGAGCACCGCGATCGAGGCCGCGCCGATCTGGTCGTAGGACGGGATCAGACCCATGCCGACGGTCGAGGTACCAAGAATCATCAGCGACAGCGTCAGCTTGGTGCCTTTGCCGTAGCGGCGGTCGATCACGGTGAAAAGTGCCGTGCCCAGCGGGCGGGCAAGGAAGGCCAGCGCGAAGACCGCGAAGGACCAAAGCGTCGCAGTCAACGGATCCGCAAAGGAAAAATACCGATGCGGAAAGATGATGACCGAGGCGATCGCGAAAACGAAGAAGTCGAAGAACTCGGACGAACGTCCGATGATCACGCCGACCGCGATGTCGGACGGGCGGACATCATGTCCGGCGGCCTCACGAGGAAGGTTGGAAGAGGAGGGCGTAGCTGCGCACATGTCTAGCTGACCTATCAGGGGCACCCGACAGCGTGGGGGGCGAGGGGACTTTAAGGCAATAGTGGGGGCGTTCTTCCTCTGGTCAACGCAGATGTTCAAGATGCGCAGGGTGTGGCAAATTGTCCTATGTCTGTCGCGGACCCGAACCATTAGGGGGTGGCCCGATCTACCCCTCCCTACGCCCCCTCTTCAGCTGAGGTTACGGCTTTCATGCGTATACTCCCCCGACTGGCGCGCTTTCTCGCGCTTGCCCCCGCTATTCTCGCGCTCTCCGCTTGTAAGATGGAGGTGCTCAAGCCCTCCGGCGACATCGCGGAGCGCCAAAAGGATCTGCTTCTGGCCTCGACCGGCCTGATGCTCATCATCATCATTCCGGTGATGGTGCTGATTGTGCTGTTCGCCTGGCGCTACCGCGCCTCGAATAAAAACGCGCCCTATCGCCCCGATTGGGACCACTCGACCAAGTTCGAGCTGGTGATCTGGGCTGCGCCGCTGATCATCATCATCTGCCTTGGCGCGCTGACCTGGGTCGGCACGCATCTTCTGGACCCCTACCGTCCGCTGGACCGTCTAAGCGCAAGCGAACCGGTCCCGGAGCAGGACCCGTTCCGCGTCGAGGTCGTCGCGCTGGACTGGAAATGGCTGTTCATCTACCCGGAACAAGGCGTCGCCTCGATCAACGAGCTGGCTGTCCCGGTCAACCGCGAGATCGAGTTCAGCCTGACCTCGTCCTCGGTGATGAACGCCTTCTACATCCCGGCCATGGCTGGCATGCTTTATGCAATGCCCGGCATGGAGACCACGCTGCACGGCGTCTTCAACCATGGCGGCGAATATCAGGGGCTTGCCTCGCATTATTCGGGCCACGGCTTCTCGGGGATGCGCTTCAAGGCGCATGCGCTTGATCAGGCCGAATTCGACCAATGGGTCGACGAAGCCCGTGCCGCTGGCGGTACGCTGGACCGTGCGAAATATCTTGAGCTCGAAGCACCGACCGAGAACGTGAAGCCGATGACCTTCGCGCAGACCGATCCGGAACTGTTCGACCGCGTGGTCAACATGTGCGTCGAAGAAGGCAAGATCTGCATGGCCGAGATGATGGCGCTGGACGCCAAGGGTGGCACCGGCCTGGCCGGGACCATCAACATGGCCCAGCTGACCCATGACAAGGAAATCCGTCGCGGCCTTGCCCGCCCGGTTCTGGGGCAAGAGCCCTTCATGGTCACCAGCTTCTGCACCCCCGCGGATTCGGCACGCATGTTCTCGGACCTGCGCCAGTCGCAGCCGGTCGTCCGCGTCGACCAGACGCCGATGCGCGGCATTGCCTTGCCCCGCCCCGACAACCGCCTTGGTCTGGGGCTGAGCATGCCCCGGCTCATCCAGGACGCGCGGCGACCCGACGCCGTCGACAAGCAACTCTGAGCCGGAGTCCCAGATGGCCATTCCTACAAATGTCGAAACCACCTTCCTTCTGGGGCGTCTCAATTGGGACGCCATCCCGAAGGAGCCGATCGTCGCGGCGACCTTTGTCGCCGTGGTGCTCGGCGGCGCGGCCACGGTCGCGCTGCTGACCAAATACAAGCTCTGGGGTTATCTCTGGAAAGAATGGTTCACCTCGGTGGACCACAAAAAGATCGGGATCATGTACATGATCCTTGGCCTGATCATGTTCGTGCGCGGTTTTGCCGACGCGATCATGATGCGGCTTCAGCAGGCCATCGCCTTCAACGGCTCGGAAGGCTATCTGAACGCCCACCACTACGACCAGATCTTTACGGCGCATGGCGTCATCATGATCTTCTTTGTGGCGATGCCCTTCGTCACCGGTCTGATGAACTATGTCGTGCCGCTGCAGATCGGGGCGCGCGACGTGTCCTTCCCGTTCCTGAACAACTTCTCGTTCTGGATGACGGCGGGCGGTGCGATCATCGTCATGGCTTCGCTGTTCGTGGGTGAGTTTGCGCAAACCGGCTGGCTGGCATTCCCGCCGCTGTCGGGCATCGCTTACAGCCCGTGGGTCGGCGTCGATTATTACATCTGGGGCCTGCAGGTCGCGGGTGTCGGGACAACGCTGTCGGGGATCAACCTGATGGTGACGATCCTGAAGATGCGCGCGCCTGGCATGACCATGATGAAGATGCCTGTCTTCACCTGGACCTCGTTCTGCACGAACATCCTGATCGTGGCCTCGTTCCCGGTTCTGACGATGACGCTGATCCTGCTGACGCTGGACCGCTATATCGGCACGAACTTCTTCACCAATGACCTTGGTGGCAGCCCGATGATGTATATCAACCTCATCTGGATCTGGGGTCACCCCGAGGTTTACATCCTCATCCTGCCGCTGTTCGGCGTCTTCTCGGAGGTCACCTCGACCTTCTCGGGCAAGCGGCTGTTCGGCTATACTTCGATGGTCTATGCGACCGTCTGCATCACGGTCCTGTCCTATCTGGTGTGGCTGCACCACTTCTTCACGATGGGTTCGGGCGCCTCGGTGAACTCGTTCTTCGGGATCACCACGATGATCATCTCGATCCCGACCGGGGCCAAGATCTTCAACTGGCTGTTCACCATGTATCATGGCCGCGTCCGCATGGAGCTGCCGATGATGTGGACCATCGCCTTCATGCTGACTTTCGTCATCGGCGGCATGACCGGCGTTTTGCTGGCCGTTCCCCCGGCGGACTTCGTGCTGCACAACTCGCTGTTCCTGATCGCGCACTTCCATAACGTGATCATCGGCGGCGTGCTGTTCGGCCTGTTTGCGGCGATCAACTTCTGGTGGCCAAAGGCCTTCGGCTTCAAGCTGAACGTGTTCTGGGGCAAAGTCAGCTTCTGGTGCTGGGTCGTGGGCTTCTGGGTGGCATTCATGCCGCTTTACATCCTCGGCCTGATGGGCGTGACCCGCCGGATGCGCGTCTTCGACGATCCGAGTCTGCAGATCTGGTTCATCATCGCGGCCTTTGGCGCGCTGCTGATCGCGGCTGGCATCGGTGCGATGTTCGTCCAGTTCGGCATCTCGATCTGGAAGCGCAATGAGCCGGAATACCGTGACGTGACGGGCGATCCCTGGAACGGCCGCACGCTGGAATGGGCGACCTCGTCGCCGCCGCCGTCCTACAACTTTGCCTTCAACCCGGTCGTTCACGATCTGGATGCCTGGGCCGAGATGAAGGCTGCCGGCGCGGCGCGCCCCAAGGCGGAATACCTGCCGATCCACATGCCGCGCTACACCGGAACCGGTGTGATCCTGGCCGCGCTTTGCACGGTCTGCGGCATGGCCATGATCTGGTATATCTGGTGGCTTGCCATCCTGTCCTTCCTGGGCGTGGTCGGCTACTCGATCTATCACACCTTCAACTACGACCGGGATTACTACGTCCCCGCCGAAGAGGTGCGCGAGGTCGAAGCGGCCCGCGACGCTCAGCTGGCACAGGGAGCATGATGCGATGAGCACCATCACCGAACTGAAGGGCCCGGCCGCCTATTGGGAAACCGAGCCCCATCACCACCCCGAAGGAGCCTCGACCAATATCGGGTTCTGGGTCTACCTGATGAGCGACTGCCTGATGTTTGCAGTCCTCTTCGCGACCTATGGGGTGCTTCACGGAAACCTTGCGGCCGGTCCCGGCCCCAAGGACCTGTTCGACCTTGAACTGGTGGCGATCAACACCGCCATGCTGCTGTTCTCGTCGATCACCTATGGCTTTGCGATGCTTCGCATGGCCAAGGGCGACAAGGCGGGCACGCTCAAATGGTTGCTGATCACGCTGTTCTTTGGCCTGTGCTTCCTGGCCATCGAGCTTTACGAATTCGCGCATCTCATCCATGAGGGCGCGGGTCCGCAGCGCTCGGCCTTCCTGTCGGCCTTCTTCACGCTGGTCGGCACGCACGGTCTGCACGTGACCTTCGGCTCGATCTGGCTGATCACGCTGATGGTTCAGGTCATGAAGTTCGGCCTGACGGCGGCAAACCAGCGCCGCCTGATGTGCCTCAGCCTGTTCTGGCACTTCCTTGACCTGATCTGGATCGGGGTCTTCACGGTCGTCTATCTCATGGGGGTGATCTGATGGCACATTCGCATAACCATCATGACGATCACGGCGCGCATCACGATCATGGCAGCTTCAAAAGCTACATGACCGGCTTCGTGCTGGCGGTGATCCTGACCGTCATCCCCTTTGGCGTCGTCATGGGCGGTGGTTTCGACAGCCGCGTGATGACGGTGGGTCTGGTCGTGCTTTGCGCCGTGGCGCAGGTGCTGGTCCACATGATCTACTTCCTGCACATGAACAGCTCGGCCGAAGAAGGCTGGACGCTGCTGTCCGCGATCTTCACCATCGTGATCGTGGTCATCATGATCGCGGGTTCGCTGTGGGTCATGTTCCACCTGAACACGAACATGATGCCGCAGATGAACCACGAACTGCAGGTCATGCCGTGATGTCGGGCGCGGCTCACGGGCCGCGCCGGCCCAGGTCAGGAATGGCCTGGGCGCTGATGGCGCTCGCCTCGGTGGTGGGCGTCATCGTTCTTTTGGGACTGGGCGTCTGGCAGGTCCAGCGTCTGTCCTGGAAGACGGATCTGATCGAGCGGGTCGAGGCGCGTGTCGCTGCCCCCGCCGTTCCCGCCCCCGCTGCCGCCGAATGGGCGGCGATCTCGCCCGAGGCGGACGAATATCGCCGCGTCGCGCTGGCGGGTGCTTACGAATTTCAGGACGAGGTTCTGGTCAAGGCCGTTACCGGACAGGGCTCGGGCTTCTGGGTCATGACCCCGCTGGTCACACCCGAAGGCTGGGCGGTCTGGATCAATCGCGGTTTCGTCCCCGATGACCGGCGTGAGGCCAGCGCCCGCGCCCGCCCGGAAGGGCAGCAGCAGGTCAGCGGTCTTCTGCGCCTGACGCAACCCGGCGGAGCATTCCTGCGCGACAACGACCCGGCAGGGGGGCGCTGGTATTCTCGCGATGTTGAGGCGCTGTCGCAGCATTTCGGGCTGACCGATCACGCGCCCTATTTCATCGACGCCGACAGGGGCCCGGCTGCGCAGGCCCTGCCGATTGGCGGGCTGACCGTGGTCAGCTTCCGCAACAACCATCTCAGCTATGCGCTGACATGGTTTGCAATGGCGGCGGGACTGGCTGCTGGGGCCTTTTACGTTCTCAGCCGGGATCGGTCGCAGGATTGACCCGGCGCTGCGCCGCCTCCAGATCGGCCAGATAGGATTTCGCCCAGACCGCCACCGGAAAGGCCGTCAGCCTGCGCATCATCGCGGCATGCCGGTCGCGGCGTTCCTCGACCGGCATGGTCAGGGCGCGGGCAAGAGCGGTGGCGACCTCCTCGACATCATGCGGATTGACGATCAGCGCGCCCTGCATCTCGGCCGCGGCACCCGCGAATTGCGACAGGACCAGCACGCCGGGGTCCTCGGGGTCTTGCGCCGCGACATATTCCTTGGCGACAAGGTTCATGCCGTCGCGCAGCGGCGTGACCAGCCCGACCTTGGACAGGCGGTAAAGCCCCGCCAACAGGCTGTGGCTGAAGGCGCGGTTGATATAGCGCACAGGAACCCAGTCCAGCGTGCCATAGCTGGCATTCAACCGACCCGCGCGTTCGGCGACCTCTTGCTGGATGCGGTCGTAACCCTCGATCCCGCTGCGCGAGGCCGGGGTGATCTGCAGGAAACTGACGCGGTTATGCAGCCCGGCATGGTTTTCCAGCAGTTGTTCAAAGGCGCGCAAGCGTTCGGGCAGGCCCTTGGAGTAATCCAGCCGGTCCACCCCGATGACCATGTCGCGCGGCCCGAAACGCTGGTGCAGTTCCCGGATGCGGGGCAGGTCGCGCGCCCGTCGCGCGCGGGCGACAAAAGCCGCCGTGTCGATCGAGATCGGATAGGCCCCGATCCGCGTGCCGCGTGGCGCGATGGTTTCCTCAAGGTCGTGGCGGCGGGCGTCCAGCGCCTCGCGCAGGTTGCGGGCATCGGCGCGGGTCTGAAGGCCGACCACGTCATAGGCCAGCATCGCCTGCAGGAAACAGCGCGCGCGGGGCAGGGCGCGAAACAGGTCATGTGCGGGCCAAGGGATATGGTGGAAATAGCCGATCCGGTTCTGGACCCCCCTTTCGCGCAGGGCCTCGGCCAGCGGGATCAGGTGATAGTCATGTACCCAGACTAGGTCGTCGGGTCGCAGCATCGGAACCAGCGCATCGGCGAACTTGCCGTTCACCGCCATGTAGCGGTCCATATCGGCGCGGTTATATTCCAGCAGATCCGCCCGGTAATGACACAGGGGCCACAGCACGGAGTTTGAGATGCCGTCGTAATAGCCCGACACATCCTTGGCGGTCAGGTCCAGCGCGGCATAGGTCACCGCGCCTTCGGTGTGGACCTGCGCCGGGCCGGGCGCGTCCGAAGTCTTGCCCGACCAGCCCAGCCACAGCCCGCCCTTGTCCTTCAGCGCCGCATCCAGCGCCACGGCCAGCCCGCCTGCCGCCACGCCTTTGCCAAGCGCGGGCAGGCGGTTCGAGACGACGATCAGACGGCTCAAACGACCTCCTCCCATGTCCGCGACAGCTTGGTCGCGGCATTGATCAGCCCGACCATGGAATAGGTCTGCGGGAAGTTCCCCCACAGCGTGCGGCTGGCGACATGGACCCCTTCGGACAGCAGACCCAGCGCGTTCCTTTGCGCCAGCACCTCGGCAAAGATCTCGCGCGCCTCGTCATGACGACCCAGGCGACACAAGGCGTCGATCAGCCAGAAGGTGCAGGCGGTAAAGGCGGTTTCGGGCGCGCCGAAATCGTCGGGGGTCTTGTAGCGGAACAGGTGGTGTCCCTGCCGCAACTCGGCCTCGATCGCGGCGACGGTGGCGCGGTAGCGCGGGTCTTGTCCGGTGGTGAAGCCGATTTCGGTCATCAGCAGCAGGCTGGCATCCAGATCCTCGCTGCCGAAGGCCATGACATAGCTTTGGCGGGCCTCGCTCCAGCCATAAGCTTCGATCGCCTCGCGGATGCGGGCGGCCTCGGCCCCCCAATGGGCGGCGCGATCAGACAGGTCCAGATGCGCGGCGATCCGTGCCAGCCGGTCGCAGGCCCCCCAGCACATCAGCGCCGAATGGGTATGGATGCTTTCGCGGGTGCGGAATTCCCACAGGCCCGCGTCGGGGGTATTCCAGCGCGCGACCGCCTGATGGCCCAGAACCTCAAGCCGATGGAACAGATCCGTGCCACCCAACCGTGGCAGCCTCTGGTCGAAGAAACACTGGCTGACCGCCAGAATGACCGAGCCATAGCCGTCATTCTGGACTTGAACATAGGCCGCATTGCCGCGCCTGACCGGCGCATTGCCGCGATAGCCCGCCAGCGCGTCGCAACTTTCCTCAAGGATCACGCGCTCATGGCCCAGCCCGAACAGCGGCTGCATGTATCCGTCATGCGACCCGGTGGCGAGGTTCAGGACATAGTCCAGATAGTCCTCCATCGTCCGGGTCACGCCCAGACTGTTCAGCGCCTTGACCGTGAAGAAGCTGTCGCGCAGCCAGCAGAAGCGATAATCCCAGTTCCGACCCGTGCCCTGATATTCGGGGATCGAGCTGGTCAGCGCGGCGACGATGCCGCCGGTTTCCTCATATTCGCACAGCTTCAGCGTGATCGCCGCGCGGATGACGGCATCCTGATAGTCGGGCGGGATCGACAGCGCCCGCACCCAATCGGCCCAGTATTCCTGTGTTCGTTCAAGGAAGGTCGAGGCGATCACCTCAGGCGCATCGCTCAGGGGCTCATCCGGGCCCAGCAGAAAGACGCGGGGGCGATCCAGCAGGAAGGGGGTCTCATTCACCACGAATTCGACCGGGGCCGAGGTGGTCAGGCGCAGGTTCTGATCGCCCAACTCATAGCGCAGGTGGTTCGAGCCGCGCCGGATTTGGGCGGCATGCGCGCCGTAGCCATGGCGCGGGCGCAGGCGCATGGTGATGCGCGGTGTGCCTGCCAGCGGCTCGACGATGCGCACCACGGTCCGGCCCCGGAACATCCGCCCGCGCTCGCGAAAGCGCGGCATGAAGTCGGTGATCCGCAGCCGGTTGCCCTTGGCGTCGGTCTGTTCGGTCACAAGGATTGCGCTGTTGCGCAGGTAGCTTTGCCGGGTCTCGGTCAGGTCGTCGCAGCGGATCTGCCAGATGCCTTCATCCTCGCCCGCCTTGGGTTCGAGCAACCCGCAAAATACCGGATCGCTGTCGAAGCGGGGCAGGCACATCCAGATCATGTCGCCATGTTGGTTGAGCAGCGCCGCGCTGGAGGCATTGCCGATGATCCCAAGTTCAAGCGTTTGCATCGGTTTCCTCATGCGCCCAGCCTTTCTTCCAACCACTCCATCAGCGCCACTGGCCCCTCTAGCCGGATATCGGCGGGCAGGTCGCGTTCCCCCATCGCCACGGCGATGCCGCCCGCCTCGCGCGCGGCCTGCAGCATCGGCAGGTCGTTCAGATCGTCCCCAAAGGCGACGGGACGCCTGCCGCGAAATGGCGGCAGTTCCATGAAACGGCACAGGGCCGAGCCCTTGTCGTCGCCAATGGGGCGGATCTCGGCCACGGACTTACCGGGTTGCAGCGCCCAGCCCTGCCCAAGCGCATTCAGGGCGGCTTGAGCCGCGGCGACCATCGCGGCTTCGAACTGGGGCGCGCCGCGCCAATGCAGCGCCAGACCCGGCCCCTTGTCCTCAAGCAAGGTGCCGGGATGTCTTGCCACCAGTTCGGCCAATCCCGGCAACAGGGGTCGGATTGCAGCCAAGCGGCACGCATCATCGGGCGCGGGCGCTGCTCCGGGGAAATCCATCCCATGCAGCCCGGCGACGGGGATTGCCGCGTCCAGATGCGGGGTGATCTCGGCCCGGTTGCGCCCGGTGATGACGGCAACTGCGCCCTTGGTCCGGATGCTCAGCCGCAACAGGTCGCGGCGCAATTCGGGGGCAAGGATCACATCCTGAGGCCGAGGGGCGATTTCGGCCAGTGTGCCGTCGAAATCAAAGAAAAAAGCATGTTCATCCAGATCGAGCGATCCGAATTCCTTGGTGATGTCCTTCAAAGGCTCCGTCCTTTTCCAGTGGCGCGAAGGGCTCGCGGTCCTAGCGGTTCGGTTGGGTCGGGCAATGCCGCCCCGGTCTAAAGGTCGTGGGCGCAGGCAGGGTTCCACCTGCTTGCGGGGCCGACGTGCGCATCATGGCTTGCGATTTGACAGCAAGAACCGGGGCGCATTCCGCGTGAAGCGCGCGCATGATATGCCCGACACGACCAGGAAGGTGCTATATCATGTTCATGCAACAGGATCAAAACGCAGCCCTCGACCCGCGCTGGAGCGAGGTTCTGGCCCGCAATCCGCGCGCGGATGGCCAGTTCGTCTATGCCGTGCGCACCACGGGGGTCTATTGCCGGCCGTCCTGCCCCTCGCGCCGCGCCCGTCCCGAAAACATTGCCTTCTTTGCCACCCCCGATGAGGCGGATGCTGCGGGTTTCCGGCCCTGCCTGCGCTGCCATCCGCGCGGGCAATCACCGGCACAGGCCAATGACGCCCTGATTGCCGAGGCCTGCCGCATCATCGAGGCGGCCGAGACCCCGCCCTCGACCGAGGAGCTTGCCCGCCGCATCGGTCTGAGCCGCTTTCATTTCCACCGCGAGTTCAAGGCCCGGACCGGCCTGACGCCGCAGGGCTATGCCAAGGCGCACCGGGCGGGTCGCCTGCGCGACGCGCTGGCCAGTGAAGGCAGCGTCACGGCAGCGATCTATCAGGCGGGATTTGGATCTGGCAGCCGTTTCTATGCGACCTCGGACGCGATCATCGGCATGGCGCCCAAGGCCTATCGGCAGGGTGGGGCGCAGGCCGAGATCCGCTTTGCCCTTGCCCAATGTGTGCTGGGGGCGATCCTTGTCGCCAGCACCGACAAGGGGGTCTGCGCGATCTCGCTGGGCGATGAGCCCGAACCGCTTCTGCGCGAATTGCAGGACCGTTTTCCCCGCGCCCGGCTGGTCGGTGCGGATGCGGAATATGAAAAGCTGGTGGCGCAGGTCATCGGCTTTGTCGAGCGTCCGGCGCTAGGGCTGGACCTGCCGCTGGATATCCGCGGCACGGCCTTTCAGCAGCGAGTCTGGCAGGCCCTGCGCGATCTGCCCGTCGGCGAAACCGTCAGCTATGCCGAACTTGCCCGGCGCTTGGGCCAGCCGAAATCCATGCGCGCGGTCGCGGGGGCCTGTGCGGCCAATACCATCGCGGTCGCCATCCCCTGTCACCGGGTCGTGCGCACGGATGGGGCGCTGTCGGGCTATCGCTGGGGCATTGCGCGCAAGCGCGAATTGCTGGACCGCGAGGCCGGGGAGCGTTAGCTCCGGTCCCGTCCCCTGACCCAGAACAGCGCATAAGCCAGATAGAGGCCTGCGGCGGCAAAGCAGCCGCCCCAGAAGTTCTCGGCATTGGAAAACTCGACCGCGGCCCAGCCCAATGGCGCCAGAACGCAAAGAAGCCTGACCCACAGGCGGTCGAAGAACGGGTTGTTCGGATCTACCAGCATGATCCGTCTGTAGCGCAGACTGGAATCCGAATGAAGGGGGCGTTTCATTCCGAACTTCTGGGGTGATCGCCGCGAGGCTTTTTTTGATCCTCGAAATGCTGGTGATCTGACGGCAGGCACAATCACCGGCTTGCGAATGTCGCGCTTTCCCATCAGGTTGCGCGCGCCTTTCCAGCGAGACGATCATGACTGACATATCCCCCCTTGGCCTTCGCATTGACTCGGCGGAATTGCGGCTTGTGCGGCTGCCTTTGCTGACGCCTTTCGTGATTTCGACCGGGACGATGACCGAGAAGGTGTTCCCGCTGCTGACGCTGCGCGGCGAGGGGCTGGAGGGCTACGCCGAGGGCGTCATGGACGTGCTGCCCGACTATCTTGAGGAAACCCAAAGCGCGGCGCTGGATTTCCTGCGGCAGGCGGTGCTGCCGGGGCTGATCGGGCGGCGCTTCTCGAACCCCGCCGAGATTGCGGCTGAACTGGCCCCCTGGCGCGGCCATCGCATGGCCAAGGCCATGGTCGAGATGGCCTTTTGGGACCTGTGGGCGAAGGCCTTGGACCAGCCGCTTTCGGCGCTGCTGGGTGGGGTGCGCGATGCGGTCGAGGTCGGCGTCAGCCTTGGCATCGCCGACATCCCGACGACGCTTGAGCGGGTCGAGACCGCCGTCGCCTCGGGCTATCGCCGGGTCAAGCTGAAGATCAAGCGCGGCCATGACCTGAAGCTGCTGGAGGCGGTGCGGACACGCTTCCCCGACATCAAGCTGACCGTCGATGCCAATACCGATTACCGCCTGCCGGACCTGCCTTTGCTGGTTCAAATGGACCGTTTCGGGCTGGATTATATCGAGCAGCCGCTGGCTTTCGACGACATCCACGACCATGCGAAAGTGCAGGCCCGGCTGGTCACGGCGATCTGTCTGGACGAGAGCATCCGCTCGGCCACGGATGCGCGCAAGGCGCTGGTCGCCGAGGCCGCGCGGGTCATCAACATCAAGGTCGGCCGGGTCGGCGGCTTTGCCGAGGCCCGTGCCATCCATGACCTGTGCGCGGCTTTCGACGTGCCGGTCTGGTGCGGCGGCATGCTGGAATCGGGCATTGGCCGGGCGCAGAACATCCATCTGGCCAGCCTGCCTAATTTCTCGAAACCGGGTGATACATCATCCGCAAGCCGTTATTTTGCAAAAGATATCACCGAACAGCAGCTTGAGTCCGATAACGGCCTGATGGCGGTACCGCGGCATGGGCCGGGTTTGGGGGTGACGCTGGATCGCAGCTTCCTCGATCAGGTCACCGGCGCGCGCGAGGACTTCCGGTGAGTGTGGTCCTGCGCGAACTGGCCTCATTGGCCGAACTGCGCGCGTCCGAGGACCTGCAACGCGCGGTCTGGGGGGCGGATGATCCGGCCGACAATGCCGACCTGATGCTGGCGATCCAGCATGAGGGCGGGCTGGTCGCCGGTGCCTTTGACGGGCCGCAGATGCTGGCCTTCCTGTTCGCCTTTCCCAGCGCCACGCCGGGGGTGCAGCATTCGCACCGCCTGGCGGTGCTGCCGCAGGCGCGCGGGTTGAAGCTGGGCCTGCGGCTGAAATGGTTCCAGCGCGACTGGTGTCTGGCACGCGGCATCACCCGGGTGCGCTGGACCTTTGATCCGCTGCGCGCGGTCAATGCCGGGCTGAATATCGGCGCGCTGGGGGCGACGTCCGCGACCTATTTGAACGATTATTACGGCGCGATGGAGGGCATCAACGCCGGCCTGCCCTCGGACCGCTTGCTGCTGGACTGGGATCTGAACAGCGCCCCGGTAACCGCCCGCGCCGCAGGTCATCGCCCCGATCCCGACCCCACCGCCCAACGCATCGCCATCCCCAAGGATATCGACGCGATGATGCAAATGGACAAAAATTCCGCAATGTCGGCCCGTCTGCGGCTACGCGAGGACTTGACCCGGGCCTTTGCCCTCGGCCAAAGGGTCGCCGGATTCGACAGCCGCGAGCCGGCCTACCTGTTGTCTGCCCCCGTTTCCACCGACGAAACGGGCTGAGAAGCGGGGCGGCGGCCCCGGAAGACAGGGAATACAAAAGACACATGACGAATACGACACCGCTTGTGCAGCGCATCCTGCGCAAGAAACCGGTCCGCCTTTTCCACGAGCAGGCCATAAATGCAGGCGGCGTCCAGTTGCGGCGGCATATCTCGCTGTTCCAGCTGACCATGCTGGGCGTCGGCGCGACCATCGGCACCGGGATTTTCTTTGTCCTGTCCGAGCAGGTGCCGACGGCGGGTCCGGCGGTGCTGATTTCCTTCCTGATCGCCGGGCTTGCGGCGGGGCTGACCGCGCTGTGCTATGCCGAGATGAGCTCGATGATCCCGGTCTCGGGCTCCAGCTATTCCTACGCCTATGCCACTTTGGGCGAGGGTGTGGCCTTCATGGTCGCGGCCTGCCTGATGCTGGAATATGGCGTTTCGGCCGGGGCGGTGGCCGTAGGGTGGAGCGAATATCTGCACAATCTGCTGATGGTGACGACGGGGCTGGAACTGCCACGTGCACTGCTGCATGCGCCGCTGGTCGCGGACGGATATGCGCTGCAATTCGGCGGCGACGGGCTGATCAACCTGCCGGCGGCGGTGCTGGTGTTCCTGTGCTGCTTCCTGCTGACGGCTGGCACGCGGGAATCGGCGCGGGTGAATGCTATCATGGTGGTGCTGAAACTGGCGGTGCTGGTGATGTTCATCCTGATCGCCTTCAGCGCCTTTGACGGCCAGAACCTTGCCCCCTTCGCGCCGCATGGCTTTGCTGGCGTCAGCGCGGCGGCGGGGTCGATCTTCTTTACCTTCATCGGGCTGGACGCGGTGTCGACCGCCGGGGACGAGGTCAAGGACCCGCGCCGCAACCTGCCGCGCGCGATCGTGCTGGCCCTGATCATCGTGATCCTTTTCTACCTGCTGGTGGCCTTGGCCGCGCTGGGATCGCAGCCTCAGGGCGCATTTGACGGGCAAGAAGCCGGTCTGGCCGTGATCCTGCACAATGTCACCGGCTCGCCGATTCCGGCGGTGATCCTGTCGGCGGGGGCGGTGATCTCGGTGTTTTCGGTCACGCTGGTGGTGATCTACAGCCAGACCCGCATCCTTTACGCCATGTCGCGCGACGGCATGCTGCCCAAGGTATTCAGCCGCCTCAATCCGCAGACCCAGACGCCGACCGCGAACACGGTCATCGTGTCCTGCGTGATCGCGGCGATTGCTGCCTTCCTGCCTTCTGACGTGCTGTGGGACCTGACCAGCATGGGCACGCTGACCGCCTTTACCGTGGTGTCGCTTGGGGTGATCATCCTGCGCTATCGCCGTCCCGATGCCGAGCGCGGCTTCAAGGTGCCGCTGTTCCCGGCGTTACCGATCCTCAGCATCCTCAGCTGCCTCTACCTGATCTCGAACCTGCCCGGCATCGTGTTCCGGCTGACCGCGATCTGGCTGGTTCTGGCGGCGGCATTCTATCTGTTCTATTCCTCGCGGAACTCGGCACTGGAGGGTGTCGCTGCGGAATAACTAGCCTGCGCAGGCCCGACGTGCATTTCGTGCTTTACTTGTCGGGCCTTCGCGTCTAAATGGCCCCCTTCTGGCGCTGCGCGTCCGGAGCGGCGGAGCCTTGGCTCTCCTGCCGCAAAGGGATCGGTGCCGCTCATCGGGTGTTTGGCACCCCCCTTTCTGGCGAAAACATGACAGAACTGAATATTGCCGCGCCGCTGGCCGCGGCTCTGGCGGCCAAAGGCTATGCCAGCCTGACCGCTGTGCAAGAGGCCGTGCTGGCTTCCGAGGCCGAAGGCCGCGACATGCTGGTCTCGGCGCAGACCGGCTCGGGCAAGACCGTGGCCTTTGGTCTGGCCGTTGCCCCCGATATCCTGCAGGGCGAAGACCGCGTTACGCCGGTCGATGCCCCGCTGGGTCTGGCCATCGCGCCGACCCGCGAACTGGCGCTGCAGGTCGCCCGCGAACTGGCATGGCTGTATGGCGAGGCGGGCGTTCAGATCGCCACCTGCGTCGGCGGCATGGATTACCGCAATGAGCGCCGCGCGCTGGAGCGTGGCCCGCATATCGTCGTCGGCACCCCCGGCCGTCTGCGCGACCATATCGATCGCGGTGGCCTGAACCTGTCCCAGCTGCGCGCCGCCGTGCTGGACGAGGCCGACGAGATGCTGGATCTGGGCTTCCGCGAAGATCTGGAATTCATTCTCGAAGCCGCCCCGGCCGAGCGCCGCACGCTGATGTTCTCGGCCACGGTGCCGCCGGCGATCGAAAAGCTGGCCCGTGACTTCCAGAAGGACGCGCTGCGCATCGTCGCACAGGGCGAGGCCCGCCAGCATGGCGACATCGAATACCGCGCCTATAGCGTGCTGCCCCGCGACCGCGAACCGGCGATCTTCAACCTGCTGCGTCTGCATGAATCGCGGACCTCGATCATCTTCTGCAAGACCCGCGCCAATGTGAACCACCTGCTGGCCCGCATGGGCAATCGCGGCTTCAAGGTTGTGGCGCTGTCGGGCGAACTGAGCCAGGCCGAGCGCAGCCATGCGCTGCAGGCGCTGCGCGACGGTCGCGCCCAGGTCTGCATCGCGACCGACGTGGCCGCGCGCGGCATCGACCTGCCGGGGCTGGAACTGGTGATCCATGCCGATCTGCCGACCAATTCGGAAACCCTGCTGCACCGTTCGGGCCGGACGGGTCGTGCGGGTTCCAAGGGTGTCTCGGCGCTGATCGTCACCTCTTCGGATTACAAAAAGGCACAGCGCCTGCTGAAGATGGCGAAGCTTGAGGCCGAATGGTCCGGTGCCCCCAGCGCCGACGAAGTTCGCGCCAAGGATGATGAACGCCTGATGGCCGACCCCGCCCTGACCGAGCCCGCGGGCGAGGACAGCGCGCTGACCGCCGAACTGCTCAACCGCTTCGGCGCCGAGCAAGTCGCTGCGGCCTTTGTGCGGATGTGGCGCGAAGGTCGTCCCGCTCCCGAGGAGCTGACGGTGATGCAGGAGAAACCTGCTCCGTCCGCGCCGCGTGAGCCGCGCGATTTCGGTGAATCGGTGTGGTTCAGCCTGACCGTCGGTTATTCCGGCCGGGCCGAGGCGCGCTGGCTGCTGCCGAAGATCTGCGAAGCCGGTCAGGTGACCAAGGACGTGATCGGTGCGATCAAGGTCCGCGAGCATGAAAGCTTCGTCCAGATTGCCGCCGGTGCTGCCGACAAGTTCGGCGAGGCGACCGAGCTGGAAGACGGGCTGATGATGATCCGTCAGCAGGGCATGCCGAACTTTGAGCGCGCCGCCGCCTCGCCGCGTCGCGAGCCTGCCGTCAAGAAGGGCTACCCCAAGAAGAAATTCGAGGGCGAAGGCTATCGTGAAGAGCGCCGCGAACCGCGCGCTGAACGCAGCTATGAGCCGCGCCCCGAGCGCAGCTTTGAGCGCCGCGATGACCGTCCCCGTCAGGATGACGGCGCCGTGACCCGCAAGGCGCGTTGGAGCACCGGTGAAAAGGCCGCGAAGCGCCCCACCGAAGGTTTCGCTCCGCGCGAAAAGGCCAAGTTTGCCAAGCCTGCGGGGGCAAAGCCCGCCGGTGCGAAAGCGGGTTGGGCCAAGCCCGCGCCCAAGCGCAAGGCAGATGGTCCCAGCAAGGGCTTCGCGCCCAAGCGCAAAGGCTGATCGATACGGTTGCGCCGCCCCTAGGGGCGGCGCAATTCGTTACTGGCCTGCTGCAAGGCCTCGATAAAGGCGCGGGTGGCGTGGCGCGACTGCCAGTCCTGCCGCGTCGCCACCTGAAATTTCGCCACGTAGGAGAACAGATCGGGCCGGATCTTGCGCAACTGGTCGCCGAACTGCGCGGCGTAATGGTCGGGCAGATAGCCCAGATAGGTACCCGACAGGATCAGATGCGCCTCGGCCTCCATGTTCGAAACCGTGGCATGGGGCGCGGCAATGGCAAAGACGCGGATGTCGCGCGATGCCCAGTAGCTGCGCGCGATGATCCGGTGTTCGCGAATGGTGTCGATGCCGATCTGATTGTCTGGCAGATCGAAAAGCGGGTGGTCTGTGGCACAATAGATATTGTGCCTTTCGTCATGCAGGCTCAGGTAATCCAGCCCCATGGCGGCGCGGGGAAAGCTGCCAACGGCCAGATCGACCTTTTGCCCGATGACCTCGCGCAGCAATTCGCCCGGCGACAGGGTGATAATTTCCAGATGCACATGCGGCGCGAGTTCGGCAAACAGCGCCACTGCCCGCGAGATCGGGCAAAGCGGGTCCGAGATGGTATTGTCCACCAGCCCGATCGACAGGCTGCGCGGCATCTGCGCGCCAAGCGCCGAGACGCGGCTGGAGAACTGGTCCAGTGTCCCCAGCAACCGCTGCGCTTCCTTGTAGAAATCCTCACCCGCGGGGGTCAGGGCAAAGCCGCCGCGTCCGCGTTTGCACAGCTTCAGCCCATAGCGTGCCTCAAGCGCCGAGATTTTCTCGGAAATACTCGACAGTGCCAGGTTCAGTTCTGATTGCGCCGCCGACAGCCCGCCCGCCTCGACCACGCGCAGAAAGATGCGGATCAGGCGAATGTCGGCGCTTTCGACCGGAATGGGCGTGCGTGCCTTGCCCCGCCGCGACAAGGCGGCAGGGGTCGAGCGGGATTGCGTTTCGCGCCTTTGGGTCACGCGGGTGCCTCGTCAGGGATGTTTTCCCTGATCTGGCCCGCATGATGACGCGACGCAACCCCTGCGCTGTCAGGCGCGCGACGTCACATGCTTGACGCCGCTATAGGCGGCCAGCCCCCACGGCCCCAGTTCACGGCCAATGCCGCTGGCCTTGAACCCGCCCCATGCCGTGTTCGGGAAGATGATCTGCGGCGAGTTTACCCAGACGTGGCCGGCATCGATTTGGCTGGCCATGTCCTCGGCGCGGGCGCCGCCGACGACGGTCGCGGCAAGGCCGAAGTCGTTGTCATTGGCCAGGGCCAGCGCCTCATCGTCCGAGGAAACGCGGCGGATCGCCAGAACCGGGCCAAAGATTTCCTCGCGCCAGATGGCGTGATCGGTCGGCACGTCCAGATAGACGGTCGGCTCGACGAAGGAACCCGATTGCGGCCCGGTCGAGGCACCGCCGGTCAGGCAGTCCAGCCCGTCATGGCGGGCGCGCAGCAGGTATTCCAGCACCTTGTCGCGCTGCGCGGCGGTGGTCAGCGGCCCCATCTCGGCGCGCGGATCCTGATGGCCCGCGACCACCATGCCCGCGACATGGCGTCGCAGCCCGGCGATGACGTCATCGGCGATGCGGTCCGACAGGATCATCCGCGAGGTGGCCGAGCACATTTGCCCGGCATTGAAGAAGATCCCCAGCGCCGCAATCTCGACCGCCTGCGCGACATCGGCATCGTCAAGGATGACGATGGGCGACTTGCCACCCAGCTCCAGCGAGACCGGAACCGAGCGTTCCGCCGCCGCCGCCATCACCCGGCGGCCCGTCGCGTTCGAGCCGGTGAAGCTGATCTTGCGGAAACGCGGCTCGGTAGTCATTGCGCCACCGACCGCACCCGCGCCGGGCAGGATGTTCAGCACGCCAGCGGGCAGGCCGATTTCCAGCGCGATATCGCCATAGACAAGTTCGGCAGGCGTGGTGAATTCCGAGGGCTTGAGCACGGCAGTGCAACCGACCGCCAGCGCGGGCGCCAGCTTCCATGCGGTCGTGACCATCGGGAAGTTCCACGGCACGATTAGCGCCACCGGGCCGACCGGCTCAAAGCGGGTGCGACCGCGCAGGGTCGGGTCGGGCAGTTCGACCGCGCCATCCTGCCGTGCATCCAGCGTCTCGGCCAGATCGGCGTAATAGTCAAAGGTCGCGGCGGCGTCGTCCACGTCGATTTCCGCCTCGATCCGGGGCTTGCCGTTGTTCAGCATCTGCAACTGAATCAGATCATCCTTGCGGCGGCGCAGACCTTCGGCAAAGCCGCGCAGGAACACCGCGCGCTGGGTCGAGGGCAGCCGCCGCCACGTGCCAAAGGCACGGGTCGCGGCCTCGGCGGCAACCGCCACATCCTCGGGTCGCGCGCCCTGAAATTCCGCGATGCGCTGGCCGGTCGAGGGATCGACGGAAACGATCTGGTCGCCGTGACCGGCGCGCCATGCCCCGTCGATGAAGACGCACATCTCGCGCCCAAGAAGGGCGGTGCTGGGGGCGATCTGGGTCATGTTACGGCTCCTTGAGAATATCGAGCGGCGTGATGCCCTGTCTTTGCATTGGGAAACATCACGATTGAACGGCCCTTGCTTCGGGGGAATCCGAAGCTTTCCCGCCAGCGCTGACCCGCGATAACGTCGGTTCAGGTCGAAGTCAGGTTCGCAACGCCGTGATTTTAGCGAAGTGACGGACTGCCCTAGTCTGCCTGAAAATTGCCATACTACAGGAGCAAGACCCGATGTCCGACGGATTTAACCAACCGCTTGGCGGCAACACCATGCCGCGCTTCGGGGGACCGGCCACGATGATGCGCCTTCCCACGCAGGACACGGCGGCGGGGCTGGATGCCTGCTTCATCGGCATCCCGATGGATATCGGCGCCTCGAACCGCCCCGGCACGCGCCTTGGCCCGCGCCAGATCCGCGACGAAAGCCGGATGATCCGCCCCTATAACATGGCGACTGGCGCTGCGCCCTTCGACAGCCTGCAAGTGGCCGATATTGGCGATGTGGCGATCAACACCTTCGATCTGAAAAAATCGGTCGATATCATCACCAACCACTATCGCGAAGTCCTGAAGCATGACGTGATCCCGCTGACGCTGGGCGGCGACCACACCCTGACCTGGCCGATCCTGCGCGCGATGCGCGAAAAGCACGGCCCGGTCGCGCTGATCCATGTCGATGCGCATTCGGACACCAACGAACATATGTTCGGCGAGAAAGAAGCCCACGGCTGCCCGTTCCGCCGCGCGTGGGAAGACGATTGCCTGCTGAACGACAAGGTCTATCAGATCGGTCTGCGCGGCTCGGGCTACACGGCCGAGGATTTCGACTGGGGCCGCGACAAAGGCTGGACCGTCACCCCGGCGGAAGCATGCTGGCACAAATCCCTGACCCCGCTGATGGACAAAATCCGCGCTGAGATCGGCGACGCTCCGGTCTATCTGTCCTATGACATCGACAGCCTTGACCCGGCCTTTGCGCCCGGCACCGGCACGGTCGAGGTCGGTGGTCTGACCACGATCCAGGGGCTTGAGATCATCCGCGGCTGCGCCGGGCTGAACCTGATCGGCTGCGATCTGGTCGAGGTCTCGCCGCCCTATGATCCGGCTGGCAATACCGCCGTCATCGCCGCGAACTACCTGTTCGAGATGCTGTGCGCACTTCCGGGCGTGAAGCGTCGCTGAATTGACAAGGGGCGGTCATGCCGCCCCTTGCCCTACCGTCCCTCGGCTTATGTATCAGCAGACCAGATCGCGGTGCTTGCTGGCATGACGCTGCACCAGCTTGCGCGATTTGCGACCCGAAGGCAGTGGGCGGATCGCCTCGGGCTGATAGTCCCGCTCGGCCAGTTCGGGGAACAAGCTTAGGACTTCGTCCCGCGCCTCGGCAGTCAGGGCGCGCAGCGCCTGCGGTCCGGTGAACAGGCTTTCCGTCTCGGCCCCATTCGAGACGACGATCTGGTGCCGGTCGAAAAGGAAATGGAAATATTCGACCTCGGTGGTGGCGTGGTCATAATCGATCCCGTCGATTTGCAGCAATTGCTTGGCGGGGATCAGCACTTCCATCGTATCGAACATCTTCACCGCGATCCGCGAGCGGACAAGGACACGGTGCTGCGGTGACACCAGCAGGTCGCTGCTGGGCGTATTTGCCCCCAGCGCCCCGGCGCGGATGCGGATCGGGCGCAGGTTCGGCTTGTTCGCCAGCATCGCGCCCGACAGCTTGACGCTGCCAATCCAGCGGATGGGCTGGAAACCGTCATCCTTGGTCCAGACCGTATCCCCGGCGACCAGTTCCTCAACCGGAACCGGGCCGCGATCAGTCTCGATCAGGGTGCCGGCGACGAAGCAGACCACCTCGGCATCGGTGAGTTCACGATCGACGGTCTGGTCATGCGTCAGCGTCGAATCCGAGGCGCGTCCATAGCCCACGAACTGGTCGTCGAGTTGCCGCACGTCTGCAGCCAGTCGATCGGCCCAACCCTGCGCAAGCCCGTCAATATCATTGGCCAGAGAGTCAGCCAGTTGCGATAGCGGAACTGGCCCGACCGAAACCGGCTGAGGATTCCCCTGCGAGGGGCCGACCGTACCCTCGATGGTCGCCGTGACATGGTCGTTGTCAAGCGGGCCATCGGTGACGAAGTAGTATTTACCGTCGGTCTCGACCAGATAACCGTTAATCGGAGAAACGGTGACCTGGAGATCCAGCCGGTTAAGGTTGACCGCATAGGGGGCGAAGTTAAGCGTGCCCGCCCCAAGATAGGTGCATTCCAGATTACTGCTTGGGTCAGGAGCGATGAAGGTGAAATTGTCCCCGCTGGACAGGCTGCTCGCGCCATCCGCATCGATCTTGTATTGTCCCACATCCGCGGAACGGTCGATCATGTCGGAAAGGTCGGCAGGCCCGTTGAAGGAAAGGTTTCCATCGGCCACGGAAATCAATCCCGCGGGAATCTCGGTAACATATGGCATCGTTAACATCCAAAACAGAAACGGCTGAATATTGCCGTAATTTCGACTTGAGGAAATTCACGCTCCCCCAAGGCCATCTGAACCGCTGGATGAAATTCCGGCAAGTTAAACAAATGGATAGGATTTACCTGTCGAAGTTAGTCAACTTCCGGATGAATTTTAACCATTATGGCTTTGAAATGGGGCGGGCGAAGAGTAAATGAAAAATCCCGAACCTGGCCTTTTGGACAGGGTTCGGGATTTGTTGATTTATTATTCCGAGAACGGCTTTTCGGTAGCGGGTCAACCGCCCAGCGGGATCATCAGGTTGAACAGGACCGCGTCACCCTCAAGTCGGTTTGTCGCGTCGAATTCGTGAAACCAACGTGCCTCGAAGGCGAGGGGGGTGCCGTTCCAGTCGCTGTTCCATGCAACCGCCGGACCCAGGCCGGTGACTTCGCCCTTGAACTCGCCAAGCAGCGCGCCCGAGCCGCTATCGCCGCTGATCTGCTTGTAATAATAGCCCTGCAAACTCAGTGTCAGGTTCGGGTTCAGGGTCTTGCCGATCGCGGCTTCAAGGTGAAGCTCGTCCCCGGATTCGTAATTGGTGTCGTCGTTCATGTCGTTGAAGGTGACACCGGCGGCGAAGTTGGCCTGCCAGCCGGTATCAGCATTCATCCAGGTCAGCCCGCCGGTAAAGTCATAGGCCCAGTGATTGAAGGCGACGTTGGTGCTGCGACCCTTTTCGTAATCTCCGACCGGAACGTTGATCAGCATGTTCAGCGAGGCATAGAACGGCCCCTGTCCCCAGCCCAGACCAGCACCCAGCACGGGGTCGCCGAATAGGAAGCTGTCTGAGGATTTCGAGCCGGTCAGGACGTCGCCGCCGGGTGCGTTCAGCGTGGCATCGACTTCGGACTTCTTGTAGCCATAGGGCAGGGTGAAACTGACATAGGGTTGTCCGCCGAGCACGGGTTCGCTTTCCAACGACCACAGCACTGACGACAGCCCGATAAATGCCGACCCATCGACGCCGACCTCCAGCCGCCCGCCATTCGGGATCTCGCCGCTGATGTCGCCGGAATAGGCGTAATAGCTTTGCTGGGTATAGGTTCCCGCTGGCGCAACCATCCCCGCACCGCTGGTCCGCGAGCCTAGGATATACATGCCCGCGCCATTCTCGACGGCCGCTGCCGGGCCGGCGATCGCAGCCAGCACCAAAGCCGGAGTGATGCAACGTGAATTCCGCGTGATCCTGCGCATGGTCGTTCTTTCCAAGGCTGAGAAGATCGGATGCAGGAAGTATTTGGGCGAATGGACTACCTGTCAATTTCCGGTGAAATTCCCGGCAGAGGGTGTCGCGTTCTTGCATCTGTCTTGCGCAGCGGCGCTATCGCTGGCGCAAGCGGCTTTCGACCAGCAGCCCTTCCTCATCCAGGATAGGATGCGCGACCGAGATCACATGCGCATTGATCCGTTTGAGGTCGCGCAGAATATCCAGATGCAGTGACGAGGTCTCGCGCGTGTTCGCCTGACCCTCGCGCAGGCGGATCAGGTGGCGTTGCGCCGATTGCCGTTCCAGCTTGCGGATCTCGACCTTCAGTTCGACCAGCCGCCGTGCCATGTCGCGGTCGCGCGACAGGAACACGCTTTGCGCCATCCGCATATTGTCCTGCGTCATCAGGAACATGCGGTCGATTTCCTGATAACCCTCATCCGAGAAGCGCAGACCAAGCCCGACCTTCTTGCGAACCTCGGGGGCGAGGCCGCGATCGATGATGTCGCCCACATGTTCAAGGTTGATGACATAGTCGAGAATGGTGATCGACTGGCGCTTTTCGTCCTCGGTCGCCGAGCCTCCAAGGCGCGAGAGATAGGTCTTGACCTCTTGCTGGCGGCGATCGACGCGGCGCTCCAGCTCATCCACCTGGGCCAGCGGCGCGGTGTCGATGTCGTGGAAGGCCTTGCGTGTCAGGGTCAGCATCTGGTCGACGGCGTCGCCGATTGCCATCACCTCGCGCCGCGCGCCGGTCAGGGCCAGCAATGGTGTCTGCAGCGCGGTTTCGTCCAGCCATGCGGGACCCTGTGACTGCTCACGCTCTTCATCGGGCAGGAAAGTGCGGACCAGCCGTGCGATGGGGCCGGTGAGCGGCCAGATCAGCAGGGCAAGGGCAATATTGAAGGCCAGATGGGCTTCGACCGCCAGCCCGGTGCGCGGCATCGGAAATTGGGTCAGCGCCTGTCCGGCAAATCCGGCAAGCGGCATCACGGCAAGGCAGCCCATCGCACGAACCGCCAGATTGCCCAGCGTTACCCGTCGGGCGCTATGGCCCAGCGTCGTGGTGGCCAGAACCGCCGGAATCGCACCACCAAGGTTCGCGCCCAGCACCATGACCACGGTTAGCCCCACCGGCAGGTTCAGCGATGAGATGAGCAGCACCGCTGCCAGAGACGACGAACACAGCACCGCCAGAAGGGCCGCGAACAGCAGCGCCACCGGCCAAGCACTGTCCAGCATAGGCAAAAAGGCCGCCAGTTGTTCCGATGAACGCAGGAACTCGGTCCCATGCTCCAGCATGGTCAGCGACACCAGCATCAGGCCCAAGCCGATCAGTGCCCGACCGCTACCCGACCAGACGGTCGCGCCGCGACGCCACAGGACATAGCCCAGCAGGATCAGCGCCGGTGCCGCGGCTTCCAGCCCGGCCGAGACCACTACGGCAGTCAGCGCCGTGCCGACATTCGCGCCCAGCAGCACGATCTGGGCCATTCTTTCGTTCATCATCGACCGGTCGACGAAATTCGCCGTCATCAGCGCCGTCGCAGTCGAGGACTGCAGCCCCAGCGTCGCTACCAGCCCCGACAGAAAGGCGCGTGGCCCGGTGCGGGTGCCCAATCCCAGCGCCATACGCATGCGCACGCCAAAAGCCTCGGTCGCGCCGTCCCGCACAAGGCCGATACCGAACAGCAGCAGCGCCACCGCGCCCGCGATCTGGGCAAAGATCACCAGTGAACTCATCGAGTCCTTTCCGTCACCTCTTTCGAAACCCTCGGGCCGATATAGGGCAAAATGGATAAGAAGCCGTTTACGTCCCTTCAGCAAATCACCGGGGACCTGACAGACCAAGCCAATTCCGCAGAACGTGATTCCAATGCCGTCAGCCGTTGTCCGATAGGCACAATGTGCGTCCGATGGCGTCAAAACGGGCGGACCTGTCCCTTCCGACAGTTGACGGCGGACTAAATTCCGCTCCTCCTGAAGCAGTGAAGGCGGACCAGAATTTATGCCTTTGGTTGCCGGGGAACGATTATGAGTTGGGTATCTGGTGCGGAAAAGGCGACTTTTCCCAAATATGCGCTGGCATTGCTGCTGCTGGGCGCGGTCTTCTTTGTCATTTTCGGGATCGTCGGGATCGGCCGCTCCGGCGAATTTGCCTTTGACATGCCATATTTATATGTCGCCGGAGACATCTGGGAAAAAGGCGCCTCGCCCTATTCCGCCGATCTGTTCAAGGAAGCCATGCGCGGCATCATGGGCACTGCCGATGGAAACTATGCCTATCCGCCGAACTCGTCCTATCTGAGCATGGCCTTTTCAGCGGGCAGCGTCGCGCAGGCCAAGCTGATGTCAGGGATTTTCAACACGCTGGCGCTGATCTGCATGATCGGCTTTGTCTGGTTGGGCTCCGAGCAATCCGACGATAGCGACGAATTCCGGCTGGGGAACGTGCTGATCGCGGGCGCGGTGATCCTGGGCAATCCCTTTGCGGCGCATGTCGCCTGGATGGGCCAGACCACATTGATTTCGGGGGCTTTCCTGCTGTTCAGCTGGTATTTCGCCGAGCGCAAAAGGGATGTTCTGGCCGGGCTTTTCCTAGCGCTGGGGGCGTTCAAGCCGCAGCTGGCGATTCTGGTCGGCTTCTGGTTCCTGCTGGACCGCCGTTGGGTGTTGCTGGCCTCGGCTGCCGGGGGGACGGTGCTGCTTTCGGCATGGCCGATGCTGACTTCGGGGCTGCAGGGCAGTTGGTTCAGCTGGCTCAAGGGGCTGCGGGAATATCAGGACACGGTCTATAATGTCGCCGGTTTCAAGCATCTGTTCGGCATTCGCAGCGGGCTTGCGAATTTCGGGGTCGAAACCCCGACGCTGGCCCCACTGGCCGTGCTGGGGGTGGTGGTTCTTTACCTGCAGCGCCGCGCCTATGAAAATTGCTGGCTGATCGGCGCGATCTTCTGCCTGACCTTCCTGTTCGTCTATGCCCATGACTATGACATCGCCCCGGCCACGATTCTGGCCTATCCGCTGGTGCGTGCCGCCCGAGGCAATGCGGCGCTGCTGGGCACCTTGGCGGTTCTTGCCTGTATCCTGTTCTTTCCCCAACGCATCTGGGAGGCCGTCGATCTGCCGCAATTCGCCCGCTCGCGCGAGGTGGCTTTGCTGCTGCTGCTGACGCTTTACCTGACGCTGTGCCGCGCGCCGGTCTGGAAGCGGGGCCTGTCCCGCTCCGCCTGAGTCAGGCGACCGGCGTCCACAGCACCTCGTCGATGCGCGGCGCGCCGGTTGCCAGCATGACCAGCCGGTCAAAGCCAAGTGCGCAGCCGGAAGCGGGCGGCATCTGGACAAGTGCGGTAAGGAAATCCTCATCCAGCGGGTAGGTTTCGCCGTAAACCCGCTGCTTTTCCTGCATTTCCATCTGAAAGCGGCGGCGTTGCTCGACGGGGTCGGTCAACTCGCCAAAGCCATTCGCCAATTCGACACCGCAGGCGTAAAGCTCGAACCGCTCGGCCTCGCGCGGGTCGTCCTTGGCCGGAACGGCAAGGGCTGCCTCGGCGGCGGGGTAGCGGTCAAGGATCAGCGGGCGGCCATGGCCCAGATGCGGCTCGACCTTTTCGACCAGAATGCCCGACAGCATGTCGGACCAGCCGTCAGCATCGCCGACGCGGATGCCTTGAGCACGCGCCTGCGCGCGCAGCGCTTCGGCATCGGTTTCCGCGCCGTCGCAGGTCGCCAGCAGGTCGATCCCGGCGAACCGGTCAAAGGCCTCGGCCACGCTCATCACCTCGGGGGTAGCGAAGGGATCGCAAGTGATGCCGCGATGTTGCAGCATTTCGGCCCCCGCGGCCTCGGCGGCGAGGCGCAGGTAATGCGCGCAGTCGTTGAACAACTCGCGGTAGTCGCCGCCCGCGCGATACCATTCCAGCATAGTGAATTCGGGATGATGCAGCGCGGTGCGCTCGCGGTTGCGCCAGACATGGCTGAAGGCAAAGATGCGTTCCTCGCCGGCGGCCAGCAGCTTCTTCATCGCGAATTCGGGGCTGGTATGCAGATACATCCGCTGCGACCCACCGTCATTGCCGATCAGGTCAGTGGCGAAGCCGTGCAGATGCGCCTCATTGCCGGGGCTGATCGCCAGCGCTGCCGGGTCGACCTCGATGAAATCCTGTGCGCCCAGCCAGTCGCGGATCGCGGCCTGCGTGCGATTGCGCGCCAGCAACAGCGGGCGGCGTTCGGCATGGCGGGCACGATCCCACCACGGGCTGGTTTCGGGGGTTTTCATCGCGAAGCCTCCTTCAGCGCAGGGAATGCGTGCTTGCGGCTGGCAATACGCCGCAGAAACCGCTATGGGGACCAGCATATTTGCCGGCCTGCCATGGTCGGCTTTCCCGGTATCTGAAAAGCACGCAAGGAACCACCCTTGAAAGTCATCGCTTCAAGCCTTCGCAAAGGCAATGTCGTCGAAATCGACGGCCGTCTGCATGTCGTCCTGACGGCGACCAACTTCCACCCCGGCAAGGGAACGCCGACCACGCAGGTCGACCTGCGCCGCATCGCCGACGGCAACAAGGTGTCGGAACGCTGGAAGACCACCGAGCAGGTTGAGCGCGCCCATGTCGATGAGCGTGAATACGACTATCTGTACGAAGACACCGAAGGCTACCATTTCATGGAGCCGGTCAGCTATGAGCAGGTCGTGGTCTCGCCCGACGTGATCGGCGACGACAAGGTTTTCCTTGAAGACGGCATCCGCGTCTTCCTGCAGGTCCATAACGGCGTTGTCATCGCGATCGAACTGCCGCAGCGCGTGACCGTCGAAGTCGCCGAGACCGAGCCGGTCGTCAAAGGCCAGACCGCCTCGTCCAGCTACAAGCCCGCTCTGGCCCATAACGGCGTGCGGATCATGGTTCCCCCGCATATCGGCGTCGGCACCAAGGTCATCATCAATACCGCCGACCTGACCTATGTCGAGCGGGCGAAAGCCTGATCTGACAGCGGATCGAATGGGAAAAGGGACGCCTCGGCGTCCCTTTTTTCATGTCTGCGGATCGTGGATGGCGCTGCCCGCGCCGGGTTGGCGGGCGATCAGCCGCGCCGCATCGGCCAAAGGCAGCAGCGGCGGCATCGAGGTCGGTGTCGCCAGATAATGCGGCGTCCAGTCCGGGTCGAACTTGTCCTTGAAGGCGCGCAGCCCCTCGAACTTGTAGAAGCTGCCGCCGTGGCGGAAGATCAGCGCCCCGAAACGGTCCCAGACCCGGCGTGAGCGGTTCGGGTCCAGACCGGCCAGCGGCGCCATTCCCAGTGAGAATGCCGGGTAGTTGCGTTCTTTCAGCGCCAACATCAGCGCGGTGAACATGAACTCCATCGTGCCGCTTGGTGCATTTATGCGATGCCGCATCAAATCGATCGAGGCGACCTCGTGCCGGTCTGTGGTCATGATATTGCCAAAGGCGACAATCCGGCCTTCCTGACGGACCAGTGCCAGGGCCCAGCGACCCAGCCAGTCGGGATCGAAGCGCCCGACCGAGAAGCCCTTTTCACGCGATTTCTTGGCATCCAGCCATTCGTCGGAAATGCCGCGCAATTCCTCGATCAGTTCCGGGTCATGCGGTGGCAGGGTGATGTCCAGCGTCAGCCCGTCGCGCCCGGCACGGGCATAGGTGGTACGCAGCCGCTTGCGGTCCGACCCTTCAAGCGTGAAGCGCTTCAGGTCGACCACCGCCTCTTCGCCCATCTTGTGCAACGTCATGCCCAGATCCAGCATCAAGGGCACGTCATTCGGGCCGACCTCATAGAAGATCGGGCGTGCCCCGGCACGGCGGGCGGCGTCGACAAAGCTGTAGGCGACCTCCTCGCAGGCTTCTTCGTCGCCGATGGGCGGGCCAAAGGCGATCCATGAGGATCCCGCGACCCCGAACATCAGGAAGGCCTGCTGATTGTCCGACAGCATCACCGCCTTGTCGCCGGTCAGCACGAAACCCGCATCGGGATTGACCCCGGCCATGGCGATGCGCCCGGCAATGGCCAGCGTCGCCTCGTCCGGCGTCTCGGGGCGGAAGCGTGGGGTGCGCAGCAGCAGGAACAGCGCCCCCAGCCCGACCATCAGCCCGGCCAGCAATGCCGCCCGCAGCGCGCGGGGCGCGCGTTCGTCGGTCGCGAATTGCCACCACAATTCGTTGGTATAGGGCGTTTCCTTATGGGCAAAGAACAGCACGAAGCCAAAGCCCGCGATGGCCGCCATCATCAGCGCGATCCAGCCCGGTGTCAGCGCGGAATGGGTCAGCAACGAGCGGCGGTGAAAAGCCCGCCGGAACGGCATCAGGATCGCCACGCCAAGGATCAGTGCGGTGGCCTGACCCGGCTCGACCCCCTCGATGATGGCGAAACCCGCGCCCGTCAGCATGGCGATGACCGTTAGCCAGAACGCCCCCAGACTGCGCCGCACGACGCCCAGAGACAGCACGATCAGCCCTGCGCCAAGCGCGCTGGTCAGCAGGATCGAGCCCTCGACAAAGGCCAGCGGAAAGAATGACTCGGCCAGCTCGGCCGCCTCGGTGATCGGTGGCAGCAGCGCCGAGACGCTCATCCACAGGCCCGAGCCAAAGACCATGACCGCCAGCAGCAGCGGCGCAAGCGGCGAGACCGCGCGCAATGCCGGTTCTATCGTGGACAGCGACCGGCCAAAGGCGGTGCGTGGCGCGCGGCTGCCCAAAAGCCGCCAGCCCTCGTACAGTGCCAGCATTACCAGCGCGATGGCGAAGGGCACGAAGTAATAGATCAGCCGGAACAGCAGCAGCGCCGCCGCGACGTTGTCGATGGGCACGTCGCGTGGCATGGCCGCGATGATGACGCTTTCAAAGACCCCGACCCCGCCGGGCACATGGCTGAGGACGCCCGCCATGGTCGCGGCGGCAAAGACGGCGGTGAACTTGGCAAAGCCCATACCGGCATCGGGCAGCAGCACGTAAAGCGTCATCGCCGAAAAGAAGATGTCGCCAATACAGATCAGCAGTTGTGAGCTGAGGATCGGCACGCCCGGCGCATGCAGGCTGAAACGGCCAATGCGTAGCTCTCGCCGGGTGATCCCGGCCCATAGCAAGGGCAGCGCCACACCAAGGATCGCGGCAATGGCCAGCAGGCGGATGGTGGTCTCGGGCAGGGGCAGCAGCGGCCCCAGCGCGCCGGGATGCATGGCCAGCGCCGCAAACCCGATCAGCGAGGCCCCGATCCCGAAGGATGCCGCCGTGAAGGTTGAGATCGCCGCGATGTCGTAGCCGTCAAGGCCAAGCCCGGAATAGACCCGCCAGCGCACCGCCCCGCCAGAAAGCGCCGAAAGCCCGATGGTATTGCCAAAGGCATAGGCCATCAGCCCGCCGGTCATGGCGACGGGCAGGGGCAGGGGCTTGCCGATATGGCGCAGTGCCGACCAGTCGTATCCGGCAAGGAACAGGTATCCGGCCATTGTCGTCATCAGCGCGATGCAGGTGACGTTCCATGGTGTCGCCTGCACCTGCTCGGCGACCTGATGGATGTTCACCTCGGCCAGCAGCCGGTTCAGCGCATAAAGCCCGGCACCGAACAGCAGGATCGCGACGATATAGGGAAGAAACTGCCGCCACAGGGCAGGGCGTTCGAGATCAACCTCGGTCTGGCTCGGCCCGGAGGACATATGCGAAGCGCTCACCTTTCAACAGCGTGGCCGGGTGCGCCGATGCGGGCCTCCGGTTTTCTCAGTTCCATAGTGCAGCCGAGCGCTGCGGGGAAGATGCCGCCTGATTTACGTGCCGCCCGGTTATTCGGCATGGGTTGCGATTTTTTCGGCAATGCGCCTATTACTGCGCCAATTCGACGCAGGCCAACGGGTCGCACCCAAAGGACAGGGAATGCAGAAGAACTCCGCCCAGATGGAACGCTTGCTGCGCGGGCTTGGTCCCGCCATCGGTCCGGGCGCACCGGTCGAGGCGATGCGCGCCGGGCTTGGCGCGCTGATCGGGCTGGCGGTGGCCGGACTGTTCCTGATGTCGCCCTTGGTCGATACGCGGTTGGGGCTGTACCTGATCGCGCCCTTTGGCGCGACCTCGGTGCTGGTCTTTGCCGTGCCGAACAGCCCGCTGGCGCAGCCTTGGTCGGCGCTGGTCGGCAACGCCAGCGCGGCGACGGTGGGCGTGTTGTGCTGCATGCTGATCCCCGATCCCGCATGGCGTATCGCGCTGGCCGTCGGGCTGGCCATCGTCCTGATGGTCCCGTTGCGCGCCATCCATCCCCCGGCCGGGGCGGTGGCGATGACCGCCGCGCAGAACCCCGAGGCCATCGCCAAGCTGGGCTTCGGCTTTGTCCTTGCCCCGGTTGCGGCGGGAACACTGATCCTGATCGTGGTCGCGATGCTCTATGCCCGCGCCACGGGCCGCCGCTATCCGTTCCGCCATTTCGAGGACCCAAGCCCGCATGGCACCGACGAACATGCCGCGCCCGAACGGCTGGGACTGAGCAAGGAAGACCTTGAAGAAATCCTGCGCCGCACCCGCCAGTCCCAGAACGTCGGTGTCGAGGACCTGTCTCGCCTGATCGGCGCGGCTGAACTTCAGGCGGCCAGCCACCATTTCGGCCCGCTGACGGCGGAATCGATCATGTCGCATGCGCTGGTCACTGTCGGCCCCGAGACGCCCTTGGGCGAGGTCGCAGAGCTGTTTCGCACGCATGGCTTCACCGCGATGCCCGTGGTCGAAGCGGGCGACAAGTTCCTTGGCATCATCTATCAGATAGACCTGATCCGTCTTGCGGGGCAGGACGCCTTCGGATCCGGGCAGAGCTTCGGGAGGTCGATGGCACGGCTGGTCCGTCGGGACCGCACGGCTCCGGTTCTTGCCGGTCAGGTGATGCGTCGCAATGTCCCGAATGGCCGGCCCGACAGCGGTGTCTCGGCGCTGCTGCCGCTGTTGGCGGGGGGCGGCTGCGATGCGGTTCCGATTCTCAGCCGTGGCCGCATCCGGGGCATCGTCACCCAGACCGACCTGCTGGCGGGGCTTGCCCGGCAAAACGCGCGGGTCGCCTGAACCCCCGCGAATTTCATTGCCTGCGGACCGCCTGCCGCTAGTCTTGCCCCGAAACGCAATGTCAGGGGAGGGATGATGCGGATCGAAGAGCGGGTGTTCCTGATCACTGGTGCCAGTTCGGGCCTTGGTGCAGCCGTAGCGCGGATGGCGGTCGAGGCCGGGGCCAAGGTGGTGCTGCTGGACATCAACAGCGTTGCGGGCCTGACTCTTTCGGAAGAGTTGGGCAGGGCCGCGCGCTTTGTGCGCACCGACGTGACCAGCGCCAGTGACGGTGCAGCGGCGATTGCGGCGGCGCTGGAGGCTTTCGGGCGGATCGACGTGGCGGTGAATTGCGCAGGCATCGCTCCGGGTGAAAGGATCGTCGGACGCGAGGGGCCGCATGATCTGGACAGTTTCGCCCGCGCCATCGGCATCAACCTGATCGGCACGTTCAACATGCTGCGGCTGGCAGCCGACGCCATGTCCCGCAATACGCCTCTGGAAGGCGGAGAGCGCGGGGTGATCGTCAATACCGCCTCGGTTGCGGCCTTTGACGGGCAGATCGGGCAGGCGGCCTATGCAGCGTCCAAGGGCGGAGTGGCGGCGATGACCCTGCCTGCCGCGCGTGAACTGGCCCGCCACGGCATCCGCGTCATGACCATTGCACCCGGCATCTTTGCCACGCCGATGATGGCCGGTCTGCCGCAGGATGTGCAGGACAGCCTTGGCGGAACCGTGCCCTTTCCGTCGCGCCTTGGCCAACCCGCCGAATATGCCGCGCTGGTGCGCCATATCGTCGAGAACCAGATGCTGAACGGCGAGGTCATCCGTCTGGACGGCGCATTGCGCATGGCCCCGAAATAAGATGGCCCCGAAATAAGGAGGAAGCGACATGGACAAGGACCCGATCGTCATCGTCGGCGCGGCCCGCACCCCGATGGGCGGATTTCAGGGCGATCTGGCCCCGGTCGATGCCGCCAGCCTTGGCGCGACCGCCATCGCGGCGGCACTGTCCGGCGCGGGTGTGTCGCCCAACGCCGTCGAGGAGATCATCATGGGCTGCGTCCTGCCCGCCGGTCAGGGACAGGCCCCGGCGCGGCAGGCGGCGCTGGCTGCCGGACTGCCGATGGGCGCGGGGGCGACGACCGTGAACAAGATGTGCGGCTCGGGGATGAAGGCCGCGATGCTGGGCCATGACCTGATCCTAGCGGGTTCCGCGGATGTCGTCGTCGCGGGCGGGATGGAGAGCATGTCGAACGCCCCCTACCTGCTGCCCAAGGCCCGCGCGGGCTACCGGATGGGTCATGGGCAGGTGCTGGATCACATGTTTCTGGACGGGCTTGAGGATGCCTATGACAAAGGCCGCCTGATGGGCACCTTTGCGGAAGACTGCGCCGAGGCCTATCAGTTCACGCGTGAGGCTCAGGACGCCTATGCGCTGACCTCGCTCAGCCGGGCGCAACAGGCGATTGCCGAAGGGCGTTTTCAGGCTGAGATCGCGCCGGTCCGCATCGCCGCCCGCAGCGGCGAGGTGCTGGTCAGCATCGACGAACAGCCCGGCAAGGCCCGGCCCGACAAGATCCCGACGCTGCGGCCCGCCTTTCGCGAAGGGGGCACGGTGACGGCGGCGAATTCGTCCTCGATCTCGGACGGGGCGGCGGCGCTGGTTCTGATGCGGGCATCCGAGGCTGAGCGCCGTGGATTGACGCCGCGCGCCCGCATCCTTGGCCATGCCACCCATGCCGACCGCCCGAACCTGTTCCCGACCGCCCCCATTGGCGCGATCCGCAAGCTGGCGGAACGCACTGGGTTGGATCTGGGCCAGATCGACCTGTTCGAGATCAATGAGGCCTTTGCCGTCGTCGCCATGGCCGCGATGCAGGATCTGGGCCTGGCCCATGAGGCGGTGAACATCCATGGCGGGGCCTGCGCGCTGGGGCATCCGATCGGGGCTTCGGGGGCGCGGGTCATGGTGACGCTGCTGGCGGCGTTGGAAAGCCATGATCTGGATCGCGGCATCGCCTCGCTTTGCATCGGCGGCGGCGAGGCGACGGCCATCGCGGTCGAGCGACTGCGCTGACGGGAACGGCGCGGCTTCGCGCAAACTGGAACATGGCGGGAACATTCGTTTGTGCATCCGCCGCCGAACCCCTATTCATGGTGAAAGGATTCAATCGACTATCAGACAGAATTGATGCAACAAGACCACGCGCTCGAGATTTCGGACATTTCCAACGAACCGGCGAAGCCTGCCCTGTCCCTGACCGTGGTGCTGCGCAAAAAGATCAATTTCGCTTCCTCGCAGAATGGCGTTTCAGTGCTGCGCAGCCTGCGGATCGCCAATCAAGGGCTGGTCGCTGCCAGTGATGTGAGCCTGCGGCTTAGCGCCAGCCCCGGCGTGTTGCGCGACCGTATCTGGCAGCTTGACCGTATCGCACCGGGGGCCGAGATCGCGCTGACCGATCTGGACACGCCGCTGGACCCGGCCATTCTGGGCGGTCTGGACGAGGCCGAGCTGGGCCATCTGGACTTCACCCTGACCCATGACGGCGAAACCGTCGCCGAACTGCGCGAGCCGATCGAATGTCTGGCCCGCGACGAATGGGGCGGGCTGGCCGAGATGGAGAACATCCTGGCCGCCTTTGTCTCGCCCAATCATCCGCAGGTGGCGCGGTTGCTGAAGGACGCCTCGCGCCTGCTAGAGGCCGCGGGCCATTCCGGCGCGATGGAGGGCTATCAGTCGAACGACCCCCAGCGTGTCTGGATGATCGCCGGGGCAATCTGGTCGGCGGCGACCGGGTTGGGGCTGACCTATGCCGTGCCGCCCGCGTCCTTTGAGCAGAACGGCCAGAAGGTCCGCGACCCCGAGCGCATTGCCTCCGAGGGGCTGGCGACCTGTCTTGACAGCTCACTGCTGCTGGCCGCCGCGTTTGAGGCTGCCGGGCTGAACACCGCGGTGCTGTTCTCGCAGGGGCATGCATGGGTGGGCGTCTGGCTGGTGCCGCGCGATTTCGGCCATATGCTGGAACCCGACGTGATCGCGGTGCGCAAGGCCGCCAGCCTGCGCGAGTTCGTGCCGCTGGAAACGACGCTGCTGACGCGTCGCCCCAGCGCAGGCTTTGAGGAAGCCGCGATGGCGGGTCGCGACCGCCTGTCCGAGGCGCATGAGACCGAATTCCTGCAAGCCATCGACATCAACCGCGCCCGTGCCGCCCGCATCCGCCCGCTGGCCAGCCACCGCGATGCGTCCGATGCCGACGCCACGCCTGATGCTGCCGCCCCCGCGGCACTGCCGCGCCCGCTGGATCTGGGACTGTTGCCCGGCGATCTGGACGAGCTTCCCGGCACCGCGCTTGGTCGGATCGAACGCTGGCAGCGCAAGCTTCTGGATCTGTCGCTGGGCAACAAGCTGCTGAACTTCCGCGAAACCAAGCTCAGCGTGCCGCTGCTTTGTCCCGATCTTGCCGGGCTCGAGGATGGCCTGTCGGGTGGCAAGCAATTCCGCCTGCTGGCCTTGAAGGACGAAAAGGCTGTTGCTGGCCGCGACCTGCCCGCCGATGAGGCGCGCCGGATCGAGGCCGAATTGGCGCAGGACGCGCTGGACAAGGGCCAGATCGCCGTGCCCTTGGGTGGCGACGACATGTTCGCCCGCCTGACCGAGCTTTACCGAAAATCCCGCAGCGACGTGCAGGAAGGCGGCACGAATACCCTGTTCCTTGCCGCCGGTTTCCTGCGCTGGAAACGCGCCGACAGCGACCCGCGCCATTACCGCGCGCCCCTGCTTCTGATGCCGGTGCGGCTGGATCGTCGCTCGGCCCAGTCGGAATTCCGCCTTGGCCAGATCGAGGACGAGGTGCGCATCAACGCCACGCTGCTTGAAATGCTCAAGCGCGATTTCGAACTGCGCATCCCCGAACTGGAGGGTGACCTGCCCCGCGACGAAAGCGGGCTGGACCTGAACCGTATTTTTGAGATCGTGCGCCACCGCGTTCGCGACGTGGCCGGGTTCGAACTGGTCGAGGAATGCGCGATCTCGACCTTCTCCTTCGCGAAATACCTAATGTGGAAGGATCTGGTCGACCGGGCGGACAACCTGCGCGAAAGCCCGCTGGTCCGCCATCTGCTGGACAGCCCGGCCGAGAGTTTTGCCGGCGCGCTGTCACCGATGCCCGAACCGTCCCGGATTGACCACACCCATGCGCCCGCCGACCTGCTGGCGCCGATGCCTGCCGACAGTTCGCAACTGGCGGCGGTAGTCGCGGCGGCCGAGGGGCGGGATTTCGTCCTGATCGGTCCGCCGGGGACCGGCAAAAGCCAGACCATCACCAATATCATTGCCGACCAGTTGGGCCGGGGCCGCACCGTGCTGTTCGTGGCCGAAAAGGCCGCTGCACTGGACGTGGTGCAGCGCCGGTTGGAGCGGCAGGGACTGGGCACGGCGGTGCTAGAACTGCATTCCAACAAGGCCGACCGCAAGGTAGTGCTGGGCCAGCTTGGCCGGTCATGGGACCGGGCCAGCGGCAGCGTTGGCCGCGAATGGGTCCGCGTGACCGAGGATCTGCGCCTGAGCCGCGACCAGTTGAATGCCTATGTCGCGGCGCTGCACGCGCCCGGTACGCAGGGTTTCAGCGTCTTTCAGGCGATTGGCCGGGCTGTTGGCGGCGATCAGCCCTTCACGCTGGCTTTTGCCAACAAGGACTGCCACGACGCCGACAGCTGGGAGCGGCTGTGCCAGCTGGCGCAGGAACTGGGCCAGCGTCGTGCGGTGGTGGCCGACCTTGATCCGACCGGCCCGCTGGCGCTGCTGGGCGCTGGGGACTGGTCCTATGGCTGGCAGGACGGTTTCCTTGCCGGGGCGCAGGCGCTGCGTGCGGCCTTGACCGAATTGCAGGACGCGCGCGGCGAATTGGCCCGCGCGATCGGGATGCCGGGGGCGAATGCCGCGCTCGACATCCTGCCCGCTGCCCGGCTTGACCGCCCGGCGGTTGAAATCGCAGCCCTCGACGATCTGCCCGGCTTGCGCGATGAGGCGCGCGAATTCGCAGGGATGCTTGATGCCTGCCGGGCCGAGCGTCGCGCGCTCTCGGCGACCTATCCGGACGAGACCATCGTGACCATGCCGCTTGAGGCGCTGGAAATGCATTGGCGCGAGGCGCAGACCAAGTTCTGGCCGCTCAGCGCCATGGCCCAGTCCAAGCTGCGCAAGCTGCTGCAGACCTATGCCTCGGTCGGTATGGCCGATCCGGCCCGCGACATCGCCGCCTTGCGTCGCTTGCAGCCGCTGCTGGCCCGGATCAAGACATCCCCGCTGTCGCGGCTTTCGGGATTTGCGGGCGAGGGTTCCGATCCCGCCAGCCTGACCCGTGCGCTGGACGAGGCCGCCGCCTATCTGGAACTTGAGCGCAAGCTGACGGCGGCCGGGTTGGATGACACGGCCCGGACCCTGCTGCGTCAACGGCTGGGTGCCGCCGATGGCGGCGAGGTCGCCCCCCATCTGCGCAGGCTGGCCGCCGCGCTAAACGGCGTTGCTGTTGCGAGGGCCGGATTCTCGGCGGCGGGCGGGCAACTGCCCGATGACGACGCGGCGTTGCGCAGCCTTCTGGACGGGATCGAGGCGGTTCGCGGGCGTTTCCCGGATTGGATGAAATGGCTGTCCTCGCGCCAGCGGGCCGAGGCCGCCGGGTTGTCGCCCTTGGTGCAGGCGCTGGAAAATGGCCAGATATCGGGCGATCCCGGTCAGGCTTTTGAGCGCGCTTATATGGCATGGTGGCTGCGGCTGGCGCTGGATGCCGCGCCCGAGTTGCGCGGCTTTGCACATTGGGAACATGACGCGCTGATCCGCCGCTTCCGCGAGCTGGATCAGGCCATGACCGATCTGGCCTCGGCCGAGGTCATGCGCCGTCTGGGAAATGACCTGCCCAGCCGCGACAGCGTGCCGCGACGTTCCGAACTGGGTACCCTGCGCCACCAGTTGGGTCTGCAGCGCCCGACAGCGGCCATCCGCAGCCTGATCGCGGAAATGCCGACGACCTTCCCGAAACTCGCCCCCTGCGTGCTGATGTCGCCGCTTTCTGTGGCGCAATATCTACCAGCGGGACAGGCGCAATTCGATCTGGTGATCTTTGACGAGGCCTCGCAGATCTCGACATGGGATGCGATCGGCGCCATCGCGCGGGGCAGGCAGGCGATCATCGTCGGCGATCCGAAACAGCTTCCGCCGACGAACTTCTTTGGCCGCAGCGATGAGGGTGACGATGCGGGCGAAACCCCGGAATATGAAAAGGACATGCCTTCGATCCTTGATGAGGTCGGCGCGGCGGGGATTCCGACGCATCGCCTGAACTGGCATTACCGCAGCCGGGACGAGGCGCTGATCGCCTTCTCGAACCACAATTATTACGGCGGCGGTTTGGTGACATTCCCCTCGCCCGAGGCTTCGGGTCAGGCGCTGCGCCTGCATCGGATCGATGGCATCTATGGCCGGGGGCAAGGCCGCACCAATCCCGAAGAGGCCCGCGCCATCGTCGCCATGATCCGTGCGCGGCTCAAGGAATGGCTGGCGCTGCCGGAATCTGAGCGTCCGACGCTGGGTGTCATCACCTTCAACAGTCAGCAGCAGGGCCTGATCCTTGATCTGCTCGATGCCGAACGGCAGGCCGATCCGGCGCTGGAATGGTTCTTTGCCGATGACCGTGAGGAACCGCTGATCGTCAAGAACCTTGAAAATATCCAAGGTGATGAGCGCGATGTGATGCTGTTTTCCGTGACCTTCGGGCCGGACCCGGCAGGGAAACTGTCGATGAGCTTCGGTGCGCTGAACAATGACGGTGGCGAGCGGCGTCTGAACGTCGCGGTGACGCGGGCGCGGGCCGAACTGCATGTCTTCAGCTCGGTCACTGCCGATCAGATCGATCTGACCCGGACCAAGGCGCGCGGCGTGCGCGACCTCAGGGCGTTTCTGGACTATGCCCAGCGGGGCGCGGTCGCGCTGGCGGGGCAGGACCTGGGCTCACTCGGCGGGGTGGATTCGCCGTTCGAGGCAGCAGTGCGCGATGCGCTGGCGCTGAAGGGTTGGGAATTGCACAGCCAGATCGGTGTCTCAGGCTTCCGCATCGATCTGGGCGTGAGGCATCCCGATCACGCGGGGGCATGGCTGGCGGGGATCGAATGCGACGGTGCCGCCTATCATAGCGCCGCGACCGCGCGCGACCGCGACCGCGTGCGGCAGGCGGTGCTGGAGGGGCTGGGCTGGAAGATCCTGCGGATCTGGTCGACCGACTGGTTCCGCAATCCGGCCGATACTGCCACGCGCATCCATACCGGGCTTGCCGCGCTGCTGGAGCAAGACCGCGCGCGTCGTGAGGTTGAGGCGTCGAAGCCCGTCGCCGAAGTTCCCGAACTCGACCTGCCCGAGCCCTCCAGCGAACCGGAAAGCTTCGCCGCCGCCGGTCCGGCTTTGGCCGGACAGCAGCCAGATGCCGACCGCTTCTTTGACGCCGACTATACCCCGGTATTGGCGGCATTGATCGAGGGGTTGCTGCTTCGCGAAGGACCGATGACCGAGGTGGTACTGGCCCGCCGCGTCGCGCAGGAACATGGCTGGCAGCGGACGGGGAACCGCATCCAGTCCCGTGTTGCCGAGTTGCATCTTCAGCTTGATGCCACGGATGAGGAAGGCACCCGCTTCTACTGGGTCAAGGGTACAACCAAGGATCGGGTGGCATATCGCGGGCTGTCCGGGCGCAATCTGCGCGAGATCTCGCGGGTCGAGATTGCCTCGGTCCATGATTTTCATGCCGACCGGATCGCGGCATCGGATGACCCGGTGCAGGAGCTGTCCCGCCACCTTGGCGTGGTGCGCCTGACCCAGGATGCCCGTGCTTATCTGCAAAGCTGTCTCGATTGGCTGGCGCCTGCGTCGGCGCAAGCAAGTTGAAAGCGCCCTTTCGCCAGCAGGTGGCGAAAGGGGCTTCAAGCTGCTCGCGATCCGGGCCACCTTGCCCGCGATTTGCCAGAAACCGGAGGAGCAGGTGGTGAGCATCGCGGCTGAGAGTGCTGAATTTCCGCAGGATCTGATCGAGCGCTGGCGGCGTATCCCGGTCCCGGTGATTGTCGATCTGGCGGCCGAGTGTCAGATCGACATCGCCATCCGTCCGCTTTGCTCCGCTGGCCGGCAGCCCGCCTTGTTTGGACGGGCGGTCACCGCGCGCTGTGCTGCGCCGGATTTTGGCCCGGTTTTGCGGGCGATTGGTCTGATCTCGGCGGGCGAGGTTCTGGTGATCGACGCGGCCGGTGTTGCGGAATGGGCGATGATCGGGGATGTGCTGGGCGGTCACCTGCACCGTATCGGCGTGGCTGGGATCGTCTGTGATGGTGCGGTCCGCGATACCGGCGCGCTGGCCGAAATGACGGGCCTGTCGGTCTATGCCCGGCATATCAATCCGCGCGGACCGATCGGGGCCGCAGGAACCGAGGTCAATGTCTCGGTGACCATCGGTGGTTGCCCGGTCAGTTCTGGCGACCTGATCATCGGCGATGATGACGGTTTGGCTGCGCTGACCCCGGCGCAGGCTGCGGCGCTGATTGACCGGGCTGAAGCAAAACTGGTGCTGGAGGCCGAATGGAACCGGCGCTTGGCCTCAGATGAGCCGATCGGACAGATCTTCGGATTGTAGGGGTGGTGCCGGGGGCTCTGCCCCCGCCCGCCCGGCCCCTCGACGGGGCCGGGCGGGCGTCCCCCGGGATATTTAAGCAAGAAAGAAGCTGCGGAGGGCCCGGCTGCTTGTGGTCAGGCGAAAGCCTGCGCGATCTGGTCCGACGATGCGCCATTGGCGATCAGCGCGGCCAGCAGGATGCGGGCCTGTCCGGGGCGCAGAAGCCGGGAATGGATCGCCCCTGCGGCTTGCAGATCGTGACCGCCACCGCCGCCGCCATAGCTGGGGGTAAGCACTCCTTCCGGGACACGGCTTGAGGTGACGACGGGCACAGCTGCGGCAAGGGCGCGCGTGACGCCCGCCACGATCTGGGGTGTGGCATTGCCGGAACCCAGCGCCACCAGGACGATGCCCTGCGCACCCGCAGCTAAGCTTGCGTCCAGATGTACCGCGTCAGCACCCGGATGAACGGCGATCAGGTCGATGCGCAACCCGCCAATCGGTGCGGGCAGAGGCGGAAGTTCGGGGTCAGCCGTTCCGGCCAGGGCAAAGGCGTCAGCACGGTCGGTGCCTGCCTTGTAAAGCCCCCAGACCGGCAGCACCTGTCCGCCAAAGGCCAACCGAACGCCATTGCCGGACAGCGCCAATTGCACGGCGTGCGCAAGATTTGCGGGCCCGTCGGGTGCGGTGCTGTCGGCCGAGAATTGTGCCCCGGTAAAGACAACGGGTTTTTGCGCATGGTGCTGCAGCCGCACCAGAAGCGCGGTTTCCTCCATCGCGTCGGTCCCGTGCAGGATGACGACGCCGGCAATGTCGGGGTCTGCCAGCTGTAGGCCGACCTCGTCGCTGATGCCTTGCATGTCGGCAAGGGTGAGGGTCGAGGAATCCTTGGCCAGCAGCTCGACCGCGCGCAGACGCAGGGGCAGGGGGGGCAGCAGGTCCAGCAGATCCTGCCCGGTCAGGGCAGGGCTGGCCGCGCCCTCGGCGCCCTTGCGGCTGGCAATGGTTCCCCCCGTCGCGATGACCGCGACGAGTGGCAATTTTTGCGGGCTTGTCAAAGCCGGAACTCCGTTTCTCCATGTGCGCGGGAAATGGCATGGATGCGGTCGCGCGACATATGCCAACCTATGATCAGAGCGGGGACGATGACCAGCAGCGACGCGACGGTCCAGGTCCCGATCGGATAATCAAAGGCCATCAGCACCACCACGCCCAGCAGGAAGGCCAGGGTCAGGATGCCGGTGAAGGGCGCGCCGAACATGCGGAAATCGGGGCGCTGGATCTTGCCCTGCCGCGACAGATGCCACAGCTTCAGTTGGCACAGCACGATGACGCCCCATGCCGTGATGATGCCGAGCGCCGCGACATTCATCGCGATCTCGAAGGCGGCATCGGGCACAAGGCCGTTCATGACCACGCCCAGCACGGTCACGGCGGCGGTCACCGCGATGCCCATATAGGGCACGCCCTGACGGTTCATGCGACCCAGAACTGCTGGGGCCGAGCCGGAAACCGCCATCGAGTGCAGGATACGCCCGGTCGAATACAGGCCCGCGTTCAGCGAGGACAGCACCGCCGTCAGCACCACCAGGTTCATGATGATGTCCGCGCCCTCGACGCCGATCGCGCCGAAGAAGGTGACGAAGGGGCTCTCGCCCGATTTATAGGCGGTATAGGGCAGCAGCAGCGACAGCAGCAGGACCGAGCCGACATAGAACACGACAAGGCGCAGCACGACGGTACGGATGGCGCGGGGCATGACCTCGCGCGGGTCCTCAGTCTCGCCCGCCGCAGTGCCGATCAGCTCGACCGAGGCATAGGCGAAGACCACGCCCTGGATCACCAGCATCGCGGGCAGGATGCCATGCGGGAACATTCCGCCGCCTTCCGAGATCAGATGCAGCCCCGGAACATGGCCTGCGACCGGCGTGCCGGTCAGCACGAACCAGATGCCGACGCAAAGGAAGGTGACCAGCGACAGTACCTTGATCAGGCTGAACCAGAACTCAAGCTCACCGAAAACCTTGACCGAAAGCATGTTCATCGCCAGCACGATGACCAGCGCGCCCAAGGCAAAGACCCATTGGTCGATCCCGGCCATCCACGGCACATAGGCCTTGAAGAAATTCATGTAGACCGCAACGGCGGTGACATCCGCGACCGAGGTCATGGCCCAGTTCAGCCAATACATCCAGCCAGCGGCGAAGGCGAGCTTCTCGCCGTAGAACTCGCGGGCATAGGACACGAATGACCCCGAACTGGGCCGGTGCATGATCAGCTCGCCCAAGGCGCGCAACACGAGGAACGCGAAAAAGCCGCACAGGGCATAGACAAGGACCAGAGAGGGGCCAGCCGTGGCCAGACGCCCGCCTGCACCAAGGAAAAGGCCGGTGCCGATGGCGCCGCCGATGGCGATCATCTGGATTTGCCTCGGCTTCAGCTCCTTGTGAAAGCCGGCCTCCTCCTCGCGGTAGACATGCCCTTCCGAGGGCGTTGGATTGTCACTGGATGCTGACATCTTGAACTTGTTCCTTCCTCCTTCGGCGCGGGACACGCTTGGTCCCGGCCGCACCACCTTGGATCTGAAAAGCTGTCTGACAGATTGCGGCGTGTTAGGGGCATGATCACTTTGCCGTCAAGAAAAAACACGCAGCGATCCGTGCAAGGATGGCTGCGTGTCTTGTGATCACGAAAGGTATGGGGGCCAGAAGACCGCCTGCGCAGACGTGTGCGTCAGACCCGCTCCAGTGCGATGGCAATACCTTGGCCTACACCAATGCACATCGTCGAAAGCGAGCGTTTCCCGCCGGTTATCTGCAACTCCTGAGCTGCCGTTCCCGTGATGCGCGCGCCTGACATACCCAAAGGATGTCCCAGCGCGATAGCGCCACCATTGCGGTTCACGCGCGGGTCGTCATCGGCAATGCCAAGCTGGCGCAAAGTCGCCAGACCTTGGGCGGCAAAGGCCTCGTTCAGCTCGATCACGTCGAAATCGGCCTGAGTCAGCCCCAGTCGCGCCATCAGCTTCTGCGATGCGGGGGCCGGACCGATTCCCATGATGCGTGGCGGAACCCCCGCCGTGGCCCCGCCCAGAATCCGGGCGATGGGGGTCAGGCCGTATTTCCGCACCGCCGCTTCCGAGGCAAGGATCAGCGCCGCCGCCCCGTCATTCACGCCCGAGGCATTGCCCGCCGTGACCGAACCGCCCTCGAACAGGGGCTTTAGCTTGGCCAGCGTCTCCAGGGTGGTGGCGCGGGGGTGCTCGTCGCGGTCCACCACGACAGGATCGCCCTTGCGCTGGGGGATGGTCACCGGGGTGATTTCCTGCGCCAGCCGTCCATTGGCCTGAGCGCCCGCAGCCTTGGCCTGCGAGGCCAGCGCCATCGCGTCCTGATCCTCGCGCGAGATGCCAAAATCATCGGCGACGTTTTGCCCGGTCTGGGGCATGGAATCGACGCCATATTGCTTTTTCATCAGCGGGTTGACGAAACGCCAGCCGATGGTGGTGTCGTGGATCTCCGCATGGCGGCTGAACGCCGTCTCGGCCTTGGGCATGACAAAGGGCGCGCGCGACATCGACTCGACCCCGCCCGCGATCATCAGCTCGGCCTCGCCTGCCTTGATCGCGCGGGCGGCGGCAAGGATTGCATCCATGCCCGAGCCGCAAAGCCGGTTGATTGTCGTCCCCGAGACCTCGATGGGCAGGCCCGCTAGCAGCGCCGACATCCGGGCGACGTTGCGGTTATCCTCGCCCGCCTGATTGGCGCAGCCATAGATCACGTCATCGACGGCGGCCCAATTGACCGATGGGTTACGCTCCATCAACGCGCGTAGCGGGATCGCGCCCAGATCATCGGCCCGGACCGCGGACAGCGCGCCGCCGAACCGGCCGATGGGGGTACGGATATAGTCGCAGATAAAGACTTCGGTCATCTCAAAGCTCCGGCACGATCAGGTCGGCCACGTCGCCGTCCAGATGCAGGGTCGCGCCCGTCAGGGATTGCAATTCGTCAAAGGACAGGCCCGCCAGCTTTTCGCGCAGTACGAAATGACCGTCCTGAATGTCCACCACCGCCAGCGAGGTATAGACGCGGGTGACGCAGCCCACCCCGGTCAGCGGCAGCGCGCATTTCTGCACCAGCTTCGGCTTGCCGTCCTTGGTCACATGCTCGGTGATGACGGCCACGCGTTTCGCGCCATGGACCAGATCCATTGCGCCGCCGACGGCGGGAACGCCCTTGGGACCGGTGGACCAATTCGCCAGATCGCCGTTTTCCGCGACCTCATAGGCACCAAGGATCGCGACATCCAAATGCCCGCCGCGCACCATCGCAAAGCTGTCGGCATGGTGGAAAAACGCCGTGCCGGGCTTCAGCGTCACCGCTTTTTTCCCCGCGTTGATCAGGTCCCAGTCCTCGGTGCCCGGCGCAGGGGCCTCGCCAAAGCCGAGGATGCCGTTTTCGGTGTGAAAGATCGCCTGACGGCCCGGAGGCTGGAATTTCGCCACCATCTCGGGGAAGCCGATGCCAAGGTTGACATAGGCGCCATCGTCAATGTCCTGCGCCGCGCGCCATGCGATCTGGGTCGAGGTCAGTTTGGTCATTGGACAGGCTCCGGATAGACGGCATTGGCGCGGTTCAGGTCTTCTTCCTGCGCGGGGTTCGCGACCTCGACGAGGCCTTGGACGAAGATGCCGGGGGTGATGACGGTTTCCGGGTCGATGGTGCCCGGCTCGACCAGTTGGCTGACCTGCACAATGGCGGTTTTCGCGGCCATGCACATCAGCGGGCCGAAGTTCCGCGCCGCCATGCGATAGGTGAGGTTCCCCAAGCGGTCGCCCATGTCGGCCTTGACCAGCGCGTAGTCGGCCTTGAGCCAGCGTTCCTGCACGTAAGGACGCCCCTCGAATTCCTCGACCTTCTTACCCTTGGCCAGATCGGTGCCGTAGCTGGTGGGGGTGTAGAAGGCCGGAATGCCTGCGCCGCCCGCGCGGATACGCTCGGCCAAGGTACCCTGCGGGACCAGTTCCAGCTCGATCTTTCCGGCCAGATACAGATCGGTGAAGACGCGCGGATCGGCGGAACGCGGGAAGGAACAGATCAGCTTGGCGACCATGCCCTGTTCGATCAGCGCGGCCAGCCCGACGTGACCATTGCCCGCGTTGTTGTTGACCACCGTCAGGTTTTTCGGGTGGCCGGTCGCGGTATGGCGGTCGATCAGCGCGTGGATCAGCTCGATCGGTGCGCCCGAGCCGCCAAAGCCGCCGATCATCACTGTCATGCCGTCTTCGATCCCCCCCACGGCGGCGGCCAGATCGGGAAGCGTCTTGTCCATGCATCCTCCTTTGCGGGCGAAAACCGCAAGCTTCTGGTGGTGGATTACACAAATCATGGCTCTTCCGTCTATGCGGTTTGTGCGATATGCTGCATTTGTTGACATATCGCACATGGGGCCGAACATGAGCATCAATGAACGCGACATCATGGGCGGTCTGGCCAAGGGGCTGAGCGTGATCGAGACCTTCACCGCCGAGCATCCGCGCCAGTCCATCACCGAGGTTGCTGTGGCCTCGGGGCTGGACAGGGCGACGGCGCGGCGCTGCCTGCTGACCTTGGCGCATCACGGCTACGCCGATTACGACGGCAAGTTCTTTACCCTGACCCCGCGCATCCTGCGGCTGGGCACGGCCTGTCTGGCGACGATGCCCTTGCCGCAGATCGTGCAGCCCAATCTGGATCGCCTGTCCGAAGAGATCGGCGAAAGCTCATCCGTTTCGGTGCTGGACGGGGCCGAAATCGTCTATGTCGCCCGCGCGGCGCAGCGCCGGGTCATGTCCATCGCGCTGATGCCGGGGTCGCGCCTGCCGGCATGGTGCACCTCGATGGGGCGGGTGATGCTGGCGGCGCTGCCCGATGCCGAGCTGGACGCGATCCTTGCGCTGGCACCGTTTCCGGCGCGCACCACGCATACGCTGACCAGCGCCGAGGCCCTGCGCGAAGAATTGCAGCGCGTCCGCCGCGACGGCCACGCGGTCATTGATCAGGAGGTCGAGATCGGGTTGCGCTCGATTGCGGTGCCGCTTCTGAACGCGCGGGGACGGGTGGTGGCGGCGGTGAATGTCGGGCTGTCGGCCAGCCATGCCTCGGTGGATGATCTGCGCGCCCGCTTCCTGCCACATCTGCTGCGGCTGCAGGCCGATCTGCGCGGGCTGCTGGGCTAGGCCGATTCCGCCGCCAGCGCGTTGCGCCGGTCGATCAGCATGTTGATCTTGCGATAGCGGTCATCGCCGGTGACTTCGCGGCCCAGCCAGTCGGGGGGCTGGATCGGCATATCCTCAAAGGGCAATTGGACCTCGGCGATCAACACGCCCGCGAGAATCCCGAAATATTCGTCGATGACCCAATCCAGTCCGGCATGGTGGATGTGGTGGCGGGTCTTTTCCAGCACGTCGCCGCCACAATGGTCGCGCAGCATCGCTTCGGCATCGGCGGGCGGAATATCGTATTCGAACTCGTCGCGGCTCAGGCCGTTGCGGCGACCCTTGACCGTGATCGTCGCCCTTTGGTCATAGAAACGGACACGGATCTTGCGACCTTCGCAGGCCGCCACCAGCCCGTCGCGGATCTGCACCCGATGGGTCACGGCCTTGCGCCAATCGTCATTGGCGATCAGGAATTTCCGCTCGATCTCTTTGGGCATGACCAGCTCGCTGGGGGTTCCGGGCGCTGGAAACCACGGATCACGTCAAGGTGCAAGGCCGCACGACGTTGCGGCCAAAATGCTGCGACGCAGTGGAATTTATCAATTTCCTCATGACTTGCGCGCAGAAACTTGACCGTTTGTTAATTCGGATACAACCTGCGCTCATCCCGGAAGACTGCGGGCAACTTGGAATCGTCATGGAGGAAAGGTTGGCAAGGTGCGGATCACGATTCTTCCGACCCAGCATTGCAAGACGTCCCGTCCTTCAAATCCCCTGTTCCGGTGATCAACGCGCTCTTTGAGCATATTCGATAAATACCAAACTAGACTGATCGAGCTGTTTCGCTCACAAGGAGAAACGACCATGCTTCGACTGCTAGGCTGCACCCTTGCGACCGTGATGGTGGCAGGGTTTGCTATGGCCCAGGAAACGCCACCAGCCGCGCCCGCGGCGGGCGAGGCGGGGGCCAAGCCCAACATCCTTGTCATCTTTGGCGACGATATCGGGCAGGGCAACATCTCGGCCTATACCAAGGGCCTGATGGGCTACACGACGCCCAATATCGACCGCATCGCCAATGAGGGGATGATCTTTACCGACTACTATGCCGAGCAAAGCTGCACGGCGGGTCGTTCGACCTTCATTACCGGTCAGTCGACGTTCCGTACGGGCCTGTCCAAGGTGGGCATGCCCGGTGCCAATGCCGGATTGCAGGCCTCGGATGCAACCATTGCATCCGCACTGAAGGATCAGGGCTATGCGACCGGGCAATTCGGCAAGAACCACATGGGCGACAGGGATGAGTTCCTGCCAACGGCGCATGGTTTCGACGAATTCTTCGGCAACCTCTATCACCTGAACGCCGAGGAAGAGCCCGAGGATCGCAACTATCCGCAGGACCCGGCCTTCCGTGAGAAATGGGGTCCGCGCGGCGTGATCAAGTCCTCGGCCGACGGTAAGATCGAGGATACCGGCCCGCTGACCCGCAAGCGGATGGAGACGATCGACGACGAAACCTCGGCCGCCGCGATCGACTTCATGAAGCGTCAGGTGGATGCCAAGAAGCCGTTCTTCACTTGGATGAACACCACACGGATGCACTTCCGCACCCATGTGCGCGACGAACATCGCAGCCCTCCGGGCGTGACCGCCCTGACCGAATATGCCGATGGCATGATCGAGCATGACAACGTCATCGGCACGCTGCTCAAGGCGGTTGATGATCTGGGCATCGCCGACAACACCATTGTCGTCTACACGACCGACAACGGTCCGCACCAGAACTCGTGGCCCGATGCCGGTACCACCCCCTTCCGCAGCGAGAAGAACACGAACTGGGAAGGTGCCTTCCGCGTGCCTGCGATGATTCGCTGGCCCGGTCACATCAAGCCGGATTCGATCGCCACGGACATCTTCTCGGGTCTCGACTGGATGCCGACGCTGATGGCCGCTGCTGGCGATACCGACATCAAGGATCGCCTGCTGGCCGGAACCACGATCAACGGCAAGCAATACAAAAACCATCTGGATGGCTACAACCAGTTGCCCTACCTGACCGGCGAACAGCCTGAAGGTGCGCGCAACGAGTTCTTCTACTTCAACGATGACGGCGAAGTGGTTGGATTGCGTTACGAAAACTGGAAGTTCGTCTTCGCCGAACAGCGCGCCAAGGGCACCGCGGAAGTCTGGGCCGAGCCCTTCACCAAGCTGCGTTTGCCGAAACTGTTCGATCTGCGTGCCGACCCTTATGAACGGGCCGACATCACCTCGAACACCTATTGGGATTGGTTGATGACCCATTCCTATCTGATGGGGCCGGCGAGCGCCGAAGTGGGTAAATTCCTGCAGACCTTCAAGGAATTCCCGCCTGCGCAACGGCCGGACAGCTTCTCGATCGATCAGGTTCAGGCCGATATCAACAAGGCGCTCGAGAGCATGGGCGGTCAGTGATCGCCTGACGGAGGGGCCGCCCCTGCGGTCCCTTCTTACCGTTCCCCGCGTCATGCCGTCGGGGAACGGGTTTCCCACCAAAGGAGCGAACATGTCCATCCGGTCCGGCTCTGCCACGGCCCTTGGTGCCGTCCTTGCGATCCTTGCATCCCCCGTCCTGGCCGATCCGCTGCCCTCATGGAATGAGGGCGCGACGAAAGCCGCGATCATCGAATTCGTCGAAAGCGTCACCGACCCCGCCTTGGACAGCTATGTCCCCGAGGCCGACCGGGTCGCCACCTTCGACAATGACGGCACGCTCTGGGCCGAGCAGCCGTTCTATTTCCAAGGCATCTACGCGCTGGACGTCTTGAAGAAAAAGGCCGAGGCCGATCCCTCGATCCTGTCCTCGGACGTGCTGAAAGCCGCCGCATCGGGCGACATCAAGGGCGCCACCGCCAAGGGCGTCGAAGGGCTGATCGAGGTCGGCAACATCTCTCATGCCGGGATGACCGTGGACCAGTTCCAGAAGGATGCGCACGAGTGGTTGACCACCGCGACCCATCCGACCACCGGCATGCATTACGCCGACATGACCTATCAGCCGATGCTGGAACTGCTCTCTTACCTGCGGGATGAGGGCTTCACGACCTATATCGTCTCGGGCGGCGGCGCGGATTTTCTGCGCTCCTTCGCGCAGGAGGCCTATGGCATCCCGCCCGCTCAGGTCGTCGGCACCGAGGGCGACACCAAATACGAAGAGGTCGATGGCAAGATGGTGCTGATGAAGCGTGGCGGCGTCAGCTTCATCGATGACAAAGAGGGCAAGCCCGTCGGCATCAGCCGCCATATCGGCCAGCGCCCGATCTTTGTTGCGGGCAATTCCGACGGTGATTTCGCCATGCTGGAATATGCGACCAGCGGCGATGGCCCGGCCTTTGGCCTGATCGTCCACCACACCGATGCCGACCGCGAATTCGCCTATGACCGCGAGGGACATATCGGCGTTCTCAGTCGTGGCTTGGACGAGGCCGAAAAACGCGGCTGGCATCTGGTGGACATGAAAAACGACTGGGCCCGGATCTGGTCCGTGCCGAAGTGACCGACCCTGCGCGCCTTTACCGGCGCGCGGTCTTTTCAGCGATAAGCAGGATTTCATGGACCAGACGGATATTTCTGCGCGCAAGGCGGTCGAAGATCTGCGCAAGCGCATGGGACAGGCGATTATCGGCCAGCGCGACGTGATCGACCGTTTGCTGATCGGTCTTTTGGCCAACGGCAACCTGCTGGTCGAGGGTCTTCCAGGACTGGCTAAAACCCGTGCGATCAAGGCTTTGGCCAAGAATCTTGAAGCAAAATTCAGCCGCATTCAGTTTACGCCGGACCTGCTGCCCTCGGACGTGACCGGGACCGAGGTGCTGTACAAATCGGGGGATGAGACCGAGTTCCGTTTCGATCCCGGCCCGATATTCGCCAATATCGTCCTTGCGGATGAGATCAACCGCGCCCCCGCCAAGGTGCAGGCCGCGCTGCTGGAAGCGATGGAGGAACGTCAGGTCACCGTCGCCGGCACCACCCACAAGATGGAGCCGCTGTTCATGGTCATGGCGACCCAGAACCCGATCGAGCAAGAGGGGACCTATCCCTTGCCCGAGGCGCAGATGGACCGCTTTCTCATGCATGTGAACATCACCTATCCCCCGGTCGAGGACGAGGTTCAGGTGATCCGGCTGGTCCGTGGCGAAGAAATCGAGGCCCTGAGCGAACAGCAGGGCACCGCCCCGCCCGCCGCGCCCACACCCATCGCGCAGGACGCCGTGTTCTCGGCCCGGCGCGAGATCGCCGAGATCCATGTCGCGGATGCGGTCGAACGCTACATGGCCGATCTGGTCAATGCGACGCGGATTCCGGCGCAGTTCGGCGATGACCTGAAACGCTGGATCGAGGTCGGCGCCTCGCCCCGCGCCTCGCTGGCGCTGGACCGCTGCTCGCGCACCCATGCGTGGCTGCAAGGCCGCGATTATGTCGACCCCGAGGACGTGCGCGCGATCATCCCCGACGTGTTCCGCCATCGTCTGGGCCTAAGCTTTGAGGCGCAGGGCGAGGGCGTGACCCCCGATCAGGTCACCGCTGAAATCGTGAGGCAGGTCGCCCTGACCTGATGCGCGATGAAGGATCAGGCCGCACGCATCCGCACCGGAACGACCGAACCACATCCGCCGCCCAGCGGGTTGGACCCGCGGATCAGCGTCGATCTGGACCATCTGCGCCGACTTGAGGCACAAGCCAAACGCATCAGCTTCCTGCCGCGCCAGCCCTCGGGCTCGGTGCTGAATGGCCGCCATGCCTCGCGCCTGCGCGGGCGCGGTCTGAATTTCGAGGAGTTGCGCGACTACCTGCCCTCGGACGACATCCGCAGCATCGACTGGAAGGTCACCGCCCGGACCGGTACGCCCCATGTCCGCGTCTATACCGAGGAACGCGACCGCCCGACGCTGATCGTGGTCGATCAGCGCATGTCGATGTTCTTTGGCTCGCAACTGAACATGAAATCGGTGACGGCGGCGGAATGCGCGGCGCTGGCGGCATTCCGCATCTTTGATCAGGGCGACCGGGTCGGCGGCATCGTCTTTGGCGACCGCGATCTGGCCGAGATCCGCCCCGCCCGCAGTCGCCATGCCCTGACCGCTTTCCTGACTGCCTTGGCCGATGCGAATAGCTTGTTGCACGCCGATGCGCCGACGGTTGATCCGATCCCGATGAACCGGGTTCTGGCCTCGGTCGCAAGGATGGCGCCGCGCAACCATCTGGTGCTGGTTTTCAGCGATTTCGACATCGTGGATGACCTGACCGAAAGGCTGATTGCCGGGATTTCGCGGCACAATGACCTGATCCTTGGGCTGGTCAATGATCCGTTTTCGCAGGAATTGCCGGGCGGCCATCGCATCGTCGTTTCGGACGGGACCCTGCAGGCCGAGATTGACACCGGCAACCAGAAGACCCATCGCGCGCTGAGCGATCTGGCCAGCGGTCGGCTGGCGCAGATCCTTGACTGGCAACGGCGCTTTGGCGTTCCGGTCCTGCCGCTCAGCGCGGATGAGGACAGCGTGACCCAGATGCGCCGCTTGATGGGCCTTGCCGGGACGCGCCGCTGATGGAGCAGGACACCGCCCCCGCCACGCCTGACAATGACAGCCTGATCGGGCTGATCGAGCAGCTTGTCGAACCAGCCGAGCTTGCGCCGATTTCGATGATGCCGCAGACATGGGGCTGGGCGGTGCTGGCGGCGCTGTTGCTGGCGGCGCTGGCCTATGCGTTGTGGCGGTGGCGCAGGCACTACCGCGCCAATGCCTATCGCCGCGCCGCGCTGCGGATGCTGTCGGGCGCGGGCGATGATCCCGCCCGCATTGCGGAAATCCTGCGCCGCACCGCGCTTGCCGCCTATCCACGCGATCAGGTGGCCTCGCTTTTCGGGGCGGATTGGCTGGGCTTTCTGGATCGCCAGATCGGCGGCGAGGCGTTTCGGAACGGCCCCGGCCGGGCGATTGCCAGCGCCCCCTATCGTCCGACCCCGCCCAATGCGCAGCTGACCCGGCTGGCCGAGACCTGGATACGCAGGCATCGCGGGGTCACGCCATGATCTCGCTGGGTTTTCCATGGGCGCTTCTGGCGCTGCCGTTGCCCGTGCTGGTCTGGTGGCTGATCCCGCCGCATAAGGAGCAGGTCCCCGCCCTGCGCTTTCCATTCTTTCGCCGGATCGTCGATGCGGCAGGCAGTGACGCGGCCTCGGGTGCGGTGGTCATGCGGCGGTCCGTCCTGCAGATGATTGCGGCCGCACTGGTCTGGGTGCTGGTGATCCTTGCCATGGCCCGCCCCGAGCGTGTCGGCGCGCCGATCGAACAGACCCGCGCCGCGCGCGATGTGGTGCTGGCCATCGACATTTCCGGCTCGATGGATGCGCGGGATTTCCACACGCCGGACGGCGCGGTCGAACAGCGCCTGCAGGGCGTCCGCGAGGTTGTGGACGGCTTCATCGCGGGCCGCGACGGTGACCGCATGGCGCTGATCGTCTTTGGCTCGCGCGCCTATGTGCAGGCCCCGCTGACCGAGGATCTGCAAACCATCCGCGACCTGCTGGCCCAGACCCAGGTCGGCATGGCCGGTCCCCATACCGCGCTTGGCGATTCCATCGGTCTTGCCATCCGCACCTTCGAGGCCAGCGATATCAAGCAGCGCCTGTTGATCCTTTTGTCCGACGGCACCGATACCGTCAGCCGCATGAGCCCGGTCAACGCCGCCGAGATCGCCCGCGACCGCTCGATCGAGATCTATACGATCGGCGTCGGCGATCCCAAGGCCACCGGTGAGGACAAGGTGGATCTGAAAACCCTGCAGGACATCGCCTCGCGCACTGGCGGGCAGTATTTCTTTGCCGAGGACGGGGCGGGTCTGCGCGATGTCTACAAGCGCATCGATGAGCTTGCCCCTCGCCAGACCGAGGCGCTGTCCTATCGGCCAAGGCAGGCCCTTGCATGGCTGCCGCTGCTGCTGGCCACGCTGATCGGGCTGACCATGACCGGTTGGCTGGCGCTGATGACGCGCAGACGCAGGGTGCGGCCATGAGCGATCTGGCGCTGTCTCTGGATCTGTTTCATTTCATCCGGCCGTGGCTGCTGGTGCTGTTGCCGGTCATTGCGCTGCTATGGTGGTGGGTGCGACGCAGGCTTGCACCCCACAAGCCGCCGGAAACCGCGATTGCGCCGCATCTGGCGCGGGCGTTGACCGTTGGCCGGGCCAGCGCGCGACGTGTCCTGCCCATCGATGGGGTGGCACTGGTGCTGGCGCTGACCTGTCTGGGCGCTGCCGGTCCGACTTGGTCGCGCGTGCCCGATCCTTTCGTCGCCCAGACCGCGCCACTGGTCATCGCACTGAAGGTGACGCCCTCGATGGAGGCACATGATCTGGCCCCCTCGCGGCTGGAGCGGTCCAAACAGAAGATTGCGGATCTGCTGGCTTTGCGCGCGGGCGCACGCTCGGCCCTGATCGCCTATGCCGGAACCGCGCATTCGGTCGTGCCGATGACCGAAGACCCGCATGTGCTGCAACCCTATCTTGAGGGGCTCAGCCCCGACGTGATGCCCGGCAAGGGCAATGCCACCGCCGCTGCGCTGGAACTGGCCCGCAGCATCATGGCAAAGGAATCTGCACCCGGCGGCATCCTGTTCGTGACCGACGATATCGAGGCCGCGGATGTCGCGGCGCTGAACGGTTTTCAGGGTGCCAGCGTCGCGGCGCTGGCCGCTTTGCCCGAAGGCGTAGGCAGCGCCGGGATCGATCAACTGACCATTCCCGTCCAGCAGGTGACGGTGGATGATGCGGATATCACCACGCTGGACCGGCGGTTGAACGCCGCCTATCGCCGCGCATTGGCCGAACAGGGCAACCAGCCTTGGGACGATCGTGGCTGGCTTTTGGCATGGCCAGCGATGTTGCTGGGGTTGTTCTGGTTCCGGCGCGGCTGGACCATGCGCTGGGGCGCGGCGGCCTTGGCGGCGCTGGTCCTGCAACCCGGAACGGGCCGGGCCGAAGGGGTCACGGACTGGTTCCTGACCCCGGACCAGCAGGGTCAGATTGCCTATGACAAGCATCATTTCGACCGGGCGGGCGCACTGTTCCTTGAGCCGATGCACAAGGCCCATGCCCTTTATCGTGACGGGAAATACGACGCCGTGGTCGAAACTCTTGCCGGGATCGAAACGCCGGATGCCGCGTTCCTGTCCGCCATGGCCCATATCAAAAGCCGCGGTTATCGCGAGGCCATCGCGGATTTCCAGACCACGCTGGACCGCGACCCGAATTTCCCCGGCGCGGCGCAGAATCTGGAGTTGGCAAAGAAGATGCTGGATTTCGTCGAAACCGCGCGCGTGCAGTCCGATACCGGCGAAAAGACCGGCGAGGGGGCCGATGGCGTGGTGCTGGACAACAAGGATGCGCGCGGTGCCGATACACAGATCAGGGGCGGCGAGCAGGGCGCCAAACTGCTGACCGCCGATCAATGGATGAATACGGTGGACACCAATACCGCCGATTTCCTGCGTCAGCGCTTCGCCATCGAGGCGGCCCAGAAATGAGGCGGCTGCTTCTTGCTCTGCTGCTGCTTGCCGGTCCGGCGCTTGCACAAGCCCCTCCGACCCCGATTGTCGAGACGGTGCTTGACCAGTCCCAGACCGTGCCCGGCCAGTCGGTAACGCTGCGGCTGAATATCCTTGTCCCGACATGGATGCCGAACCCGCCCGAATTGCCGACATTCGAGTCCCCGAACCTGCGCGTGCGCGTGCCGCCGCGTGGCTCGACTGCGATCAGCCGTCAGGTCGATGGGCAGAACTGGTCCGGGATCTCGCACCGCTACCTGCTGACCCCGATGGTCCCCGGCCAATTCGTCCTGCCGCCGCAGAAGATCGAACTGACCTGGGCCGATCCCGGCGGGCCGGCGCCGCTGACCGCCACGGTGCAGACCGAGCCGGTGACGCTGACCGGCACCGTGCCCAAGGGCGCCGAGGGGCTTGATCCCTTCATCGCCGCCAAGTCGCTGGTCCTGACGCAGGACCTGTCCGGCCCCTCGACCGGGCTGACACCGGGGGCCAGCGTCATCCGCACCGTCACCGCCAAGATCGAGGGCACATCGCCCATCGTCCTGCCGACCCTGATGCCGCAATTCGATCTGCCCGCGATCCGGGCCTATCCCGCCTCGCCGCAAGTGACCGAGGATGACGGCGCCGAGGAGCTGTCCGGTACGCGGGTCGAAAGCGAGACGCTGATGGCCTTGGGCGGGGGGCAGGGTAGCGCGCCGCCGATCAGCCTTGACTGGTTCAACCTTGGGACCGGCAAGGTCGAAACCGCAAGCGTGCCGGGCTTTGACATCTCGGTCGCCGGCCCGCCGCCGAAAAGCGCCCAGACCGCGCAGCAGCGCGATTGGCGGCTGATCCTGACGACACTGGCACTCGTGCTGGGGGTTGCGGCGATGCTGCGCGGGCTTTGGCCACGCGCCCGCGACGCTGCGCAAACCCATCGTCAGGCGCGTCTGGCCAGCGAAGCCTATGCGCGAAGTCAGCTTCTGACAGCCATTTCGCGCCGGGATTATCCGCAAACTTCGCGCTGGCTGGAGGATTGGCGCGCGCGCCTGCCTGCGGGCGTCCCGATGCAGGACCTGTCCGAGCTTTTCGCGGCGGTCGGTGCGACGCTTTATGCCGCGCAGCCTGCCTCACCCGCCTCACCATGGGAGGCATTGGCCCACGCCGTTCGGGCCACGCCCTCGGTCTGGGGCCGCAGTAATCGGCAGATCCTGCCTGAGCTCAATCCGGGGTCGCAGGCCCGTTAGGGGTAAGCGGTGTCCCGATCACACGGTGACTGCGTAATTCCACGGGAGCAGGTCTTGGATCTTGCTCTGTCTGTGGCCTTTGACGATGGCGGTGAGCGTGGCTGTCAGCCATGCGTGGGGATTGACGCC
>NZ_JACVAW010000060.1:0-2343 GCF_014851995.1 Paracoccus sp. PAR01
TGTCGACATGGCCGTTCTCGAGGAATAACCGGAAGCCTTCCTGACGCCTCAGCATATAGGCCATGGCCACCCCGAGGTCTGACTTGCGCGAGATGCGCGCGGCCTGGGCCGTCAGCCAGGTGAAGAACGCGTCCACCAGGGGCCGGGACAGGCTTTGACGAACGCCCCGCCGGTGCTCGGGATCGGATCCCCGAATGCTGTCCTCGATCTTGTAGAGCGCGGCGATGCGCAGCAGCGCCTGATCGACGATGGGGGATCCCTTCTTGGGAATGGCCTTGATCAGCTTCCTGCGCCCGTGTGCCCAGCAGAATGCCAGCCGCAACGGATCGCCGCCCTCGCGTTTTGGTGTCGCCAGATGGGTATAGGCGCCATAGGCATCGACCTGGATCGTGCCATTGAACCCGGCGAGGATCTCGGCGGCATATTCGCCCTTTCTGCCCGGCCGGTAGTGGAACACCACGCCCGGCGGGGCGGTGCCTTTCCAGCCCCGATCGTCGCGCAGCACCGCCCAGAGATAGCCGGTCTTGGTCTTGCCCCGACCGGGGTCCAGCACCGGGGCGGTGGTCTCATCGACATAAAGCCGGGTGCTGTCCGACAAGAGGCGCTTGGCCATATGGTCGACGACAGGGGCGATCAAGGCGCCGGTTCGGCCCATCCAGTCGGCAAGGGTCGAGCGTTCGATCGGCACGCCGTGCCGCGCCATCACTACAGCCTGGCGGTGGAGCGGCATGTGCTCGGAATATTTGGCGACCGCGATCTGCGCCAGCAGAGCTTCGGTCGGCCAGCTTGCTTCCAGCAGATGTGCCGGAGCCTTGGCCTGCACCACGCCCGTGCGCCCTTTGGGGCAAGCATATTTCGGGCGCACGGTGACAATGACCTGATAACGCGCCGGGATGTAATCGAGCCGCCTTGCCCGATCCTCGCCGATCCGGACCATGTCGCCGCAGCCACAGGGACAAGTGATATCGGCAGGCTCGATCACCCGTTCGATCTGCGGCAGGTTTTCCGGCAGTTCCCGTGTTTTGCGAGGACGGCGCGGGGCCGGCTGTTCGGGGTTGGTGGCGGCAATCTTCTCCTCGACGAGGCTGATCTGTTCCTGGGTTTCCGCGATTGCGGCCTCCAGATCTTCCAGCGCAAGCTCCAGTTGCGCAGGGTCCAGCTTCTCTGATTTCGGTCCGAACTTCGTCCGCCGATAGTCCTGAACCTGCCCCTCCAGCTTCGTGATCAGAGCCTGCAATTCGGTGATGAAGACATCCTTCTCGGCCCCCACGCCTGCTCGTGCTGGCGTGCCGCACGCTCGACCGTCAGCTCGGACTGCATCGCCGCAAAGGCCTTCATCACCTCGGGTGGGAGGTCAGGAAACCAGCTGAGATCAAAGGGTTGCGACATGCCGCTTTCTATTGTTTTTGCTGGGGAAGGCCCAGCAAAAACAACGCCAAAAGCAGCGTTTCACGTCATCCTGTCGCAGACGGCGGCAGCACCTTCGGCGGGTTCATCCCGAGCCAGGCTGCGCCTTCGAACAGGGCTTCATACTGGGCACGGGACAGCCGCATCACCCCATCCCGAACCTTGGGCCAACAGAATTTCGAAGTCTCGAGAACCTTGTAGGTCAGGACCAAGCCTGTTCCATCCCATACCAAAATCTTCAACCTGTCACCGCGCTTGGATCGAAACACCACCGTCACGCCGGAATAGGGATCCAGCCCCAACTCGGTCTGCACCATCAACGCCAAGGCATTATGCCCACAACGGAAATCCACCGGGCGTGTCGCGATGAGGATCGGCAGGCGCTGGCCCGCGACAATCATACCGCACCGCGAAGGGAAAGAATCAAAGCGGCCGCACGATCCACCGCGACATCATCCGGAATACGCAACACCACATCCTGCCCGATCTCGACGCTCATGACGCGAGACGCGGTCTTGCTCCGCCTCGGGCGCGTCACCGGCGCGGTCGCATCCTCCGCAACCGCCAGAGGAACGAAGGCCGGCTCGCGGACCGGGACCGTCGTCAGCGAAAGCCCCGCCACCATCTCGGCCGGCAGAGCCAGAGCCCCCTGGCGGGCCAGTCGTCGCCAATCCGAAAGGTGATGCGCCGCAAGCCCATATCGGCGCGCCACATCCACCACCCGTGAGCCAGGCGCAAAGCTCTCCGCAACAATCCGGGCCTTCACATCATCAGGCCATCGGCGGTTCCCCCGCCGAGGCTCAACCACCTCACATCGCCCAACAAACCCTTCCAACTCATCTGCCATGTCGCCTCTCCATCAGTTTCGGAGAACTTCTGGCAAACGCACCCAAGACCAGAAATACCCAAACTCAATGGGTCAGAGACGGCGTTTAC
>NZ_JACVAW010000061.1:0-2247 GCF_014851995.1 Paracoccus sp. PAR01
CTGGGCATCCAGTCGCTGGTCTGGGACGAGAGCGCCAAGATTCAGGGCGCGGATAATGACTATCACCGCCGCGACCTGTGGGAGGCGATCGCCTCGGGTGATTTCCCGGAATACGAGTTGGCGATCCAGAGCTTCGACGCCGATCTGGCCGACAGTCTGCCTTGGGACGTGCTGGACGCGACCAAGATCATCCCCGAGGAAATCGTGCCGCTGCGCGTGATCGGTCGCATGGTCCTGGACCGCAATCCCGCAAACCATTTCGCCGAGAATGAGCAACTGGCCTTTCTGCCCTCGAACATCGTGCCGGGGATCGACTTCAGCGATGATCCGCTGTTGCAGGGGCGGTTGTTCTCGTATCTCGATACGCAGAAATCGCGGTTGGGCACGACGAATTTCCACCAGATCCCGGTCAATGCGCCGAAATGTCCCTATGCCAATATGATGCGCGACGGGATGATGCAGGTGCAGGTACCCACAGGCCGCGCCAATTACGAGCCGAACAGCCTGAGCGAGGCGGGCGAGGACGGCGGCCCGCGCCCGCGGCCTGACGGCTTCCGCACGGCCCCCCAGTTGGTTGAGGGCGCTAAACTGCGGGTTCGCCCCGAAAGCTTTGCCGATCATTACAGCCAGCCGCGGCTGTTCTGGAACTCGCAGACCGTGAATGAACAGGCCCATATCGCCTCGGCCTTTACCTTCGAACTGTCCAAGGTCGGGCTGGACCACATCCGCAAGCGGGTTCTGTCGCGGTTGCGCAATGTCGATGAGGGGCTGGCGGCGCGGGTGGCCAAGGGGCTGGCGATGGATCTGCCCGAACCGGCGAAACCGGCACGCGCGCCCATCGACATCGACCCCTCGGATGCGCTGTCCATCCAGAAACAGTGGCAGCCTACACTGGCGGGTCGCAAGGTCGGCATCCTTTTCGACGAGGGCTCGGACAAGGCGGCGCTGGACGCATTGGTCGCAGCGATCAGGGATGCGGGCGCAACGCCATTCACCATTGCCCCCAAGGTCGGCGGACTGGCGGTGCAAGGCGGGATGATGACGGCGGAGGGCCAGCTTGCCGGCTCGCCCTCATGGATTTTCGACGCGGTGGCGCTGGTTTTAACCGAGGATGCCGCGCGCAAACTGTCTGCCAACGCCGCGGCCGTGGGCTTCGTTTCGGACGCTTTCGCCCATCTCAAGGCGATCGGCCATGATGCGGGGGCAGCCCCCTTGCTCGAACGCGCCGGGGTGACGCCGGATGCGGGCGTGACCGATCTTGCTGGGCTGCCCAAGGCTGCGACCCTACGCTACTGGGACCGCGAGGCGAGCCTGCGTGATCTGGCCTGAGCGGGAACATTGCGGTCAGGAGCAGGTTGAACGTCATCTACAGGAGGAAGTCACCATGGGTGAGAAACTCGCCCCCCAGACGGCCAACGAGGATTTCAGTGTCAAAAACCGTGCTCAGCAAGAAAAGCTGGGCCAAGCCGATCCGGTGTTGAACCCCAAGCAGATGAAGAAATCCAACGAACCCAATGCCGGAGGGCAGAACCGCGAGGCGGGCGACCGCAAGGCCCGGCAGAATGACCGCGCCACCAATGGCAGAGAATAGTCGCGGTGACAGGGGCGCAGTCTGATCGTGGCGACGCCCAACGCGCTGACCAGTCGGAAGCGTCGGCTGCATCTGGCCAAGCCCTTCTGGGCGGCGACGAAGCATATCAGCGCACCCAGTATCCCGACCCCATCCGCGCGATCATGGGATGTGATCATCGTGGGTGCCGGGATCAGTGGCGCGCTGATGGCCGAGGCGCTGACCCGCAAAAACCGCCGCGTGCTGATCGTTGACCGCAGGGTGCCCGTCAGGGGCTCCAGCATTGCCTCGACCGCGATGATCCAGCACGAGATCGACGTGCCACTGCACCATCTGGCGCGGCGAATGGGCGCGGACGCCGCCCGGACATGGCGACGCTCGGTCAGGGCGGTGCAGGATCTGCAGGACTTGGTGGCGCGCTTGGGTATTGCCTGCGACATGCAGGCCAAACAGGCGCTTTACCTGACCGGCGATGAGATGGGCCACCGTGCAATGCGCAGCGAATTCGAGGCACGGCAGAATGCGGGTATTGCGTGCGACTATCTAGACCAAGCGGAACTCATGCAGCGCTTCGGCATCGACCGCAGCGCTGCGCTCCTGTCCGGCGCCTCGGCCTCGGCGAATCCGGGGCAATTGACCGCTGGCCTGTTAAGTGTGGCGCAGGCGCGCGGGGCCGA
>NZ_JACVAW010000062.1:0-2088 GCF_014851995.1 Paracoccus sp. PAR01
TTGTCCCGGCGTGTCGCGATTTTCTTCGGGAAAGGCACGATGTAATCATCAACCGCTGCCGCGATATTGCCATGCAGGTCCAGATGGGCAAGGGCAGACATCGACCTAACCACCAGCGTATCGGCATCCAGATAAAGCATCCGCCGAAAATTCGGCAAGCCGATCTGGTCCAAAAACAATCGCGTCAATGCCGCAGGCGACCAGCGCCCTTTCGATATTTTCGGAAGCAGTGCACTCTCGAACGGGTGGATGTGAATCGTCAGATTTCGCAGCGCGCAGAATTTCTCGACGGCTGCCCTGTCGCGATCCGAGATATCCAGAGCGACCAGATGAAAGGAGGCGGGTTCATTCAGATTATCGCGTGCCGAAAGCAGGGTGCAGCAGCCCGCCGCAAGCATGTTGCGGTCGGCGCAGGTGATGACGGCAAGGTCATTTTCGGGGTCGATATCTTCCATTCTTGCGCCATCCCTGCACATCTGCAGAATCGTAACAACCAGACTACAGCCCCGCGAAGGGATATCAATCGTGCCAATTCTCAAGGCGATCACTGACGGCAGGAAATACGCGTATCGCTTTGTAAAATATAAATTCCTACGACCTCAGGTGCCACAGTTCAGCGATATTTTGCAGAGAAGGACGGCCGTGGTTGTCGGCTCGGCACCGTCTTCGACGCGGCCCATCGGTTGGGATGCCTCGTTTCGGGTCATCACCATCAATGCCTCGCAATCCGCGGCCAGCGACTGGTTGTTGGAACGGCCCGATATCACGCTGATGCAATTCAACCAGATCGAAGGGCAAAACCCGCAGGCAATTGAGGTCCGGCGGGTCTTGCAGGGCAAAAGCACCGGTAGGTTGGTCATCATGCATTGGCGCCATGATTTGCCGCGGCTGGAACGGGGAATTGCGGCTTTCGGCTATGGCTACGACCAGTTGAACCTGATGAGCCGATATGAGCGTATTGCCCTGATGCGCGAATGCACCGGAAAATTGAACCTTGAACTGGACGCGACCAGTAAATGGTCGAATGGCATCACCGGCGCGGCATTGGCTTTGAAAAGCGGAGCCGAACGGGTGATATTGACGGGAATAAACCCGTTATCGGCTGGCCACGCCTATAATAATCTGGGGCTGGCGCGGCTGCATGCCTCGGCCGATCTTGAGGCGTTGCATCTGTTTCGCGCCAGAAAATATCCGGTCTTTACCGCAGACCCCCATGTTGCCGAGGCAACGGGGATCGCATTATGGCAGGGTCAATAGCGCCGACGCGGCCCTTCACACCGGATGAAAATCCGGATCAATGGCGCGAGCGGATTTCAGCCATTCATTGGCATACTCCACGTCCTGCCAATTCTTGAACCAGGGCCCGCCATTGGTGTAATGCACGGCTTTGGGATTGCCGTTGTTGGGCTTCTCACTCCAGCCTTCAAGCCAGTTCCATTCCTCGGGGATAGCACCGATCTGCTCGTCACTCGCCCATTGCATCCGATGCAAATAGGCTCCGCTTTCCCGGTTGATCAATTCCGGAGTCAGTTTTGCGGTCGCCGGATGCGCGCAATTGAACAGCATGAAGGACGACCAGTTCTTTCTTGGGTAAGTCGTCTGCGCCTTGCCGTCCATCTTGGTTTCGTTCTTGGGGGTGTAATCGTGATGGACGCATAGCACGGCCTTGCTGTCGTCGCGGCGATCAAGCAATTCGGCCACATCGCCGAAAAACAGGAAGTCGCAATCGCAGAACAGCGCCCAGCCCTTGTATCCGGCAAGGTAGGGCGTGAAAAACCGGGAGTAGGTGAATTCGGTCGAGGCCAGCGGATCGACCTGACGCGTATAAGCCCCGGCATCGACCAATTCCTGCAACCTGATCGGACGAATATCGACGTCGATCGAGGCATGTTCCAGCAATGAGGCGCGGGCCACCTGATAGGCAATATCTTCGCGTGAATCCCAGCCAATGAACACCGTCAGGTCGGACATGAACCCTCTCTCGCCTGTAATGATGCCGTATTGCATGCCTGGCTTGAGATGCTGGGCATTTCATGCAGATCATGATCAACCTGCATCGGCGGTCAAGGATGAATCAGCGCGCCTCGG
>NZ_JACVAW010000063.1:0-1996 GCF_014851995.1 Paracoccus sp. PAR01
GCGATCGTCTGGTCGAGGACCTGACCTTTCGTCAGATCCATCCCGATCTGATCGCCGCCATCGCCCGCGCCATCGGCCGGGTCGATCCCGGGCCGGGACGTGTCAGGCATCTGCGCCGCCCCCCGGCCAGCTGACAATCGCCGCTTTCGACCCGTTTCAAGCTTACTCTTTACCCATCAGGGTCCGACCAATCAGGCCGTCATTCCACCGGTGCCCATTCTTCGGTCGGGTCGAAAAGCTCGATCTTTGCGGCTTTTTCCAGCGTGTCTTCGCCCAGATCGGTCTGATAGACGATGCCGGGTTCGGCCACGATGAAGCTCATGATGCCGCTGTCGCCATAGGCCGCGGGATAGGCCACGACGGCATGGCCTGAAACCATGTTGCCATTGACCATGTAGCTATAAGCCCCGCCGGGTGCCGCCGGACCCTGACCCTGAAGGATGCGGAAATAGTAGCCCTCATAGGGTTCGGGCTCCCGGTCCTCTCCGTCGCTGCTGAAGCCAGTGAAATTGGCGCGGGCAAGACTTTCGTCAAAGGGGCTGGGCGGCGAGTCGGGGTCGTCTGCCCAGAAAAGCCCGTCATGCTGGCCCGGCGTGGACAGGATCGACGCGGCGAACTCCATCACCCCGTCGCCGTCATAATCGGTCTGACGAAAGCTTGCCTGAACTTCATGGGCGCGGCGCAGCATGCCGATGACCTCAAGCTCATTCCGACCGATGCGCCGCGCCAAGACCTCCTCGCGCGCGCTTTCGGCGTCAAAGCTCCAACCGGTGTCGCCTTTGACCAGATCCGCGGGAAAGGGCCACATCTCGCGCCCGGCCAGCAGCGTCATCCGGCCGTCGCCTGCGGGTTCCAGCCGGTGGATCGCATGCATGTCGTCAAGGAATTCGCGCCAAACCACGCGATCCTCTTCGGCGTCTCCGGTTGAGACCACGTCTTCGGCCTCGGGGCCGAAAATCTGCAGGACCGCCGCCTTGTCCTTGGCCTCAAGTGCCGTGACAAGTGCCGTGACCGCGGCCTCGGGCGTGTCGAAATATTGCGGCGCGGCCCAGGCACCCGGTGCCGTGCCGATGAGCAGGGCGAGTGTGGAAATGATGCGTTTCATCTTCTTCCTCCCCGACCGCCGCCGCGGCCGCCCATGCTGCTGCGCCCGCGATGGCTTGCCGCCGAGGGGCGTGGCCCGCTGGGTTTCTTGAACGCGTTCGGACGGCTCTGGGTGGCACGCGCCTTGGGCATTTTTTGCGCCGAAGGCCGAGACGCATGGCTCGCGCGCTGCCCCGAGGGGCGTGCGCCCGCGCTTGGCCGATTGGCTGCGGGCTTGGCCTGCCGCACCGGCTGCTTGCGGTTGGCGGCGGCCTGACCGGTCTTTTTCTTGGCGGCTTTGAGATTGGCGGGTTTCGCCCCCGAGGCTTTGCGCGCCTCGATCTTTTTCTTGGCGGCATCGCGGTTTGCCGGAGTGGCCAGCGGCTTCTGGTTCGGCCGGTTGCCTGCCCGGTCACCGACGGCCTGACGGACATCGCCCCGGTCGATCTGGGCGCGATTGGCCGCACCGATACTGACCCGTTCGCCGCCGCCGATCCGGTCGCGGTCTATGTTGACCTTGTCGCGGTCGATATTGATATCGCCCCGGTCGATATTGCGGTCGCCGCGATCGATATTGCGGTCGCCGCGATCGATGGTGATGTCGCCGCGATCCCAGTCGATATCGTCATCGACATCCCAGCCATGCCAATCGTCATCGTCGAAGATCTCGTCAAGGATCACCGCGCCGCCCAGCAGCACGCCGCCGGTCACCAGAATGTCGTCCCAGTCGGTGCCGTCGTCATAGCCGTAATTGTAGCCATAGTGGTAATTGGGCGCAGTCGAGGAAGGGATCGGGGTCGAATAGACCACATTGCTGTCATAGGTCGGGACATAGACCACGCCGGGATCTGCCGGGGCGATCTGGATCTTGTCATTGACCTTTTCGACCTTCTGGACCGGGCTATCGGCAAGA
>NZ_JACVAW010000064.1:0-1941 GCF_014851995.1 Paracoccus sp. PAR01
GCTTTCCTGAGGCGATCACCGCCGCCTTTCCGGACGCCATGGTTCAAACCTGCGTTCGCCAGCGGGCTCGGACCGATGGCGCCTTCGCTGGCTCACTGCATCTGGTCCGCCACAGCCTGAACTTCTGTTCCTGGAAAGACCGTAAGGCCGTGGCCGCCGACTTGCGCCGGATTTACAGCGCCCCGACCGCAGCTATGGCCGAGGCCGAACTCGACGGCTTCGAGGAGAAATGGGCCGGGAAATACGCCTCCATCGCCCCGGCTTGGCGCCGCGCATGGCAGGAGGTGATCCCGTTCTTTGGCTTCGATCCGGCGATCCGCAAGATTATCTACACCACGAATGCCATTGAGAGCCTGAACCGGGTCATCCGCAAGTCGATCAAGACCCGAGGGTCATTCCCGACAGACGAGGCGGCGACAAAGCTGATCTACTTGGCCATCCGCAACTTCGAGAATGACGGCCGAAACGTCCGGGAATGGTTTGCGGCCCGTAATCAGTTCGCCATAATGTTCGGCGAGCGCTTCGACGCTTGAGTATCTGAAACCGCGTGGACCGGGCCAGGTACACAAAGTTCAGGACACTCCCTTGGGTGGCGCGGCATTGGCCTGATGGCGGATGCCGGCCATCATCGCGAAGGCCAGCATGACCAGCGAAACATGTCGGTGCCAGCCATGCCAGGAGCGAGTCTCGTTATGATCGAGGCCGAGCTCACTCTTCGCGGTCTCAAAGCTGTCCTCGATCGCCCATCGATGCCCTTCAACGCGGACCAGGGTTTCAATCGTGGTGCCCCGCGGTGACCATGTGGTGAAGAAGGCCTGATCACCTCACGTAGCGAGGAAGCCCAAAGCTCCAGCGTGTCTTCGACCGACAACCCCACCATCCATGATCCCTAACTTAGTCATGGTAGCGCATTGATTCAGAGCGGAAAAGAAAATGCAACTGTAATGCTAGGTGAGGGTGAGTTTAACAGTTACTTACACAAGAGCGATGGAGAATTGCATCCGCAAATCCTAGGATTTCGGTTAGGCGGGAGATAACGCCGTCTGCATTATGGGAGTTGAAAATGTCAAAACTTACTTTGACCATCGCAAGCGGGATTGCTCTGTTGTCGGTTGCTTCTGCACAGGCTCAAGATCGTGAACTGCGGATCGATTGTGGCGAGACCGATGTGATCATGAGCGCGGATACGGCGGTGGTCATAAAAGAGAATACCGACTTGACCGCGGAAGAGATCGCAGCCCGTACGTGCGATATCTTCAGGCAAGTCGACGCCTCGGCATATACCGAGCCGACAGACGTGACGGTCACAATGCCATCTGGTGCTCAGGTCACGGCGAAGATGCAAGTAAGTCAGAAGTGACATAACGCGCATCCCGGATCAATTCCGCTGCTGGCCTTACACGAACCGGGCCAGCAGCGCCGGCCACCAACGGCTCTGATGATGTGTCCACCCCCGTCGGGTTAGATCTGGCGTAGACCGTGTTCCAGTTTTACGATGCGCTCGATCGCCTTGCTTTGGCGATCATTCAGCTGGTTCCGATGCAAGTCCTCCAGAAAGGCGTGGAGGTCGCCGCCGGACGGCGGCATCCGCGAGGGCCTGAACGCGATACTCTATGTTGCCGCAAGCGGATGTGCGTGGCGGCTTCTGCCCAAATGCTTTCCTGCCGTGTCGACGGTGCGGCGCTACTTATACGCCTGGCGCAACGCCGGTTTGTTCGAAGCGATCAACACGGTGCTGGTAATTAACTTGCGCGAGATTGAAGGGCGCGAGGCCTCCCCCAGCGCTGGAGTGAATGACAGCTAGTCGGTGAAGAGTAAACGCCGTCTCTGACCCATTGAGTTTGGGTATTTCTGGTCTTGGGTGCGTTTGCCAGAAGTTCTCCGAAACTGATGGAGAGGCGACATGGCAGATGAGTTGGAAGGGTTTGTTGGGCGATGTGA
>NZ_JACVAW010000065.1:0-1938 GCF_014851995.1 Paracoccus sp. PAR01
GACGATCGAGACGATCCGCAAGATCTATGTGGTGATCGAGTAAGCATCGCTTTCTGGAAACCAACGGGCGCCGTCTCTCCACGGCGCCCGTTTTCTTTCTTGCCCAAATATCCCGGGGGGACGCCACTGTGGCCCCATTGAGGGGCCAGAGTGGCGTGGGGGCAGAGCCCCCGGCCTGCCCGCGTCAGATCACGGCCATATGGAAAGCCTTGCTTTCGAGGTATTCGTCGATGCCGATGCGGGCGCCTTCACGGCCGAGGCCGGATTGCTTGACGCCGCCGAAGGGCGAGACCGTGGTCGAGACCGAGCCGGTGTTCAGCCCGACCATACCGAATTCCAGCGCCTGCCCGACGCGCCAGGCGCGCTTGTGGCTCTCGGTGTAGAAATAGGCGGCCAGCCCATAGGGCGTGGCATTGGCCAGGGCGATGGCCTCGGCCTCGGTTTCGAACGCAAACAGCGCCGCGACCGGGCCGAAGGTTTCCTCGCTGGCCAGCTCCATCGTCACGTCTGCCCCTCCCAGCACCACCGGGGTGGCATATTGGCCGCCCGAGGGCGTCGGGGCCTCGGCCAGCAGGACCGCGCCCTTGTCCACCGCATCGGCGACATGGCGGCGGATCTTCTCCAGTGCCGGGGCATTGATCATCGGACCGATTTCGACCCCCGGCTCCAGCCCCGGACCGACGCGCAGCGCCGCCACCCGCGCGGCCAGCTTTGCCGCGAAGGCGTCATAGATCCCCGCCTGCACCAGCACCCGGTTCGAACAGACGCAGGTCTGCCCGCCATTGCGGAATTTCGAGGCCATCGCGCCCTCGACCGCCGCGTCCAGATCGGCGTCGTCAAAGACGATGAACGGCGCATTGCCGCCCAGTTCCAGGCTGAGCCGCTTTACCGAGGGCGCGCATTGCGCCATCAGCATCGCCCCCACCCGGGTCGAGCCGGTGAAGGACAGCTTGCGCACCGTGGGGTTCGCGGTCAGCTCGGCCCCGATCGCGGTGGGCAGGCCGGTGACGATGTTGATGACCCCCGCCGGAATCCCCGCGCGCTCGGCCAGCACCCCCAGCGCCAGCGCGGAAAACGGCGTGAACTCCGAGGGCTTGATCACCACGGTGCAGCCCGCGGCCAGCGCCGGGGCGACCTTGCGGGTGATCATCGCATTGGGGAAGTTCCATGGCGTGATGATCGCCGAGACCCCGACCGGCTCTTTCAGCACGACGATCTGGCGGTCTCCGGCGGGCGCCGGGATGACCGATCCGTCGATGCGGCGGGCCTCTTCGGCGAACCATTTCACGAAGCTGGCGCCATAGGCGATCTCGCCTCTGGCCTCGGCCAGAGGCTTGCCCTGTTCCATGGTCAGGATCAGCGCGAGGTCATCGGCATGATCCTCCATCAGCGCGAACCAGCGTTCGAGCAATGCTGCGCGGTCGGCATGGGGACGCTTGCGCCAGTTCTGGAAGGCGGCATCGGCGGCCTCGATTGCGGCGCGGGTCTGCGCACCCGAGACATCGGGCACCGAGCCGATCACCGCCCCGGTCGCCGGATCGGTGACCTCCAGCGTCGCGCCGCCAGCGGCCTGCACCCAGATGCCGCCGATCAGCGCCGACTGGCGCAGCAGGTCCGGATCGGCAAGGCCCGGCAGTTTCGTCATCACGTTCATTCCTGTTCCTCCAGCGCGGCCAGCACGGCGGCGGTGATCTGATCGGTGCTGTCGCGGCCGGGCACGGTGCCGATGCCGCGGGCGGTGGTGGCCTCGACCGCGGCCATGATCCGGGCCGCGACCGCAGGCTCGCCCAGATGCTCCAGCATCATCACCAGCGACCAGATCGCGGCGATCGGGTTGGCGATGCCCTGATCGGCGATGTCGGGGGCCGAGCCATGCACCGGCTCGAACATCGAGGGACCCTTGCGGGTCGGGTCGATATTGGCCGAGGCGGCAAAGCC
>NZ_JACVAW010000066.1:0-1883 GCF_014851995.1 Paracoccus sp. PAR01
GCCCGTGGGCGTTTCGGTACTTACCCCATTCTTTCGCTGGCATAGCTTCCGGGTGATGCGGGGAAGATGACGGTCTTGTTGCCGTTGAGGAAGGACCGGCGATGGATATGGGCATGGATGGCGCGGGCCAGGACCTGGCTTTCGACATCGCGGCCCAGGCTGACGTAATCGTCCGGCGACTGGGCATGGGTGACGCGGATGATGTCCTGCTCGATGATCGGGCCTTCATCCAGATCGGCGGTGACATAATGCGAGGTCGCTCCGATCAGTTTCACGCCGCGCTCATACGCCTGCTTGTAGGGGTTCGCGCCCTTGAAGCTGGGCAGGAAGGAGTGGTGGATGTTAATGATCCGCCCCGACATCCTGCGGCACAGCTCATCCGACAGCACCTGCATGTAGCGCGCCAGCACGATCAGGTCGGCCCCGGTATCCTCGACCACCTGCAGCAGCTGGGCCTCGGCCTGCGGCTTGTTCTCGCGCGTGACCTTGATGCAGTGGAAGGGAATGTCATGGTTCACCACCACCTTCTGGTAATCCATGTGGTTCGAGATCACCGCCACGATGTCGATGGGCAGCGCCCCGATCCGCCAGCGATACAGCAGGTCGTTCAGGCAATGGCCGAAGCGGCTGACCATGATGACGACCTTCATCTTCTCGGCCTCGTCATGGAAGGCATAGGTCATGTTAAAGGCCTTGCCCGCCTGAGCAAAGTCTTCGTTCAGCTCCTGATGTCCCACGCCCTCTTCCGACACAAAGCTGACCCGCATGAAGAACCGCCCGGTCTCGGCATCGTCGAACTGGCTCGAGTCGGTGATGTTGCAGCCCTTGCCAGCCAGATAGGCCGAGATCGCGGCCACGATCCCCCGGGTCGAGGGACAGGTGACGGTCAGGCAGTATTTCGTCATCGGGGTCTCCACTGTCATTGGGCCGCAGCCGCTTGTTCTTTCTTGCATTGGCCTTCCGGGCGGCACTGCGCCCGGAAAGATTGGGGCCGCTTCAGACCGTCAGCCCCTCGGGCTCGGGCAGGCCATGGGCGCGGCAGCAGGCGGTCAGCGTATTGGCCAGAAGGCAGGCGATGGTCATCGGCCCGACCCCGCCCGGCACCGGGGTGATGGCGCCGGCGACCTGAACCGCGCTGTCGAAATCCACATCGCCGACCAGCCGGGTCCGGCCGTCTTCGCTGATGCGGTTGATGCCGACATCGATCACGGTCGCGCCGGGCTTGATCCAGTCGCCGGGGATCATCCGCGGACGACCCACCGCCGCGACCAGGATATCGGCGCGGCGGCAGACCTCTGCCAGATCCCTGGTCCGGCTATGCGCCACGGTCACCGTGCAGCTTTCGCCCAGCAGCAGCTGCGCCATCGGCTTGCCGACGATATTGCTGCGCCCGACCACCACCGCGTTCAGCCCCGAGAGATCGCCCAGCCGGTCGCGCAGCATCATCAGGCAACCCAGCGGCGTGCAGGGCACCATCGCCTTCTGCCCGGTGCCCAGCAGACCGACATTGAGGATATGGAACCCGTCCACGTCCTTCGACGGATCGATGGCGTTGATCACCGCCTCAGAATCCAGATGCTTCGGCAGCGGCAGCTGCACCAGGATGCCATGCACCGCCGGATCGGCATTCAGCGCCGCGACCTGCGCCATCAACGCTTCCTGCGAGGTGTCGGCGGGCAGCTTGTGTTCCCACGAGTTCATCCCGGCCTCACGGGTCTGGATGCCCTTGTTGCGGACATAGACCTCCGAGGCCGGATCCTCGCCCACCAGCACCACTGCCAGACCCGGAACGATGCCCTGCGCCGCCAGCCGCGCCACATGCGCCCCAACCAGACCCCGAACCCGAACAGAAAACGCCTTGCCGTCAATCAGTTCCGCCGTCA
>NZ_JACVAW010000067.1:0-1828 GCF_014851995.1 Paracoccus sp. PAR01
TGCCGCCGGCGCGTTCATGGGCCAGCAGGATCTGCAGCCGTTCCTTGGCGGTCTGGGCGGGGTTCGGCTTGCGGGGGCGGAAGCTGATGCCGAACATGGTCATGCCGTCCGCTTCAGCAGCCGCTGCAGGAAGCCGCGGCGCTCGGGGGCGTCGAAACGCATCTCGATCTGCTCGCCCAAGAGCCGGCCGACCGCGTCCTCATAGGCGCGACCCGCGGCCGATTTCTCGTCCAGCACCACCGGCATGCCGACGTTCGAGGCCTTCAGCACCGTCGAGCTTTCCGGGATGATGCCCAGCAGCGGGATGGCCAGGATTTCCAGCACGTCCTCGGTGCTCATCATCTCGCCGCCGGCGACGCGGGCGGGGTCGAAACGGGTCAGCAGCAGCTGCGCCTTGACCGTGCCCTCGCCCTTTTCGGCGCGGTGGGTCTTGCTGTTCAACAGCCCCAGCACCCGGTCGCTGTCGCGCACCGAGGAAACCTCGGGGTTCGTCACCACCACGGCCTCATCGGCGAAATACATCGCCAGATGCGCGCCGCGCTCGATCCCAGCCGGGCTGTCGCAGATGATATAGTCGAATTCCTGACGCAGCTCGTCCAGAACCGCCTTGACCCCCTCTTCGGTCAGCGCGTCCTTGTCGCGGGTCTGCGAGGTCGGCAGCACGAACAGGTTGTCCAGCCGCCGGTCCTTGATCAGCGCCTGCTTCAGCTTGGCGTCGCCCTGAATGACGTTGATGAAGTCGAACACGACCCGGCGCTCGCAGCCCATGATCATGTCCAGATTGCGCAGACCGACGTCGAAATCCACGACCACGGTCTTGTGCCCGCGCATCGCGAGGCCTGCGCTGATCGCGGCCGAGGAGGTGGTCTTGCCCACGCCGCCCTTGCCGGAAGTGACTACGATGACCTTGCTCACGAACGCTTCCTTTCCATCCGGGTTACTTGAGCGGGGCGACGCACAGCTTCTCGCCCTCGAGATAGACCTGCACGAAGTCGCGCGGAATGTCCGGGCCCAGCGTCTCGCTGGTGCGGTAAAGCCCGGCAATGGCCAGCAGTTCGGCGTCCAGCGCATGGCAGAAAATCCGCGCGCTGGTGTCGCCATTGACCCCGGCCAGCGCCCGCCCGCGCAGCCGGCCATAGATGTGGATATTGCCGGTGGCGATGACCTCGGCCCCGGAACTGACCGGGCCGATGATCACCAGATCGCCGCGATCGGCAAAGACCGTCTGCCCCGAGCGCACCGGCTGGGTGATCAGCCGCGCCTGCGGTTCCTTCGGCGCCGGTTCGGGCTCGGGCTTGCCGCGTCCGGGCCGGGTCCGGGCCACGACCTGGGCCGCGGCCTGCGCCTGACCGACCCGCTCCAGCCCGACATCGCGCCCCGAGGGCAGCACGATCAGCCCCGCCGCCTGCGCCGACTGCGCCTGCGCGGCGCTGGCATTCTGCACGCCAAAGACCGAGAGCCGGCGCGAGCGCAATTCCCCCGCCAATTTGGCCATGGCCTCAGAGCCGTCCAGCCCCTCGGCCTCGGTCAGATCCAGCACCAGCGGCGCGTTCTCGAAAAACAGCGGCGTCTGGCGCAGCCGCGCCTCGAGCGCCGCCAGAAAGTCGCCATCCGCCCGCCCGGCCAGATGCAGCGCCACCGCGGTCAGCGACCGACCACGGAATTGAAGGGGCTTGACGGTGGTCGCGACCGGCTGCCCCGCGGTCGCCTCGCTTCGCTGTGACTGCACGCCTGTCTCTGCCTGTTATCCCGAACGCGAACAGCCCGCAGTCCGGATTTTGATGACAACCCTAGACCGACAAAAAACCCGCGTCCATCACGAACAGGA
>NZ_JACVAW010000068.1:0-1759 GCF_014851995.1 Paracoccus sp. PAR01
CCCGCGACGGATGTGCGCTTCCAGTATCGCGGTGAGGACGTCGTTAGGACGTTGGAACGGATCTGCCGAAAGATCGGCTATCCGAAGACGATCAGGGTCGACAACGTCCTACGTCGGGAGACTTGTGCCGCTTAAGGCGTCAGATCCAGGAGCATCCGAGCGACTGGATGCCCTGTAGTAATTTACCCGAGCGGGTTCCGCCGTCAAGAAATGGTCTCATCCATAGCAAACACAGGGTCGGCCCTCGCGCCGCCCTCACCGTCCTCAACACGAGATCCGAAGTCCCAAGCGGAAGGCCCGAACATTGTCTACGAGGTCAGAAAGCTGCCTCCACGGCTCGCCAGAGAGAGGTCCTTCCGCTCGGGTTCGCCCCTACCGAAGAAGGGGCGATAAGGTTCGCCGGATTTGATCACGGCGTGAATGGTGCGTGCCATCTTTGCGGCGATGGCAGTGTAGGCTTTGCGGCGCAGGTCCGGATTGTGCCTGTCCTGCGCGATGTAGCGTTCGAACTTGTCACGGAAGCTGTTCGCGCGGTGTAGGACCGCGGTCTGTCCCGCCATCCAGAGCGTTCGACGCAGGCGGGCATTGCCATACTTGGAGATTTTGCTGCGCCCCCGAAACAGGCCGGATTGCACCGTCGCCAAATCCATGCCGCAGAACTTCAGAAACTGTCGGTGATGCCGAAAGCGACGCAGGTCGCCGGCCTCGGCCAAGATGGTCAGCGCGTTGATTGGGCCGATGCCCGGCACCGACGTGAGCAGTCGATAATCGGGATGATCTCCGAGCAGAGCGACGGCCCGGGCTTCGATCTGGCTGCGCTGGCGCATCAGGCTGCGCCCCTCCGCCAGCACCATCCGAAACATCCGCAGCGCGTCCGACTCTGCGGCGACCGGCAGCCCAACTGAGCACCGTGCGGTCTCGTAAATGTCTGAGATCAATGCAGCCTTCGCTACCTTCTTTCCCACGACGTCCCATGCGGCGGCAGTGAAGTCATCCTTGTCCATTGCCGTGATCATATGGGCCGAAGGGAACATCTCGAGGAAGGCCAGAAACCATTCGCTGCGGGTGCTGCGCTGGAAGCGGGCCGCCTCCGGGAAGTAGAGCGGCAGGTAATGCCCTAGGATCCGATGCCAGAGCTCTGTCTTGGCGCGTGACACGACCTCATGGGTCATCGACAGCTCCTGAATGTCGGCGATCCCGGCGCGAAGCGGATCCATGAACACTTGGGTGGCGCCGATCTGGAGCATGTGCAGGATGACCTGCGCGTCTTTGGGATCGTTCTTGTCCCAGCTGTTGTGGAGTGCCTCGCGCGTTCTCGCCAAGGCGACGGATGAGACGAGCGTCACATCGAAGCCGGCCATGCCAAGCTGATAGACTAGGGCACGATGATAATTACCGGTCGCCTCGAATCCGATCTGCACCGGCCGCGCGTAGTCCCTCAGGATGGCAATCAGCCGCTGGAAATCGTCGAGCGTGTTTGTGATCGACAATCGCCGTCGCCGGGTCTTGCCGGGGGCCGCGATCAGCACCTCGTGGCGGTGCTTGGAAATGTCGATGCCTACCAGAACACGGGCATCAGCAGTATGCTCGAACTTGGTCATAGCCGGTCTCCTCTGTGGTGGGTGGTTCGCAACACCACCATAGAGACCTGAGCGCCGGTTATGGCCGCACGCTGCGCAGTTCGCGGGCTACGCGCACGGCCATAACCTCTAAGCGGACCAATGTTCCCGACGTGCTATGGCAGCGAATTCATCTCGCG
>NZ_JACVAW010000069.1:0-1699 GCF_014851995.1 Paracoccus sp. PAR01
CATAGGCGCGGGTCGCAAGCTTGCTCAGCGTCTCGCCGCTGGCAACCACATGCGGGTTGCCGCAGGTCAGGGCGTCCTGTGCCAGCAATGGTGGGGCGGTTGCAGACAGCATCAGGCCTGCCGCAAGCAGACTACTACTTGAAAGCAGGTAGAGGCTCCTCGACTGAGCTTGAGACATCTGCCCCCTCCCCGATCAAAAAAAAACACAATATGCCTAGCATACGAATCAGACCCTAGGCCGGAGATGGATCTTTGGGAAGTGATGCAATTGCATCAGGGACGGTTTTCCTACCTAGGCTCCGTGGGGTCAGTTGTACAAATCCCTTCAGGGATTCATCATTTGAAGCCAGTTGGATAGCTTGTGTCGTGTAATGAAGGTTACGAGATATCCGCCGGCTTCGCCTGCCCCGATAGGGTGGTCCACCGAACGATAGTATTTCGAACTGACGTTTGTTTTTGGCGAGCGCGGCGTCCCACTCAGCCTCCGGAAATTTGAATAGGCAAGTTGTTCAGCATATCTGCAAGACCGGGTGTTCGAATACGCGAGAAACCGCCGGACCGATTCATACCCGCGCCGATCAGACGCACGACCTCGGGCGAACCGGCGAATTTTGAATGGCTGCCAGAGGATGAATCGTGGATCTGCGATAGGTCGATTACTATCACTCCAAATTCTTCAAGCTTTGCCACATCCGTCGCACCTACACAGGGTACACCACCCGCGATCCGACGCGAGGCCAGAAGCGCACGATCGTCCTTAGGCTCGAGACTTCGGTAACGGGTCCCTCTCGTTCAAGAGATTTCGGCCACACGATTCGACCCCGCCGACGGGATCTCCTGCCTTGGTCGATCCGACTGCCGTCATACGGCTCTGTCGAGAGGTCCTTTGGGAACATGCGTCGGTACGTGGTCAGCGCAAGGGCTGCCGACAAGATGCTGGTTCGATGCATTTCCGGCGTGTCCATCTCATAGGCGTGCTCAGACTGGCTGGCGACGGTCTAGACCCCGACATCACCGGAACCGCGTCCCTTCGGGACCTCGAGAGCCTGCGGTCAGGCAGGCGAGGCGGCTTGGATTAAGTTGTAGGCGCCCCCTCCATTCTGAAAGTCGTCCCATCGACCCAGATGCGATGCAGCACAACTGCCATGCGCCGCGCCAGGGCGACCATGGCGCGCTTGCGGCCACGGCGTCGGTCGACACGCGATGCCCATGTCCGGAGGTCATTGCTTGGCCCGCGATTTAGCATGACAACCCACCGGCGGGGTAGCACTTCGAAAGCTTTGGCCTTGTCGGAGCGCTTGATGATCTCGATCATGCACTTGCCCATGCCGACGAGCGCCGATCGCAACTTGTCGCCCGCGTAGCCGCCATCGGCGAACACATAGCGCAGCCAAGGGAACCGCATCCGGATTGCGGCCAGCACGTCGACAGCTCCATCGCGATCCTGAATGTCGGCAGCGTGGACGAGAATGAAGGTCAGGAGACCGCAAGTGTCAGGATGTGCCGTTTACGGCCCTTGGCCTTCTTGCCCGCGTCAAAGCCTGATATTCCGCTACTTTCGGTTGTCTTCACCGTATGCGACGTCTGCGTCCCATTGCCTTTTGACTTGCTCAGGGTGGTTGCCCAAGTTGCGCAAGTATTTATGAGCTCGTCAGGGAGTCCCGAACGAGCTCATTGTGAGGCTGCGTTTCGCTGGGTG
>NZ_JACVAW010000006.1:0-230901 GCF_014851995.1 Paracoccus sp. PAR01
GCCACAACCCCTCCAGCACCGCCAGATAGCTCGCCAGACCAATCGTGATCGCCGGAAACACAATGTGAAACGACACCGTGAAACCAAACTGAACTCGCGCCAACTCCAACGCACTCAGCGTAAACATGACCGAAAAATCCTGATGAATGGGTCGGCCCGCGGGGGACCGGCCTGAACAGATAAGACGCGGGCGAAAACGCCCGGGGAATGACCCTGAGGCGGGCCTTGATGCCTAGACGACGGCCCTTGCGCCCAGTGAGGGCTGCGCGATCAGGCCGGACAGCAGCATCAGCCCGTCCTCAAGATCGCCGCGATCCGGGGCCACCCCCAGCGAGATGCGCACTGCCTCGACCGGATGGGAGGCCGTGGCAAAGACCTGCCCCGGCACGACCGAGACTCCGGCCCGGTCGGCATGCTCGGCAAAGTCCGCCGCGCGCCAATGGTTGGGCAGGCGCAGCCACAGGTGATGGCCATGCGGATCGGCGGCGAAATCCATGCCTTTCAGGATCGAGCCCGCCAGCTTCTGGCGCAGGGCGTTTTCGACGCGGATCGCCGCGGTGATCTGGTCCAGCGTGCCGTCGGCGATCCAGCGACTGGCCAGCGCCGACATCAGTGGCGGGGCCATCAGGATGGTGGCGCGCAGGACGCCCGCCAGCCTCAGCGCCTGGGTCGCCGCAGGGGCCACGACATAGGCGACGCGCAGCGCGGGCGAGGCGCATTTCGACAGGGTCGCGATATGCCAGGTCAGGTCCGGCGCAAGCTCGGCCATCGTCACCCGGCGTTCGGGCAACAGCGGGGCGTAGGGATCATCTTCGATGATCGCGACGCCGTGCTGGCGCGCGATCTGGGCCAAGGCTCTGCGCCGTTCCTCGGGCAAAGTCGCGGTGGTCGGGTTGTCGATGCTGGGGATCAGATACAGCGTCCTGACGTGACGATCGCGGCAGGCGCGGTCGAAGGCGTCGGGAATGATGCCCTGATCGTCCATGTCCAGCGCGGCGATTTTCAGCCCCTTCTGGATGGCGACGGCCTTGATCCCCGGATAGGTCATCGCCCCGGCGGCGATCACGTCGCCACGCCGCAGCAGCAATTCGCAGACCGCAAACAGCGCGCTTTGCGCCCCGCCGGTCAAAACGATGCGGTCGGGGGACAGTCCTTCGATCCGCGCGCCCAGCCAGTTTGCGGCGGCCCGGCGGTCGGGCTCGGCCCCGGTGCTTTCCTGATAGTGCAGGCTGAGCAGGCCCTGCGTGCCCCCCAGAATGCTTGCGATGCCGGTCGGGAACAGCTTGCGGAAATCGACATCGGCGGGCTGCGAGGGGATATTCATGCTGAGATCGATCAGCGGCTGCGCCAAATCCGCGGCTTTGCCGTCCAGCCCCTCGCTGACAAAGGTACCGCGTCCTGCCTGCGCCTGAACCAGCCCCCGGCGGCGCGCCTCGTTGAAGGCGCGGGTGACGGTGGTCAGGTCGACATCAAGCGCCTCGGCGACGCTGCGCTGGGGCGGCACACGCTCGCCCGGCGCGATGCGCCCGGCGCGGATATCCTCCGCCAGTGCCTCGACGATGCCCAGATATTTCATCCGGGCGTTTTCGATCAGTCGCGGCTTCCACATGGGGTTACTCGTATTGTATGGATGTATTGTTGGCGTGTATGGGTCTACTGCGTCTGGGTGCCGGGCTGAAACCCGTGCATGCCCTTGGCCCATTGAAAGGCGACGAAGCTGCCCTTGACCGGGGGCAGCAGGGCCAGCGACAGCACGACACTGGCGAGGCCCAAAGTGACCGCGATCGTCGTCGGCCTGTCGCCGAGCAGGTTGAACATGACCGGCAGCGAAAACCCGATCAGATGGGCGACAATCAGGATCACGAAATAGGCGGGTCCGTCATCCGCGCGCTGTGGGGTCAGGTCCAATCCACAAGCGTCGCAACTGGCTGCGACCTTCAGATAGCCCGAAAACATCCTGCCTTCGCCGCAGCGTGGGCATTTCAGGCAAGCCCCCCGCAACATTGCGGGCTTCACGCTTTCGGCGCCCTGAACCAGCATCTGTCCTTGCTTCATCATCGCACATCATCCCCTGCGACAGCTCGATTCGCTTGCGGTGATCATACGCGAATTGTATGGACATACAATCATCAATGTATGGATATTAGGCATACGCCTACATCATTGCCTGTATCCCATCCCGAACCAGCAGGGCGGTTAAAACAATTGCCCCAGCGTCAGGCCTGACCTAATGATATGAAATTCAACAAAGACGATGTTGGCCCGCGCGGAAACTTACGGAGGGATATGATGCCTCTGGTCGAGCGTCTCCTTCGCGAATTGCAACTGTCGCTTTATCTGCCCCATTTCGAACGCAACCACCTGACCGACGATCTGCTGGCCACGCTGACCGATGCCGACCTGAAGGAAATCGGCATCAGTTCGCTTGGGCATCGCAAGCAGATCCTTGCCGCGATCGCCTCCGTGGCCCGGACACCGGCCGAGGCGCAGTTGCGCGCCGTGGTTGTGCTGTTTGCCGACCTGACCGGTTACACGCGCCTGACCCGCGAATTGCCCAGCGAGGACATGCATGTGCTGCTGTCCGAGTTCTTCTCGCAATTCGATGCGATCCTGCGCCAGACGGGCGGCACGGTCAGTCATATCGGCGATTGCGTCATGGCGGTGTTCGGCACCGAGCGGTCGCATGGCAATGAGGCCGAGCGCGCGCTGACCGCCTCGATCGCCATGCATGCGGCCATGCCGGGGCTGTCGGCGCGGATGGGGCGCGAGCTGTCGATCCATATCGGCATCGCGGTCGGACAGGTGCTTTTCGCGCAGGGTGGTCTGGGCGAATTGGGTGGCATCGGTTTTACCGTCAGCGGGGATTCGGTCAATCTGGCCTCGCGCATTGCCGACAATGCCGAGGCCGGAGAGACGTTGATTTCTGAGCGCGTCTATCGCGGGCTGGAAGGTCGGATCATCTGCGATCAGGAGCGCCGGATTGAGGTGCAGGGCTTTGATGGCCCGGTCCCTGTCCACCGTTTCCGGGCGCTGCGGGCGGCCTCCGCGCCCAGCCGCTTCGTTGGTCGCAAGACTGAAATCGCGCTGGCAGACAGTCTGTTGCGGGCCTGTGCGCAGGGCGCACCGGGCGGTGTCCTGCATATTCGTGGTGAGGCCGGGATCGGCAAGACCGCCTTGGTCGAACATATCCTGTCCATGGCGCAGGATGCCGGTTTTGCCTCGCACCGGACGCTGGTTCTGGACTTTGGTCTGGGCGAAAAGGCCAGCGTCGACCGTGACATCCTTGCCGCCTTGTCCGGTCTGCCGCGCGATGCCAGCGCGGATGCCGTCCGGGCGCGAACCGAGGAATATCTGCGTCAGGGCGCGCTGGACCCGGCCGGGGCGCGGTTCTTTGAGCTGGCCTTGGGGCTGGTGCCTGCGGGAACCGCGCAGGCCTTTTTCGCCGGGCTGGATTCCGCGGCCCTGGCCGAGGGTCGCAGGGCGGTCGTCGCCCGCGTGGTTCAGGCCCGCGCCCGCGCCCGCCCGCTGCTGCTGGTGGTCGAGGACATCCATTGGGCCGATGCGGAAACCCGCGCCATCCTGTCGGTGCTGGCCGGGACGGTTCCGCAGGCGCGGGTCTGCCTGATCCTGACCGAGCGCCGCACCGAACGCCTGATCGACCCGCAGGAACTGTTTGCCGGGCTTGACGCGCATGTCCGGCAGATCGACCTGAACGCCATCAGCATCGAGGAGGGGCTGGAGCTTGGCCTTGCCCTGCACGGGGCGCAGGGTGAGTTTGTCGTCGCCTGCGTGCGCCGCGCCGAGGGCAACCCGCTTTTCCTTGAACAATTGCTGCGCAGCGGCTCGGATCAGGATGCCAATGTCCCCGAGACGATTCAGGGCCTGATCCAGTCCCGCGTCGACATGCTCAGCGAAGACAATCGCCGAATCCTGATTGCCGCCTCGGTGATCGGGCAGCGTTTCGACATGGCGGCGGCGGCGGCGATTGCCGGAATCCGCATCGACAATCTGGCGGTGCTGGAGGGAAGCGCGCTGATCCGGCGGCATGAGGACGGCTATCTGTTCCACCACGCGCTGATACGCGATGCCGTCTATTCCCAGATCCTGCGTGACCAGTTGCGCCGCCTGCATCGCGCCGCAGCCGACTGGTTCGCGCCCCATGACCGGTTGCTTCATGCCGAGCATCTTGAGAAGGCAGCCGACCCCGATGCCCCCGCCGCCTATCTGACCGCCGCGAATGAGGTGCTGGATCGCCACCGCCGCGACAGCGCCATCGCGCTTGTCGATCGCGGATTGGCATTGGCTGGCGATGATATTCGCGTGCCTTTGCTGCTGTTGCGCGGCGATGTGCTGCGCGATCTGGGTCGTGGCCCGGAATCCATTGCCGCCTTTGAATCGGCACTGGCCGAGGCGAAGGGGCCTGCCGCGGCGCTGAAGGCGCGGATCGGGCTGGTCTCGACCATGCGGGTGCTGGACCGGATCGACGATGCCTTCGCGATGATTGCCGAGACCGAAACCCTGATGCGCGATGCCGAGGCCGAATTCCTGCCCGATATGGCCCGGCTGCATTACCTGAAAGGCGGGCTTTGCTTTCCGCGCGGCGATTTCGGTGGCTGTCTTGCCGCGCATCGTCAGGCCTTTGACTATGCGGTTCGCGCCGATCACCCGGAACTGCGGGCCCGCGCGCTGAGCGGCCTTGGCGATGCCTATTACGCGCAGGGCCGGATGCATCTTGCCCATGGCGTGTTCGAGGAATGTCTGGCGCTTTGCGACGCGCATGCCCTGAGCAGCGTCGAATGCGCCAATCGCTTCATGCTGGGCACGACCAAGATCTACATGCTGGAAACCCGCGCCGCGCTGGACGAGGCGCTGCGTTCCGCTGCGCTGGCCCAGCGGATCGGCCAACTGCGCCCCGAGATCGTCGCGCGCCTGACGGCGGGCTGGATCTATCAGTCCATGGCCGAACATGACGCCGCCCGGCAACAGATCGAACGCGGGTTGGAGGCCGCGCAGGAACTTGGTGCCCCCCGCTTTCTGCCCTTCCTGCGCGAGACGCTGGTGCGCGTCTGCCTGTCCGAAGGCGATATTCCCGCCGCGCATGCGCTGGCCTGCGAGGTGTTGGAGCAGGCCCGCAGCATGGGGGCGATGAATTTCATCGGGCCTTGGGTTCTGGCCTCGCATGCGATGACCTGCCGCGATCCCTACCAGCGCAGCACTTCGCTGGGCGAGGGCGAGGTCCTGCTGGCGGGCGGTTGCGTCGGGCATAACCATTACCGCTTTCGCGCCTATGCGATCCGGGCCTGTGCGCAGGCGGGCGATTGGGACGGGGCGGGGCGGCAGGCAGCGGCCCTTGCCGCCTATACCAAGGACGAGCCAACCCCTTGGTCCGATTTGCATATCGGCTTTGGCCATGCGCTGGCGGCATGGGGCAAGGGCGACGGCGCGGCCCGGCAGGCCCTGCATGACATTGCCGATCGCGCCAGCGCTGCGGCGCAACTGACCACCCGGCGCGCCATTCTTGAAGTGACCGGCACCACCACCTGAGCTTTTCCATCGTTTGAATTCAAATCAAGGGAGGGACCTGGAATGAATGACACGGATATTGCCATCATCGGTGGCGGCATTGGCGGTCTGGCAGCCGCGTGGAACATCATCCTGACGGCCAGACAGAAAAACCCCTCGGCGGTGCCGCGGATCACTGTCCTTGAGGCCAGCGATCGTTTCGGCGGCAATGTCGACACGTTCGACTTTACCTTCGGCAATGGCCCCGATGGTACGATCGACCGCTGGGCCGATCTTGGCGTCAATGATTTCAACGTGACCGCCTATACCAACATCGTGGCGGTGATGAACCAGATCGGCTTCAAGGCGGGCACGGACTATCTGCCGCTTGAGGATTCGACCAGCTATTCGACCGGGGATGGCAGCATCTGCTTTGCCGACAGCGCCTCGGCATGGTGGGGGACGGCGATCGATAAGGCACTGGCGGCCTCGGTCAACGATTTCATGCAGGTTGCGGGTGTGGACGCGACCAAGAATGCCGGGCAATTCGCGACGACCACGATCAGCGAATATATCGATATGGTGGGGCCGACGCGAAGCCCGCCATGGGACGCCCGGCTGGGTCCGCAGGTGATCTATCCCCGGATCAACGGCATGTATTTCGTCACCGAGCTTGGGCCGCGCGGCATGCCCTTTCTGGCGGTGATGCATTATTACGCGATACAGGAAGGCGCGGGCGGCAAACCCGCCAACAGGTGCTATTTCGTCGGCGGGGCGTCGCGTTGGATCAATCAACTGGTCGCCTATATGACGGCGACGATGCCCGAGATCACCTTCGTGCAAAACTATCGGGCCTCGGCCAGCCTTGAGGACGGGCTGTTCACGATCAGCAATGATCTTGCCCCGACATCGCAGCCTTTCAGGGCCAAGAAGCTGGTGCTGGCGGCGCATGCCGATTCCTCGCTGATTGCGGTCAAGCAGGGGCTGCCGGGCGAGGTTGCCTCGGCCATGGCCTCGATCGAATATACCAACGGCATTTCGGTGGCCCATACCGACAGCCGTTTGTTGCCCGTGAATTGCAATGCCTGGTCGACCTACAACATCCTGATCCACCAGCCGGGCGCGGTGGCGCAGATGCCCTATACGATCAACTATGTCGCGAACCGGCACCAGAACGATGCCCAGAACCCGCTTTATGACAAGTTCGGCTATCCGCTGTTCTTTGTTTCGGTCAATCCCTATCGCCCGATCCCGGATGATCTGGTCCTGAAGGATGCGCAGGGCAACCCGGCGGTGCAGAACCTGCGCCACAATGTCCTTGATTTCGCCACCTTGCAGGCTCAGGCGGTCTGTCTGAAAAATCAGGGCGTCAATGGCATCTACTATGCCGGGGGCTGGACGCAGGGGGCGGGCCTGCATGAGGAATGCTGGGTTCAGGGTCAGGATGTCGCCAAGCTGATCCTTGGCGAGACCGAACACCACGAAAAGCTCAAGGCACTGGACTTTGCCGAGCTGGCTGGCGCGCGGCTGCACCGGAACATGCAACCCAGCTGATCCGCATCGGCAAAGGGCAGTTCCTTATCGGCGGGTTCCCTGAGCCAGTTTGCCCAAGGCAAATCCGGGAATCCGTGTATCATTTCCGGGCCGGTCGGACAGCCGACCGGGTTTTCTGGACCTTTCCCATCATTCTGGAACGAACCCCGGCCGATGGATCTGCCCGCCCGCCCTGCCGCCGCGACCAGCCTGCCCAAAGCGCCGGGCCGCATGTCCAGCATCGTGGCGGGGTTTCTGCTGGGGCTTGATTCCGTGGGGGAAAGCTATGCGCTGGCCTCGCTTTGCTTCGCGGGGGCATTGGCGACGGGTCTGGGTTCCGGCACGCTGATCCTGCTGTTTTCGACCGCGGTATCGGCGTTTTCGACGGCGCTGTTCAGCCGGATTCCAGGCGCACTGGGAACCGCGCAGGATGCCTCGATCGCGGTGCTTGCCGCCGCCATGGCATCCGCCGCGGCGGCCACGACCGGAGGCCCGGCAGCGGCGCTGGTCACCGCTATTGCGGTCATGGGCATTTCGACGACGCTGACCGGGATCGCCTTGCTGTTGCTGGGCAAGCTGCGGTTGACGCGCTTTGCCCGGCTGCTGCCCTTTGCGGTGTCCTGCGGGTTTCTGGCCGCTTGCGGATTGCTGCTGATCATCGCCGCGATCGAGCTTGTTCTGGGCGGCAGCCCTTGGCAGGCGTGGCGCGGTGGCCTTGATGCCGACAAGGTCAAGGTGCTGCTGCCCGCCATCGGCCTTGCCCTGCTGCTGGCGCTTTCCGGCCAGCACCTGCGCACGGCGCTGGGGTTTCTGACGGTTCTGGTGGCGGCGGTCGCCGGATTCTGGATCGTACAGGCAGTGCTGGGTCAGGATATCGCGGGTCTGGTGGCATCGGGTCAGCTGGTTGCCTTCGATACGACGGACCAGCCTGTGCTGGCACTTGGGCAGATCGACGTTGCGGTGCTGCTGGGGTCGTCGGGCGCGATTCTGGTCGTGGTGCTGCTGAATGTCCTCAGCGTGGTGCTGAACCTCAGCGGGATTGAGCTGGACAGCCGCCGCGATGTCGATTTTGATCATGAAACCCGGCTGGCGGGGGGCGCGAATATCCTGATCGGGCTGTTCGGCGGGCTGGTCAGCTATGCCGATAGCCCGACCACCGCGCTGACCAACAGCCTTGGATTGCGGCGCAACAGCGTCGGGCTGGGCTATGGGCTAGCCGCGCTGACCGGCTGCGTCTTCATGGGCTGGCTGATCCCCTATTTCCCGGTCTTCGTCAGCACCGGGATTCTGCTGTTCATCGGTTATGGTCTGGTCGCGGATTGGCTGTGGTCGGTGCGCCGCCAGATCGACCGTCTGGAATGGTGCGTGGTGATCGCCGTGGTCGCCGTGGCCTGTCTTGTCGACATCCTTGCCGCCATCGGGCTGGGAATTCTGCTCTCGGCGCTCAGCTTTGCCATGGCCTATGGCCGCACGCCGTTGGTCAGCGCCCGCTGGTCCGCGCGTGAGCGCCGCTCGCCGCTGGACCGGGCGCCCTCGGCCGAGCTGTGGTTGTCCGGTCAGGGTGCGGCCATTCAGGGGCTGACGCTGTTTGGCCATATCTATTTTGGTCGGGTCGATCTGCTGCGGAAGGAAATCCGGGGGCTGAAATGGCCGGATGCGGCGGGACAGGGATTGCCGCGGAAATTGATCCTCGATTTTTCGTCGGTCAGCGGGCTGGACGGGGCGGCCTGCGCCGCCTTGATGCGGATTTTGCTGCAACTGGGCGACCGGGATGTGACCTGCTGGCTGGCCGGGCTGAATGCCGATTGCTTGCGCGCCTTGCGGGCCTGGGACCGGGATTTCGACATCCATGCCCAGTTGCGACTGGCACCGGATGTGGCCACGGCCCTGGAGGCGGCCGAAACCCTTCTGCTGGCCCATGCCCCGCCCGAGGCGCTTGCCCATGGCGCGACCGACCTGCCCGACGCGCCGCCCGGCTTCTTTAAGGCGGTGGCTTTGGCGCAGGGCGATCTGCTGGTCACCGAGGGCAGCGCCGGCGACGAGGTCTGGTATCTGCAATCCGGCCAGCTTGGCGTTTTCGCGCGGACAACGACGGGGCCAAAGCGGCTGCGCTCGCTTGCGCCCGGAAATCTGGTGGGCGAGATCGCGCTATATACCGCAGGCCCGCGCAGTGCCGAGATCCGCGCGGATGCGCCTTGCCGCCTGCTGTGCTTTGCCGCGCAGGATCTGCGTGATCTGGAGGCGACGGACCCCGCCACGGCATTCGCGATCCATCGCTGGCTGGCACGCGGTCTGGGAGAAAAGTTGGTCCGCGCGAACCGGCTGCTGGGCTGAGGGGCGCGGTTACTTCAGCGCGACAAGGATTGCGCCGCAGGCGATCATCGCCACGCCCGCCCAGCCGGTCATGGACATCCGCTCGCCCAGAAACAGCGCCGCGATGATTGCGACCAGCACCACGCTCAGCTTGTCGACGGGCGCGACCTGCGCCGCCTGGCCCAGCTTGAGGGCGCGGAAATAGCACAGCCATGACAGGCCCGTGGCCAATCCCGACAGGATCAGGAACAGCCATGTCCGCCCCGAGATCGTCGCCGGGTCCATCCATTGGCCGGTGGCAAGGACGATGCCGCCGGCTGCCAGCAGGATGACCACGGTTCGGACAAAGGTCGCGTAGTCGGAATTGACGTTCTCGATCCCGACCTTGGCAAAGATCGCGGTCAGCGCCGCGAACATCGCCGAAAGCAGCGCCCAGATCTGCCAGCTGTCGAAAAGCCTCATGTCGCACCTTTTGGCCCATGGCGGGTCAGTCCCGCCTTCCACGCCCATAGTCCCGAAAAACGATCAGAGCGACAGAGGCAACCTGATCCCTTCCGCTGGGCGGCCCTTAACCCGCCTGCCGCAGCCCCGGCTGTCCATCCAGAAAGCCATCGGCGAAGCTGGCCTGCGGCATCAATCCCCGCAGTCTGGTCATGGTTTCGGAGCCGGGGATTCCGTCATGCAACGCCCGGTCGTAAAGATTGACGATGGCAGCGAAATCCCCCGGATGGGGCGACAGGCGCAGGGATGCGACCCCGGCCGCCTGAAGTTTCGCCATTTGCAGCGCCACGGTGGTATGGGCGTGGCCAAGGGTCTGCACGCCGTTCACGGTCAGGAAGCTTTGGCCGTCCAATGTCTCGACATCGCGCCCGTCGGGGTCTTCGCCGCAGACGAACTGGCAATTGTCCTTGGCGCGCTCGTGCAACCTTGCGTGATAGCACCGCCCCGAGATCGCCAGCGGCGCCCGGCCATGGCCCCAGACCTCCACCGCGACCCCGGCGGCCAGCCCGGCCTGCGCCAGCGTCGTGACCGAGGCCAGCGGCAGTTCCGGCGGCAGGCAGATGCGCGTCGCGCCTTTCCGCGCCAGCCATTCCAGCGTGCCTTCGTTATAGACATTCACCGTCGGGCCGACCTGAAAGGGCACGCCCTCGGGCAGATATTTCAGCGCGCCCAGATCGGCGATCTCGACCGGCACGCCCGAGGCAAACAATTCCTCGGCCTGCCGTCTTTCGCGCTTGAGGGTGATCAGCGCCAGCGTCGACAGGCTGACCTCTTTTCCCGCTGCGGTCAGGCATTCGATGGCCTGCGGGATTTCGTTCTGCCAGAAGGGCAGACGCTTCGAGCATACCCATTCACCGATCACCACCCGGCGCGCGGGAGTGGCGGCGATCATCTGATAGAAATCGCGCAGCTGCGCGGCGGGCCAGAAAAACGCGATGGGTCCGATGGTCAGGTCCATGCTCATCTCCAGGTCTTGGCATAGGCGCCGGTGGTGGCGGATTGGCCCTCGGTCAGGCGGGCGAGCAGACCGGTGGGCATGGGGGCCCCGGTCTCGGCGGCCTCGACGGCGGCGCGGAATGCCCGGACCACCTGCGCGACATAGGCACGGCTGCGTTGCCGCCCCTCGATCTTCAACGCGGTGACGCCTGCCTTTTGCAGTTTGGGGATCAGTTCGGTGGCGTCCAAACTGACCGGATCCTCGAACAGATGCCCGGTCTGGGCCGGGCCGCTGGCGGTGGCGGGGGCGGTGAAGCAGCCCTTGCACAGCGTCGGATAGGGTGCGGGTGCGCCCTTGGGCGTGCGGTGGATCAGGTAGCCGCCCAAACGCGCCTCATTCTGGCCGTCCTGTTCGACATATGCGACATGGCTGGCCGGAGAGCAGACGCCATTCATGTTCGGCGACAGGCCGGTGGCCCATGAGGACAGTGAACACCGCCCCTCGGCCATGACGCAAAGCCCGCCAAAGGCAAAGACTTCGGTCTCGATGTCGATTTCGCGGTTGATTGCGGTGATTTCCTCGACCGTCAGCACGCGGGGCAGCACCACGCGGCGGATACCGAAGGATTCCGCATACATGTTGATCGCATCCGGGTTGGCGGCCGCCGCCTGCACCGACAGATGCAGCCGCAGATCAGGATGGGTTTCGGCGGCATGCGCAATCAGGCCGGGATCGGCAAGGATGACCGCATGCGCGCCTGCGGCCTTGGCATCGGCCACGGCCCGGTGCCACAGCGCCTGTGCGCCCGCACGCGGGAAGGTGTTGATCGCGACCAGCACCTTGGCGCCGCGCGCCTTGGCATAGGCGACGCCTTCGGCCATTTCCTCGCGCGAGAAATTGAGACCGGGGAAATTGCGGGCATTGGTTTCATCGGCAAAGCCGCAATAGACGGTATGCGCGCCCGCCTCGACCGCAGCGCGCAAGGCGGCAGGTGTGCCCGCCGGACAGACCAGTTCCATCATCATCAGATCTCCTGCCGGGTCAGCGGATAGCCGGTGCGGGATTCCGCCAGCGCCAAGGCATGGCGCAGCCAGCCGTCAAAGGGGCTGCGGGACAGGGTGGCCAGTTCCTCGGTCAGGTCCAGCTCGGCGTCGTCCAGCGCATTGCGGAACGCCAGAACCGCCGAGGTGTCGCCCGCGATTTCCAGATCGCCCGAAAAGAACAGCGCATCGCCATCCTCGCTGCCATGAAGCATCGCCAGAAAGGCAGCCAGCTGGCCCCGGATCGCCGCATCATGCGGGGGCAGGGGGCGCTTGCGCGACCATGCGGTAATGCGCTGCGCCTGCGGCTCGATCAGCAAAAGCGCGGGGCCGTCGATCACGTCGATCAGGAAGCGCGCGCTTTGATACGCGCCCAGACGGCCAAGGATGGCGGGCTTATGCGCCGCGATCCGGCGCAGCAGCCGCGACAGGGCAAAGCCGATGACCGAGGCTGCCGGGACTGGCATCGGCAGATGGCGAAAGGGCGGGGGAAGGGGTCTTTGAGCTATCATGCCCGCAAGGCTAGATCGGTAAAACCGCGCCACAATTGACATATGTCAAGTTTGCACCGGTTTTCAGTCTCTAGACAGCACGGCATCACGATAACGGAGCCGCCGATGCGCAGCCTTCCTGCCTTTCCCGATCTGCGGGCCTTTCTGACCTTTGTCGAGGGGCGCGGCGATCTGGCGCGCATCCCCGACCCGATGTCCTTGCGGCACGAGATGACGGCCCTGCAACTGGCAGCCTTGCGGGCGGGCGGTCCGGTCCTGCGGCTGGAGGGCCATGACGGGCCGCCCATGCCGGTGGTGACGAACCTGTTCGGCACGCGCGAAAGGGTCGCCGCCGGACTGGGTCTGCTGCCCGACGAAATCCCCGCCTTTGGCAGCTTTCTGGCCAGCCTGCGCAGCCCGGCCTCGCCCGAGAGCATGCGCGATGCGCTGTCGCGCTGGCCGATGCTGCGGGCGGCGCTTGCTGCGCGGCCAAAGGTGCTGCGCCATGCCCCCGCGCAGGATCAGGAACTGGGCGGTCTTGATGCGCTGCCGGTTCAGACCCCTTGGCCCGAGGATGCAGGCCCCCTGATCACATGGCCGGTGGTGATCACCCGCCCGCAGGACAGCGCGGCAGCCGATGTGGCGCGTTACAATCTGGGCGTCTACCGGGCGCAGGTGCTGGGGCCGGACCGGCTGATCATGCGCTGGCTGGCCCATCGCGGCGGCGCCGCGCATCACCGCAGCTGGCAGCGCGCCAACGTGCCCATGCCGGTGGCGATCGCCCTTGGCGCCGACCCGGCGCTGCTGCTGGCGGCGGCGCTGCCCTTGCCCGAAACCGTTTCCGAGCTGGGATTTTCCGGCGTGCTACGCGGCCAGCGGACCGAGTTGGTTGCGGCGCGGACCGTCCCGCTTATGGTTCCGGCCCGTGCCGAGATCATCGTCGAGGGCTGGATCGACCCCGCCGAGACCGCCCCCGAAGGCCCCTTTGGCGATCATACCGGCTATTACAACGCGGTTGAGCCGTTTCCGGTGATGCGGGTCAGTGCGATTACCTGCCGCCGCGATCCGCTTTACCTGACCACCGTCACTGGCAGGCCGCCGGATGAGCCCTCGGTCATCGGAGAGGTCTTCAACGAACTCGCTTTGCCGGTGATCCGCGCCCAGATCCCCGAGGTGCAGGATCTGTGGCTGCCGCCTGCCGCCTGTTCCTATCGCATGGCGGTGGTCAGTATCGACAAGCGCTATCCCGGACAGGCGCGGCGGGTGATGATGGCGCTATGGGGGATGCTGCCGCAGTTTTCCTATACCAAGATCGTGGTGGTGGTGGATGGCGATCTGGACATCCGCAACTGGGACGACATCGCATGGGCCTTGGCGACCCGCATGGACCCGGCGCGGGATGTCATGCTGCTGGACCGCACGCCGATGGATTATCTGGACTTCGCCTCGCCGCTGGAAGGGTTGGCGGGCAAGATCGGGATCGACGCCACCACCAAGATCGGCAGCGAGACGACCCGCGAATGGGGCCGGGAAATGCATCTGGACCCCGCGCATGAGGCATGGGCCGCAAAGCTTCTGAAAGGGATCATGCCATGAGGGTGGTGCTGGGTGTTTCCGGCGCATCGGGTGCCGCGCTGGCAATGGACTGCGCCGAGGCGCTGACCCGCGCCGGGGTCACTATCGATCTGGTCCTGTCGGCCATGGCCGAACGCACCTTGGCCGAGGAAATCGGCCCCGATGCCTACGACCGCCTGTGCGCGATGGCGGCGCGGGTGCATCCGCGCGGCGATCTGGGGGCGGAAATCGCCTCGGGGTCCTGCCCGGTCGCGGGGATGATCGTCGCGCCTTGCTCAATGCGCAGCCTTGCCGCCATCGCCCAAGGGTTCGACGATAACCTGCTGACCCGCGCTGCAGGCGTGCAGCTCAAGGAACGCCGCCCGCTGATCCTGCTGACGCGCGAGGCTCCGCTGACGCTGGCGCATCTGCGCAACATGACCTCTGCCGCCGAGATGGGCGCGGTGATCCTGCCGCCGGTTCCCGCCTTCTATCTGCGCCCGGTCAGCCTTGCCGAGGTGACCGCCCAGATTGCCGCCCGCGCCGTCGACCTGCTGCGCCTTGCCCCGCCTCAGGCAACGGCATGGTTGCCGGGGCAGAACGGCTGACGGCCTGTGCTAGCGGGGCAGATTGTCCCGCAGATAGATGGTCGGGTTCACCTCGGGGGGTGTCGCGGGCAACTCATCGGCGATGGCTTTCATGGCTTGCAGGGCAAGGGTAATTTCCTCATCCGGGTTCTGGTCGATGACCGCGTCGATCAGGTCGGCTTCCAGCGCCGCGCGGGTAGGGGCGGTCAACTCGTGCAGGACGACGAAGGGGCGCGGGGTTGGCATGTCGCGCAGCATCGCGATCAGCGCGCGATTGCCTGCGCCGATCGAATAGATGCCAGTGATCTGCGGGTCTGCGGCCAGCATTGCCGCAAGCTTCTGACGCAGGATGTCGGACCGGTCCTGAACCTCGATCGGGGGCAGCAGATGCAGATGCCGCCCCGGCTCGGTCAGGACCTCATGCGCGCCCTTGAGCCGGTCACGGTGATCGCGCGAGGCGAGCGCGCCAAGGATCGGCAGCACCCGACCCGGACCGCGCCCATGCGCCAGGCGCAGCAAGCGGCCCGCGGTCCGGCCCGCGGCGACATTGTCGATCCCGACATATAGCATCCGCGCCTCGACCGCGGCGTCGGAAACCAGCGTCACGACCGGAATGCGCATGGCCTGCAGCCGTTCGACCGCAGCCGTCAGCGCGCCCGAGTCGCTGCCGATGATGCCGACGCAATCGCAATCCCCGGTCTCGATCCGCGACAGTTCGGCCGCCAGTGCATCGGCATCCAGCGGCGGCACGTCATGGATCTGGATCTGCATGCGCTCGGCCAGACGCTGCGCGGCCTGCGCCTCGACCACCTGACGCAGCACGGTGAAGAAGCTGTGATCCCCCTGCGGCAGATAGAAGCGAAAGACATAGCTGCGCCGCCGCGACAGGTTCGCTGCATGGATGTCGCGCTGGTAGCCCAGTTCATCTATGGCGCGCTGGACGCGCAGGACCGACTTTTCGGCCACCCCGCCACGCCGGTTCAGGACGCGGTCGGCGGTCGAATAGCTGACGCCTGCCGCCCGCGCCACGTCATGCAGCGTCGGGTTTCGCATGATCTCTCCTCCGCGTCCGAAGATTCCAATCGGAATGACAGACGTCAATCAGCAATCTGACAGACGTCTTTCTTTTTCTTTGACAGGCTATCGGGCGCGGCGCAGTCTTGGCCCAGATCCGGCGACTCGACCGGATGGTCGCATCTATTGGGAGGTATCGATGCGCACTGCCATTCTGGCCGCCGTCCTTGCGACGGTGGGTTTTTCGTCTGCATCATTCGCACAAACCATGACCGTCGGCGTGTCCTGGTCGAACTTCCAGGAAGAGCGCTGGAAGACCGATGAAAAGGCCATCAAGGACGCGCTTGAGGCCGCCGGGGCCAAATATGTCTCGGCTGACGCGCAATCGTCCTCGGCCAAGCAGCTTTCCGATATCGAGGCGCTGATCGCTCAAGGCGTGAATGCGCTGATCGTTCTGGGTCAGGATACCGAGGCTGTCGTGCCCGCCGTTCAGGCCGCCGCCGACGAAGGTATCCCGGTCGTCGCCTATGACCGCCTGATCGAGGACCCGCGCGCCTTCTATCTGACCTTCGACAACGTCGAAGTGGGTCGGATGCAGGCCGCCGAGGTGCTGAAGGCTGCGCCCAAGGGCAATTACGTGATGATCAAGGGCTCGCCCACCGATCCCAATGCCGATTTCCTGCGCGGTGGCCAGCAAGAGGTCCTGCAAAAGGCCGTTGATGCAGGCGACATCAAGATCGTCGGCGAGGCCTATACCGACGGCTGGCTGCCCGCCAATGCCCAGAAGAACATGGAACAGATCCTGACCCAGAACGACAATAAGGTCGATGCGGTCGTGGCCTCGAATGACGGGACCGCAGGCGGGGTTGTCGCCGCGCTGACCGCGCAGGGGATGCAGGGCATTCCGGTTTCCGGGCAGGATGCCGACCATGCCGCGCTGAACCGAGTGGCACTTGGCACGCAGACGGTGTCGGTCTGGAAGGACTCGCGCGTGCTGGGCAAGACCGCCGCCGAAATCGCGCTGGCGCTGGCCGGTGGCAAGGCTGCGGCCGAGGTCCCGAATGCGATCAAGTTCAAGACGCCCGGTGGCAAGGATATGGACGCGATCCTGCTGACCCCCGTGCCGATCACCAAGGAGAACCTCTCCACCGTGGTCGATGCGGGTTGGATCACCAAGGATGCCCTGTGCCAAGGGGTCCAGAACGGCCCCGCGCCCTGTAACTGATGGAAGGGGTGGTGGCGTCACCAGCGCCGCCACCACACCATGCCCATGAGTGACCTTTCCCCCGCCGCCCCGCCGCGCCGCAACTGGCTGCAACAGCTTGAAATCGACCTGAGATTGCTGGGCATGATCGGGGCCTTTGCGCTGGTCTGCCTGTGCTTCTGGATCGTGACCGATGGTCGCTTCCTGTCGGCGCGCAATATCTTCAACCTGACGATCCAGACGGTCTCGGTCGCGATCATGGCCACGGGCATGGTCTTCATCATCGTCTGCCGCCATATCGACCTGTCCGTGGGCGCGATCCTTGCGCTGGCCTCGGCGATGATGGGGATGATGCAGGCGCGCTGGCTGCCCGGCATTTTCGGGCTGGAGCTGGGCCATCCGCTGATCGCGCCGCTGACCATGGTCACCGGCCTGCTGGTCGGGACGGCCATCGGGGCGCTGAACGGCTGGCTGGTCGGCTATCAGCGCATCCCGGCCTTTATCGTCACCTTGGGCGGGTTGCTGATCTGGCGCTATGTCGGCTGGTATCTGACGGCGGGACAGACCATCGCACCGCTTGACCAGACCTTTCTGCTGTTCGGGGGGGCCGAGGGCACCTTGGGCGTCACCACCAGTTGGATAGTGGGCGGGCTGGCCTCGATTGCGGCGCTGTGGGTGATCTATGGCGCCCGTCGCCGCAAGCAATCGCATGGCTTTCCCGTGCGCCCGATCTGGGCCGAGGGTGCGGTCATGGCACTGGTGGTCGGCCTGGTCATGGGCTTCGTCGCCATCCTGAATTCCTATGAGCTGCCGCAGGCCAAGCTGAAGCGCATCTTTGAGGCGCGCGGCGAGGTCATGCCCGAGGGGTATACGCAGGGCTACGGCCTGCCGATCTCGGTCCTGATCCTGATCCTTGTAGCGGTCGCAATGACGGTCATCGCCAGGCGCACCCGCTTTGGCCGCTATATCTTTGCCACCGGCGGCAACCCCGACGCGGCCGAGCTTTCGGGTATCAATACGCGGCTGCTGACCGTCAAGATTTTCGCGCTGATGGGGTTCCTGTGCGGGCTGTCGGCGATCATTGCACAGGCGCGGCTGCAATCGCACCCCAATGACATCGGCACGCTGGACGAATTGCGGGTGATTGCGGCGGCGGTGATCGGTGGCACGGCGCTGTCGGGCGGGATTGGCACCATCTATGGCGCAATCCTTGGCGCGCTGATCATGCAAAGCCTGCAATCGGGCATGGCCATGGTTGGGGCCGACGCGCCTTTGCAGAATATCGTGGTCGGCGTCGTGCTGGTTCTGGCCGTCTGGATCGACATCCAATATCGCAGAAGGCTGGGGATGCGATGACACCTTTAGTGGAAATGCGCGACATCTCGATCGCGTTCGGCGGGATCAAGGCGGTGGATCACGTCTCGATCGACCTTTATCCGGGCGAGGTCGTGGGCCTGCTGGGCCATAACGGCGCGGGGAAATCGACGCTGATCAAATGCCTGTCCGGGGCCTATCGCGCCGACGCGGGCGAGATCTATATCGACGGGCAAAAGGTCGATATCCGCAATACCCGCGACGCCCGTGCCCTGAATATCGAGACGATCTACCAGACGCTGGCCTTGGCCGACAATCTGGACGCGGCCTCGAACCTGTTTCTGGGGCGCGAGCTGGTGACGCCCTCGGGCCTGCTGGACGAATCCCGGATGGAGGCCGAGACGCGCCGGATCATGGCCCGGCTGAACCCCAATTTCCGCAAATTCGCCGATCCGGTCATGGCGCTTTCGGGCGGGCAACGGCAATCGGTGGCCATCGCCCGCGCGGTCTATTTCAACGCCCGCATCCTGATCATGGATGAGCCGACCGCCGCCCTTGGCCCGCAGGAAACCCAGATGGTCGCCGAGCTGATCCAGGAGCTGAAGCGACAGGGTCTGGGCATCTTCCTGATTGAACACGACATTCACGCCGTGATGAAGCTTTGCGACCGCGCGGTGGTGATGAAAAACGGCCAAAGGGTCGGCACGGTGCGCGTGGACGAGGTCACCGATGACGACATCCTTGGCATGATCATCATGGGCAAGAAGCCCGCGCAGGCAGCGTAAGCCTCACAGCGCCATGCGATGCACTGGTGCCCCGGCGACCGGGGCGTCGAAGGCAAGCAGCGTGCCGGGTTGCATGGTGCCGTCGTCGCGCGTCATGTGCAGGCAGGTGACATATAACGTCCGCAGATCCGGCCCACCAAAACAGGGCATGCTGCAGCCTTTATGAGGCATTTCCCAGATTTCGATGATCTCGCCTTGGGCATCCATGCGGTTCAACCGGCCCGAGCGGACCCCGGCGCTCCAATAGCAGCCCTCGGCGTCCATGGCGGCTCCATCCGGGCGGCCCTCGTCAGGGGCATTGTCATGCAGGCGGGTCGCATCGCCGATGCCGCCGCTCATCGGGTCGAAATCGAAAGTCTGCACATAAAGTCCGCTGCTGTCGGAATGATACATGCGGCGACCGTCGGGGCTCCATGCCAGCCCGTTCGAGGTCAGCAGCCCGTCAAGAACGGTGGCGAAGCTGCCATCCGGCGCGACGCGGTATAGCCGGGCATTGCCGGTCTGCGGCTCGGCCTCGTCCCTTGTGCCGACCCAGAAGCAGCCGTCCGGCCCGACCTTGCCATCGTTCAGCCGACTGTCCGCCCGCCCGCCATCGGGATCACACAGCAAGGACAGCGCGGCGGTCGCGGGATCAAGCAGATGCACGCCCGTCTGCAACCCGACCACGATCAGGCCGCTGTCGCACAGGCCAAGACTGCCCGCCGCCGCTGGCATGTCGAAGCGGTCCAGCCTGCCATCCGCATGGCGGCGAAACAGAGCCGGGGCCAGCGTGTCGACGAACCACAGCGCGCCGGTGCGCGCGTCCCAGACCGGAGATTCCCCGACCTGCAGCGGCGTGTCGATCACCTGCCGCACCTTTGGCTGGAAACGCTGCGGTTTCGTCATGGCATTCCTTTTTTTATAAGGCGTTGGATCAATCATCGACGCCGCTGAACATACGGTTGCGGGCGTTCAAAATATGGTCGCGCATGGCCAAGGCGGCGGCGTCCTCGTCCCGTGCGAGGATCGCGGCGACAATGGCGTCATGCTCGCGCTGCACGGCGCGGGCATGGGGTGGCGAACGCCGCAGGCTGAGGCTGCGGGTGACCGAATGCCCGATCGAGAAATGTCCACGATACATGCCGCGCACCTGCATGTGGAACGGGTTTCCGGTTGCCTCGGCGATGGCGTCATGCAGGGCCAGATCTTCCTCGGCGCCCAGATCACCGCGCAGCATCGCGGCTTCCAACCGGGCTAAGGCCTCGGTGATGCGGCTGCGGTCCTGCGCGGTGGCATTGCGCGCGGCCAGTCCAGCCGCCGCCGCCTCAAGCCCGGCGCGGAACTCAAAGAAACGCTGCACATCGGCCAGCGATCCGACAGGCACCTGCTGCAGCATGGTGCTGTCCGGGCGCTGGCGGACATAGGACCCCGAGCCCTTGCGCGAAACGATCAGATTGTCCTGCCGCAGCCGTTCCAGCGCCTCGCGCAGCACGGGCCGCGATGCGCCCAGCATGGCTGCAAGCTGGGGCTCCGCGGGAAGGCGCGCATTCAGCGCAAAGCGCCCGTCGGCAATCATCGCGATGATCTTTTCATAGATGATGTCGCTATAGCGGGTGGCGCCCGCTTTCTGCTCATGCCCTGTCATTGCGGACGTCATGTCTTTCCCCGCAGGCATTTCGTGATCGGCGGCGGCGGTAATATACGGCCGCCACATCAGATCTAGCGTTATGAAAGCTGTCATAATCTGTCAATACTTGTAATTTTCTGATCCTCTGATAACGATTCTCTTGTTGCGATCGCCGCGTGGCGAACCGGCCTTGGGAGGGGCCAGCGACGACGGCGTGTCGGCAGCCAAGACGCCTTGGGAGGAGAACGAGGATGCAAGACCCTATTCCGCTGCCCGGCGGGCTAAGTCGCCGTGGCTTTCTGGCGGCGTCCGGCAGCGTATTTGCGCTGGCCGCGCTTGCCACCCGCGCCCGCGCCGCGACCGTGAACGAGGCTCCGGCGCTGGCCGATATGGTCAAATCGGGCGGGTTGCCCGCATTGAATGACCGCCTGCCGCAGAATCCGCTGGTCGTGACCCCGCATGAAAAGATCGGCACCTATGGCGGTGCGATCCGGCGCGGGCTGCGCGGGTCCTCGGACCATAACGGCATTCTGCGCATGGTCGGCAATCAGGGCCTTGTGCGCTGGAACATGGATTTCACCGAGGTCCTGCCCAATGTCGCCGACAGTTGGGAAATCGGCCCCGACGCGACCCAGTTCACCTTCAAGCTGCGGCCGGGAATGCGCTGGTCTGACGGCCACCCCTTCACCGCCGATGACGTGGTCTTCGCCATCGAAGAAGTGGTGAAGAACCCCGAACTGTACAGCGCGACCCCGGCGCAATTGCAGGTCGCGGGCAAGCCGGTGGTGGTCGAAAAGGTGGACGACGCGACGGTGCGCTTCACCTTTGCCGCGGCGAATGCGCTGTTTCTGGAGAACCTCGCGACGCCGTTGGGCCAGCACCCGACGCTGTTTCCCAAGCATTATTGCAGCCAGTTCCTGCCCTCGTCCGGGCGCGATCTGGTGGCCGAGGCCAAGGCGGCGGGCCTGGGCACCTGGACGGAACTGTTCCGCGCGAAATGCGGCGATATCGAGATCCCCAGCCGTTGGGCCAATCCCGACAAGCCGACTTTGGACCCCTGGGTCGTCAAAGAGCCCTATACCGGCGGCGCGACCCGCGTGGTGATGACCCGCAACCCCTATTTCTGGCAGGTCGATACCGAGGGCAATCAGCTGCCTTATGCGGATGAGCTGAATTTCGGCATCTCGCAGGATGTGGAATCGCTGATGCTGAACGTGATCTCGGGGCAGATCGACATTCAGGACCGCCATATCAACATTCTCGCGAACAAGCCCACCCTGTCCGAGAATGCCGAGAAGGGCGGCTACCGGTTGCTGAAGCTGGTCCCCTCGGCGTCGCAGCAATGCCAGATCTACCTGAACATGACCCACAAGGACCCCGGCATGCGCGAGATGTTCGCCAATAAGGCGGTCCGTCAGGCGCTGTCTCTGGGTCTGAACCGGCAAGAGATCATCGACATCGTCTATTTCGGCCAAAGTGAGCCCTATCAGACCGGACCACGCCCGACCCATCCCTGGCATCACGAGGGGCTGTCCAAGCAGTTCACCGAATTCGACCCCGACAAGGCCAATGCCTTGCTGGATGAGGCGGGCTATGACAAGCGCGACGGCAATGGCTGGCGGCTGAGGCCGGATGGCGGGGCGACCTTCTTTGCCATCGACGTGATCCCGACGCTGTATCCGGACCTTGTGGACACGCTGGAACTGGTCAAGGCGCATTGGGCCGAGCTGGGCTTTGACGTCAAGGTCAACACCATCGAACGCGCGCTGTACTATACCCGTGGCGATGACAACGCGCATGACGCGCAGGTCTGGCCGGGGCCGGGCGGCCTTGATCCGATGCTGGACCCTCGCGACTATTTCGCCTTCCATCCGCAGGGCTCGCGCTACGCCATCCCGTGGGCGATGTGGTACACCTCGAATGGCGCGGCGGGCGAGGAGCCGCCCGAAAGTCAGAAGCAGCGTTTCGCGCTGTTCGATCAGGCCCGCGCCACTGCCGATCTGGCCAAGCGCGGCGAGATCATGAAGCAGGTGTTCGACCTGACCGCCGAAGCCTTCGAGACCATCGGCATCTGTCTTGCGGTGGGCGGTTTCGGGATCATTCGCAACAATCTGCACAATGTGCCCGAGACCCAGCCCGACAGCTGGTCATGGCCAAATCCCGGTCCGGCCATGCCGCAGCAATTCTACTTCACCGCCTGACGCGTTCGGGCCGGCCCGTGACGGGCCGGTCCTTCCCCGCCCGACCGGAGCCATTGGATGCTGCGTTTCATCGCCAAGCGATTTCTGTGGATGATCCCCTCGCTTTTTGCGGTCAGTTTTCTGGCCTTCGTGCTGATCCAGTTGCCGCCGGGCGATTACGTGACAACCTATGTGGCGACGCTGGCTTCCTCGAACGAGATCGTCGACCAGAATGCCGCCGCGCAACTGCGCGAGCGCTTCGGCCTCGATCAGCCGATGATCGTGCAATATGCGAAATGGGTCTGGGGCATCGTCACGCGGGGCGATTTCGGCCTGTCCTTCGAATGGCAGCAGCCGGTTTCCGGGCTGATCTGGGAACGCATGGCGCTGACGCTGGTGCTGGCGGTGGTCAGCCTGCTGGTCACCTGGGCCATCGCGCTGCCGATCGGGGTCTATTCGGCGGTCAGAAAATATTCGATCGGCGATTACGGTTTTACCATTTTCAGCTTTCTGGGTCTGTCGATCCCGTCCTTTCTGCTGGCGTTGGTCCTGATGTATGTCGCGGCCGTCCATTTCGGCCAATCCGTCGGCGGGCTGTTTTCCCCAGAATATGAAAACGCACCGTGGAGCTTCGGCAAGCTTCTGGACCTGCTGCATCACCTGTGGCTGCCGGTCATCATTCTGGCCGTGTCCTCGACCGCCAGCCTGATCCGGGTGATGCGCGCAAATATGCTGGACGAATTGCCCAAGCCCTATGTCACCACCGCCCGCGCCAAGGGCCTGTCAGAGCTGCGCCTGCTGCTGAAATACCCGATGCGGATCGCGCTGAACCCGTTCATCTCGACCATCGCATGGCTGCTGCCGAACCTGATTTCGGGCTCGGTCGTGGTGGCCATCGTGCTGAACCTGCCCACCGCCGCGCCGATGCTGCTGCAATCGCTGATGGCGCAGGACATGTATCTGGCGGGGGCCTTCGTCTTGCTGATCTGCGCGCTGACGCTGATCGGTTCGCTGATCAGCGACATCCTTCTGGCGCTGGTCGATCCGCGCATCCGGCTTGAGTGAGGGACCAATGACCGATGCCAGCCTGCAAGCCGAAGTCCCGGCCGAGCGCGTCGCCGTCGCCTCGCAATGGCAGCTGATCTGGTGGGCCTTCCGCCGCCACAAACTGGCGATGATCGCGCTGGTCGTCACCATCGCGCTGTACACCGTCGCGCTGGTGCCGGGGTTCTTCGCAATCAACGACCCGGTCAAGCAGAACGCGCGCTCGACCTTTCATCCGCCGCAGCGGGTGCATGTCATCGACCGCACAGACGGGCTTCAGATCGGTCTGTATTTCCGCCCCCTCAAGATGACCCGCGACCCCGAGACACTGGCCGCCATCTTCAAGGAAGACCCCACGAAAAAGGTCGGCATCCGCCTGTTCGGGCGGGGCTATGAATATTCGGTGCTGGGGCTGTTTCGCAGCAATATCCACCTTCTGGCGTCGAGCGATCCGAAACAGCCGCTATACCTGTTCGGGGCGGATCGGCTGGGGCGGGATGTCTATTCCCGCGTGGTGCAGGGGGCGCAGATCTCGCTGTCGATCGGGTTGGTCGGTGTGGCGCTGTCACTGGCCTTGGGCGTGGTCCTGGGCGGGATATCGGGCTATTACGGAGGAAGGATCGATTTCGTCATCCAGCGGGTGATCGAATTCGTGCTGGCCTTGCCCACCATTCCGATCTGGCTGGCGCTGGCGGCGGCGCTGCCGCAGAACTGGCCCGCGACGCTGCAATACATGATGATCACCATCATCCTGTCGCTGACCGGTTGGGCGCAGCTTGCCCGCGTGGTGCGTGGGCGCTTCCTGTCGCTGCGATCCGAGGAATTCGTCGCCGCCGCGCGGTTGGACGGCGTATCGGAGCGGCGGATCATCTTTCGGCACATGCTGCCCAGTTTTGCCAGCCACATCATCGCCTCGGTGACGCTGGCAGTGCCCGCGATGATCCTGGCGGAAACCTCGCTGTCTTTCCTGGGGCTGGGGCTGCAGCCGCCGACGATATCCTGGGGGGTGCTGCTGCGTGAGGCGCAGAACATCCGCTCGATCGCCACGGCGCCCTGGTTGTTCCTGCCCGGCGCGGCGGTGGTGCTGGCGGTGATGGCGCTGAACCTGCTGGGTGACGGGCTGCGCGACGCGGCCGATCCCTATAACAAATGAGGGCACCCATGCCGCAAGTCGAGCCGACCCCACCGCTGCTGGATGTCCGCGATCTGGTCACCGAGTTCCCGACCCGCACCGGCGTGTTCACCGCAGTGAACGGCGTGTCCTTTTCCATCGCGCCGGGCAAGACGCTTTGCGTGGTCGGCGAAAGCGGCTCGGGGAAATCCGTCACTGCGCGCTCGATCCTGCAGATCGTCGATCAGCCGGGTCGGATCGCGCGGGGACAGATCCTGCTGCGCGGTCCCGACGGCAACATGCTGGACCTTGCCACGCTTGACCCGCGCGGTCGTGCGATCCGTGCCGTTCGTGGCGCGCGGATCGCGATGATCTTTCAGGAGCCGATGTCATCGCTGTCGCCCGTCCATACCGTTGGCGACCAGATCATCGAGGCGCTGCGCCTGCATCTGCGGATGAACAAGACCGAAGCGCGGGCAGAGGCCATCTCTCTGCTTGGTCAGGTCGAGATTCCCGACCCTCAAAAAGCGGTGGACCGCTATGCCTTTGAATATTCCGGCGGAATGCGGCAGCGCGCGATGATTGCGATGGCCTTGGCCTGCAAGCCGCAATTGCTGATCGCGGATGAGCCGACGACAGCCTTGGACGTGACCACGCAGGCCGAGATCCTTGACCTGATCGCGCGGCTGCAAAAGGCGCATGGCATGGCGGTGCTGTTCATCACCCATGACATGGGCGTCGTCGCCCAGATCGCCGATGACGTGCTGGTCATGCATCAGGGCGTCGTCAAGGAATATGGCCCGGTCGAGCAGATTTTCCACGCGCCCAAGGACGATTACACCAAGATGCTGATCGGCTCGGTCTTGAAGCTTGAGCACAAGGCCGAGGCCCGCGCCAGCCGCCCGCCGATCGACATGACGGTGACCCCGATCCTGGACATTCAGGGGCTGACCATGAAGTTCGGTGAATTCACCGCGCTGGACAAGGTCTCGATCACGTTGCAACCCGGCGAAACGCTGGGGATCGTGGGGGAAAGCGGTTCGGGCAAGACGACGATGGGCCGCGCCGTGATGCGGCTTTACGATCCAAGCGGCGGGCGCATCCTTTACCGGCGCGCCGATGGCCCACAGGTCGATCTTGCCGAACTGCATGGCTCTGACCTCAAGGCCGTGCGCCAGGAATTGCGCATGGTCTTTCAGGACCCGTTCGGTTCGCTGAACCCGCGCATGACGGTGGCGCAGATCATCGCAGAGCCGCTGCTTGTGAACGGCATCGCCCGTGGCCGCCAGTTGGATGAGCGTGTCTGCCATCTGATGGAGCAGGTCGGCCTGAATCCGGCGACGCGCGAACGCTACCCTCATGCCTTTTCCGGCGGGCAGCGTCAGCGGATCGGCATTGCGCGGGCGATCACCCTGAACCCGCGTGTGATCGTCGCGGATGAGGCGACCTCGGCGCTGGATGTCTCGGTCCGCAGTCAGGTGCTGGACCTGCTGATGCGGCTGCAGGACGAACTGGGGCTGGCCTATATCTTTATCAGCCATGATATCGGCGTGATCCGCTACATGTGCGACCGCGTGGGCGTCATGTATCGCGGCCAGCTGGTCGAAGTAGGCGCGGCGGACAAGGTCTGCAACAACCCCGATCACCCCTATACGCAAGCGCTGCTTTCGGCGATCCCGCGACCCGATCCGCGCGACCGCGACCGCTCGCGTCGCTTCCGCTACCGGGCCGAGGATCAGCCCGAACCCGCACGGGCCGTCGGCTAAGGGGCGCCGCAGCCTTCCGCCGGCCTTGCGCCGCAAATAGCAAACTGACGAGGACCGCGATGTATCTTGGCACCCAACTTCCGGCGCGCAATGACGACGACTATCGGGTGATGAAGCAATTAGGCGTCGACCATATCTGCGCCGACCCCGAAGGTGACTGGCGCGATTGGGACGTGGCGCATCTGTCGCGCTTTCGCGAACGGATCGAGGGGTTCGGCCTGACCCTTGATATGCTGCAACTGCCCTTGGCCTCGGTCCCGGTGGATCGCGCGAAATGTCCCGACATCATGCTGGCCGGGCCGGATCGTGATCGCCAGATCGACGGCATCTGCCAGTTGATCGAGAATTGCGCCGCCGCTGGGATCCCTTCGGTCAAATACAACTTCAACTATATCGGCATTCCCCGCAGCCCGCTTGAGGCCGGACGAGGAGGCGCGCGCGCCGAGGCCTTTCGCTGGGACTTGATGGATCAGCAGGAACCCGGCCCCGCAGGCGAGATCGCCGAGCAGGAGATCTGGAGCCGGATCGACTATTTCCTTGCCCGCATTGTTCCGGTGGCCGAGGCGGCGAAGATCCGGCTGGCCTGCCATCCGCATGATCCGGCGACGCCCCCCGGCTACAAGGGCGTGACGCGGGTTTTGGGCACGGTCGAGGGGATGAAGCGCTTTGTCTCGATGCATGAAAGCCCGGTTCATGGCCTGAATTTCTGCATCGGCACGCTGGGCGAGATGCTGGACGAGGTTTCCGAGGTTCCGGAGATCACCCGCTGGTTCGGCGAACGCGGCAAGATCATGAACATCCATTTCCGCAATATCGCGGGCGGGCGATATTCCTTCCGCGAGACGCTGCCCGACGAAGGCGATATCGACATGCCCGCCGTGATGGACGCCCTGCGCGACACCGGCTATCGCTACATGGTGATGCCCGACCATGCCCCCACCCTGTCGGGAGAGAATGAGCGCGGCGTGGCATTCGCCTTTTGTTACGGCTATATCGCCGCGCTTTTGCAGGAACGGCGCGGATAGCGACCGGGGCGCGATGGCCCCGGTCCGGTTTCGTCTGCGTCAGGCGAAGGCGTAAGACCCGTCGGGGCGTTTCGGGACCTTGCGCTGCCAGTGGATGTAGCCTTCTTCAAGCATGGCTTTTTCGTCCATCTCGACACCCCAGCCGGGACGGTCGGGGCGCAGTTCCAGATAGCCGTCCTTGGGCAGGTAGGGGTCGACGACATAGCGCGCTTCCATCTCGCGCTGGTCGATCTCGGTCCCGCCATAGACATAGCCCTGTCCGACGGGCAGGCGGTATTCGAGGATCTTGAAGTTCTGCTGTGCTGCCGAGAAATGGACGTTGACCGCCGTGGCCAGCGGACCCATCGGGTTATGGGGCGCGACGCTGACGAAATGCGCCTCGGCCAGGGTGGCGATGCGGCGCATTTCCGAGATACCGCCGACGACGCAGATGTCGGGCTGGATGATGTCGGCGCCCCGCACCTGCAGCAGCCGCAGGAATTCGTTGCGGTGATACAGCGACTCGCCGGTGGCCAAGGTGCAGTTCAGTCCCTGCTTCAGGTCGCCATACATCTCGATATTCTCGGGGCGCAGGGGTTCTTCGAAGAACAGCGGATCATAGGGGGCCAGCGCATTGCCAAGCTGGCGGGCCATCGCGGGCTCAAAGATCTTGGCGTGGGCGTCGAAGGCGATTTCATAGCTGCTATCGACCGTCTCGCGTAATTCGCGGAAATATTCGGCCGAGGCGCGGACGACCTCGCCCCAGCGATGGCTGTTCGGCTCAAGCCGCCAAGGGCTAAGCTTGAAGGCCTTGAAGCCCCATTGCTCATTCAGGCGATCCAGTTCGTCGCGCGCGGCGGGCACGTCCGGCGCGGTATAGACCCCGGCATAGACCTTGACCCGGTCGCGGACCTCGCCGCCAAGCAGCTTGTAGACCGGCACGCCCGCCACCTTGGCCGCCAGATCCCACAGGCAATGATCCAGCCCGGAAATCGCCGCCAGTCCCAGCGCGCCGGGCGGGAAGCGGCATTGCTGGATCATCAGGTTGTACAGATATTCGACCCGCGTCGGGTCCTGCCCGGCAAGGAAACCGTAGAGGTAGTCAAGCAGCGGCGGCAGGGCCAGATCGGGGCCATGGTTGTAGCATTCGCCCCAGCCGGTCAGGCCGTCATCGGTGTCCAGCGCCACGATGACGCGGGGGCGGTCCTTGTCGCGGGTCATGAACACCCGCATGCGATCGATCTTCATAATGCTCCTCCTGAAAATGGGTCCGGCGGGCTGGTCACTCGGCGGCGACGCTGGCGGCGGGACGATAGCCAAGGCTGCCCTCGCGCAGCAGCCGGGTATAGGGATGGGTCAGATCGCCGCGGACCATCGCCTCGCGGGTGGCGACCTCGACGAACTGGCCTTTCTGCATGACCGCGATGCGGTCGCAAAGATGCGTGACCACCGCCATGTCATGGCTGACCAGCAGATATGTCAGCCGCCGTTCCTCGCGCAGGTCCTTGAGCAGGTTCAGGATTTCCGCCTGAATCGAGACATCCAGCGCCGAGGTCGGCTCATCCAGCAGCAGGATCTGCGGATCAAGAATCAGGGCGCGGGCGATGGCGACGCGCTGGCGCTGCCCGCCCGACAGCTGATGCGGATAGCGAAAGCGGAAGCGACGCGGCAGGCCGACCTGATCCAGCGCGCGGTCGATCCTGCCGTCGCGATCGTCCATGCCGTGGATCTCCAGCGGCTCGGCCAGAATCCGACCGATCGTGTGGCGCGGATGCAGCGAGCCGAATGGGTCCTGAAACACGATCTGCTGCTGGCGCAATTGCGCCAGCTCGCGGCGGTCCGGGCGCACCGGAACGCCTGCGATGCTGATGGTTCCCTGCCAGTCCTTCACCCGTCCGGCGATGGCACCGAGGATGGTGGACTTGCCGCAGCCGGATTCGCCCACCAGACCGAAGCATTCGCCCTCAGCGATGGTCAGATCGACGCCGCGCACCACATGGTTGACCCTTGGCCTGCGACCAAAGCTGACGTTCAGACCGGCGACTTCAATCATGTTTCTGTCTTGCATGGCTCAGACCTCTGCCCAGGCCGGATCGCGGCGCAGCACGGCCAGACGATCCTTGGGATCGGTCAGGCTGGGCAGGGCTTCCAGCAGACCTTGGGTATAGGGGTGGCGGGCCTGATCCAGTTCGCTGGCGCGCAGTTCTTCGACGACGCGCCCGGCATACATGATCAGCACCCGATCGCAGAAGCTGCGCACCAGATTGAGGTCATGCGAGATGAACAGCAGCCCCATGTCATTGCCGGTCACCAACTCATCCAGAATGGTCAGCACCTGCTGGCGCACCGAGACATCCAGCGCCGAGGTCGGCTCATCCGCGATGATCAGCGCGGGCTTGGCGATCAGCATCATCGAGATCATGATCCGCTGCCCCATCCCCCCGGAGACCTCATGCGGGTAAAGACCCATGACGCGCTCGGGGTCGCGGATATGGACCTTTTCCAGCATCTCGATGGTGCGCTTGCGGGCCTCGCGGCGGGACAGGTTTTCGTGCAGGATGGCGGTTTCGGCGATCTGCTCGCCCACCGTCATCACCGGGTTCAGCGAATATTTCGGGTCCTGCAGGATCATGGCGATGCGATGGCCGCGGATGGTGCGCATCTGGCGTTCGGATTGCGACAGCAGGTCCAGACCCTGAAACTGCATCCGGTCGGCGGTGATCTGGGTCTTGCCTGGATGCAGGCGCATGATGGCGCGCCCGGTCGTGCTTTTGCCCGAGCCGGATTCGCCGATGATTCCGACCTTTTCGCGCCCCACGTCGAAGCTGACATTCCGGACGGCGGGAACCAGATCCTTGAGCGAGGGGAAGGCGACCGTCAGGTTGCGCACGGAAAGCAAAGGCTGGGTGTCACGCATGTTTGGGATCCAGAATATCGCGCAGCCCGTCGCCGAGCAGGTTGAAGGCAAGGCTGACCACAAGGATCGCCAGCCCCGGAACGGCGGTCAGCCACCATGCATCCAGCAGGTATTGCCGACCCTGTGCCGCCATCGCCCCCCATTCCGGCTGCGGCGGTTGCGCGCCAAGGCCCAGAAAGCCCAGACCGGCCGCCGTCAGGATGATCGACGCCATGTTGAGCGTCAGGCGGATGATGACCGAGGGCGCGCAAAGCGGCACGATGTAGCGAAACAGGATGCGTGCGGTGCTGGCACCCTGAAGCTCGGCGGCGACGACGAAATCGGATTTGCGGAAGGTCAGCGTCTCGGCCCGGACCAGCCTTGCGACGGGCGGCCAGATGGTCAGAGCGATGGCGATCACCGCGTTTTCGATGCCCGCGCCAAGCGCCGCCGAGAAGGCCAGCGCCAGAACCAGACTGGGAAAGGCCAGAAAGATGTCGGTGACGCGCATCAGGATCATGTCGACCCAGCCGCCCAGATAGCCGGCGGCGGCACCGACGACGAAACCGATCGGGCCCACGATCACGGTGACAAGGATCGCGATGTAAAGCGTGGTGCGCGCACCGTAAACCAGCCGCGAATAGACGTCGCGGCCCAGTTCGTCCGTTCCGAACCAATGGCTGAACGAGGGGGCTTGCAGCGCCTGCGAAAAATCCTGCGCCAGCGGGTCATGCGTCGCCATGATCGGTGCCAGCGCCGCGAACAGGATCAGGATCAGCACCACCAGCAGCCCGCCAAAGGCCAGAGGATTGGTGCTGAACCGCAGCCATGAGACATAGGCCTTATGCGCGCGGGCCTGCCGCGTCGAGGTGAAGTCGTCGCTTAGCAGCCACGCCCGCAGCCCCTCATTCTTGTGGATCATGGTCATGGTCAGCGGGTCCTTGGGTCGACGAAGCGGTAGACGACATCTGAAAGCAGGTTGATCAGGATCGAGATCAGCCCGATCAGCAGCACCGCGCCCAGAACCGCGTTCATGTCGGCATAAAACAGGGCGGCGGTCAGGTATTGGCCAAGGCCGGGCCAGCCAAAGACGGTCTCGATCAGGACGGCCCCGTCCAGCAACCCGCAGAAGGCCAGCGTCACGACGGTCAGCAGCTGTACCCGGATGTTGCGGAAGGCGTGCTTCCAGACCACCGCAGGCTGGGCAAGGCCCTTGGCCCGCGCGGTCAGGATATATTCCTGGCTTAGCTGTTCCAGCATGAAGCTGCGGCTCATCCGGCTTAGATAGGCCATGGCGGCATAGCCCAGCAGCAAAGCGGGGGCGAGGATGTGGTGCAGGGCGGACCAGAACACTTCCCATTCCCCGGCCAGCACCGCGTCAAGGATCAGCATCCCGGTCGGGCCTTCGACCAGCCCGTCATTGTAAAGATCGATCCTGCCGCCGCCCGGAATCCAGCCCAGCCCCGCATAGAAGATCAGGATGACCATGGTTCCCAGCCAGAAGATCGGCGTGGAATGCCCCAGCAGTCCGACGACGCGGGCCAGATGGTCGACCCATGTGCCGCGCCGCACCGCCGAGATGATGCCCAGCGGCACGCCCAGCAGGGTGCCGATGGTGATGGCAAGGATCGCCAGTTCCAGCGTGGCTGGAAACACGCGGGCCAGATCGTCGACCACAAGGTTCTTGGTGACGTTCGACTGCCCGAAATCCAGATGCAGGATGTTCTGCACATAGTGGAAGAACTGGACATACAGTGGCTGGTCCAGTCCCAGCTGCTGATAGACGCGGTCATAGGCGGCCTGATCGAAGGTATCACCAAGGATCGCCAGCACCGGATCGGCCGGAACCATCCGGCCAATCACGAAAGTCAGAACCAGGAGACCGAATAAGGTCGTCAGGATCACGGCCACAGATGTGGATACCTTGCGCAGCGCCTCAAGCAGGCCTTGCCAGCGGGTATCGTGATCCTGTGCCGTCAGGTCGGTTTCGCTCACTTCGGTCTCCTGATCTTTGGCTCAGGCCTTGGTCACTTTGTCCCAGCGCGTCACCCAGGCGGGATGCCCGGTGTAACCGCTGACACGCTTGCCGACCGCCTTGACGTCGATGCGCTCGAACGAGGTCACCAGCGCTGGCGAGCAGCTCAGGTATTCTTCGTTCAGGGCGGTGTAGATTTCGGCGCGGCGGGCCGGATCGGTCTCGCGTGCGGCGAGGGTGACCTTTTCCTGCAAGGGTTTCGGCACATCCCAGGCAGAGCGCCATGCCAGCAGCCCGCTGAGCGGCGCGCCGTCGCTGTTGTCGGAATTCGTCGCATAGGATTGCAGGATCGAATGCGGATCGGGCAGGCGTTCGCCGCTGCGCGCGAAATAGATGTCGGTGGCGCGTTCGCGGAACTTGCCCAGATAGTCGCCGACCTGCAGGTCCAGCTTGATCCCGGCCTTCGCGGCATTGGCCTGCAGCGATTGTGCGAATTCGAAATAGGGCGTGCCCGAGGGCAGGTAGCAGGTCTTGGCAAAGCCGTCGGCCAGACCGGCCTCGGCCAGCAGCGCCTTGGCCTTTTCCACGTCCAGCTTGTAGGGCGCTTCATCAACGACGCCGGGCAGGCCGGTCGGGATGATCGTCTGCCGCATCACGCCGTAATAGCGCATGACGGTGCTGGCCAGACCTTCGTAATCGATCAGATAGCGGAAGGCCTCGCGGACCTGCGGACGCGACAGGATGTCGTCCTTTTGGTTCAGCGCGATGTAATAGAAGCCAAAACCCGGCACCTTCTGGATGTCGATATTGCCCGCGCTTTCAAATCCGGCCAGATCGGTCGAGGACAGCCGCGTCGCCACATCGACATCGCCCGCTTCAAGCTGCAGACGCTGGACCGAGGATTCCGGCATGTGGCGCATGATCACGCGGCGCATGGCCGGGGCGCCGTTCCAGTAATCGGGGTTGGCATCCGCCATCAGCACGTCATTCGGGCGGAAATTGCGCAACGAGAACGGGCCAGATCCCGCATCCGAGGCCTGCATGAAGTTGCGGCCCATATCGCCGTCCTGCTCTTTGCTCAGCGCCAATTCGCGGTCGACGATCGAGCAGCCAGAGCTGGCCAGCGAGGCCAGGATCAGGCTTTGGTTCCACAGCTCCGGGGTCTCGATGACAACGGTCTGGGCGTCGGTCGCGCGGATCAGCTTCTCGACGTTCTCGTCGTTGAAGCCCCATTGGCGCAGGTCGATGGCGGGGGACAGGCCCAGCTTGACCAAGCGGTGCAGCGACCATTCCACGTCCTTGGCGGTCAGCGGATTGCCGGAATGGAACTTGACCCCGTCGCGGATCTTGAAGGTGAAGGTCAGGCCATCGGCCGAGACCTGCCATTCGGTTGCCAGTTGCGGCTTCGGTTCGGCCAGATTGTCCGGTTCGAAATAGACCAGACGGTCGTAAAGGTTGGCAAGGATCTCGATCGATTCGATCTGGTTGGCCTCGTGCGGGTCAACGCCGCGCATCGTGGTCATGTTCGTGGCAATCACCAACTGATCCTTGGGCGTTGCCGCCATCGCGGCATCCAGTGGCAGGGCAGCAGCCACCGCCGCAGCGGCGACGCTCGCCAGAAACTGACGTCTAAGCATTGGATTCTCCTCCCTCATTGCATCCGGCAGGCGTCTTTTGGGTCGACAGCATCTGAGATGTGATATATCAAATGTCACAACGGAGGATTACAGTCAACCCGGAGAATCCCGATGAATGCTGCCACGCCCCCTGCGGAAGCTGCGCTTTCGCGCCTTGATCCCCTGGCGGTGGCGGGGCTGCGCGAGCATGTGCACCGCGCGTTGCGGCAGGTGATCCTGCAGGGCGGATTCGAGCCGGGCGCGCGGCTGAACGAACGCGCCATCGCCGAGCAATTGGGCGTCAGCACCACCCCGGTGAAAGAGGCCCTGCGCCTGCTGGAGGCCGACGGTCTGGTCCGCACCAAGCCCCGCAGCGGCGTGATCGTGAATTTCGATTTCGCTTGGGCCGAGGAAATGATCCTCGCCCGCGCCGCCATCGAATCGACCATCGCCCGGCTGGCCGCGCAGCGCATCACCGCGCAGGACAAGCCGGTGCTGCAGGCCATCCTTGACGACATGCAGCGCGCCACTGCCGAAAGCAGCGCCGAGGAACTGGTGCAGCTGAACGAAGTCTTTCACGGCCATATCCGTTCGGTCGCGCGGGCGAATTACCTGCGGCTGCTGAACGACCGGCAGGATGTCTATGACAGCGGCGCAAGGCGGGTGATCCATTCCGATCCGGCGGAACGCCAGCAGGCGCTGACCGAGCATCGGCAGATTGGCCGCGCGGTCATTGCTGGCGACCCCGATGCCGCCGAAGTCGCGATGAAGGCCCATGTCCTGCGTGCCGGCAACAGCTATCTCGATCTCGTTTTCAGAAAGAACAAGGACTGACATTGTGACCAAGGACATCCAGGCGATCCGCCAGACCCTGACCGGAATTTCCGGCGTGCCCGTGACCCCCTATGACGCCTCGGGCAACATTGACGAAGCGCTGCTTGCCAAGCTGATCGCGCGGGTCGCGGGGGCGGGCATCCACAACCTGATGGCAGCGGGCAACACGGGCGAGTTCTTCTCGCTGTCGCTGGATGAGATCCGCCGCGTCCATGCCGTCACCGCCGAGGCGAATGAGGGCCGGGCGCTGATCAGCGCCGCCGTCGGGCGCTCGCTGGTCGAGGCCAAGGCGCTGGCCCGTGACGCCATCGCCGCCGGATGTGGCGCGATCATGAGCCATCACCCGATGGATCCCTTTGCCGGGCCCGCCGCGCAGGTCGATTATTTCCTGTCGCTGGCCGATGCCGCCACCGTGCCGGTGATTGCCTATGTCCGCACCGACACCTTCTCGGTGGCCGATTTCCGGCGTCTGGGCAGCCATGACAATATCGCCGGGGTGAAATTCGCCTCGCCCAACCTGATGCTGCTGGCGGATGTGATCCGCTCGACCAAGGACCTGCCGACGATCTGGGTCTGCGGTCTGGCCGAGGCCTGGGCACCCGCCTTCTATGCCATCGGCGCGCAGGGCTTTACCTCGGGCTTCGTGAACGTTTTCCCCGAAATCTCGCTGGCCGTTCATGCTGCACTGGTCCGCGGCGATTTCGCCGGGGCGCGCGACCTGATCGACCGTTTCGCCGGTTTCGAGGAACTTCGCACCCATCATCGCAATGGCGCGAATGTCACCGTGGTCAAAGAGGCGCTGGGAATTCTGGGCTATAAGGTCGGCCCCGTCCGCCTGCCGGGCGTCCCGAAACTGGCGCCTGCGGAACGCGCCACGCTGGAAGGCATCATTGCCGCGCAGATGGCGGCGGTCTGAACAGCGATCCAAGCAAGGCTGGCTTCCGCGATGCGGGGCCAGCCTTGGCCTTGATCCCTCGCGCGATGCTGGCTTCCGCCGCGGGCTGCGCCCGTTATGCTGGCCTCGCGCAAGCCGGAGCAGAGCATGGCCAAGCCCACGTTCAAGGATATCGCGACCCTGGCCAAGGTGGGGACGGCCACGGTCGAAAGGGTGTTGAACGGTCGTGGCGGCGTGCGCGGCGATACGGTCGAACGGGTCGTGCTGGCGGCGCGGGCCTTGGGCTATCCCCGCATCCTGCCCGAACGGCATCGTGGCCTGCTGCGGATCGAGGTCATGCTGGTGCGGCCCGAAACCACCTTCTTTCGCAGACTCTCGCGTGCCTTCGAGCGGATCGCCGCGACGCTCAACCCGCTGGTCGTCGTTCACCGCAGCTTTCCCGATGAGATGAATCCGGTCGAGATCGCACGCCGGATCGCCTCGACCGAGACGCCGCGGGCGGGGCTGATCCTTGCGGTGCCGGACCATCCGCTGATCCGCGCCGCCATCGAAACCGTCGCCGCGCGCGGCGTGCCAGTGGTCCATGTGGTGACGCGCGCCTCGGACCGGGTGGGCGAGTTCGTCGGCATCGACAATTACGCGGCGGGACGCTCGGCCGCGATGTTCATGGCGCGGATGCTGCCGCAGGGCGGGCCAGTGATCGCGCTGTGCCATCCGATCTATCGGGTCCATCGTGACCGGATTCGCGGATTCTCGGACTATTTCAGCGACAATCCGGGCGCTGCGACACGCTTTGTCTGGCTGGGCTTTGGGCATGACGACGATGCCCGCAGCGCCGATCTGCTGTTCCATGCGCTGCGACGTCACCCCGATCTGGCTGGGCTATACAATGCGGGCGGTGCGAATGCGGCGCTGCTGGATGTCCTGCGCCGCGATCCGCGCGGACGCGAGGTCTATTTCGTCGGCCATGAACTGACCGATTACACCGCCCGTGCCCTGCGCGAGGGCTATATGCAGATCGTGCTGGATCAGGCCCCCGAGGCGCAGGCCCGCCGTGCGTTGGACCTGATCCTGCACCATGTCGGCCTGACCGAGATTGCCCCGGATCAAAGCCCGATCCGCTTTGTCACCATCACCGCCGAAAGTATCTGATCAAATCTGATCAGGGAATCCTTCGCCAGTCTTTCCCTGCGCTGTTACCCCTGATCGCAGGGAGATCGCTTGGAGGAAAGCGTCATGGATGACTTGAAATTCGGCACGCGGAACAAGCGCGGCGACTGGACGCCACATGCGACGGTCCAGCCCGCCCCGATCTGGCAGATGCCGCCGCAGCTCAAGGCGGTGCTGCATTGGCTGCCGCATTACTTCCTGCCGTGGAACCTGATCTTTGCCGCCTCTGCCGTGGCCTATTGGGCTTGGGTGATCCCCCCGGTCGAGGTGCTGCGCAGCATCCAGATTGGCTGGGTCCTGTGGCTATACGCCGTGAATGCGGTCTGCGTGTTCCTGTTCTACGGTGCGTTCGAACTGCATCTGTATGTCCTGCGCCGTCAGGGCAGCCGTTTCAAATATAACGCGAAATTCCCGTCCGAGCAGAAAAGCAAGGCCTTCTGGTTCGAAAGCCAGGTGATCGACAGCATGCTGCGCAGCTTCCTGTCCGGCGTCACCATCTGGACCGGAATCGAGGCGCTGATGCTGTGGGCCTATGCCAATGGCTACGCGCCTTGGCTCAGCTTTGCCGACAACCCCTGGACATTGGCGCTGGTCGCGCTGGCCGTGCCGATCATCCACGAGGTGCATTTCTTCCTTGTCCATCGGCTGATCCACACGCCGTTTCTGTATAAATGGGTGCATTCGGTTCACCACAATTCGGTCAACCCCTCACCCTGGTCCTCGCTGGCCATGCATCCGGTCGAGCATCTGCTGTATTTCGGCACGGCCTTCTATCACCTGATCCTGCCCTCGAACCCGATCATCATGATCTATCAGATGAATTTCGCCGGTTTCGGCGCCATTCCGGGCCATGTCGGCTTTGACAAGATCGAGGTTGGGGATGAGCGGCTGGTCGATAGCCATGCCTATGCCCATTACCTGCACCACAAGTATTTCGAGGTGAATTACGGCGACGCCCTGATCCCCTTGGACAAGTGGTTCGGCACCTGGCACGACGGCTCGCCCGAAGGCGAGGCGCGGATGCAGGCCCGCTATCGCAAACGCAAGGAAAAGCTCGCTGCCCGCAAGGCGCAACTGGACGCGAAAGGAGCCACCGAATGAACTGGGTCACCGCCTGCAAGCTTGACGATATCGAACAGGAAGGCGCCATCCGCTTTGACCATGGTAGCCGCACCTATGCGATCTATCGCGCCCCGGATGACAGTGTCTGGTGCACCGCCGGTCTGTGCACCCATGAGGCGATCCACCTGTCCGAAGGGCTGGTGATGGATTTCGAGGTCGAATGCCCCAAGCATTCCGGTGCCTTCGACTATCGCACCGGCGAAGCCCTGCGCCTGCCTGCCTGCGAGAACCTGCGCACCTACCCGGTCGAGATCGTCGAAGGCGAGGTCCGCGTGGCGCTGTAGCGCCGCGCATCCCCCAGCTCCGGCATGTCACGGGGGTGAGCCGGCACCCCGCCAGGGAGGATAAGATGAAGACGTTTCTTGCTGCGGTCTCGGCCGTGGCCCTGATGGCGGCTGCCGCCGATGCCGAAACCATCGCCGTCTCGATGCAAAGCTTCGACAACAACTTCCAGACATTGCTGCGCGAGGGCCTGCAAAGCCGCGCCACCGAAGTCGGCGGCGTCGAGCTGCAGGTCGAAGACGCGCAAACTGACGTCGCCAAGCAACTGAATCAGGTGAATAATTTCATCGCCTCGGGCGTGGACGCGATGATCGTGACGCTGGCCGATACCTCGGCCGCGCCCGGCATCAGTCAGGCGGCGGCGGACGCGGGCATTCCGCTGGTCTATCTGAACCTGCAGCCCGCCAATGTGGACAGCCTTCCCGCGACGCAAGCCTATGTCGGCTCGGCCGAGGCGGATTCCGGCAGGCTGGGGGCCGAAGCGGCCTGTGCGCTGCTGAAGGCGCGCGGCAAGCAGGACGATGCACAGGCCTATCTGCTGATGGGCGATCTGGCGCATGAGGCGACGCGCGAGCGGACGCAGGCCGCCAAGGACGCGCTGGCCGCAAGCGATTGCAAGGGCGTGACCATTGCCGACGAACAGCCCGCCGCGTGGCAGCGCACCAATGCGCTGGACCTGACGACCAACTGGATCACCTCGGGCCGTCCGATCGACCTTGTCTTGGCCAATAATGACGAAATGGCCATCGGCGCGATACAGGCGCTGAAGGCCGCCGGAACCGCGATGGAGGATGTCGTCGTTGTCGGCATCGACGCCACGCAGGACGGGCTGGCCGCCATGCAGGCGGGCGAGCTGGACGTGACCGTGTTTCAGAACGCTGCCGGTCAGGCCGCTGGCGCGATTGACGCGGCACTGGCGCTGAGCCGGAACGAGAAGGTCGCCTCCAAGGTGATGATCCCCTTTGAGCTGGTGACCCCCGACAGCATCGCCCGTTTCGCGGGCCGGAACTGACCCCTTGACCGGCGCGGTCGCCTTACCGCGCCGGTCCCCTTCAGGCAGGAGAGCGACATGAACGGCATGGTCATCATCGGTGCTGGCGAATGTGGGACGCGGGCGGCATTTGCCCTGCGCGAACAGGGCTATGACGGTCCCGTAACCCTGATCGGCGCGGAAGCCGGGCTGCCCTATGAGCGTCCTCCCCTGTCCAAACCCGACGGCGGACAGGCCATCCGCAAGCCGATCTGCGAACAGGCTGCGCTGGACGCGGCGGGGATCGACTATCGCCCCGGCATGTCGGTCGAGGCGATCGACCGGCAGACCCGAACCCTGACCCTGACGGGCGGCAGCCTGGCCTATGACCGGCTACTGATCGCCACCGGTGCCCGTCCGCGCCGCCTGAGCTGTCCGGGGGCTAAGCTTGCACTGGATTTCCGCACCCATGCCGATGCTTCAGCCGTGCTGGTCGCCGCGACCGGTCCGGTGGCCATCATCGGTGCGGGGCTGATCGGCATGGAGCTGGCCGCGCTGCTGCGGGGCAGGGGCATCAAGGTGACGGTGATCGAAGCCGGACCCGCGCCGCTGTCACGCGCAGTTCCACCCCATCTGGCCACGGCCCTGCACGACCGCCATATTGCGGAAGGCGTGGATTTCCATTTCGGCCAAGGCATCGCACGGATCGATCCCAACGGGGTGACGCTGGCGTCCGGAGATCATGTTGCCGCAGGTCTGGTCATCAGCGCCATCGGCGTCACCCCCGACACCGCGCTGGCCCAGACAGCCGGGCTTGCGACCGGAAACGGCATCCTGACCGATGCGCGACTGGCCACCTCGGACCCGGCCATCTTTGCGGCGGGGGATTGCGCTGCCTTTGCCCAACCCGGCGGCGGGCATATGCGCCTTGAAAGCTGGCGGAATGCCCGCGATCAGGCCCAGACCGCCGCGCGCAACATGCTGGGCGGGACCGAGGATTTCGCGGCGCTGCACTGGTTCTGGTCCGATCAATACGATCTTGGTCTTCAGGTCGTGGGCCTGCCACAATCCGGACAGGAGATGGTCACGCGCCCGCTGGGTGACGGCCAGATCAGCTTCTATCTGGCCGATGGTCTGCTGGTCGCCGCAGCAGGCCTTGGCCCCGGCAACAGCATCGCCCGCGATATCCGGCTGGCCGAGATGCTGATCGCCGCCGGCAGCCGCCCCGACCCAAAGGTGCTGGCCGATCCGGCCGTGGGACTGAAAGCGCTGCTCAAGACCGCGCGGGCCGCCTGATGCAAAAGCTGCTTGTCTTTGAATCGCTCTGGGCGATGGAGCGTCGCCATGCCGATGGTTTTGAACCCAGTCTGGAGGAGAACATTGCCCGTATCGCGGCGGCGGGCTTTGATGGGATCAGCGCGCATTACACCGACCGCGCGGCTGTCGAACGCCTGAACCGTGCCACCCAAGGCACGGGGCTGGGGATCGAAGGCGTCTGCTTTCCACGTTCGGTCGACGACCTGCGGCTGCCTCTGGAACTGGCGGTGGAGTTCCCGGTCCGCCACATCAACCTGCAACCCGACATCCGCCCGCGTCGGGTTCAGGACTGCCTGCCGCTGCTGGACGGCTGGATGGAATTGGCCCAGCGGGCAGGCGTGCCCGTCCTGATCGAGACCCATCGCGACCGGATGACGACGGATCTGCATTTCACGCTGGACCTGCTGGATGCCCGGCCCGATCTGCCCTTGCTGGCCGACCTTTCGCATTTCCTTGTCGGACGCGAATTCGCCTTTCCGGTCGATGTCGAAAACCACGCAATGATCCATCGCATCCTGCGGAACTCATGGGCCTTTCACGGTCGCGTCGCCTCACGCGAGCAGGTGCAGGTTGAAATCTCGTTTCCCCAGCACCGGCCATGGCTGGATCTGTTCCTTGACTGGTGGGAGCACGGTTTCCGCGACTGGTCGGCGCGGTCGGCCCCGGATGCACAGTTGATCTTTACCTGCGAACTGGGTCCAAAGCCCTATGCGATCACCGGCGCGGACGGCGATGAACTGTCCGACCGCTGGTCCGAGGCGCTGGCGCTGCGCGAGATGGTCCTGACCTTATGGCAACGCGTGCAGGGGCTCAGGCCCGCTCGGCAACCGCAGTTTTCGACATGCGGCCCTTGAGCGACAGGAAGAAACGCTCATAGGTGCGGAAGCTGACCTCGGCCATGGCGATTGAGATCACCACGAACAGAAGCGTGACCAACCAAAGGCCCTGCGATGGGTCCGGCAGGACGCGCCGGCCAATCTCATGGGCGATATGCAGCCCGATCAGGTGATACAGATAGATGCCGTAGCTGACTTCTCCGACACGCGCGACCGGAGCAAAGGTCAGGACCGGTCGCAGCACGTGATCCTCGCGGATGACGATCGAAATCAGGCAAAGCGCCATCAACACGTCCATGCCCAAGGCCGCCCAGCCGACCAGCATTGGCGGGGACAATTGCAGATAAAGCGCCAGCATCAGGAAAAAGACCAATGGCGCACCGCGCCAGCCGGTCACCGCCATCAACCAGGAATAGCCGGTCCTTTGATGCAGCAGCACAGCCGTCAAAGCCCCCCACAGGACCGCCATGTAGGACGCGCCCGGCAGCTTGAAGATCGCCTGCTCGGTCTCGATCCTGGGCAGGCCAAGCCAATCCGCGAGGCCAAGCGAGATCAGCAGGCAGATGACGGTCAGCGTGATCAGCAGACCTGTCCGAAACCGAGCGGCAGCGGGCAACAGCACCAGCAGCGCCGGCCAAAGAAAATAGAACTGTTCCTCGACCGACAGCGACCAGGTCACTGACAGAAGCGGGATATGTTCCTTCAGGAAGTTGGCCAGAAACAGGTAGTAATAGGGCAGTTTGGCGATGTCGCTCTGACCTTTGACCGCGATCCAATAGATTGCCAGCAATGTCACCAACAGCAGATAGACCGGCAGGATCCGCAATGCCCGCCGCCCATAGAAGGCACCGACCGCGATCCTTCCGGTTCGGCTTTCCTCACGTAACAGAAGAGTTGTGATCAGAAAGCCGCTGAGAACAAAGAAGAAATCCACTCCGACAAAACCGCGGCTCAGGATGCGCGGGCCGCCCTCGGGATTGGCAAATGGGCTGTGATGCCACATGACCGCGGCGATGCACAGGCAGCGCAGCCCGTTCAGGGATGAGAAGTAACGCCTTGAAAGATAATCCTGATGTGCCGCTTGCACCGGGGCACGAAGGTCGTCGGCAAGGGCCGCATAGGGGGTCGGAGCGCTCATCTGTCCCAGTTCCAGACCGTTCTTCCTAGAAATGGGCGGGGATTAGGGGATCTGTCAATCTGTTCAGGGGGACAGGTCGTTGCCGAAACCCGGTCAAAAAGGCAGCGAAGGGGACGGCACGGCGGCAAACCTGTTGCGGCCACGGACCGAGAAAGCGCCGGGCGGCGAACGGTGCCGCCCGGTCCAGTTTCAGAAGCTCATCGAATAGATCAGCTTGAAGGTCTGGGTGCGGCGGTTGCCGTTGAAGCCGTCGTCGCGGGTATAGGCGGCGTTGAGGAAGGCGCCGTTCTGAAACTTCCGGCCAAAGGCGATCTGGCTGTACAGGTAGTCGTCCTCATCGGTGTAGCTGCCGACCGAGTTCTCGTATTCGTGCTTCACGCCCAGCTCGAATTGCGGGGACCATTCGCCGGGCTTGAAGACCGGCTTCTCAAGGCGCGCGACGGCCTGCACCATGCCGTAGTCAAGATCTTCCTCGGGGCTGTGGCCGCCCTTGTTGTTGGTTGCCTCGTCGCGGATGGTTTCCTGCGCCACGATGCCCAGTCGCGGATGCAGCACCCAGCCCTTGCCCAGCTGCGGCAGGTCGGCGTCGGTGAAGGTGCCGACCAGATCGCCCTGCCAGTACAGCAGCGAGCTGTCGCGATCCTCGCTGACCGTTCCGAAGGGCGTCGGAATATCCGTGGTGCTATCCCCCCACAGCGCCACCACCCGATGCGCCATCGCCCAATGGTCGTTCATGATATACATCAGATCGCCCCGGAACCCGGCCGAGGTCGAGCTGATCTCGCCGCCATTATGCTTCATGTCGGAATCCGCGCGCTGGCCCAGCACGCCGATGCCCCAGACCAGATTGTCGCTGGGCATGTTCAGATATGACACAAGGATGCTGGGCAGCGTGCCTTCGGAATAGGTCGGGTTCTCGGCGCCGCGATTGGCGTTGAAGGTGAACTTGCTATAGATGAACGACTGCCCGTCCGGCAGGCCCTGCAACACCGAAACCGGAACCAGCAGGGTCGAGATGTCGTCCTCATAGCCGGTGGTGATGCCCGTGGCCTCGGCCTTGGCCTGTTGCGACAGGCCGTTGTTGATCCGGCTTTGGGTCGCGCCGAAAGTATCGTCGACGCCCCAGATGCTTAGCAGACCCGCCGCGCTGAATTTGCGCTGGAACGTCGCCATGCCGCTGGGTGGCCCTCCGGCATGGGCACCCGCATGTCCCGCAGACCGGTCTTGCGCCACGCCGGGCAGCGCGCTGGCCGAGATCAGCAGACCCGCACAGATGATGGATTTCATGTTCATTCTTCCTCCCTTTCGAAGATCTTTCCGGGTCTTCCAGCCGGTGCCGGATCAGGCCGGCCGTACCCGATCGCCCCCAATGGGGACGTTCGGGAAATCTTGGCGATGAGGCGTGGTCTCAGCCCGCGCGGCAGCGTTGGCCGAGCATGCGCAGCGTCTGGGCAAACAGGGTGACGTCGATGCCCACACCGACGAAATTCGCGCCAGCGGCCTTGCTGGCCTCGATGAAATCCGGGTCGGTGGTCAGGACGCCCGCCGCCTTGCCCGCGGCGCGGATGCGGGTCAGCGCGTCCAGCACGGCGGCCCGCACCTCGGGATGGCCGGGATTGCCCAGATGGCCCATATCGGCGGCAAGATCCGAGGGACCGATGAAAACGCCGTCCACGCCCTCGGTTGCCGCGATCTGATCCAGCGCGGCAAGGCCTGCGCGGGTCTCGACCTGCAGGATCAGGCAGATCTGGGCATTGGCCGTCGCCAGATAATCCGGGATCGCCGCAAAGCGCGAGGCGCGTGCCAGCGCCGAGCCGACGCCCCGAAAACCCTCGGGCGGATAGCGGCAGGCGCGGGCGGCGCGGGCCGCCTGATCCGCGCTGTCGATCATCGGGATCAGCAGGGTCTGCGCGCCGATATCCAGCGCCTGCTTGATCTTGGCCGGATCGTCATCGGTCAGGCGGATGATCGGCGCGCTCTCCGAGGCCGCGACCACTGCGACCTGCGCCGAAAGCGAGCGGATGTCGTTCGGCGCATGTTCGCCGTCGATCAACAGCCAGTCGAAACCGGCAGTTGCCGCGATCTCGGCGGTGTAGGGATCGGCAAGGCCAAGCCAGATGCCATGTGTGACCTCGCCAGCGGCAAGGCGATGCTTCAGGTAGTTGATGGGGGCGGGCATATCAGACTCACGCGAAATTCAGGGTCACATGACCGAAATCGCCGAAATCGGCATCAAATCGGCTGCCGGGCGGGGCCTCGATCGGGCGGATGAAGCTGCCTGACAGCAGCACCTCGCCCGGCGCGATACCCTGCCCATATTCGGCAAGGCGATGGATCAGCCACAGGATGCCGGTGACCGGATCGTCCAGCACGCCTGCGCCAAGGCCGGTTTCCTCGACCACCCCACAGCGCTTGACGATCACGCCGACCCGGCGCAGGTCGAATGCGTCGGGGGCATGGCGCTGCACCCCCAGAACGATCCCGGCATTGGCAGCATTGTCGGCCACGGTATCCTGAATCCTGCGCGTGGCCTTGGTCGTGGGATCGGCGCGCAGGATGCGGGTATCAAGGATCTCAAGCGAGGGCGTGACGAAATCGGTCGCGGCCAGAACCTGAGCGCGGGTCACGGATTTTCCGGCAAGCGGAGCCTTCATCTCAAAGGCGATCTCGGCCTCGATCCGTGGCTGGATGAAGTGGCCCTGCGGGACCACCGCGCCATCGGCAAACAGCATGTCCGACAACAGGATGCCGGAATCGGGCGTGGTGATGTCCAGCGTCTGCTGCATGGCGCGACTGGTCAGGCCGATCTTCCAGCCGATCACGCCAAGGCCCGCCGCGCGCTTTCTGCGCACCAGTTCGGCCTGCACGGCATAGGCGTCGTCCAGCGTCATCTGCGGATGTTTCAGCGACAGCAACCCGATCTGGCGGCGTTCGGTTTCGGCACGGAACAGGTCCTCGGCGGCGGCGCGGATATCATGGTCCGAGAGAGTCATTCGTCGGCCACCTCGTTGCAAAGCATCCCGATGCCCTCGGCGCTGACCTCGACCACATCGCCGGGCTTCAGCCAGATCGGCGGCTCAAAGCGCGCCCCCGCGCCGGTCGGCGTTCCGGTGACGATGATGTCGCCCGGCACCAGGGTGGTGAAGGTCGAGATATAGGCGATCTGCCGCGCGACCGGGAACAGCATCCGCCCCGTGCGGTCGGATTGGCGCAGCTCTCCGTTCACCCGCGTCTCGATGGCGACATCAAGGATCTGCGCGGGGTCGGTGAAGGGCACGAGCCACGGCCCCATCGCGCCCGAGCGGTCCCAGTTCTTGCCCTGCGTCACGTTGAATTTCGCGTGGCGCACCCAGTCGCGGATCGTGCCCTCGTTGCACAGTGTCAGGCCCGCGATATGGGAGAGCGCCTCGCTTTCCGCGATGCGACGACCGGGCTTGCCGATGACCACGGCAATCTCGCCCTCATAATCCAGCTGCTCGCTTTCCGGGGGCCGGATCAGCGCCGCACCGTGGCCCGAGAAGCCACGCGCGAAACGCGGGAACAGGGACATGTTCGCGGGCGCGTCCTTGCCGTCCTTGTACTCGGCATTGCGCTCGGGGAAGTTCACACCGACGCAAATGATCTTTTCCGGGTTCGGGATGGGGATTTGCAGCGCGAAGCTGCCCGCTGCATGGCTGGCCGCGCGGCCCTGTGCTGCGCCCAGAACCTGCGGAATGGCCTGAGCCGCGATCACGTCGCGCAGGGTCGGGAATTCGGGAAATTCCGGGGACAGGGCAAGGACACCATCCCCCGCCGTCACGCCCCATAGCGCCTTTTCCCCGGCAGTGAAGGACACGAGGTTCATTGGATGCCTCCAAGGCAGATATATTTCAGCTCCATGAAGTCATCGAGCCCGTGGCGGCTGCCCTCGCGGCCCAGACCCGAGGCCTTGATGCCGCCGAACGGTGCCTCGGCGGTGCTGATCAGCCCGGTATTGACCCCGACCATGCCAGCCTCCAGCGCCTCGGCCACGCGCAGGGTCCGGGCGAGGTCGCGGCTATAGACATAGGAGGCGAGGCCGAATTCCGTGTCATTGGCGGCGGCGATCACCTCGGCCTCGGTTTCGAAGCGATAGATCGGCGCGACCGGGCCGAAGGTCTCCGCGCGGGTGATGGCCATGTCAGCCGTCAGACCGGTCAGCACGGTCGGCTGCCAGAAACGCCCGCCCAGATCATGGGCCGCGCCGCCGGTCAGCACCTGCGCGCCCTTGGCCTTGGCGTCCTCGATATGCTCCTGCACCTTGGTCACGGCCTTGGCGTCGATCAGCGGGCCGAAGGTCACGCCGACATCGAACCCGTCGCCGGTCTTCAGCCGCGCCACGCGGGCGGCAAGGCGGCGGGCGAAGGCGTCATGGATGCCCGACTGGACATAGATGCGATTGGCGCAGACGCAGGTCTGGCCATTGTTGCGGAACTTGGCGACCAGCGCGCCCTCGACCGCCTCATCCAGATCGGCGTCGTCAAAGACGATGAAGGGCGCGTTGCCGCCCAGCTCAAGCCCCAGTTTCTTGATCGTCGGGGCGCATTGCGCGTAAAGCGCAGCGCCGACCTCGGTCGAACCGGTGAAGGTCAGCTTGCGCACCACGGGGCTTGCGGTCAGCACCGCCCCGATCACCGTCGAGCGCCCGGTCAGCACCGAGAACAGCCCCGCAGGCAGCCCCGCGCGTTCCGCCAGAACCGCCAGCGCGATGGCCGAGAAGGGCGTCTCGCTGGCCGGTTTCAGCACCATGGCGCAGCCTGCGGCGAAGGCCGGACCGGCCTTGCGGGTGATCATGGCATTGGGGAAATTCCACGGCGTGATCGCCGCCACCACGCCGATGGGTTGTTTCGTGACAAGGATGCGCTTGTCGGGGGCGTGGCCGGGGACGATCTCGCCATAGGCGCGGCGGGCTTCCTCGGCGAACCATTCGATGAAGCTGGCACCATAGGCGATCTCGCCATTGGCCTCGGGGAAGGGCTTGCCCTGTTCGGCGGTCAGGATGCGGGCAAGGTCGTCCTGATGCACCATCATCAGGTCGAACCAGCGACTCAGGATCTGGCTGCGTTCCTTGGCGGTGCGGGCGGCCCATGCCTTTTGCGCGACTTCGGCGGCGCGGATCGCCTCGGTGACCTCGGCGGGGCCAAGGTCGGGGACATGGCCCAGAATGGCTCCGGTCGAGGGGTTGGTGACGGGGATGCCCGCGCCATTCGCTTCAATCCAGCGGGGGCCGACAAGCGCAGCCTCGCGCAGCAGTCCGGGGTCGTCCAGCATGGCGGAAAGGGTGGTATCAAGCATGTCGGGCATCCTGATGCTGCGCGATCAGCGCCTTGCCGTAATCATTGCCGTTCGGGATGCGGCTGATGACGTGGATATGGAACTTGGCGGGCTGTTCGTTGCTCAGCCACATGCCCGAATGGTGGTCGAATTCCAGCATCAGGACCGGCGAATGGATGTGGTAATAGAAGGGGTCGTCATCGCCATGCCCGCCGATCCAGCTGAAGGTGGTGCGGTCCAGATGCTGCTTGATCTGGCGCATCCGGGCGTGGCGGGGGCCGTCGGGCCAATGGGCATGGAAGGTCTCGCATAGGTCCAGCAGCGCCTGACGCTGCGCCTGGCTGAATTCGGAAACTGGCACGCCTTCGATGGGGAGGATGCGGTTGTCCTGAAACGCCCCGCCCAGATGGCGCTGGTCGGCAAAGTTGAAGCGCCATGCCGGCATGGCCGGGTCTTCCATCTGGATAAACAGCGTGGCGCGGTCCTGCAATTCGGGCGACAGCGACTGCATCAGGGCAAGGCCCTGCACCTCTTCCTCTTTGAACATCGCAAAGGTTTCGCCGCTTTCCAGCGTGATTTCATTGGGTTCGGTGCCCATGAACAGCGGCGCGATCACCAACTGGCGGCCAAGGATCAGCACGTTGAAGCCGACATGATGGCCATAGATGTGCCAGCCCCAAGGGTCAGTCACCGAGGGTGTGCCGAAGATGTGGAAGTGATAGGACCACTCGTTCATGATCTGGCGCAGGTCATAGACCTCGCCCAGAAACAGGTTGGCCTTCATCAGCCGCCGGATTTTCTGGAACCCCCGCGCCGAGGTGCAGGCCGCCAGCAGATCAAGGAAACAGTCGCGCGAGGCGGGCGTCAGGTCTTCCAGCCGCACGCCTTCGGTGTTGAAGACCAGTTCGGGATTGTACCAGCCGCGCCATTGCCGGGCATCAATGGGCTTGCAGGATGCGGCCCGTTCGTCGGGCGTCAGCGTCGCCAGCAGGCTTTCGGCGGCGGATACCGCCAGTGCTGCGTCAAAGCCCTGATCCTCCAGCGGGAACAGCCCCCGTTCCGGCGTGCCGTCATGGGTGATGCCGACATAAGGCTCATCCTGCAGCCGGTCCCATTCCGCCTTCAGCGCGATGGCGCGCGGTGTTTCAAGGATGGGGCGAGAATAGGTCACCGGGTCCAGCCCGCGCGACTTGCCGACCCGGTCATTGCTTTCCGCCAGCACGAAGGCGCGAAAATCCGCAACAGTCATCGAATTCCTCCTGCCCGATAAGGCCGGGCTTTGGGCCATCAGCCCCAAGCCACCGCCGCCGGACAAGCGGTGCGAAAAAAATCTTCCACATCGCGGAAAATCGCGTTTTTCAGGAAAATCTATTTTGACAGAAATATCTATTTAGGCTCTGCTGACCCCGAAGAATCTGTGTTGCGATTGCGCGGGGGAACAGCGCCATCGCATCGGGGGGCAAGGGTTTATGGCAATCAGCAAGACTGCCGAAGTTTACGACGATCTGAAGGAAGAGTTGCTGAACGGTGCCTTCCGTCCGGGGGCGAAGCTGGCGATCGATGGGCTGGCCACGCGTTATACCGTTTCGGCCAGCGCCATCCGCGAGGCCTTGGCGCGGCTGACCTCGGACCGGCTGGTCGTCGCCATGCCGCAGCGCGGGTTCCACGTCGCCGCCATTTCGCGCGAGGATCTGTTGGATCTGACCGAGGTGCGGGTCGAAATCGAGGCGCGCTGCCTGCGCCGTTCGATCGCGCTTGGCGATGTCGACTGGGAGGCGCAGTTGCTTGCGACATGGCACAGGCTGTCGCGGGCCGGGACCTCGCCCGAGGGGCGCGGCCATCCCGACTGGGCGCATATCCATGCGCGCTTTCATGACGATCTGGTTGCCGCCTGCGACAGCAAGTGGTGGCTTTATCTGCGCGGCGAGCTTTATGTTCAGGCCGAGCGTTACCGCCGGATGCTGCTGCCGCAGGTCGAGGGCATCCGCAATATCGAGGCCGAACACCGCGAAATCCTTGATCTGGTGCTGGACCGCCAGACCGAACCCGCCGTCGAGGCGCTGACACGACATATGCATAAGACCACCCGGAGGTTGCTGGAATCCGGGCTGGTCCGTGGTCACGATTGAATTTTCTGGGAGGAAAAAGAACATGGGCATGGAAACGTCGATCGAGGGGTCGCGCCGCGAAGCAACTGGCACCCAATGCATCCAGCGTTCGTTCGCCATTGTCAGGCTGCTGGCCGGAGGCGATTGCGACGGCGAAAAGCTCGTGGATATCGCCGGATCGCTGAAACTGTCGCATCCGACGGCGCATCGCATCCTCAAGGCGCTTGAGCAGGAAGGCATCGTCGAGCGCGCCTCGGGGACGCAGCGCTATCGCCTTGCTGCGGAAACCGCATGGCTGGGCGTCGCGCCCTTCAACCGCTGTCCGATCACCCGTCTTGCCGTTCCCACGCTGGAGGATCTGGCGCAGAAGACCGGGGATTCGATCTTTCTGTCGGTGCCGTCGCATAATGACTCGGTCTATGCGGACCGGCGGTTTGGCAATTTCCCGTTGCAGGCGCAGCGCATCAAGGTCGGCGCGCGCAGGCCCTTGGGCGTCAGCATCGGCGGGCGTGTCATGCTGGGCTTCATGGGCGAGGAGCGTCTGGCCAACACGATGCGCCAGAATGCCGAGCGTTTTGCCGATTGGCACTGCTCTGATGCGACCGTGCTGGCCGGTGTCGAGGCCGCCCGCGCGCAAGGCTATCTCAGCGAGGACAGCCTGATCGATCCCGGCCGCCATGTGCTGGCCGTTCCGGTGCGCGACGTGGTTGGCCGTGCCGTCGGCGCGATCAGCATCATCGCCCCCACCGCCCGGCTGAAGGGTGAGCGCGCCTCGCGCCTGCTGCCCTTGCTGCGTGCGGGCGCGCGCGATGTCGCGCAGGCGCTGGGTCGCCAGCGCATGAGCGCGTAAGGCGTTCCGGCATGTGAACAGATCCCCCCGCCACGCTTGAGGCAGAAGCGGGCAGGGGGAAAATCCCTCTCATCTGGTCCAGCTTGCTGATGAGGAGAGAACCATGCACCTGCCCGATCCGGTCCTGAACCCGCCCTTCAACGTCACGCGCGCCAGCCATACCGTGCTGACCGTCCGCGACCTTGCCGCCAGCAAGGCGTTTTACACCGATCTGGTCGGGCTGGTGGTCAGCGACGAGGATGCAAACACCCTGTGGCTGCGCGGCCGCGAGGAGAACTGCCATCACAGTCTGGTGCTGGTCAAAGGCGAGGTTCCGGACTGTCCGCGCATCGGTTTCCGCGTGCTGACCGATGACGACATCCTGAAGGCCAAGGACCATTTCGACAGTATCGGCGTCGCCGCAAAGCTGGTCGATGTGGCCTATCAGGGCAAGACGCTGCAGGTCACGGATGCGATTGGGATGCCGGTCGAGTTCACCTCGTCCATGCCGCTGCGTGACCGCATGTTCATGGCTTATGACCGCTATCACGGCGCGGCGGCGCAGCGGTTGGACCATTGGCAGATCCAGGCGCAGGACGTGTGGAAGGCGTTCCGCTTCTGGCAGCCTTTGGGTTTTCGCACCTCGGAATATACCTATTCCGAAAACAGCTCGGAACAAGTGAACCTGTGGGGCGTCTGGATGCAGCGCAAGGGCAACCCGCATGATCTGGTCTTTACCAACGGCCTCGGCCCACGGCTGCACCATTTCGCCTATCTGCTGCGCGACGCCCATGATCTGGTCCATGCCTGCGACGTGGCGGGCAGCCTTGGCCTTGGTCGCAGGCTGGAACGCGGGCCGGGGCGGCACGGTATCTCGGGCGCGATGTTCTGCTATTTCCGCGATCCCGACGGCCACCGGATCGAGCTGTTCAACACCCATTACCAACATATCGACCTTGAGCCCCCGGTCGCGTGGAGCCTGTCCGATCCCCGCCGCGCCGATCAATGGGGCCTGCCCGCGCAGGCGAAATGGTTCAACGAGGCGACCAGCTTTGCCGGAACCGATCCGGTGCAGCCCTTGCTTTCGATTGAGCCGCCGACGCTGGAACGCTTCCTCGAAAATGCCTGAGCAATCGGGGCCAGATGCAATTCTGGCCCCGATTTTCTATACCTTGGCCATGTGGACATGGATCGAGTTGGTCTTCCACGCGCCTTCGGGGTCGGCCTGGTCGACATAGAAGGTGATGCCCAGCCCGCGCCGTGCGCTTTCCTCACGGAAATGCGCGACGGTGATGTCCCATGCCGTGGTGAAAAAGGCCTTGCGAAACTCGGCCGGACGGCCCGCGCCGATCCGGCAGGTCACGTTGACATAGGCATGGTCGGGGTTGCCATCGGCAATGACGTAATGGCTGACCGGGATGGCGCGGACCCGCACGCCTCCGGTCGGAAAGACATCCGGCGCGGTTCGGAAATGCGCGGCGATCTTCTGAAGCAACTCGTCGATGCGCCCGGTCGGTTCAAGATTGGCGGAATATTCCACGATGCAATGCGGCATGAAGGCCCTTTTTCGCTGCTGAAACGGCAGGGATCGGACCTTGCCGCGCGGACCTGTGCAACGAAAACCGCCCCGGATTTTCACCATGTGGAGTGCGCATGACGCATTTCGCAATGTGAACAGAACCGACCCCCGCGATTGCCCGCAGACCGCTGCCGCCTATCAAGATCGGCAAAACAAGGGGGCTGCGATGATCGCCGAGGATATCAGTTACAGTCAGGACGGGCTGACCATGTCGGGCCGTTTTGTCGCCCCCGACGGTTCGCGCGGCCTGCCGGGCATCCTGTTGGTGCATGGCGCGCATGGGCTGAACGGCTTTATCCTTGGCATTGCCGAAAGGCTGGCGGGGCAGGGCTTTGCGACTCTCGCGCTGGATCTGTGGGGCGGGCGCGAGCAGATCGCCGACCCGGCCCGGATCGGTGAGAAGCTGGGGGCATGTGTGCGCAACCCTGCTGGCTGGATGGCCCGTGTCGAGGCCGCTCACGCCCAGCTTGCCGCCCGGCCCGAAGTCGATCGCACCCGCATCGGCGCGCTTGGCTACTGTTTCGGCGGCACAAGCGTGCTGGAATATGCCCGCATCGGCGGCGCGGTTGCGGGTGTCGTCAGCTTTCACGGCGGGCTGGATCTGGTCTCGGATGACTGGGGTGCACAGTCGCGCGGCCCGGTGCTGATCTGTTCGGGACATGCCGATCCAATGGCCAAGCCCGAGGATATCTCTCGCCTGACCGCCGCCATGTCTGCCGCAGGCGTGGCATGGGAACTGGACCTTTACGGCGGGGTCAAGCACGCCTTCACCGAACCTGACGCGCCGGGGCGTCCGCCGTTTGCGGCCTATGACGCCCGCGCAGATCGCCGCTCATGGGCCGCAATGAGCACATTTTTCAATGACATCTTTTCCTGAGGAAGATCATGGATCTGGGAATTTCCGGCCGTCTGGCCTTTGTCTGCGCCTCGTCGCAGGGCTTGGGCCTTGCCTGCGCCACGGCCCTGGCGCGCGAGGGGGCGCGGGTCGTCCTGAACGGCCGTGATGCGGAAAAGCTCGCCCGCGTGGCCGAAGCCTTGCGCGCCGACCTGCCCGGCGCGGATGTCGATTTCATCGCCGCCGAACTGACCAGACCCGAGGACCGCGCCGCGATCTTGCAGCGCTTCCCCAAGGTGGACATCCTTGTCACCAACAATGCAGGCCCGCCCCCCGGCGCGCTGGCCGATTGGGATGAGGCCGCGCTGCTATCCGCGATGGGGGCCAATATGATCCCGGCGGTGCAACTGATCCGGGCATGGGTGCCGGGGATGCAGACGCGCCGTTTTGGACGGGTGGTCAATATCACCTCGGCCATGGTGAAGGCGCCGCATTACATGATGGGGCTTTCGACCTCGGCCCGCGCGGGGCTGACCGCGATCTGCAAGGCGATCTCGCGCGAGGTGGTGGCGGACAATGTCACCATCAACAATATCCTGCCCGAGCGCATCGACACGCCGCGGCAGGAATTCATGGCGCAGCGGCTGATGGCGCGCGAGGGGATCACCCGAGATGAGGCCCGCGCCCGCGCCAGCAGCACCATTGCCGCGAAACGCTTCGGCCTGCCCGGTGAATTCGGGGATGCCTGCGCCTTCCTCTGCTCGGCGCAGGCCGGGTTCATCTCGGGGCAGAACCTGCAACTGGATGGCGGCAGCTATGAGGGGCTGGTCTGATGGCGCTGATCGATCACGGCAGCGCGCTGGGGCAGGAGATCCTTGCCTTTGAGGCCACGCGACAGGCGGCGCTGATCGCCGCCGATCCGGCAGCTTTGGCGCGCATCCTGCATGATGATCTGACCCATGTGCACAGCTCGGGGCAGGTCCATGGCAAGGGTGAATTCATCGCGCATGTCGGGCGGATGGGCGGTTTTGTCGCCATCACGCGCGGCGCGCTGGAGCTGCGCAGCCTGGGCGACGGCGTGCTGATCACCGGTCCCAGCCTGAACTGCGTGCGCCGCATCGATACGGGCGAGCTGGTCGATCTGGACGGCTTCAGCGCCATCGCCGCGGTCCGGACCGCTGAGCGCTGGCAGGTGCTGCTGTCGCAGATGACCCTGCTTCGGAAGTGAACCTGAGAGGCGGCCCATTCAGGACCGCTTCCGCAATATGAACATTCGCGGAGGTTCCGTTGGCCTGCATCGCCCTCATGGATCAGGCTGACGGCAAGGGAGGAAAACCATGTCGACCATCATCAAGGCACCGCTGGCGCGGGTTCTGATCATCTACGGTCTTGGCGTCGCCGCCGCCATGTGCGTCAGCGAGGCCGTGACCGAACTGGGCAAGATCGCCGCCGAGTTTCATCCGCCCTCGCGCTCGACCATCGGCTGGGTCATGTCGATGCCCTCGCTGATCGTGGCGCTTGGGGCGCTGATCTCGGGCTATTTCGTCGACCGGATCGGCGATCGCCGCGTGCTGTTCACCGGCGTTCTGGTCATGATCGCAGGCGATCTGCTGACCACGGCGGCGCCGTCGCTGGGCTGGCTGCTGGCGGCGCGGGCGGTCACCGGGCTGGGCTATGTCCTTGCCGCGGTGGCGGCGGTGACGACGCTGATCCGCATGACCTCGGGGCAGCAGCGCAGCATGGCGCTGGCGCTGTGGTCGACATTTGTCCCGATGAGCTTCCTGCTGCCCTTCCTTTCGGCAGGACTGGCCGACCGCTTCGGCACCTGGCGCGCGGCATTCGGTTTCCACGTCGTGCTGCTGATCGTTCTGCTGGTGCTGGCGGTGCTGGCCATCCCGGCACGGGATACGGGCAGCCGCTCGGACCGGGCGCGCGGGGCAGGGCGGGTGCTGCGTTCGCCCATGGTCTATCTGCTGGGGATTTCCTTTGCCGGGGATTCCTTCCTGCAGACCGGGGTTCTGGCGACGCTGGGCCATTATCTGGGCGCGAAATACGGCATCGAGGAAGTCGCGGTGGCGCATTGGAGCGCGGTCTCGATGATCTCGAACGCGTTGGCTTGCCTCTCGGTCGGGCTGATGCTGCGCCGGGGCGTTTCCAGCCGCGCCATCACCACGCTGGGCATGGCAATCACCGGGATTGCGGGCTTGGCGCTTTACGGAACCGCGCCGGGCTTCATGGCCTCGATCGTCACCGTCTGGGTGCTGATGTTCGGCAGCGGGCTGCTGGTCGGGATGTGGACGCTGGTCCCCTTTACCGCGCCATCGTCCGACAGCATCGGCGCAACCTCGGGGCTGGTGACGCAGATCACGCTGCTGGGCGTGCTGCTGGGGCCGCCCGCCTTTTTTGCCGCGCAGGCCGCCGTCACGGCTGCCCCGCAACTTCTGGTCTTCCTGTCGGCACTGGGGCTTTGCGCGCTGCGCTACCCGGTCTGCCGCCTTGCGGATCGGGCACCCGCCCGACACCCCACCGAAACCATCGGGTCGCTGGCTGAAAGCAGCCACTGAACCCACCCCCTGATATCCAAGGAGAAATCCATGCTCGACATCGCCATCATCGGTGCCGGCCCGGGCGGGCTTGCGACCGCGCTGCGCCTGCACCAGCAGGGCTTCAACCCGAAAATCTATGAGGCCGCCCCCGAATTGAAGCCCTTGGGCGTCGGCATCGACATCAAGGTCTATGGCACCAAGGAAGTGACCGAGATGGGCCTGCTGGAGGAGTTCCAGAAGATCTCGGTCGAGGCGCTGGACTCGGTCTTCTATACCGGCCACGGGCAAGAGATCTTCGCCGAAAACTGCGGCAAGCATATCGGCTACGACCACGAGCAGCGCTTTGTTCATCGTGGCACCTTCCAGATGATGCTGCGCGATGCGGTGCTGGAACGGCTTGGCTCCGACGCGATCACCCTTGGCGCACGTCTGCAGGGTTTCGAGCAGGACGATAGCGGCGTCACCATGCAGTTCGAGGGAGGGCCGGGAACCGTCCGCGCCGATGTGATGATCGGGGTCGATGGCATCCATTCGGCGGTGCGCAAGCAGTTGGTGCCCGACAGCACCCGCACGCATTACTCGGGCGTCGCCATGTGGCGCGGCGTGACCGTGATGCCGCCCTTTGCCGGTGGCGGGCGCATCCTGCATATCGGCGACCCAATCCGTCAGGGCAGCCTGATCGTCTATCCGATCGCCAATGACGAGGACGGGCAGGGCAACCAGTTGGTGAACTGGGTCTGTGAGCAGCAGGGCAAGCCCAAGGGCCTTGAGGACTGGAATGTCCGCGTCCAGCCCGATGAAATCTCCCATGTCTTTGACGAGGTGAAGCTGGACTTCCTGAACGTGGGCGAAATGATCCGCAACGCGTGCGAGGTCTATATCTATCCGCTGATCGACAATGACCCGCTAGAGCAATGGTCATTCGGCCGGGTCACGCTGCTGGGCGATGCGGCGCATGCCATGTATCCGCGCGGCGGCAATGGCGTCTGTCAGGCGCTGGTCGATGCCCGCGTCATCGCCGAGAAGCTGGCCGAAATCCCCGATCCCGTGGCCGCGCTGCAAGCCTATGAGGGCGCGCGCCGCGAGATGGTGAACCGCCTTGTCATCGCCAATCGCGGCGAGGGGCCGGAAGTCATCCGCCGTCTGGTCGAGGAAAAGTCGAACGGCCAGCCCTTCGACCATATCGACAATGTCATTCCCCGCGCCGAGGTCGAGGCGCTGTTCATGGAATACCACCGCATGGCCGGGATGAAGCGCCCCGACGATGCCCAGAAGGACGGCGCGTTCAAGCCCGTCTTCACCGAAGCCACCATGCGCAAGACCGCCGCCGCCGCGGACATTCGCTGACCCTATAACCGATCCACAGGAAAGTATGATGATGGACGATATCACCAAGCCGCGCGCCGATCGCGCAAACCCCGCCGCAACCAAGCCGCGCGTCATCGACGCCAATATGCATTGGCTGCCCGACACGCTGTTCACCGATGAAAAGCTGCGCGAGGCGATGATGAACTGCATCCCGCGCCAGCACGGCGTCCATGTCCGTATGGAGCCGGTCCCGATGAAGGACATCCGCCAGATCATCATCGAGGAACCGAAAGGCGTGGTGAACATCAACTACGCCGAGGGCCAGTACAATATCGAAAGCCAGCTGGCCGACATGGACAAGGCCGGCATCGATCAAGCCGTGTTCCGCATCCCGGTCTGGCAGGAATGGCTGGATCTGGACTGCTCGAAGCGCCTGAATGACGGGTTGGCAGATTACGTCTCTCGTTCGAATGGGCGCTTCACCGCGCTGGCGGTCTGTCCGCCCTGGGGCAAGAAGGACATGATCGCCGAGGTGCAACGCTGCATCGACGATCTGGGCTTCAAGGGCGTCCAGATGGCCTGCAAATACGGCGATATCTATCTGGATGACGAGGCCTTCTACCCCTATTTCGAGTTCATCAACGACCGCAAAATCCCGGTCGTCGTCCACCACACGCCGCTGCCGGTGAATTACGGCTCGATCCTGTCGTTCAACAACCAGCGCCGCCAATATGGCCGCTGCATCGCCCAAGGCACTGCCGTGGGCCGCGAGCTGTTCTCGGGCCTTTTCGACCGCTTCCCGAACCTGCGGCTTTCGCATTCCATGCTGGGCGGCGGCTTCTTTGCCTTTGCCGACATGCTGGTGCCAAAACCGCGCCACAGCTACGGCGACGCGGTGGACCGTTTTGACACCGGCAGTTCCAACCTGCGCGAGAAGCTGACGAACAACCTGTTCTTCGACATTTCGGGTCCGCCGCAATGGGGCAAGAAGCAGTTGGAATGCGCGGTCGAAGTGCTGGGCGAGGACAACATCCTTTACGGAGCCTCTTATCCGATCCGCAAGGACTGGTTCTTTGACGGCGTGCCGACGGTCGAGGCGCTGGATATCTCGGATGAGGCCAAGACCAAGATATTTGCCCGCAATGCCGAGAAGTTCTTCGGGTTGTGATCCTGCCGGGCCGGGCCGCAGCGGCCCGGTCCTTTCCCCTGACGCAAGGTTCAAGACATGAAACTCGCCCGCTTCACCCAAGCCGGCCAGACCCGTATCGGCAAGGTCGAGGGTAACCGCATCATCGACCTGTCCCCGGTGCTGGGAGCGGATGCCCCCATTCGCGAGGTGCTGGCCGATCTGCCGCGCCTGCGCGCCAGCCTTGAGGCCGCGACCGGCCCGGCTTTCGCGCTGGACGCGGTGCGGCTGGAAGTGCCGGTGCCGGACCCGCAGAAATTCCTGGCCATCGGCATGAACTACCAGAAACACGCTGATGAGGCCCGCGCTGCAGGCATCACCATCCCGACCAGCCAGATGTGGTTCAACAAGCAGGTCTCGTGCCTGAATGCGCCCTTCGACCCGGTGGTGAAACCCGAGGCCTCGGACAAGGTCGATTATGAAATCGAGCTGGGCGTGGTCATAGGTCGACGCTGCCGCCATGTCGCCCGCGAGGATGCGCGGTCGGTCATCGCGGGCTATGTCATCGTGAACGATGTCTCGGCGCGGGACTGGCTGCCGCGCTCGCCCACCTTCACCTTGGGCAAGTCCTTTGACACGCATGGTCCGGTCGGGCCTTGGATCACCACCGATGACGAGATCCGCGACCCATTGGATCTGGGCATGAGGCTGTGGGTCAATGACGAGCTGCGTCAGGACGGGCGCACCAACGACATGATCTACGACATTTACGACCAGATCGAGTATCTCAGCACGGTGATGACGCTAGAGCCGGGCGACATTCTGGCCACCGGCACGCCCTCGGGGATCGGCGCACCGACCGGTCGTTTCCTGAAACCCGGAGACCGCATGCGTCTGGAAATCGAGGCGCTTGGCGCCATCGAATCCGAGATCATCGCGGAAACGGTCCCGGCGCGGGTCGCAGAACCCGCCCAGTGACGCGGCTTTCCGCAATGTGAACACCCGGTCGCGGCGGGCTTTGTGCCTGCCGTGACGCAGGGAATGATCATCAAAAATCCGGCGAGGAGCGAGCGCCGGAAATCCAAGGGAGGAAATGATGAACCGACTGAAAGCGGCTTTGGCCGCCTCTGCCGTCATGCTTGCGCCGGTCTTTGCCGCGCCCGCGCTGGCGGAAACCGAGCTGATCTTCAACAGCTACCTGCCGCCGCATGATGAGCTTTACCAGATCGCCATCCGCGATTTCGCCGCCGCCATCGAGAAGGAATCCGCAGGCGGGATCAAGGTCACCATCCCCGACACCTCGCTGGCCCCCTCGGACCGGCAATATGAGATGGTGCGCGACGGCATTGCCGATATGGCTATCGTCTCGACCGGGGGCGTGCCGCAACTGGTGGCGATGAACAAGATCGGCGATCTGCCGTTCAACTCGCCCTCGGCCCGCGCGGCTTCGATCGCTTTGTGGGAGACCTACAACACCTATTTCCTGCCCTTTGACGAATTCAAGGGCGTCAAGGTCCTGTCCACCAATGTCCTGCCCGGTCGCCAGATCCTGTCGGTGGGCAAGTTGCAGGCGAAAACGGTGGCCGACCTCAAGGGCGCGAAACTGTGGTCGCCGCCCGGTGCCTTGTCCGAGGCGGTAAAGAAACTGGGCGCGGTCCCGGTCAATTCGGAATTCACCGACCTGCAGGAATACGTGACCAAGGGCACGGTCGATGCGATGGTCATGGCCCCGAATTCGGCCAAGGGTGCGCGGGTTCTGGAATATGTCACCGGCATGACCCAGATTCCCGGCGGCCTCGGCTCGCTTTCCTTCGCGGTCTTCATCTCGCAGGAGCGTTGGGATCAGTTGACGCCTGAGGAACAGCAGGCGATCCAGCGCGCCGCCGATGGCTTGCCCGCCCGGACCGGTGCCGCCGCGGATGAGGTTCTGGCCAAACTTGCCCCCGAGATGGCCAAGGTCCCGACCGAAAATCTGGAAGGCGCGCAGCTTGACGAGTTCACGACCCTGCTGCAGGCGCGGATCGACGAATGGAAAGAGCGCGCCGCCAAGAAGGGGCTTTCCGATCCCGATGAGGTCCTGACCTTCTACCGCGATGTCCTCGCGCGCGAGGCCAAGGCCAGCGGCAGTTGATCCCCCCGAAACCGCGTCTCTCTCTCGGGCCCGCACGTCACGCCTTGGCGTGCGGGTTCGCGCATTCGCAAGGAGCCCCCTCATGTTTCTGACCTTCAATCGCTGGCTTGGCTGGATCTGCGCCGCGATTTCCGGCCTATCGCTGATCCTGATGACGCTTGTGGCCTTCATCGACAGCATCGGCCGCCAGATCGGCAAGCCGCTGCCCGGCGCGGGCGAATATGTCACCTTCGCGCTGATGATTTTCTTTTTCGCCGCCATGCCGCTGGTCATGCGCGACGATGCCCATATCCGCGTGGGCCTGTTTTCGGACCTTTACAAGCCGCGCCTGACCCGGATCGAGCGCCGCTTTACCGGCCTGTTCGAGGTCTTCGCCATGGCCGGTTTGGGTTGGATGATGTTCGATCAGGCGGGTCGGCTGGACCGTTTCGGCACGCTTTCGGTCTATTTCGAAATCCCGATGGCCCCTTGGACCTATGCCAGCGCCGGTTTCTGCGCCGTCGCGGTCTGGTTCGCCGTCCTTGGCCTGCGCCACGCCCTGAACGAACGCGGCCCCTATCCCCATGCCCTGCCTGACGAGGAAAATCCCTGATGCTGACCCTATTCGTTTTCAGCGCGCTGTTGGGGCTGATCGCCTTTACCCGCGTGCCGCTGGGCTTTGCCATGATGCTGGTCGGCACCGGCGGCATCGCCGCGATCCATCCCAAGGGCATCGGCGCGGCTTTGGCCATTGCCGAGCAGCAGGTGGTCAAGAACGCCACCAACTACCAGTTCTCGGCCCTGCCGCTGTTCATCCTGATGGGCGTGTTCATCGTCAAGGCGAGCCTTGCCGAAGAACTGTTCGAGGCCGCGCGCCGCTGGTTCGGGCGTTTCCGGGGCGGGCTGGGCATGGCGACCATCGTCGCCTGCGGCGGGTTTTCGGCCATGTGCGCCTCGTCCTCGGCGGCGGCGGCGACCATGGCCAAGATCGCCATCCCGGAAATGGACCGCGCGGGTTATGATCCGGGCTTCTCGGCAGGCTCTATTGCGGCTGGCGGCACCATGGGCGTGCTGATCCCGCCTTCGGGGGCGCTGATCATCTATGCCCTGCTGACCCAGCAGAATGTCAGCGAACTTTTCGTCGCGGGCATCCTGCCGGGGCTGGCGCAGGTGGTGATCTATGTCGGCGTCATGGCGGTGATCGCGATGCTGCGCCCGGAATGGGCCCCGCGCGACCGCCAGTTCACCACGCGCGAAAAATGGTCCGCACTTGGCAAGATCTGGGGGGTGGCCGTGCTGTTTTCGCTGATCATGGCGGGGCTGGTGAAGGGTTGGTTCACCGCGACCGAAGCCGGAGGCATCGGCGCAGGCGGGGCCTTTGTGCTGCTGGTCCTGCGCCGCAAACTGACATGGGCGGTGCTGGTCGACAGCCTACTGGAGGCCGCGCGCATCTCGACCATGATCTTCATCGTGGCGGCGGGGGCGCTGGTCCTGAACCAGTTCATCAACCTGTCCGGCGTCTCGGGACAGGCGATCCGCTATATCCAGTCGCTTGACCTTAGCCCGGCGATGATCGTGGCCTGCCTGCTGGTTTTCTATCTGGTGCTGGGCTGTCTGATGGACGGCTTTGCCATGATCTTCCTGACCGTGCCCATCGTCGCCCCAATCATCGAGGGTCTGGGCTATGACCTTGTCTGGTGGGGGATCGTCACCGTGATCGTGGTCGAGATCAGCCTGATCACGCCTCCGGTCGGGCTGAATGTCTTCATCCTGAAAGCCATGCTGCCCAAGCTGCCGGTCATGCGGATCTTTCGCGGGATCGTCCCCTATGTCGCGGCGGATTTCCTGCGGCTGGCGCTGATCCTGATCTTCCCGGCCATGGCGCTGTGGCTGCCCGGAATGTTGTGATCGTTTTACGATATATCTTGAAATACGATATATCGTAAACTACATTCGCTGCATGAGACATCATCACCCCCATAACAAACACAAAGGCCACGGCGGACATCGCCGTGGCCGCGGTCCTTTGGATTACGGCGATCTGCGCCTGCTTTTGCTGGCGCAGATCGCGGACAGCCCCAGCCATGGCTATGAGTTGATCCGCCAGATCGAGGCACGCAGCGCGGGTCGCTATGTTCCCAGCCCCGGCGTGATTTATCCGACGTTGGCCTGGCTTGAGGACATGGGCTTTGTCGCGGCCATGGCGGAATCCGGGCGCAAGTCCTTTGCCATCACCGATCCGGGCCGGGCTTTCCTGACCGCCAATCGCGCCACGACCGACACGCTTCTGGCCCGCGACTGGAGCAGGGACGACGACCGCGACCCCATCCGCGCCGGCATGCAGGCGATCAAGCAGGCCCTGACCGAGGTGCTGAAACCGGGCGATCCCGGCCAAGAACGCGTTGCCTCGATCGCCGCATTGCTGCAAAGCACGGCACAGACCATTCGCAGCCAGTCCGTCCCGGGCCAAGCCAATACCCAAAGCAGCCGCCACGGCGGCAGGACGACCCAGATGGAACCTATCATTACCCGCCACCGCTTCGACATCCGCCGCCGCACCCTGACCGTGCAGGAAAAGCTGTGGATCACGCCGAAGATGATCCGCTTTGTGCTGTTCAGCGAGGAACTGGCCGATTTCGAAAGCCTCGGCCCCGACGATCACGTCAAGCTGTTCTTCGACATCGGCGGCGAAGGCCCGGCGATGCGCGACTACACCCCGCGCGCCTTTGACCGTCAGGCCCGGACGCTGACCCTTGACTTCGCGGTGCATGAGGCCGGTCCGGCGACGCAATGGGCCGTTGACGCAAAGCTGGGCGATACGCTGAACATCGGCGGCCCGCGCGGCTCGGCGGTGGTGGCGCCGATCTTTGACTGGTGGCTGCTGATCGGCGACGAAACCGCGCTGCCCGCCATGGGCCGCTGGGTCGAAGAAATGCCCGAGGGTACGCAGGTCGCGACGCTGGGTCTGGTCACCGAGGCGGCCGAGGAGCAGCTCTGGTCCACCCGCGCCACGCATGAGGCGGCATGGTCGCACCGTGCCGATCCCGCCGATCCCGCCCCCGTGCTGGAGGCCGCGGCGCAGCTGGACCTGCCCGAAGGCAAGGGCTTCATCTGGATCGCCGCCGAAGCCGGCGTCGCCCGCGCCCTGCGCGACCACTTCCAGAAGGAACGCGGCCATCCCCGCGAGTGGCTCAAGGCCGCTGGATACTGGCTGAAGGGTCAGGCCGACGCGCAGGAAAAGCTGCTCGAAGACTGACGTAAAGCTAACCCCGAACCGATCCATTCGAGGGCGGTTCGGGGCGCAAAATCGGGCGCAACTCCGGCTGCGCCCGGACTAAGCGGTTGCTGCTGGCATCTGTCCGATCATGCCATTCCCTGTAATATGCATGAACTAAATACAAATATGTCAGCTATCGTATCTGCGACATTGCATGGCGGATACTCTTGCCAAATTCCCTATATAATTAATAGTTGCGCCTCCATCCAAAAATCCTGACCATGGCCCCAGACGCACAGCGAGTCGGAGGAGTTCGCTATGGGACGGTTGGGTATCCACTCATTTGTATGGACTGGCGGCCAAACCCAGGAGGGGTTGGAAACGGCGCTTCGCAAGACCGCAGAACATGGCTACCGAACCATCGAATTCGCCTATCTGCGGCCGGAAAAGTTCGATCTGGACCGTCTGGCGCAGTCGCTGGATGTTCAGATCGGCGTGACCATGGGCCTGCCGCTGGACAAGGATATTTCCAGCGAGGATGACGCGTCGGTCGCCGCAGGAGCAGCGCTGCTGGCCGATGCGGTGCGGGCGGTGCGCGACGTGGGCGGCAACAAGCTGGGCGGGATCCTTTATTCAGCCCATACGAAATACAACCGGCTGCCGACGCGGCGTGGTTGGGACAACAGCGTCACGACCATCGCCCGGATCGCCGATATCGCCCGCGAAGCGGGCGTCGATCTGGTGCTGGAAGTCGTCAACCGATTCGAGACAAATCTTCTGAACACCACGGCGCAGGGCCTGAAATTCATTGAAGAAACCGGATCGGATCACGTGCGGCTGCATCTGGATACCTTTCACATGAACATCGAAGAGGCCAATCCGGCCGCGGCCATTCGGCTTGCCGGTGACAAGATCGGTTATTTCCATATCGGGGAAAGCAATCGCGGCTATCTGGGCGACGGGGTCATCGATTTCGACAAGACCTTCGATGCGCTGCTGGACATCGATTATCAGCGCGACATCGTCTTTGAAAGCTTCTCGACCGCCGTCGTCGATGAGGCGCTGTCGCTGACCTGCGCGATCTGGCGCGACACCTGGACCGAGAACGATCCCTTGGCAGCCCATGCCAAGCGCTTCATCGAGCAGAAGATGGACGAGGCCCGCCGCCGCCGCGCCACCAATGCGCGTCCCTGAATGGCGTTGGTGGCCAGCGGCGCGGGCGCTATCCTGCGGTATTGACTGAAATTCTGGGAATGACCCCGTGCACGAAATCGTTTCGACTGGCAGTTCGCCGCGCCGCATCAGGATCAGCAATGCTGTGGCGGCATTGACGATCCTGCACAGTTCCGGCTGCATGAGCCGCGCCGATCTGGCCCGGCGGCTGGGGCTGAACCGGTCCTCGTCTGGGCAGATCGTGGGCGAGCTGACCCAAGGCGGTCTCGTCCGCGAGGTCGAGGATCGCACCGTCCCGCCGCAGACCGGACGAACGCGGGCAGGGCGGCCCGGCATCCTTCTGGAACTGGTCCCGGACGCCGTCTTCTTCGTCGGGATCGAGATCGGGGTCGAACACATCTCGGCCGTGGTGATGGATCTGAGCGGTCGCGTGGTTCTGACCCGCAAGCGCGCCTTTGATGCGCCCTCCGCCCCGGTCGAACAGGCGGTGGCCGAAGCCGTCGATCTGGTCTTCGCGGCCATGGACCCGGTCATGGTCGCGCGCTGTCAGGGCATCGGGGTTTCGGCCCCGATGCATATCCGCCCCGATGGCCGGGTCAGGCTGGCACCGCTGATCGGCTGGCGCGGTGTGGCGCTGGTCGAAATGATCCGGGCAGCGCTGCCGGCGCCCCTGCCGATCATGATCGAGAACGACGCCAACGCCTTTGCCATCGGTGACAGCTACAAGCGCGGCCCCTCGGGCGTGATCCTGTTTCTGGTCATGGAGACGGGCATCGGCGGCGGCATCCTGATCGACGGCAAGCTGTTTCGTGGCGGGCATGGGTTGGCGGGAGAGATTGGCCATATGGTCCTGACGCAGGCGGGCGACAAAACGCTGGAACAGTTGATCGGACGCGAAACTCTGGTCGGACGCTACCGGGCCGCTATCGGGCGCACAGACGTCGACCTGCAGAATTTCCTGACCGGCGTGCGCGACCGCGAACCCGAGGCCGTGACCATCGCCGAGGACTGGTCGCGGCATCTGGCGCTGGCGCTGGTGCAAGCCTGTCGGCTGATCGACCCCGAGCGGATCGTGCTGGGCGGTTCGATCTCGGCGCTTTACCCGCTGGTCTCGGCGCGGGTGGCCGCGCATATGCGGGCGATGCAATCGGTCGATTTTCCCGCTCCGCAGATCGCGGTGGACGAGGACGCCGAATTCGGCTCGGCCTTTGGCGCGGCCTGCCTGCTGCATCAACGCTTCCTGTCGCCCGAAAGCGACGTGCTGGGCGGCACCGAGCCCGCCGATCATGACAAGGAGATTGCCTGATGCCGCTTTCCGCCGCAACGCTGGGCCCGACCGTCACCGTCGGCGAGATTCTGGTCGAGATCATGGCCACGACCATCGGCCCCGGCTTTCTGACCACGCAGCCCCTGATCGGCCCCTATCCCAGCGGCGCGCCGGCGATCTTCATCGATCAATGCGGGCGGATGGGCTGTCCCTCGGCGATGATCGGGGCGGTCGGCGGCGATGATTTCGGGCGGGTCAATCTGGACAGGTTGCAGCGGGACGGGGTCGATATTTCGGCGGTGGCGATCGACCCGGCCTTTCCGACAGGCAGCGCCTTTGTCCGCTACCGCGACGACGGCACCCGCGATTTCGTGTTCAATATCGCCACGTCGGCTGCTGCGCGTTTTGGCTGGACCGACAGGGTTCAGCACCTGATCGCCAGCGCGGGCCATCTGCATGTGATGGGCTCGGCGCTGACCATGCCAAGCGCCTGCGAGGTGATCGATCAGGCCGTTGGCATCGTCAAGGCGCGGGGCGGTTCGCTTTCGGTGGACCCGAACCTGCGCAAGGAATTGCAGCTTGCCCCTCAGATCGAGGCCCGCTTTGCCCGGCTTGTCGCGCAGGCGGATTTGCTGCTGCCCTCGGGCGATGAGCTTGAGCGCGCGGCGGGTATCGACGGCGAAGCGGCGGCGGTCGCGCGGCTGCTTGGCTTGGGGGTGGAGGAAATCGTGCTGAAACGCGGTGCGCAAGGCGCCACCTGCTTTGGCCGCGACGGCAGCCGGGTCGATGCCGCGCCATTCCGCGTCACCGAAATCGACCCGACCGGGGCGGGCGACTGCTTTGGCGGGGCCTATGTGGCCAGTCGTCGGTTGGGGCTGCCGGTCGAACAGGCGCTGACCTATGCCTGCGCCGCCGGTGCGCGCAACGTCACCTTCCGCGGCCCGATGGAAGGTGCCGGGACCCGCGCCGAGCTGGACGGCTTCATTGCCAGCACGCCGAGGGGTTTCTGATGCCGTTGGATCTGCTGACCTTGGCCGCAATGCGGCGGCAGGATCATGTGCGGGGCATCACCTCGGTCTGTTCGGCCCATCCGGTGGTACTGCGCGCGGCGCTGCGCTTTGCCCGCGACCATGGCAGCGCGGCGCTGATCGAGGCCACCTGCAATCAGGTCAATCATCGGGGCGGCTATACCGGCATGCAGCCCGCAGATTTCGCCGCGCTGGTCCATGACATCGCCGCATCCGAGGGCTGTCCACCCGAACTGATCCTTCTGGGCGGCGACCATCTGGGCCCGAACCCATGGCGCGACCGCGCGGCCGGGGATGCGCTGGCCGAGGCGGAACGGATGGTCGAGGCCTATGTCGCCGCCGGGTTCCGCAAGATCCATCTGGATGCCTCGATGGGCTGCCGGGATGAGCCCGCAGCGCTTGACGATGAAACCACCGCCCGTCGCGCCGTGCGTCTGGCCGCCATGGCCGAGGCCACCGCGAAACGGTTGAACCTGCCGCCGCCACTTTACGTCATCGGCACCGAGGTTCCCCCGCCCGGCGGCGCGGATCATGCCATTGACGGGCTCCTGCCGACCTCGGCCAAGGCGGCAGAACAGACGATCGCCATTCATCGTCGGGTCTTTTCCGAGGCCGGGCAGAGCGCCGCCTTTGCCCGCGCGATCGCCCTGGTGGTGCAGCCCGGCGTCGAATTCGGCAACCGCAATGTCATCGCCTATGATCCGGGCCTAAGCCGCGACCTGACCGCCCTGCTGACGGATGAGCCGCAATTCATCTATGAGGCGCATTCCACCGACTATCAGGGGCCCATCGCGCTGGCGGCGCTGGTCGAAGACGGCTTTCCGATCCTCAAGGTCGGCCCTGAACTGACCTTTGTCCTGCGCGAGGCGCTTTACGCGCTGGACCTGATTGCCTCGGACCTGTTGTCGGATTACGGCGACCGGCCGCTGCGCAACACGATGGAGGCGCTGATGCTGGCCGAACCCGGTCATTGGGCGCAGCATTATGACGGCAATGCCGATGAGCAGCGGTTGATGCGGCATTATTCGCTGTCTGACCGCATCCGCTACTATTGGACCCGGCCCAAGGCGGCTGCGGCCGTCGACCGGCTGATGACGGCGCTGTCTGGTCAATCCGTACCCGCGCCGCTTTTTCACCAATATTTGCCAGCTGCCCGCCATTTCGCGGGCAACCCGCTTGACCCGCAAGAGGTCCTGATCTGGCGCATAGGGCAAATTCTTGGGGCCTATCACACCGCAGGCAGGGCCGAGCCTTAAGCAAGATCGCGCCCGCATTGCCCGACCGGGGCGGCGATTTTCCGCGCCGCGGCGCTGTCTGTTAAACTTGTCAGCATGCCCTGCCTTGGCGAGTGCGGCGAAAGCTGACAGGTTTCTGCCCTGCCCGACGCCATCCGGGCAAGATCGAGCAGGACGGACCCATGACTTTTGCAACATCCGATGAGCGTTACTTTGTCAGCCTGGTCAATCAGGCCCGGCGCGCCGAAGGGCTGCCAGCGCTAAGTATCGAGAAACGGCTGAACGATTCATCAGATCGGCACAGCACATGGATGCTGGATACCGACACTTTCTCGCATACAGGGGCGGGCGGATCATCCTCGCGCGAGCGGATGCAGGCGGCTGGATTCGATCTGTCGGGCGACTGGATGACGGCGGAAAACATCGCCTATGTCAGCATTCAGGGTGAATCCGACCTGCGCGACGAGATCCGGGAATTGCACCGGATGCTGATGGACAGCCCCGGCCATTACGCCAACATCATGGGCGACGCCGCCTATATCGGCATCGGGCTGAAGGTGGGTTACCTGCACAAGGACGGGCGCGACTACAAGGTGCTGATGGCGACGCAGAACTTCGCCGATACCGACGGTTCCGTCAGGGTCGATACGGGCACGTTCGTGAAACTGGCCGATCCGGTGGCGCAGCTTTCCCTGCCGACCAAGTCCCAATGGGCGGCGCATGCCGACGGCCAGATCTATGCCACCCCCGGCCCCAGCGAAGCGACCGCCCGCAACGATGATTTCCGGCTGACGGCGCGGAACGATACCGCCTTTGGCGCGGGCGGCGATGACTGGATGAACGGGGCGGGCGGCAATGACACGCTGCGGGGCGGCGTGGGCAACGACCGGCTGATCGGAGGGAACGGGCTGGACCTGTTGCAGGGTGGCAGCGGCAATGACAGCCTGCAAGGTGGGGACGGGAATGACCGGCTGTTCGGTGAAGACGGAAATGACCAGCTGCGCGGAGAGTTGGGCGACGATTCCCTGAATGGTGGCACAGGTCAGGACCGGCTGCTGGGCCTGACGGGACGCGATACCCTGATCGGTGGCGCGGGGAATGACACGCTGGCTGGCGGGACTGGTAATGATGTGCTGAACGGCGGGGAAGGGGCCGACAGCTTTGTCTTTCACGCTGGGGACGGCGCGGACACGATCAACGGCTATCAGCGCGGCATCGACCGGCTGCTGATCGACGATGATCTGCTGGACGCGAACCCGGCCAGTTTCATCCGCGATCACATGCGCCAGACCGCGAATGGCGTCATCATCGATTTCGGTGCGGATGGGCGGATCGTCCTGCCCGGCTCAAATCTGACGGTGGCGGGCGTCGCCGATGACATCTTTGCCATCTAGAGCCCTCAGCCCGATGCGGCCAGCTTTCCGCATTCGGCCAGATAGCGCCAGACCTCGGAGATGACGACCGAGCCTTCGCCGACGGCCGAGGCGACGCGCTTGACCGAACCGGCCCGGATATCGCCCACGGCAAAGATGCCGGGTTGCGAGGTCTCGAACAGGGCGCTGCGCCCGGCGGCCGCGCCGGTCAGGATGTAGCCCGCCTCGTCCAGCCGGACCAGACCCGACAGCCAGCCGCAGTTCGGCGCGGCTCCGGCCATGATGAACACCCCGCAGCAATCAATGCGGTCGGACGCGCCATCTGTTTTGGCGATCTCGACGCCTTGCACGCAGTCACCGCCCTGCAGCGACGCGATGCTGGTGTTGTAATGGATGGTGATGGCGGGGTCGGCGGCAAGCCGACTGGACAGGTAATCCGACATGGATGTCGCCAGCGTCCCACCCCGGACCAGCAGATGCACATGGCTGGCGCTGCGTGACAGGAACATTGCCGCCTGTCCCGCGGAATTGCCGCCGCCGACCACGATGGCGGTGGCATTGCGACAGCGCCGGGCCTCAAGCTCGGTCGCGGCGTGGTAGACGCCCTTGCCAAGGAAGTACTCAAGGCCGGGGATCGCAAGCTGACGGTATTGCACTCCGGTGGCCACGACCAGCGCGCGGGCGCAGATCTGGGCGGTGCAATCCAACGTGACGCAGAACAGCCCGTCCTCGGCCTGCGACAGCTGGATCACCCGGCGCGGCATGGCAAAGCTGGTGCCGAACTTCATCGCCTGCACCTCGCCGCGCCAGACCAGATCGGCGCCCGAGATGCCGGTGGGAAAGCCCATGTAATTCTCGATCCGGCTGGAGGTTCCGGCCTGACCGCCGACCGCCATATCCTCGATGACCAAGGCGCGCAGCCCCTCGGCCCCGGCATAGACGCCCGCCGCGACCCCGGCCGGACCGCCGCCGACGATGATCACGTCGAAGACCTCGCCAGGTTCGGCGCGCAGGTCCAGGCCCAGCCGCTGCGCGACCTTCAGCGGCGTCGGCGCGGCGATCACGCCGCCCTGCCCAAAGATCACCGCCGGTTCGCCCGGCGCGATGCCGCATTCAACGGCGATGGCGCGGGCCTCGGAGCAGTCCAGATCATAGGCGCGCACGGGGATGCGGTTGCGCCCGGCGAATTCTTCGATGCGGCGAACATCGCTGTCCTGATCCGTGCCGATCAGGGTCAGGCCGGTCGCGCGCTGTTCCAGTTGCAGCCGACGGCGCGCGGCATAGACGGTGATGACGATATCCGAAAGTTCGGGCACCTCGGACATCAGCCGCAGCATCGCCTCGCGCGGGACGGCGATGGCACGGGTGTCGCGGACCGCCCGCATCGGCAGGGCATAGACGCCACCGGCCAGAAAGGCGATTTCCCCGGTGAATTGCGTGGGTCCAAGGGTCGAGGCCAAGCCGCGCTGGCGGGAATAGGGGTGCAGGATCTCGATCTCGCCTTCCTCGACATAGAGGAACTGGTCCATCGGCTGCCCGATTTCGGCGATCACCTGGCCTTCGGCAAAGCTGGCCTCGAGGCCGATCCGCCGTAACGCCTCGACATGGGCGGCGTGAAGCGGGGTGCGTTGCATCTGTCGCAGGTCATGGCCGATCGCTTCCATGGCGGGGTCCCCCTACAGGAATTCATCATCCGCGAAACAATAGCTCCAGCGCTCGCGCGGCTCCATCGAGCCGACGATCGGGTGGCGGGTCGTCTGCCAGTGGCCACGGGCATGGCGGTTGGGCGAGCTGTCGCAGCAGCCGATATGGCCGCAGGTCAGGCAGATCCGCAGATGCACCCAACGCGACCCCATCGCCACGCATTCCGGGCAGACGGTTCCGGGCTTTTCCGCCTCGGGCGGGATATCGAGCTTGATCTGGTCGGTATGTGAGCACGCCAATTTGGGCCTCCATCACGCGATACAGCGAAAGCCTGCGCCACATGGCGATAAAAGCAAGCCCTGCCTGCAGCGAGGTGGAAATTACGACGCCTTACCAGCGTGGACGCGGGCACAGATTGTCCTGCAGCAGGATCTCGATGCGGATTTCCTCTTGCGAGGCGATGGGCTGGCGGCCATCGCAGCGGGCGCGCATGACGCGGATGGCGCTGCGGACCAGATGGCCGGGGTTTTGGGCGATCACCGCGTCTAGCTGGCCATTCAGCAGCAGCGCCTCGGTGAACTCGGTGCGTTCATGGGCGACGATGACCTGACCGGCTGGATCGCGGGTGTCGGCGATGGCTTCCAGCGGCAGGCGCGCTTCGGAGGCAAGGACATAGGCGCCCAATATATCGGGATGATTGGCATAGGCATTGTGCAGGATCGTCAACGTTCTTTGCCTGTCGCCATGCGTCTCCAGCGAGGGCAGGGCGGTCAGGCCGGGAAAATCCCGCGTGATAACCTGATCGAAGCCCTGCCGTCGCTCGACGCTGTCGCGGGCATTCATCGTATCCGCGATGACCAGGATCTGGCCGGGCCGCGCGGCACAGAAACGCCCGATCAGTCGCCCCGCCGTCGCCCCGGCGGCGCGGTTGTCGATGCCGACGGCATCGGCTCCGATGTCTGAGGTCTGCCCCGAGAGGAATCGCACGACCTGCACGCCGCGATCCTGCAACCGTGCCATCGCATCGCGGACCTGTGGCGATTCCGGCGCAAGGATCGCCACGCCGTCCAGATCCTCGGGCGACAGCTCGGCCAGCATCCGGGCAATCTGATGCGGATCACCACCGATGCCGCGACGCTTCTGGATCTGGATGCCTTCGGGGGCAAAGGCGGATGCGGCCTCGGCGATCTGGGTTTCCAGCGTCGACAGAAAGGCATCGCCCGCCACCGGCAGCAGGAAGGCAAAGCGATAGACGCGGCCCCGTGCCAGATTGGCGGCGGAAAGATTGCGCACAAAGCCGATCCTTGCGATCGCCTCGTGAACGGCCGTCACCGTTTCGGCCCTGACCCCGGCGCGCTCGTTCAGCACGCGATCCACTGTGGCCAGGCTGACACCGGCGGCGCGGGCCAGATCCTTGGTCGTCGGGCGCATCACTTCCGCGCATCTCCTCATCCATCCGTTCTTCTGCCCGCTTACAACGAATCTGAGGTGCGTGCATCATAATTTTGTTGCGATGATGTGCGCACCTCAATTATGAATATTTCACCAGAGAGTCGCGGCAGGGAGGCCGCGCATTGGGGAGGAACATCGATGACACGACAGCTGATTCTATCGGCTGCAGCCGCCGCGCTGGTTTCCGGTGCGGGTGCGGTGCATGCCGACGACCTGACCCTGTGCTGGGCCGCCTGGGACCCCGCCAATGCTCTGGTCGAGCTTTCCAAGGATTTCGAGGCCCAGTCCGGCCATAAGATGAGCTTCGAGTTCGTCCCATGGACCAGCTTTGCCGACCGCATGCTGAACGAACTGAACTCGGGCGGGCAGCTTTGCGACCTGATGATCGGCGACAGCCAGTGGATCGGCGGCGCGGCCGAGAACGGCCAATACAAGAAGCTGAACGATTTCTTCGCCGCCGAAGGGATCAGCATGGATGACTTCATCCCGGCGACCGTGGCGGGCTATTCCGAATGGCCGAAAGGCACGCCGAATTACTGGGCGCTGCCCGCATTCGGCGATGTCGTGGGCTGGACCTATCGCAAGGACTGGTTCGAACGCCCCGAGCTGAAGGCTGAGTTCAAGACGAAATATGGTCATGATCTGGCCCCGCCCAAGACGCTGGATGAGCTGAAGCAGATCGCCGAATTCTTCCAGAACCGCGAGATCGACGGCAAGACGGTTTACGGTGCCGCAATCTATACCGAGCGCGGTTCCGAAGGCATCACCATGGGCGTGACCAACGTCCTGTACAATTACGGTTTCGAATATCAGAACCCGGCCAAGCCCTATGACCTGCAGGGCTTCGTCAATTCGCCGGATGCGGCAAAGGGGCTGGAATTCTACAAGTCGCTTTACGATTGCTGCGTGCCGCCGGGCTCGTCGGACTGGTACATGTCCGAGGATATCGACGCCTATAAATCCGGGCAGGTGGCGCTGCAGATGAACTTCGCCTTCATCTGGCCCGGCGTGAATGCCGACCCGAATGTCGGCGGCGACAAGTCGGGCTATTTCCCCAACCCTGCCGGTCCCAAGGGCCATTTCGCGCAGCTGGGCGGGCAGGGCATCTCGGTCGTGTCAAACACCAACAGTCCCGATGCGGCGCTGCAATATATCAAGTGGTTCGCCCAGCCCGAAGTGCAGAAGAAATGGTGGGAGATGGGCGGCTACTCCGCGCTGAAATCCGTGGTCGAGGACCCCGGCTTCGCGACCAGCCAGCCCTATGCACAGACCTTCCTCGACAGCATGGCGATCGTGAAGGATTTCTGGGCCGAGCCCGCCTATGCCTCGCTGCTGCTGGCGATGCAGCAGCGCGTCCATAACTATGTCGTCGCCGGAAACGGCACCTCGCAAGAGGCTCTGGACGGTCTGGTCGCCGACTGGACCGAAATCTTCGAGGATGAAGGGAAGTTCTGATCCCGACGCGCGCTCCCGCTGCGGGGGCGCGCCCATCCTGACGAAAGGACCCGGCATGCAGAGGACATCCATCGAGCGTGTGGCCGCGGCCACGCCTGCGCCGGTTGCACGGCGGTTGACCGGCCTGTCGGATCGCGTCATCGCGTGGATCTTTGTTGCGCCGACGATCTTCCTGCTGCTGGCGGTGAACATCTTTCCGCTGATCTGGACCATCCGGCTTAGCTTCACCAATATGAGGGTGAACCGCCCCAATGAGCCGGTCGAGTTCGTGGGCCTGCGCAATTACCAACGCATCCTGACCGATCCCGACATCTGGCAGACCATGCAGGCGACCGCGCATTTCCTGTTCTGGACGCTGGCCCTGCAGATCGTGATCGGCTTTGCGCTGGCTTGGCTGATCAACCGCAAGTTTCGTGGCAATGATCTGTGGACCACGATCATCGTTTTGCCGATGATGCTGTCGCCCGCCGTGGTGGGCAACTTCTGGACCTTCCTTTACCAGCCGCAGATCGGGCTGTTCAATTATGCCGTGGGCTTCCTGACCGGGGCCGACCCGTCCAGCTTTTCGATGATCGCGGATGTGCGGCTGGCCCCTTGGGCGATCATCATCGTCGATACGTGGATGTGGACGCCCTTCGTCATGCTGATCTGCTTGGCCGGGCTGCGATCCATTCCGGCGTCCATCTATGAGGCGGCGGAATGCGACCGGGCCAGCAAATGGCGGCAGTTCTGGACCATCACCATCCCGATGGTGCTGCCCTTTCTGATGCTGGCGGTGCTGTTCCGGGGCATCGAGAATTTCAAGATGTTCGATCTGGTCGTGCAATTGACCGGAGGGGGGCCGGGCAACACCACCGAGCTGACCTCGATCAATCTCAAGCGCGAGGCGTTTGAAAAGTGGCGGACGGGCTATTCCTCGGCCTATGCGATCATCCTGTTCGTGACGGTCTTTGGCCTTGCCTCGATCTACGTCAAGGCGCTGAACAAGGTGAAAAGCCGATGAGCTATTCGATCACCGAACCGTCGCGCGCGCAGAAATGGATGGCTGGCATTCTGGTCGTCGCTTACGCCGTGATCACGCTGCTGCCGCTGATCTGGATCATCGCCACCGGCTTCAAGTCGCCCTCGGACGCCATTGCCTATCCGCCCAAGGTGTTCTTCACCCCGACGCTGGAAGGCTACGTCAACCTGTTCACCACCCGGACCCGGCAGACCGCCGAGTTCCTGGCCGCGAACCCGCCGCAGACTTGGTATCAGGAGATCGTCGCCAAATACGGCATGGTCATCGCCGGACCGTCGCGCTTTGGCGAGCGGTTCCTGAACTCGGTCATCATCGGCTTTGGCTCGACCTTCCTGTCGGTGTTTCTGGGCACGCTTGCCGCCTATGCCTTCTCGCGCTTCAAGGTGCCGCTCAAGGACGACCTGCTGTTCTTCATCCTGTCGACGCGGATGATGCCGCCGATCGCGGTGGCGATCCCGATCTTCCTGATGTTCCGCCAGCTCGGCCTGTCGGACACGCATCTGGGCATGATCCTGCTTTACACGGCGGTGAACCTGTCGCTGGCGGTCTGGCTGCTGAAAGGTTTCATCGACGAGATCCCCCGTGAATACGAAGAGGCCGCGCTGATCGACGGCTACACCCGCTTTCAGGCCTTCCGAAAGGTGGTCTTGCCGCAGGCGGCGACCGGCATCGCCTCGACCGCGATCTTTTGCCTGATTTTCGCGTGGAACGAATATGCCTTCGCCGTGCTGCTGACCAGCGGCAATGCCCAGACCGCACCGCCCTTTATCCCGACGATCATCGGGGTGGGCGGGCAGGACTGGCCCGCGGTCGCGGCGGGGGCGACGCTGTTTCTGCTGCCGGTCATGGTCTTCACCATCCTTTTGCGCAAGCACCTGCTGCGCGGGATCACATTCGGGGCGGTGCGCAAATGAAAGCCTTCCTGTCCGGCATGGTCCGGTTCCGCCGCGCGTCATGGGAAATGCTGGCCTCCATCCTGATCGCGCTCGGGGTGGTGATGCTGATGCAGCCCTGGTTCATGTGGGCCTTTACCTGGTCCTTCCTTGTCACGCTGACCGGCACGGTGATGTTCATCGTCACCAGCCATTTCCCGGAATAGCGCATGGCCCAGATCCGCATCGAGAATATCCGCAAGGATTTCGGCAGCTTCACCGCCGTGCAGTCCTCGACCTTTACCATCGAGGATGGCGAATTCTTCATGCTGCTGGGGCCGTCCGGCTGCGGCAAGACCACGACCTTGCGGATGATGGCAGGGTTGGAACTGCCGACCTCGGGCAGCATCCATATCGACGGCGAGGAGGTCGCGCAGAAGCCCGCCAGCCAGCGCGATATCGCCTTTGTTTTCCAGATGTTCGCACTGTATCCTCATATGAATGTGGGGCGGAACATCTCCTATCCGCTGCTGTCGCAAGGCATGCCCAAGGCCGAGGCCAAGGCCCGCGTTCTGGAAGTGGCCAAGATCCTTGGCATTGAAAACATCCTCGACCGTCCGGTCGGAGGCCTGTCCGGGGGCGACCGTCAGCGCGTGGCGCTTGGCCGCGCCATCGTGCGCCGCCCCAAGGCCTTTTTCATGGACGAACCGCTTGGCGCGCTGGACGCCGAGTTCCGCGAACACATGGCCGAGGAGTTGCGCGCGCTGCATGACCGGATCGGGGCCACCACCGTCTATGTCACCCATGACCAGCTAGAAGCCATGCAGATGGGCGACAAGATCGTGGTGATGAACCATGGCGTGGTCGAGCAGTTCGGCGTCCCGCAGGATATCTATGACTGGCCCGCGACGATGTTTGTCGCGGATTTCATCGGCTCGCCACCCATGGGGTTCCTGCGTTTTCAGGGCTTGGTCGGCAATGGCGCGGATCACGTCCGGCTGGGGGATTGCGACATTCCCGTGCCCGTCCAGCGCGAAGGGGCCGAGGGGGCCTTGGTTCTGGGCATCCGCCCAGAGCATGTGCATCTGGACGATGCCGCGCGGCTGCGCGCCGAAGTGCTGGCGGCAGAATATCTGGGCACGACCCAGATCGTCACGCTGCGCACGGCGCATGGCGATATCAAGGCGCGGCTGCCGTCCAGCACCCCAGTCCGCGCGGGCGAACAGGTCGGGCTGCGCTTCGATGCGCGCAAGATCACGCTGTTTCGCGCCGACAAGGGCCGCGCCCTGCGCTCGGCCGCGAATGAAAGGGTGCTGGGTCATGGCTGAGATCACGCTCTCCGGTATCACCAAGGGTTTCGGGCCGGTTACGGCGCTGAATGACGTGTCGCTGACCGTCCCGGACGGGGCCTTTGTCGTGCTGCTGGGTCCGACCGGGGCAGGCAAGACCACGCTGTTGCGGCTGGTCTCGGGGCTGGATCAGCCGGATGCGGGGCGGGTCCAGATCGGCGGGCAAGACGTCAGCACGGCCACACCCGCACAGCGCAATGTCGCGATGGTCTTCCAGCAATATTCGCTTTACCCGCATCTGACGGTGCGCCAGAATCTTGAATTCCCGCTGAAATCCCCATTGCTGCGCATGCCCCCCGACCAGATCGCCCGCAAAGTGGGTGAGGTGGCCGAGGTCCTTCAGATCACGCATAAGCTGGACAACAAGGCCACGGCACTGTCCGGAGGGGAGATGCAGCGGGTTTCCATCGGCCGGGCGCTGGTGCGCAATCCCGCCGCCTATCTGATGGATGAGCCGCTGTCCTCGCTGGACGCCAAGCTGCGCGCCGACCTGCGGATTGAACTCAAGCGCATCCAGCAGGACATGGGCGCGACCTTCATTTACGTGACCCATGACCAGATCGAGGCCATGACCATGGCCACCCATGTCGGCGTGCTGGACCATGGCCGGCTGGTGCAATTCGGCCCGCCGCGCCAGATCTACGAGGATCCCGTCAGCATCCATGCCGCCAGCCGTCTGGGCCAGCCACGCATAAACATCCTGCCCGCGGACCTGTTCGGCCCGGCCCCTTCGGGGGCGGCGCATATCGGGCTGCGTCCCGAACAGATCCGGCAGGGCGAGGGCGACGACAGCTTCGTGCGTCGGGTCGAGCATCTGGGCGATCAGACCCGGCTGCACCTGACCTTTCGCAACCATGATCTAATCACCGTGACCGATGCCCATACCGGCCTGAAATCCGGCGATATCGTCCGCATCCGCCCCGAGAAGCCGCTTTATTTCGACGCTTCCGGCGCCCGCATTCATCAGGAGTAAGCCATGACCCAGTTCATCAACCGCAGGGAAGACATCGTGGCCGAGGCGATCTGTGGCCTTGTCGCGGGCTCGGGCGGGCTTTTGACGCGGCTGGACGGACTTCCCCATATCCGCGTCGTGCTGCGGACGGATCGTGAGCCGGCAAAGGTCGCGCTGGTTTCCGGCGGCGGCGCGGGGCATGAGCCGTCCCATGCGGGTTTCGTGGGACGCGGCATGCTGACGGCGGCGGTCTGCGGCGATGTCTTTGCCTCACCCTCGGTCGATGCGGTTCTGGCAGGGATATTGGCGGTGACCGGCCCGGCGGGCTGCCTGCTGATCGTCAAGAACTATACCGGCGATCGGCTGAATTTCGGCCTTGCGGCGGAACGGGCGCGGGCCTTTGGGCTGAAAGTCTCGATGGTGGTGGTGGGCGATGACGTGGCCCTGCCCGACACGCCGCAGGCGCGTGGCGTCGCGGGGACGCTGTTCGTCCACAAGATCGCGGGCGCGCTGGCCGAAAACGGGGCCGATCTGGCCACGGTCACCGAAGCCGCCGAACGGGTGATCCGCGCGACGCGTTCCATCGGCATGTCTCTGGACACCTGCACCGTCCCCGGTGCCCCCAAGGAGGACCGCATTCCGCCCGGTCAGGCCGAACTGGGCCTTGGCATCCATGGCGAGGCCGGGGTCGAGCAGGTCGGCTATACCGACGCCCGCGGCGCAATGGCGATGGTGGCGGAAAAGCTGTCGGCCGCGATGGGGCCGGGACCGCATGTGGCGCTGCTGAACAATCTGGGCGGGGCATCGGTGCTGGAAATGCAGGTGCTGGCGCATGAACTGGGACAGTCTTCGATCGGGGCGGGGATCAGCCATCTGATCGGACCGGGGGCGCTGATGACCTCGCTGGACATGCGGGGGTTCTCGGTCTCGGTTCTGGCCGCGACCGGGGCCGATCTGGCGGCGCTTGAGGCCCCCGCCGCGCCGAGCGCATGGCCGGGCGTCCGGGCCTTTGGCGCGGTCGCGCCGCTGGACCTGCCCGACGGGCTGAAGCCGATCAAGCCCTTGCCCTCGGCCCATCCCCAGACCCGCGCCTTTCTGACCCGCTGCTGCGACATCCTGATTGCCGCCGAGGCTGACCTGAACCTGCTGGATGCCAAGGCAGGCGACGGCGATACCGGATCGACGCTGGCCGGGGCGGCGCGGGCACTGATCGGGGCCATGGACGCGCTGCCGCTGGCCGATCACACCCAACTGTTCCGCGCCATCGGGCTGGAGCTGAGCCAAACCATGGGCGGGTCATCGGGGGTGCTGCTGGCGATCTTTTTCGCGGCGGCGGGGGATGCGGCGTCCAGCGGCGCATCAACGCCCGAGGCGCTCAAGGCCGGTCTGGCCCGGATGCAGCAGATCGGCGGGGCGGGTCTGGGCGATCGCACCATGATCGACGCATTGCATCCGGCGCTGGAGGTGCTGGCCGAGGGTGGCCTGCCCGCCGCCGCCCGTGCCGCCCGCATGGGTGCAGACCGAACCGCCAGCATGGCCCGCGCCAAGGCCGGTCGTGCCGCCTATCTGAACGAAGGTCAGCTGCGCGGCCAGATCGACCCCGGTGCCGAGGCCGTCGCGCGTCTGTTCGAACATCTGGTGCAGGACTGAACTGCCCCCGCAAAGGCAGCGGCGCGAGGTTTCGACATCTCGCGCCGCCATTGATCACGGCCAGCCTTTCAGGCCTTTCGCCCTTAGCGATCCCAATCGGGGGCAAGTCCGGCGGGACTGACCAGCCGTCCGTCGGGACGGGCAAGGGCGCGGATTGCCGCCATGTCCTCTGCCTCAAGCGCAAAGTCGAAGATTGCGAAGTTTTCAGCGACGCGGGCGATATTCGCGGTCTTTGACAGGGCGATGACGCCATCCTGCTGCACCAGCCAGCGCAGCCCGATCTGGGCCGGGGTCTTGCCATATTTCGCCGCAATGGCCCCGATGACCGGATCGCCGATGACCTTGCCATCGGCCATGCCGTAATAGGCGGTCACGGCCAGACCTGCCTCGCGCCCGGCGGCAAGAAGACTGGACTGGTCCAGATAGGGGTGCAGCTCGATCTGATTGGTGACGATGGGCGAGGCGCTGAGCCAGATCGTTTCCTGCATCTGCTGAATGTTCTGGTTGCTGACCCCGATATGCCGGGTCTTGCCCGCGTCCTTGACGGCGTTGAGCAGCTCGACCTGCTGCGCGACAGGAACCTTGTCGCCCGGCCAATGCAGCAGCAACAGATCGACCTGATCGACCCGCAGCTTTTCCAGGCTTTCATCAACGGATGCGGCGAAGCGGTCGACCGTGTAATTGTCGACCCAGACCTTGGTGGTCAGGAACAGCTCGTCACGCTTTGCGCCCGCCTGTTCCAGCGCACGGCCAAGCGCCGCTTCGTTGCCATAGATCTGCGCGGTATCAAAATGGCGAAAGCCGGTGGTCAGAGCCTCGGGCACGATCCGCTCGACCTCGTCGTCGGACATGCGGAACACTCCGAAGCCAAGGGCCGGTATCTGTGCGCCATTGGCAGTGACGTTGAACATGGGTCTCTCCTGAGTTGGGCCGCATCTGCAGAATGGGGCGTGGTGTCGCCCTTGCCCCCAGATGACGCATCAAAGTGAACTTGAAAATCGCCCCTTTCTCCACATAATTTTGGATGCAAATTCACAGATGGGGCATCATGGACAATCGCGCTGGCGAAATGCAGGTCTTTGTCAGGGTCGTCGAGGCTGGCAGTTTCTCGGAAGCAGCCCGACAATTGCTGATGACGCCGTCGACGGTCAGCAAGCTGATCGCGCGCATGGAGGATCGGCTGGGCGCGCGCCTGATCGAGCGTTCGACCCGCCGCCTGTCACTGACAGATGAGGGGCGGCTGTTCTATGAGCGCAGCGGAGCATTGCTGTCCGAACTGGACGATATCGAACGCGAGATCAGCTTGGGCGCGGCAAGCGCCGGCGGAACGGTGCGGGTGAATGCCTCGGTCGCCTTCGGTGTCCTTGCCATCGAACCCTTGCTGCCGGAGTTCTGGCGGACATACCCCAATGTCGTCGTCGATCTGTCGCTGTCGGACGACATCGTGGACCTGTATCTGGACCGCACCGACGTGGCCTTTCGCGTCGGCAGCCTTGCCGACAGCAGCCTGCTGGCCCGCAAGATCGGCGTCGCCCATCGCAAGATCGTGGCATCGCCGGCCTATCTGGACGCACACGGAACCCCGGTCACGATCGAGGATCTGGACCGCCATAATTGTCTGGGCTTCAACTTCAGGCGGGCCGCGCCGGTCTGGCCGCTGCGTGAAGGAGGGCGCATCGTCGATCGCATGGTCGGCGGCAACCTGTTGGCCAATAATGGCGAAACCGTGCGCCGCTTTGCCTTGGCGGGAATGGGGCTGGCGCGGCTTGGCGACTATCACGTGCGCGCCGATCTGGTCGCGGGACGCCTGGTCGAGGTGCTGGCGGATGCCGGTCATGGCGACGAAGAAGACGTCCATGCGCTGTATCTGGGCGGGCAAAGGATGCCGCAGCGGATCAGGCTGTTTTTGGATTTCATGGTCCCGCGCCTGCAGGCGTTCATGAAGGGCAGCTAAAGTGGAAGGATCAGTGAGCCGCGACCGAGGTGAGTTAAAAGCCCAGATCGCTGCCCCGATAGTGATAAATTCCCGCCAGATAGCGTTTGAGGCAGTGGCTTTCCGAGACATAGCCAAGCGCCCGCCGATCCTGCGAAACGACGGGTAGAACGGTCAGGCGCGCGGCTGCGAAGGTCTGGAGGACGTGTCGCACATCATCGGCCGGTCCGATTTCTGGTCCCGGCGGGTCGGTCAGATCGCCCAGGATCAGCATCTCTGACAGATCGTCCAGATCGGGGTCATGCGCGCGCGCGGTTTCCAGCATCCCGGCATAGGTGCCATCGTGATGTGCCACGCCGATCCATTCGGTGCTGCCAAGCGGCAATGCCTGACGCAGGCTGGCAAGCGGCATCTGTATCGGAAATGTCGGGATGTCGCGATGCATCAGTCTGGCCGCCGTCAGGCCCGAGATCCAGCCGATGTCATGTGCGCCGCGCAGGCTCAGCCCGCGCAGATGAAAGCGCCAGGTCGAGAAGGAATAGCCAAAGGTCAGCCGCACCAGCATCGCCGACAAAGCCGCCACCGCGATCAGCATGGGTGCAGCCGCAAAGCTGCCGGTCGTCTCGATCACCAGAAAGCTGATGGTCAGCGGTGCGCCGACGATGCCTGCGCCCGTCGCGGCCATGCCCGCCAGCAGGAACAGCGCCCGAGGACCGTCATGCGCGGGCAGAAGCACATCCGCAAGCTGCGCAAAACTCGCCCCCAGCAGCGCCCCCAGTAACAAGGCCGAGCTGAACAGCCCGCCGCGAAACCCGGCTCCGATCGAGACCGCCGAGGCCAGCATCTTGGCCAGAAACAATGCAAGCAGCACCGTCAGACTTAGCCGGAACTCGAAATGCCCTTGGATCGGGCCCAGCCCCGCGCCAAGGATTTGCGGCGAATACAAGCCCAGCAGCCCGATCATCGCCCCGCCAACGACCGGCAAAAGCCACTGGGGAATGCGGCTGCGCCTGAGTAACCTCTCGCTCCACCCGACCGAGGTCATGGCCAGAACCGCAAGTGCTGCGCCCAGCAGCGCCAGAATGACCAGAAGCAGGAAGTCCAGTGGCGCAGGCTCGGGATGGGGCGGGATCACGAAGACCGGACCGTGATGCCCGGCCATCATCAGCATCAGCCATGCACAGATCGAGGCGGTAACGACTGGCGCAAGACGACGGGCGGAAAGTCCGCCATGCACCAGCTCGAACCCATAGAAAATCCCGGCAAGCGGAGCGTTGAATGCGGCGGTGATGGCGGCCGCAGCGCCTGCCGTCACCATGGTCCGGCGATTGTCGCGAACCATTCCCAACCTTCCACCGACGGCGCTGAAGATCGCCGCGCCGATCTGACTGTAGCCCGCCTCCATCCCGACCGAGGCCCCGGCCCCATTCGAAACAAAGGTCAGCGCGGTCAGCCGTGTCGAACCGCGCAGCGACATGCGCCCGCCATAAAGCGCGTTCGCCTCGATCGGGTCGGCGACCCGTCCTCCCAGCGCGGGCAGCAGCCGCAGGATCATCGCAAGGGCCACGCCGCCCAGCAGCGGCACCAGAACGACGCGCCACTGCGCGATCCGAAGCTGCGCGCCCAGCGTCACGCCGGGGTAAAGATCAAAGGCAAGCCGCTGCATGAAGGCCACGCAATCATGCAGCACCAGCACCAGCATGGCCACCGCGCAGCCCGCGATGGCACAGCACAGGATCAGTCCGATTTCGGAACGGCGCAGGGTCCGAAGCGCACGAACCCGCACCCTGCGGATGAGGGTTTTCCGGCGAGGCATCTGGAGGGCGCGTCCTTGCGTCTAGGCGTCCAGCGCCGTCGCCTCGGCTGGCGTGCTGAAGCGGGCCAGCAACCGCCGCTGGGCTTCCAGCTCGGCCTCATCCCAATAGCCGATGATGACGCCGGTGCGCAGCGTCGGATCACCGCCCGCGTGCAGCAGCGCATCATCCGCGGTGAACCAGTCATCCGGGACCGTGATCCGGTTGCGGGCCGAGGCATACCAGCGCATCAGCGCCGCCCGCAGCCGGGCGATGGTCGCGGCCTGATCCAGCGCCTCCCCCAGATCGACCAATTCGCCGGGGTCGTTTTCCATGTCAAACAGCATCGGTCGGAAACCGGGAACCTCGATCATCTTGAAGCGGCCATCGGTGATCATCACCATGCGGCTGTCCTGAACGCTGCGGCCAAGTTTGACCCGCACGCTGTCGGGCGCAAAATCGTATTCCGAAACGGCGTGGCGGCGTGGCCATGCCTGCGCTTCGCCCCGGAGCAGCGGCAGCAGCGACAGGCCCTCAAGCACATGCGGCCGTGGCGCGCCGCCGAAATAGTCCAGAAAGGTCGGCGCAAGGTCGATCATCTCGACCAGCCGATCGCAGGTCGTGCCGCGCGTGCTGTCGGCAGAAGGCGAGGGATCGCAAACGATCATCGGCACCTTCGCCGAGACATCGTGGAACAGGTATTTTTCGCCCAGCCAGTGATCGCCCAGATAGTCGCCATGATCCGAGGTAAAGACGATCATCGTCCGATCGCTCAGGCCCTTGCGGTCAAGAAAACCGAACAGCTCCCCAAGCTGATCGTCGATCTGCTTGATCAGCCCCATATAGGCCGGGATCACGCGGCGGCGCACTTCGTCGCGCGAAAAGTTCCGCGAATAGCGTTCCTGGGTGAAGGCGGCATAGACCGGATGCGGGTTCGTCATCTCGGCCTCGGATCGAATGGCGTCCTGAACGTCATCCGGGCCGAACATGTCGTGATAAGGCGCCGGGACGATATAGGGCCAATGTGGCTTGATATACGACAGATGCGCGCACCACGGCCGCCCGTCGGCTTCGGCCTCGGTGATGAACTCCATCGCGCGGCGCGTCATGTAGGGCGTCTCGGACATGCTCTCGTCGATGCGGGCGGGCTTGTCGGCATGGACCAGCAACCAGCCGCTGTGATCCTCGCCATTCGGGCCTTCGGCGGAATTGGCCCAATGCTCCCACGGGTTGTCGGCCTGATGGTCGCCGTCGCGCAGATAGCGGTCATAGGGCACGTCACCGCCATAGGGCCCCGAGGGGTGCAGCCCGTCGTCACGCTCCCACGGTTCAAACCCGCATTGCGAGCTATGGACGCCGATAAGGGACTCCGGGTCGATGCCCAGACGCTCCATGCCTTCGGTATCGGCGACCATATGGGTCTTGCCGACCAGCACGCAGCGCACGCCGTTCTCGCGCAGATGATCGCCCAGCGTGGGCTCTCCGACGCGCAGCGGCACGCCGTTCTGGGTCGAACCGTGCGAGCGCACATAGCGCCCGGTATAGGCCGACATGCGCGAGGGGCCGCAGATCGTCGACTGCACATAGGCATTGGTGAACCTGACCCCGCGCGCCGCCAGCCGGTCGATATTGGGCGTGCGCAGCGTCGGATGACCGGCGCAGCCCAGATAGTCGAAACGCAGCTGGTCACACATGATCCACAAGACATTCATGGGTTTCGCGGTCATTTCGCGTCCTCCTGCGCGCGGTAGTGCCAGAACAGCCAGCGTTTCTCGAAAGCCAGGATCAGGGTGTTCACGACCAGCCCGGTCAGCGAGATGAAGAAGATCCCGGCAAGCCCGCCCGCGATCTGGAAGTTTTCCTGCTGGCGTTGCAGGAAGACGCCGATCCCGTCCGTCGCCAGCAGGATTTCCGAGGTGACCGAGACCAGCAGCGCCGCGGCGACGGCCATGCGGACGCCGGTCGCGATCATCGGCAGCGCCGCGGGCAGATCGACACGCAGCATGGTTTCGAACCGGCTTAACCGCAGGGACCGCGCCACCAGATTGGCCATCTCATTCTGGGTCTTTGAGGCCTCATAAGTGTTCATCAGCATGGGAATGGCGGCGGCAAAGGCGATCATGGTGATCTTGGCCGCGTCGCCCGTTCCGGCAAACAGCATGACCAGCGGCACGATAGCCGGCGGCGGCAGTGTCGCCAGCATGTCCATCACCGGCTCGAACAATTGCCCGATGATCCGCAGGCGGCCCAGCATGATGCCCAGCGGCACGGTAATCGCGGCCGCGACCGCAAAGCCGATCACGACGCGGGTCAGTGTGGCGCCAAGCTGGACCATGATGGTGCTGAAATTGTGCCAGATCGCCTGCGCGACCTTGGCAGGCCCCGGAAACAAGGGCGACGAGGTCGAGGCAGCGGCCAGTGCCCAGATCGCGACCACGATCAGCGGCATCAGGATCGGCGCGTAATCGGCCGGTTTGCGAAGCGGTATCATTCGGAAGCTCCGGTTTGACGGACATGCCAGCCGGTCAGGACGCGTCGCGCCAGATTGACCAGCAAGGCCAGCAGCACGCCGTTGAACATGGTGACGAACATCAGGGCGTAGGTCTCGGGGATACGGATCGAGAAGCTTTTGCGGACCAGCAGAAAGCCGATGCCGTCGCGACCGGCCAGCATCTCGGCCACGACTACGGCGATCAGGCTGACTGCGGCGGCATAGCGGATGCCCGCGAAGATCTGCGGCATGGCCGCGGGCAGCTTGATGCGAAACATGATCGCTGCGGGCGACAGGCCCAACATCCGTCCAGTCAGGATCTGTTCGCGCGGGACGGCGCGCAGGGCTGCGGCACCGTTCAGATACGGCCCCCAGATCGAGACCAGAAGGATGATGAAGATGTAAAGCTTGATCCCCAGCCCCAGCGCAAAGATCGCCATCGGCACCACCGCGGCGGGCGGAACCGGTTGTAGCAGGCTGGAAATCGTCCGAAATCCGCGGTCGAAGAACGGCGAGGCATCCGATAGCAGGGCCAGAGCGATCCCCGCGACCGAGGCAAGGACAAGCCCGGTCAGCGCCCGGCCCAGCGTCAGGATCTCATTGCGGGGCAGCTCGCCAGTGGCGATCATCTGGCGCGCGCCGTCGATGATGGCAGGAATGCCGGGAAAGAACTTGGCGGGAACCGCTCCGCTCAATGCGACGGCCTGCCACAGCGCCAGAACAAAGATCAGGGACACGGCCCCTCGGGACCAAAGCAATGCGCGCGTCATGGTTCAACCCGCCATCTGGCTGCGATAGCTGCGGATGCGTTCCATGACCTCGTGCCGTGCGTGCAGGAAACCCGGCTGCTCGCGCGTGGCCAGCTGATCGCGGCGCTTGCCAAGGTCGACGGCGATTTCGGTCGCAACGCTGGTCGGACGGCGCGACAGGACGATCACCTTATCCGCCATATAGACCGCTTCATCGACGTCATGAGTGACAAGCAGGCAGGTCTGGTCGAAGCGCTGCGCCAGCTCCAGGATCAGGTCCTGCATGTCGGCGCGGGTCTGGGCATCGACCGCCGCCAGCGGCTCGTCCAGCAACAGCAGGTCGCTTTCCGAGGCAAGTCCCCGCGCGATCGCCACGCGCTGCTGCATGCCGCCGGACAGTTGCCACGGATATTTCTGGGCGAATTCCTTCAGCCCGACTGCCGCCAGCAGCTCATCCGCGCGGTCGCGTCGCTCATGCCGGGTCTTCTGCGCCGTGTCGCGCATCGCAAAGATCACGTTTTCCCGCGCCGTCTTCCACGGAAACAACGAGCGGCTGTAGTCCTGAAACACAACCGCCAGTCCTTGCGGCGGCTGGGTCACGGGCTGGCCGCGAAAACGGACCTCTCCGGTGTCGGGCTGGCTTAGCCCGGCCAGCGCCATCAGCAGCGTGGTCTTGCCACAGCCCGAGGGGCCGACCACGGAAACGAAATCGCCCTTGCGAACCCGGAAATCGATCCCGTCAAGAATGGGCATCCGCTGCAAACCGTGACCATATGCCTTGCGCAGATCAACGGCTTCAAGAATCGTCGTGTCGTTCATCGTTCCATCCGTTTAAGGCAGGCAGGGCCGTGGCCCCGCCCTTGCGCATCATTTCGCGGTGGTGCCGGCCAGATCCTCGGCCGTGATCGGAGAGGACAGCATTTCCGCCCGCGACATCGCGTCGAGCAGCTTCTGCACCTCGGTCAGATCCATCCCGACATCGTCGCGAACGACGGCCAGCGTCACGTCGGCGGCTGCTTGCGGGGTCAGGCCGACATATTTTTCGGCAGCGGCAATCAGCGCATCGGGATCGCTCTGAAGGCGCTGGCGGGCGGCTACGGTAACCTCGCCGAATGTGCGGATCGTCTCGGCATGTTCGGCGGCGTATTTGTCGGTCGTATAGATCACGTCCGACAGGCCGGGCGTCGACAGATCGGCCAGCATCCCGGCAGCGATGCGCTTGGCCCCGATCTCGGGGTTATGCATGACCGAAGCCTGGAAGGGGTTGATCAGGCATGCCGCGTCGACGGCGCCCTGCTGCATTGCGGCTTCGACCTGTGGAAAGGGCAGGACGACCGGCTGGACCTCGGACCATTTGATGCCCGCGGCGCTCAGGTGATCGCGCCAGGCCAGTTCGCACAACCCGCCATTGGCGTTCAGCGCGATGCGGTGGCCCCTGACGCCCTGAATATCGGTGATGCCCGAGGCCTTCGTCGCAATGAAACCGGTCAGCATCATGTCTGGCGCCTTTTCATGGCCCAGCGTCATGACCAGCTTGATCGGGACGCCGTTCAGGCGCGCATTGATCGGTGGGATCGATCCGGAATAGCCCAGATCCGCCTCGCCCGAGGCCAGGGCCGCAACCACGGCCGGTCCGCTTTGCCCCTCGATGGCCTCAAGGTCGATGCCTGCCCGCTGATAGTCGCCGGCATCGCGTGCCACCAGCACGGGCAGGATCAGATCCGCCATAAGGTAGGTCAGCCGCAGCTTGACCGGTTCGGCATGGGCTGGCCCGGCGACAGACAGCGTTCCTGCACAGCTGAACGCGGCCAAGGCCGCGATGGCACGAGCAAAGGAAGAGCGCATGATCACTCCTTGTTGGATGAAGATTGGGAGAAGAGCAGGCCTTCTGAGGGCCTTATACTTGACATTGTCAAACTAATAAGTTGACGATGTCAAGTAAGTTTGTTGATCTCTTTTCACCTTTGCTAAGGGGCTGATATGTGGGCAGACATGGGCCACGATATTCGCGATCTCTTTTCCTATCGGCTGGCGTTGCTTGCGCGCGCCAATGACCGCGACGCCCAGAATCATCTGATGTCGAATTACGGGGTGACGCTGATCGAATGGCGCACCTTGGGCGTCATCCGGGCCCTGTGTCCCTGCACCCTGCGCCAACTGGCGACGCAGGGGTTTCTGGACGAAGGCCAGATGAGCCGCACCGTGAAGCTTTTGTGTGAGCGCGGGCTGGTTGAGCGACGGCCCGACGACAGCGACGGGCGCGCGATCAAACTGTCGCTGAGCGAGGCGGGCGAGGCGCTTTACGTCCGGGTGATCGGTCATGTCGAAACCGCGAATGAGGAAACGATCGCCGTTCTCTCGCAGGAAGAGCGGCTGATGCTGATGGAGTTCATGCAGCGGATGCTGGACCATCTGCGGACTGGCGACGGCGCCTGATCCGTCCACGCTTTGCGGGCAATGCTGCGCGGGCGGCGGGCCGCCTCGCGCGCGGCCTGTCAGCGATAGGCGACACAGACCGATTTGGTTTCCAGATAATTATCCAGCGCTCCGCGACCGTGTTCGCGGCCAAGGCCGGATTGCTTGTACCCGCCAAAGGGCATGTTCTGGTCGGGGATGTTGTGGCTGTTGACCCAGACCGTGCCCGCCTTGATCCGGGGGACATAGCGCATCATCCTGTTCAGATCCTGCGTCCAGATCGAGGCGCCAAGCCCATATCGCGTGTCATTGGCCAGCCGGATCGCCTCATCCGGATCGTCAAAGGGGGTCATGGTCACGACCGGGCCAAAGATCTCGTCCTGCATCAGCGCCATGTCCTGACGCACATCGGTGAACAGTTCGGGCGCGACGAAATGGCCGGTCTCGGGCGCGCTGGCACCGATCACCGCCGTCGCGCCATCCTCCAACCCGCGCGCGATGCAGGAACGCACATGCGCCTGATGTCGGGCAGACACCATCGGGTTGATCTGATGCGCGGGGTCCAGCCCGGCCCCGACCGATAGGCTGCGGGTGACATTGGCGATCACCTCCAGCGCCTTGTCATAGATCCCCTTCTGGGCATAGATCCGCGCCCCCGAGCAGCAGGTCTGCCCCGAATTGAAGAAGCTGCCAATGCCGACTGCCGCACCCAGAAGGTCCAGGTCCATGTCGTCGAACATGACCATCGGCGCCTTGCCGCCCAGTTCCAGCGTGACCCGCTTCATGTCCTTCATCGCCTGAATGCCGATCAGCTTGCCGGTCTCGGTCGAGCCGGTGAAGGTGACCTTGGCGACACCGGGATGGGCGACCAGCGCCGCGCCTGCCGCCGCTCCATCTCCGGTCACGACATTCACGACGCCCTCGGGCAGACCGGCCTCAAGGCAAAGCTGCGCCAGCCTGATCGAGGTCAACGGCGTCTCCTCGGCCGGTTTCAGGACCACCGTACAGCCAGCGGCCAGTGCGGGTGCGATCTTCCACACCGCCATGTTCAGCGGAAAATTCCATGGCGTGATCGCGGCGACCACGCCGACCGCTTCCTTGCGGGTAAACGCCTGATAGCGGGTGCCGGGCGGGATCGCGATCGAGACATCCAGCGTCGCCCCCTCGATCTTGGTCGCCCAGCCAGCCATGTAGCGGATGTATTCGGCCGAAGACTGCACTTCGATCAGGCGCGACAGCATGATCGATTTGCCCTGATTCAGGGTTTCCAGCTGCGCGAGCTCCTCGCCGTTTTCCTCGATCAGATCGGCCAGTTTCAGCATCAGGTTCTGGCGCTGGACGGGCAGAAGCTGCGACCAGGGACCGTCGAACGCCGCCCGCGCGGCCCTGACGGCGCGGTCCACATCCTCGGCCTCGCCCGCCGGAACCTGCGCGATGACCTGTCCGGTGGCGGGGTTGTAGACCGGAAAGCTCCGCCCCGAGGCAGCAGCAGTCGCCTTGGCCCCGATCTGCATCAGCGGTGCTGCAAGGAATGCCGTGACCGCGGGTGCGATTTCGGTGACGGCGCTGTCAGGGCGCGCGATCTTCATGCTTGTTCCTCCTGAGTCTTTCTTGTTGTCGCATTCGCGGCGCGGTGCGCACCGGCGGGATCAGAGGCAGGGCGCATCACGAAATCGAATTCGGCCTGCCATTTCTCGGTCGTGCTGATGACGGGTCTGAAATCGACGATCAGCGATTGCTTGACGCCAAAGACCGCGTCCGAGGTCAGATAAAGGTCACCCTTGACGAAGATATGCGTGATGATCCGATCGTAGCCGGGGGCGGTGATCAGGAAATGCATATGTGCCGGACGCCAGGGATGGCGCCCCAGCGCGGCCAGCATCTGTCCGACCGGCCCGTCATCCGGGATCGGATAGGAAACCGGCCGTATCCCGCGAAAGGCATAGCGCCCGTCCGGCCCGGTGCGAAACACCCCGCGATTGTTGAAAGGCGGCTGAATGCCGGGCTGCTGCACGTCGTAAAATCCGTCCTCGTTATCGGACCAGACATCGACCAACGCATTGGCGACGGGCCGGCCCGCCAGATCCAGCACCCGCCCCGAGAACAGGCAAAGCTCTCCCTTGCCGTCCAGACTGATATTCGCCCCCATCGGGCGCTCCGGTGCGCCGTCGACATGGAAGGGGCCGAAAACGGTGGTTTCGGTGGCACCTTCGGGCATGCGGTGGTTGATCGCATCGACCAGCATGGACAGGCCAAGCGCATCCGACAGCAGGATAAATTCCTGTCGGGCGTCGCTGCAAAGCTGGCCGGTGCGGGTCAGAAAATCGATGGCATATTCCCATTCGGCCTCGGTCAGTTCGACGTCCTTGGCGAAGTCGTGCAGGTGCCGGACCAGCGAGGTCATGACCCGGCGTAGGCGCGGATCGGCGTTCTCGCCAATCCGGGCGTTTACAGTCTCGGCAGAGGTTTCCTCGGTCAGGTAGGTCATGTCGGTTTCCTCAGACGACGGGCGGTTTCCCCTGATGCGCGCGGGTGATCAGTGCGGTCAGCGCGTCACGCTCTAGCGGGCGGGGGTTCCAATAGGGGTTGGCCAAAGCCAGATCGACGGCGCGCCCGATGCCATCGGCGGGCATCCCAAGCTGCGCGAGCGATGCCGGTGCGTTCACGGCGCGGCCCAGATCGAACAGCGCGCGGGCAGGGTCCTGGCCCAGAACCGCTGTCAGGCGGGCCATGACATCTGGAATGGCCGGTGCGTTATAGGCCAGCGCATGAGGCAGGATCAGGGTGTGGCATTCGGCATGGGACAGATCGAAGGTGCCGCCCAGCGTGTGGCAAAGCTTGTGGTGCAGCGCCATGCCGACCGAGCCCAGACAAATACCGCACAGCCACGCGCCATAAAGCGCATCGGCCCGTGCCTCGCGTTGGCCGGGGTCCTGCGCGATCACGGGCAGGGCGCGTGCCAGCGCCCCGATCGCCTCAAGCGCCAAGGCGGTGATGATCGGGTTTGTTTCGCGCGCATAGAGCGCCTCGACGGCATGGGCGATGGCATTGATGCCGCTGGTGCCGGACAATTCGGACGGCAATCCCAGCGTGTGGTCGACATCATAGATCACCACTTCGGGCAGCACCTTGGCGGTGGTCTGGGTGCGCTTCTGACCGTCCGAGGTCTCCCCCAGAATCGGCGTCATTTCCGAGCCCGCATAGGTGGTCGGGATAACGATCTGCGGCAGGTCGGTGCGCAATGCGATCGCCTTTCCCAGCCCGGTGGTGGAGCCACCGCCGATTGCGACAACCACATCGGCCATGACCCGGCGGGCCATCGTGGCGGCATGTTCGCTGACCTCGACGGGCGTATGCATCACCGCGCCGGGAAACAGTCCGACGGCGGCGGGACCCAGCAGCTCGGCGACGGCCCGAGCCTGCGATTCCTGCTGCGGCGTGGACAGGATCAATGCCCGCTGCGCGCCAAGCCGCTGCATTTCCTGCGGCAAGCGCGCGGTGGTGCCGCTTCCAAAGATCACCCGCGCCGGATGGCCGGTATAGACGAAATCGCGGCTGGTCATCATTCAGCCTCCGGCACGGTTACGACGGGGTAATCGACCTGATGTCGGGCGACGCGCATCCCTTCCAGCCGGTCGCGGGCACGCAGATGCGCGGGGTGTTCGGCATAGGCCGCCAATGCGGCGCTGCTGTCGAATTCGCTGACCAACACCATGTCGCAGGCATAGGAGACGCAGCTGACATCCACGCCGATCTCCAGCCCAGACATGCCGGGAATCTGGCCGCGCAGCGCTTCGAATTCGTGACGGACGGCTGCAATGGCCGCCTGTCGCTGGGCTTCGCAATCGCCGTGGACATTCCACATCACGATATGGCGGATCGGTTGCTGCATTCGGGACTCCGGCTGAAGGGCGGGGCGCATTCGATGCCGCCACCCTGTCATCGCCGCTCTGCGGGATAAATCTCCGGTTCTGGGAATTATATTTGCGTAATCTGCAACAATATGCGCAGCCTCGTGGCACTGCCGGACCGATGGCTGCAAGGGCAAGGAACATAGATGGACCGCTTCACCGAATTGCAGGTTTTCGCGGCGATTGCCGAAACGACCAACCTGACCCGCGCCTCGGAAATGCTGGGCATGTCGGTTTCCGGCGTCAGCCGCGCCTTGTCCTCGTTGGAAAGCCGGCTGGGGGCCCGCCTGATCCAGCGCACCACCCGGCAATTGTCGCTGACCTTGGAGGGCGAGCGTTTTGCCCGTGACGCGCGCGAGATCCTTCATGACCTGCGCGCCGCCGAGGAAAGCGCCAGTCGCGGCAGCGCCGAGCCTCGGGGGGTCCTGCGGATCGGCGCATCGCTGTCTTTTGCCTTGCTGCATCTCATGCCGGTGATCCGGCAGTTCAAGGCCGATTATCCGCTGATCCGCATCGATCTGCAGGCCTCGAACCGCTATTACGACATCATCGAGAACGGGCTGGATCTGGCGATCCGCACACGCCGGTCCGAGGTCGACAGCTCCGTCACTATCCGCAAGCTGGCCGAGGTGCCGCGCCAATTGGCGGCCTCGCCGGATTATCTGGCCCGCCACGGCGTTCCCGCCAGCCCCGAAGACCTGCTGGGTCATCAACTGCTGCTTTACACGCTGGCGGATGATTGGGACGAACTGCAGCTTAGCCGTCACGATCAGGTGCGACGCCTTGCCGTCAGCGGAGATTTTGTCAGCAATGACGGGCAGTTGCTGGTTCAGGCAGCACTGGACGGATTGGGCATCCTGCTGCAACCCGCGTATATTCTGCAGGACGAGCTGTCTGCCGGGCGGCTGCAACAGGTGCTGCCGGACTGGCGCGCGCCGGGGCTGACGATGAGCATCGCCTATCCTTCGCGCCGCTTTCTGCCGCTGCGCACGCGGCTGTTCATCGACGCCCTTGTCCAGCATTTCCGTGAAAACGAGTTCGAGCAACGCTGGCAGGCCCACACCTGACCAAGGCTGCGGGGCGTAGCTGACTAGTCCCGCCCGCCTCATGCGAACAGCGCGGTCAATTCGTTCACCCGCGCGTCGTGGCATTGCTGGGTGCCGGACTGCGGCTGTTGCAGGGTGATGAAGGGCAATAGCGGGTCATCCACGGCGGTGCGGTGCCCCGTCAGTTCCTCGATCACGGCAAGTCCGCAGAAGGGGACATAGGCTTCGGAATAGCCGCCCTCATGGACCAGCAGCAGCTTGCCGCCGCAAAGGCGATCTGCGGCCTCGATCATCATGCGCGTCATTTCGCGAAAACTGTCGCTATGCAGCTGCATCCGCGCCAAGGGGTCCAGCGCATTGGCGTCAAAACCGCAGGCGACGATAATGACCTCGGGGTGGAACGCGTCCAAAGCCCGCAACACGATCTGGCGCATTGCGCGCATATAGGTCGCGTGGCCTGACCCGGCGGGCAGGGGAATGTTGATATTGCTGCCTGTGGCCATGCCGGTGCCGCGATCATGTTCGCCGCTATAGCCGGGGGGATAGCAGCCCTCTTGATGCAACGAGATGGTCAGCACATCCGGCCGGTCCTCATAGACCGCCTGCGTCCCGTTGCCGTGGTGGACATCCCAGTCGATCACCGCGACCCGGCCCAGCTTATGCCGCCGTTTGACCGTTTCGATCGCCAGCGGGATATTGGCCATGAAGCAGAAGCCCATCGCCTGATCGGGCAGGCAGTGATGCCCCGGCGGGCGCGACAGCGCATAGGCATTGTCGACCTGACCCAAGACGACCGCCTCCAGCGCGGCGGTTGCCAGCCCTGCGGACAGGCTTGCGATTTCATAGGTGCCGGGACCGACCGGAGCGCCCGCTCCCATCGAGCCTTGTCCGGCATCGCTGAGCGCTTCCAGCTTTTCCAGATAGGCGGCTGGGTGGACCAGTCGCAATTCCTCATGCGTCAGGGCAGGGGCCGTGCGGATATCGAGATGCCGTTCCAGACCGGAAACCGCGATCAGATTGCGCAGACGGCGCTTGCTTTCGGGCGATTCAGCCAGGCTGGAGCCGTTCGGAACCTGCACCCAGCCACCGGCAGGCAGGATCAGCGCATGTGGCCCCGAGTGATGCCAGAAGGTCAGTTCGTCGGTGAAAAGGGCGGTCTTGCGCGTCATAAGCCATCTCCGTCTGGACTAGTCCGGTTGGTGGCCGATCTGCATGGGACGGAGCCGAAGCACCAAATCCTCAAGCCACGCCCCCAACTGCCGCCACGCTCCATCGACAGCCAGGCGAAGCCCATTGCCTGTTGCGCCAGAGATTCGATATTTCACGCCAGAAGGGTGACCAGACCAGAAACGGTCCTTGCGGGATCAGTCGCTTTCGACCGAATGGACCGCGCTGGGTTGCTGCCCCGTCCAATTCCGAAAGGCGCGCCAGAACACGGTGCTGTCGGCATAGCCAAGCGCATTCGCGACATTCGAAACCCGCGCGCTTTTCTGCCGCAACAAGGTCTGGGCAAGGTTCTCGCGGTGTTCGCGCAGCAGATGGCGCAGGCTGGTTCCCTCTTCGCTGAGCCGTCGTTGCAGGCTGCGCGGAGACATGCGCAATTCGGCGGCCATGGTGGCCAGCGTGATCGGGCGCTGACCCAGCCACAGGCCGATGATCCGGCGCAACTGATCGGATATGCTCTCGGGGCTGCGGCTTTGGCTGATCAGGTCGCCAATATGGCGCTCAAGGATCTGGGCCAGCCCGCCATCCTCGGCGCGATATTGGCGTGCAGCGTCGGATTGGGCAAAGATGATCCGGTTCGCCGATTGATTATACAGGACCGGCGCCCGGAAGGCGCGGTGCAGCAGCGCGCGGTCGGTCTGGCTGTCATGTTCGAAATGCAGCTCATGCGGGCGCCAATCCGCGCTGAAACTGGACCGGACCAACTGGCAGACCGCGGCCAGCGTATATTCCGCGTCCTGCCGGCGCGGCCAGATCGAGATATCGGCAAGGCGATAGGTCCAGACCAGATCCGGCCCGACCTCGTAGACGCTGGATTGCGTGCCGTCCTGCAACGCCATTCCATGCCGGGACAGACGGTCGAACGCCACCCGCAAATTGGGCGAGATTGAAAACAGCACGCCCATCGGGCCCAGATCCGCGGGTTTGATCCGCATCCCGATCTGCAGACCCAGATCCGGCGCCGAGATCAGGTCGGCAGCCTTTTCGAAGGTATCGACATAACGCGCCAGACTGGTCTGAGCATAGGGATCGGAAATACTGGTTCTGGGCAGACCTTGCGAGGCGAAGAATGCATCGCATCCCTTTGTCGAAGCAGCAATAAACTCGGCCAAAGGCGCAAGGGCAGCCGCACGGATCGTCGCCTGGCCGTGATCTAATCCGCGCGAATGACTGCTGCTCATCGCCCCCGTCCGCATGACGCTGTGGCGCGAATTATCGCATATTTGGCACCTTCGGCAATGGGTGAGGACACGAAGTCATGCATCATCGCCCGATAAAAATCACAACAGGGACCTCACCTCATGTCGCACGTCGTGACGCCAAGCACGCCCGGGGGCGCGCATCTTGCCCGAAACTCGATCGGGCTGGTTCATATCATTTTCTTTGTGGTCGCGGCCGCCGCGCCACTTACGGCGGTGGTCGGTGCCTCGACGGTGGCCTTTGCCTTTGGCAACGGACCCGGCGTGCCCGGAGCCTTCGTGCTGGCGGGGCTTCTTTACCTGATTTTCGCCGCAGGTTTCAGCGCCATGAGCCGCCATGTCGGCGGCGCAGGTGCCTTTTACACTTTCATCGCGCAAGGCATCGGGCGTCCGGCTGGCGTCGCCGGGGCGATGATCGCGCTGTTGACCTATACGGCGGTGCAATCTGCAGTTTATGCGCTGTTTGGCGTGTTCTCGGCGGCAGCATTTGCCGGGCTTGGTCTTGATCTGCCGTGGTATGTCTGGTCGCTGTCGGCGCTGGTCGCGATCCATCTGGCGGGCCGCCGCAACATCGCCTTTTCCGGGACGATCCTGGGCATCGCCATGATCCTTGAGGTTCTGGTGCTGCTTATGCTGAACGTCGCCATCTTGCTGCAAGGTGGCGGGCCCGAGGGCTTCAGCCTATCATCCTTCGCACCCGCCGTGGTCTTTACCCCCGGTCTGGCGGTCGCGCTGGTCTTTGTGATCGGTTCGTTTATCGGGTTCGAGGCCACCGCCATCTTCGGCGAAGAAGCCCGCGACCCCGACCGCACCATCCCACGCGCGACCTATGCGGCGGTGCTGCTGATCACCGCCTTCTATGCCTTTTCGACCTGGGCCATCGTGCAATATTACGGCCCTTCGCAGATCCAGCGGGCAGCGGAAACCGGGCTGGAGACGCTGTATTTCACCGCGGCCCGGCAGGTTCTGGGCGACTGGTCGGTCGCATTGATGAACGGATTGCTGCTGCTGTCGCTGTTTGCCTGTGCGCTGTCCTTTCACAACACGCTAAACCGCTATTTCTTCGCTCTTGGCCGCGAAGGGCTGCTGTGGCGCAATCTGGGCAGCGTCCATCCGCGGCACGGTTCACCGGTGGCGGCGGGCAAGTTGCAATCGCTGTCTTCGGCGGTCGTACTTGCGCCATTCATCCTGTTCGGCGCGGACCCCTATGCGGTGATCTTTTCATGGCTGTCGGGGCTGGCGGTGCTGGGCATCCTTGCGGTGCAGATCCTCGTGTCGCTGGCAATCATTCTCTATTTCCGGCGCCAGCACGGCCATGACCATTCGCGGCTGGTCACGCTGGTCCTGCCGGTCCTCGCGCTGATCGGATTGGGCGGCGCCTTCGTGCTGGTCACCGCGCATTTGGACCTGCTGACCGGGTCTGACAGCCCTCTGGTCCGTGCCTTCCCGCTGCTGGTGCTGCTTGTCGGGCTGGGCGGCGTGCTGCTGGCCCGCCGGATCCAGCGCCACCAACCCGAGCTTTACGCCAATCTCGGCCGTGTCTTCGGCTGAGAAACTTCCCTCCGGGTCCCGCCGGGCACCCGTCCTTTCGGAGAAAACCAATGCTTGACCGCAACCAGAACTTCCTGCGTGAAAACAATGCGCGCTACCAGTTCCATCCCATGATCCACCCGATGCTGTCGCAGGCCCATCCGCCGCAGATCATCGTTGCGGGCGACGGCTGCCGGGTCACCGATATCGATGGCAAAAGCTATATCGACGGCGTCGGTGGTCTGTGGAACGTGAATGTCGGTCACAACCGCCCGGAAGTGAAACAGGCGATCATCGCGCAGATGGACCAGATTTCGTATTATTCGTCCTTTGCGGGCACGGCCACGCCGCCCTCGATCGAGCTTTCGGCACTGGTTTGCGGGATGGCCGATGTCGAAGAGGCTGACAAGATCGTCTTCAGCGCCAATGGCTCGGACGCCGTGGAAACCGCGCTGAAATTGGCGCGGCAATATTGGCGGCTGGCGGGCGAGCCGGGGCGCTACAAGTTCATCTCGCTGAAGAATGGCTATCACGGCGTCCATTTCGGCGGCGTCTCGGTCAATGGTTCGCCCTATTACCGTGGGGCATATGAGCCCCTGCTGCCGGGATGCACCCAGATCGACACGCCCTGGACCTATCGCAACCCCTATAGCCAAGACCCCGAGGAGCTGGCTCAGATCATCGCGGACCTGCTGGACCGCGAAATCCGGCATCAGGGCCCGCAGACGGTCGCGGCCTTCATCGCCGAGCCGGTGCAGGGGGCAGGTGGGGTCATCGTACCGCCCGCAAGCTTCTGGCCCAAGCTGCGCGAGGTCTGCGACCGCTACGGCGTGCTGCTGATCGCAGATGAGGTGGTGACCGGCTTTGGTCGGTCAGGTTCGATGTTCGGCGCGCGGGGCTGGGGGGTCAAACCCGATATCATGTGCCTCGCCAAGGGTATTTCGGCGGGCTATGTGCCGTTGGGCGCGACGGTCCTGAACCGCCGCGTGGCCTCGGCATGGTATCAGGGCATCACACCCGAAGGGTTCCTGATGCATGGCTATACCGCGACCGGGCATCCTCTGGCCTGTGCCGCTGCATTGGCCGCGCTGGACATCGTCATCCGCGAGGATCTGCCCGGCAATGCAGCGCGGCAGGGGGCCCGCCTGATCGAGAAACTGAAGCCGTTGGCCGACAGTTCGTCGATCGTGGGTGAGGTTCGCGGCAAGGGTCTGATGATCGGGCTGGATCTGGTAGCAGACAAGGTCAGCCGCGCGTCGCTTGACCCCTCGAACGGGATCGCCGAACGCGTAGCGGCCTATGCGCGGGACGAAGGCGCGATCGTCCGACCCGCAGGCTCGACCATTATCCTGTCGCCGCCGCTGGTCATCAACGAGGCCGAATGCGACATCCTCGCCTCGGCTCTGATCGCCGCCTTTGCCCGGATCGAGCGGGAACTCTGATCGACGGATACTGCTCTGGCCAGAAAGGATGCCCGCGATTGCGTGGGCATCCCGTTATGCTATGTCGCCGAACTGGATGGCGTGACAGGCAAGCCTAGCAAGAGCTATTGTCAGACGTTGCTGGCCAGCATCCACAATTTTACAGAATAATCGGACTTATGTAATCTATATGAACAGCGATTTCCGCCCCGTTCACATCTCATTCCTCTAGGGATTGTCCTGCACAGGGAAATGGGAGGCGACGACACCCCCCAAACTCCGCTGCCGTATAATTCACGCCTCGACCGGCTTCAGCGCCTCGGTCTGGCGAGCGGATGCAAGCGCGTAGACCATCATTGCCATTGCGGAAATCGCGGCGGGGATCGCGAAGATCAGGAAGTTCTGCTGCAACGGATATTGCTGCGCCAGAAGCAATCCGCCAAAGGTCGGCCCGACGATGGCACCGATCCGCCCGATACCCGAAGCCCAGCCCAGACCAGTCGCGCGCACTGCAAGCGGGTAAAGCTGCGCGACGCTGGCATAAAGCAGGATCTGGGTGCCGATGGTGGTCGCGCCCGCCACGAAGACCAGCGCGAACAGAAGCGCCGAAGACGGGTTGGACCCGATCAGCCCGATCGACAGCGCCGCCAGCACAAAGAACGCCACGACGACCTTCGGCAGTCCGAACCGGTCACCCAGACGCCCGCCAAGGATCGCCCCGGCCATCCCGCCGAAATTGAGCGAAAACAGGCTGAGAAGGCTGGCCTTTTCGGCGTAACCGGCCTCTTGCAGCACTTTGGGCAGCCATGAGGACAGCAGGTAAACCAGCAGCAGGCAGCAGAAGAACGCGACCCACAGCATTGAGGTGCGCAGCAGGCGCTGGTGCTGAAACAGTTCGGTGATCGAGGCAGAGCTGCCCTTGGCTTCGGTGAAGATCAGCGTGTCCGTCGAACGAAGCTGCAGGTTCGGATCGACCCGGCTCAGCACGCGACGCGCCCGATCCTGATCGCCCTGACGGATCAGGAAGCCCAACGACTCGGGCAGACGCCACAGGATTGCGGGCAAAAGCAGCAGCGGCAGCACGGCGACAAAGAACATCGGCTGCCAGCCATGGTTCGGGATCACCCACATCCCCAGTCCCGCAGCCAGCATGCCGCCCACCGAATAGCCCGAGAACATCAGCGCCACCATGGTGCTGCGCAGGCGTTTCGGCGCGTATTCGTTCATCAGGGCCACCGCATTCGGCATCAAGCCACCGCAGCCCAGACCGGCAAAGAAACGGAAGATCTTGAACTGCTCGGGGCTTGTGGCAAAACCGGTGAGCAAGGTGGCGATGGTGAACATGAGGAAGCTGATCGCGATGCCCTTCTTGCGTCCGACCCGGTCGGCAAGCGAGCCAAAGATGAACGCCCCGAACATCATCCCGAACAGCGCCCATGCCTGCAACGTGCCGGCCTGCGGCTTGGTCAGCCCCCATTCCTGAATCAGCTTGGGCAGGACCGTGCCCGCGACAAAGACGTCATAGCCATCGACGATCAGCAGCAGCGCGCAAAGCCCCACCACCGACCATTGGAATTTGCCGAACCTTGTCTTGTCTATGTGATCCGTCACATCGATCTGGCGCATTTTTCTCCTCCCTGGATGTGTTATTGCGCGTCGTCGTTCAGCCCAGATCGCCTCCCGCGACGGGCAAAACGTTTCCGGTGATGTAGGAGGCCTCGTCCGAGGCCAGGAACAGGATCGGTGCCACCTGCTCGGCCAAGGTGCCGTAGCGCTTCATGAAGCTTGATTCCGTCACCTGCCCGACCACCTCGGCCATCCAGCCCTGCTCGGCGGCGCTGTCGCCCGCAGCATTGCGAGGCACACGCCGCGCGGGTGCGGAGGTGCCGCCGGGCGCGGTGGCCACAACGCGGATGTTGTGCGGCGCAAGCTCCATGGCCAGCGAAATGGTGATGGCGTTGACGCCCCCCTTGGCCGCCGAATAGGGCACACGATGGATCCCCCGCGTGGCGTTGGACGAGACGTTGACGATCGTGCCCCCACCGCGCGCGAACAGATGCGGCAGCACCGCGTGGCAGCAATGCAGCGTCGGCATCAACGAGCGGCGGATCTCGGCCTCGATCTGGGCGGGCTCGAATTCGGCAAAGGGGCGCATGCGGATCGCCCCGCCCACATTGTTGATCAGAATGTCGATGCCGCCAAAGCATTCGGCCGCAAAGGCCATCGCCGCTGCCGCACCCTCAGGCGTCTCAAGATCGGCGCAAAAGGCGCGGGCGGCGGGGTTACCGGTTTCGGCCACGACCTCGGCCACGAAATCCGCTCGATCGACGAACAGGACCGAGCCGCCCTCGTGCAGGGCGCGCAGGGCGACCTCTCGACCGATCCCCTGCGCGGCACCGGTGACGACCAGCACTTTGCCCGCGAAACGGTTCGCAAAGACGCGCGAAATCTCAACAAACGGCGCGTTCATGCGATGGCCTTCAGGACAGCGTTGGGGGTGAATTTCTCGTAATGGAAGCTGGCAGGCGTCACGCCGGTTTCCGCAAACCACCCGCGCACGGCATCGACCATCGGCGGCGGGCCGCACAAATAGACATCCACCGCAGCCTGTTGCAGCAGCGCCTCGGGCATGTGCTGGGTCACCCAACCCTTGCGCGGATGAGCCGAGTTCGCATCGGCCACGACCGTGGCAAACGTGAAGTTCGGCAAGCGCGCGGCATAGGCCTCAAGCGCGTCTACCAGCACCAGATCAAGATCCCGCGTCACCCCGTAAAGCAGATGGATCTGGGCCGAGGAGCCTTGCCGCGCCAGCAGTTCAAGCATCGACAGAAACGGCGCAAGTCCGGTTCCCCCGGCCAGAAACAGCAGCGGCTGGCGGGTTTCGCGCAGGTAGAAGCTGCCCAGCGGACCGCTGAGCGTCAGCCGGTCGCCGGGCTTTGCGCGTCCCAGCCAACTGGTCATCACCCCGCCCGGAATTTTCTTGATCAGAAAGCCAAGCCTGCTCTCGCCCGGAGCCGAGCTGAAGGAATAGGACCGGCACAGACCCGCGCCGGGCACGTCGATATTCACATATTGGCCGGGCAGGAAATTGGGCGCGCTTTCATCCGACGTGTCCAGTTCAAGCACCACCGCGGCATCGGCATGTTCCGTGATCCCGGCGACAGTGGCCTCGAAGGATTTCTGCCCAGTCTTGCAGGCCCCGGACGACGTGGGCACCGAAAGGATGCAATCGCTTTCCGGCACCATCTGGCAGGTCAGGATCAGCCCTTCGGCGACCTCGTCCTCGGTCAGGGCATCGTCGATGAAGCCGTCGCCCATGTCGTAGCGGCCGCTTTCGGCACGGCACTTGCAGGTGCCGCAAACCCCATCGGAACAGTCCATGGGCAGGTTGATCTTGTTGCGAAAGGCGGCATCCAGCACCTTCTCGCCAGCGTTGCAGGTAATGAAACGGGTCACCCCGTCCTCGAAATTCAGCGCAATCCGATAAGCGGACATGCGGCTTCCTCCTGTGTTCGGTGGGGCTGCGGTCAGACGTGGTAGACGTCGATGACCTGACGGATGTAGTCGTTCTTCAGCACGACCTTCTTGCGGCAGATCGCAAGCCCTTCCGGTCCGTGGCGCAAGGTCAGGAAGATCGTGCCAAAGAACTGATCCGTGACCTTGTAGCGGTGGTTCAGGGTGTGGAAATTGTAGCGCAGGTCGATTTCCTGACCGCGCTCGGCGATGATTTCCACATTCGTCACGCTGTGGCCGGTGCGCGGCTCCGGCGTCGAGGCGCCGGAGCGCTCGGTCTTGATCCGAAAGACCCGGTCCTCAAGCCCGTCGCGGCTGGGATAGTAGATCAACGAGATCTCGCTTTGCGGGTCCTCGGTCAGCCGGTCATCATCGTCCCAGCAGGGCATCCAGTATTCCACGTCGGCGGCGTAGCAGGTCAGCCACTCATCCCATTCGCGGTCATCCAGCAGGCGCGCCTCGCGATAGAGAAAGGCACAGATGGCGTCGCGGTCGATGGCGGTGCGCAGGGGGATATTCATGCCAGCTCTCCTTCGCTTGCACAGGCCGCCATTCCAGCGACGGGGGCCGCCCCGGCCAGCTCAGAGGCCAGCGCCTTTTGCATGGTCTCGGCCCAGAAGGCGTGCTGCCGCACGAAAAGCCCCTCATCCTCGCTGCGCTCACCTGACAGCAGCGGGTTCAGACCCATGCGGCGGGCGTTTTCGTCCGGGCCGTCGATCCACAGCGGTGCGCCCCGTGACATGTCGTTCCACAGCGCCGCCGTTCCGGCATAACCCTGCTGACAGGCGCGGAATTCCTCGAGATCGTCCGAGGTGCCCATGCCGGAAACGTTGAAGAAATCTTCATACTGGCGAATGCGCGTCGCGCGATCCTCGGCGCTTTCGCCCTTGGGCGCGAAACAGAAGATGCTGACCTCGGTCCGGTCAACGCTGATCGGGCGCGTGACGCGGATCTGGGTGCTGAACTGGTCCATGAGGAAGACGTTGGGATAGAGACACAGGTTGCGGGTCTGGCCGGTGATGAACTCGGCCCGCGTTTCGCCAACCCGCGCCCGGATTTCATCGCGACGGTTCCAGACCGGCCGCACCTCGGGGTTCATGGTGTTGGTCCACAGCAGGATATGCCCGTTCTCGAAGCCATAGACGCCCGCGACCGAGCGGCTCCAGCCATTGGCATCGACGGCCTTGGTGTTGTCTTCCTTGCGGCGGCCCATGGTCGCGGAATAGTTCCAATGAACCGAGCTGACATGGTAGCCGTCGCAGCCATTCTCCATCTGCAGCTTCCAGTTGCCGTCATAGATGTAGGACGAGTTGCCGCGCAGCACCTCCAGCCCTTCGGGGGCCTGATCGACGATCTGGTCGATGATGACCTTGGCCGCGCCAAGATGCTCCTCCAGCGGCGCGACATCGGCCTTGAGACTGCCAAAAAGGAAGCCGCGATAGCTTTCGAACCGCGCCAGCCGCGTCAGGTCATGCGAGCCATCGGTGTTGAACTGCGCTGGATATTGCGTGTTCTTCGCGTCCTTGACCTTCAGCAGCTTGCCGGTATTGGCAAAGGTCCAGCCGTGGAACGGACAGGTGAAGCTGCCCTTGTTGCCATGCTTGCGGCGGCACAGCATCGCGCCGCGATGCGCGCAGGCATTGATCACGGCGTTCAGCTGGCCGTTCTTGTCGCGGGTGACGATCACCGGCTGCCGCCCGAGATGGGTGGTGTAATAGTCGTTCGGTTCCGGGATCTGGCTTTCATGGGCCAGATAGACCCAGTTCGCCTCGAAGATGTGCCTCATCTCCAGTTCAAAAAGGTCCGGGTCGGTAAAGATGTCGCGGCGGCAGCGAAAGATGCCGGCCTCCTTGTCATCCTGCACGGCGGTTGCCAGCAGCTGGCCCAGATCGCGGGCCTTGTCGATGGATGCGGACATACGGGTCTCCTTCAGGGAACATCCTTGCGGAGCGGTTCCTGTCATCTGGGATACGGAAATTGGGGTGATGCGCGGATCGGACCGCGACGTCTCAGGCGCGGATGGGCGCGCGCTGGGTCATGGGGCCGGGATCTGGATCGCTGGTCGGCCGGAACTTCTGGCACGCATGGCTGTCTCCTCCTTGGTCATGCAGCTCTCGGGTTATCGCGGCAGCCCTCCTCCAAGCGCGGTCCGCAGGCCCGTCCGCCCCCCTGCCCCCGACCCCTTATGAAGGGGTATCGCGCGGCACGGGACGCGGCTTCGTAGGGTCAGAGTGCTATGGATGCTGCCCTTGGGTCCAACACCAAATCAGTCGCAAACTATACCTACAGGGTATAGTATCGCGATGAATCGTCTGGATTCAGGGCTTTTCACGCCTCAACCTCCATGAAACATCGCTTTTCGGCAATGACCACAGGAACGCCACATGGATCTGAGGCAGCTTCGATACTTTGTCGCGGTGGCAAGCGAGCGGAACTTCACCCGTGCCGCCGAGCGGCTCAACATCGCGCAACCGCCCTTGAGCAGGCAGATCCAGCTGCTTGAAGACGAGCTGGGCGTGACCCTGATTCTGCGTAACAGCCGACCGCTGCGCCTGACCGATGCCGGTCGCCTGTTCTATGAACAGGCGCTGCAGATCCTTGGCCGGGTCGAGCAGATGAGCGATGCCACCCGCCGGATGGGGCGCAACCAGAACCGCGTCATTTCGATCGGGTTCGTGCCATCGACGCTTTATGGCGGGTTGCCATCGCTGGTGCGCAAGTTGCGGCAACATGAATCGGGGCTGGACATCAAGCTGATCGAGATGCTGTCGATGCAGCAGATCCATGCGTTGAAGGAAGGACGGATCGACATTGGCTTCGGGCGGCTGCATCACAGCGATCCCAACGTGACCGGAATCGTCCTGCGTGAGGAACGGCTGGTCGTCGCCATCCCGGTGGCCGATCCTCTTGCCAGCTTGGACCTGCCCCTGCCGGTCGCAGCGCTGGCCGGCAAGACCCTGATCGTCTATCCGAAGGAACCGCGGCCAAGCTATGCCGACCACGTCCTGCAACTTCTGCACGGCCACGATGTCCGCCCCGCCGCCGTCGAGGAGGTGAGCGAGCTGCAAACTGCCCTTGGTCTGGTCGCGGCCGAGGTCGGAATCTGCGTCATTCCATCCTCGGCCCGACTGCTGCGCGCCGATATCAGGTATCGGGTGCTTGAAGGCGCGCGCGCCACCTCTCCGGTCGTGCTGAGCCATCGGGCCAGCGACACCTCGCCCTATATCGCGCTGGTCAAGCGGCTTATCGAGGAGATGTATGCCGAAAGCCCGCCTTGGCTGACCCTGGAGCATAACCTTTCGGTGCGAAGCGATATGGCGGATACTGATATCCCGGAATGAGCGGCACTTTTCGCCCGATCAGATCCTACTCCGTTGATGACAGGACGGGCCGCGCGGCACCGGTCTCATCAAGGGCGACAAAGGTGAATGTCGCCTCGGTCACCTGCTGGGTGATCTCGCTTTCGCGCTGACGGCGCCAGGCTTCGACATGGATCCGCATCGAGGTTCGGCCGATATGCACGATCTCGGCGTAAAGCGAGACCTCGTCGCCAACCTTGACCGGACGGTGGAACTTCATGCCCTCCACCGCGATCGTCGCGCTTCGCCCGCGCGCGGTCAGCGCCGCGACCGAGCCCGCGGCAAGGTCCATCTGGCTCATCAGCCAGCCGCCGAAAATATCGCCAGCCGGATTGGTATCCGCCGGCATGGCGATGGTGCGGATTGTAGGAAGGCCGGGTGGCTGGGAATCTGGCATGAGCCTGAGTGATCCTTTGCTTGGGTTAGGCAGTCGTTACCCCAGCTTTGCCGCGTTTACGCCGCAGGTTCCAGCAAAGACGCATTGCAATCGGCCTTCCTCCCGCTCTGGGTTCAATTCCGGGCAGGACCTGAGGTTTTCTGCATAGGGCGGGTTCGCAAGCTGCTCCCGGCGTTTCGCCTTGATTGGCAGCGGGCCACGGCTAGATTGACCACAGCCTACAACACGATTGGAAACGGGCCGCATGCTCGAAACTGTCCGGAACGAACCCAGCCATCTCAACATCTATCGGCGGGTGCGCCAGATGGTGTTGACCGGCGATGTCGCGCCCGGGCAGCCAATCACCATCCAAGGCCTCGTTGCCCTGACCGAAGGTGGCGTGACCCAGGTCCGAGAGGCAATCCGGCGGCTGGTATCCGAAGGCGCGCTTCAGACCCATGACAACCGCCGCGTCTCGGTGCCCGTCCTGCGGCTGCCGCAACTGGATGAGCTGTGCTTCGCCCGCGTCGCGCTGGAACCCGACCTCGCCCGCCGCGCCGCGCTTCGCATTGACGAAACGGGCATTGTCCAGCTTGAGCAGATCGACGACATGCTGGATGACGCGATGCGGCAGGGCAGCGTCCATGGCTACATGCTGCACAACTACCGCTTCCACAACGCGCTTTACGCCCATGCCCGGACCGAGATCCTGCAGGACATGGTCGAGATGCTGTGGCTGCGCACCGCACCTGCGCTGCGGGTGATGTGCGGGCGTTTCGGCACCAGCAACCTGCCCGACATGCACCGCGCCGCGATCGACGCCCTGCGCCGCCGCGATCCAGATGCCGTGGCCGAGGCGATCCGCAGCGATATCCTGCAAGGAATGGAGAACGTGCGCAGCGTGCTGACCTCAGGCACGGACAACTAAGGTCCTATATTGATCCGGGTAACGCGCGACGGCTCATGCAACTGGCCCCCGCATCCGCAGCTATCCGCGCAAGGCCAAGGGCATAGCGCAAGGGCTGCAAGTGGCCGCCGTCCATATCCAGCGAACTGCAGGTAATTCGTGGTCCCGACCTCGGCCCGGATGCGGTCGCGGTCCAGATAGCTGATCGCCTTGCGACCGTAGACCTGCTGCATGTATTCGACATGCTCGCGGGTTTCGGCCTCACGGCCCGGACGATGGATGGTGTGGATGACGCCGTCGTGCCAGCCGCAATCGATCTGGCCTGCGTCAATCAGGGTGCGGACCAGCCACACCACTTCGCAGCCAGTCCCATAGCTGGCGGCTTAGCAGTTTGGCCAGCCGCCGCTCCATTTCCGAGGGCCTCTAGGCGCTGACCTGCCCGCCATTGCCCCCAAGCCCGACACGGTAGCCGCCCTGCGCCAGATGCAGCGCCGAGGACAGGCCCGTATAGCCGCCACCCACGACTGCAGACATCTGACCGGACGCACCCCTGCGCCGCCGGGAAAGGTCCCGGCGGGCTGGAGGTATCGGCGTATCATGAGGCCGGGGATGACCCGGCCGGTCATTGATCGTCAGAATCCCCAAGTCATGGGCTCAGGCGGCGACCAGCAACCCCTCGGCGCGGACGATCTCCAGCGTCTGATCCAGCGCCAGACGGGCGCGGGTCATCAGCAGCGAGATTTCCTCCTCGGTGATGACCAACGGCGGCGAGATGATCATCCGGTCGCCGACATGGCGCATGACGAGGTTATTGGCAAAGCAGCGCTCGCGGCAAATCAGGCCGACGGTCCCGGCCTTGGCGGCGAATTTCGCCCGGCTGGCCTTGTGCGGGGTCAGCGCGATGGATCCCATCATGCCGGTGATGCGGGCCTCGCCCACCAGCGGATGTTCGGTCAGCTGTTCCCATGCCGCCTTCAGATAGGGCCCCGTCACCTCGCGCACGCGGGTGATGATGTGCTCTTCCTCAAGGATGCGCAGGTTTTCCAGCGCCACGGCAGCGGCGACGGGATGACCGCTATAGGTATAGCCATGCGCGAATTCATCCGAGCCGTTGATGACCTCGGCCACCTTGCGCGACACGATGGAGGCCCCCATCGGCACATAGCCCGAGGTCAGCCCCTTGGCCGTGGTCATGATGTCGGGACGGATGCCAAGCGTCTGCGAGCCGAACCAGTTGCCGGTGCGACCAAAGCCGGTGATGACCTCATCGGCGATCAGCAGGATGCCGTAAGCGTCGCAGATGCGCTGGATTTCGGGCCAATAGGTCTCGGGCGGAATAATGACGCCGCCCGCACCTTGGATCGGCTCGGCGATGAAGGCCGCGACCTTGCTCGGGCCGATTTCCTCGATCTTGTCGGCCAGCAGGCGGGCGCGGGCCAGACCGAATTCCTCGGGCGACATCTCGCCGCCTTCGGACCACCAGTCGGGCTGATCGATATGGGCGATGCCGGGTATCGGCAGGCCGCCCTGTTCATGCATCCCCTTCATGCCGCCAAGGCTTGCCGCCCCCATGGTCGAGCCGTGATAGCCATTCCAGCGCGAGATGATGACCGAGCGTTCGGGCTGGCCAAGCGCCTGCCAATAGCGGCGCACCATGCGGATATTGGTGTCGTTCCCGTCCGAGCCAGAGCCGTTGAAAAAGACATGATCCAGATCGCCGGGCGCAAGCTGCGCCAGCTTCGCCGCCAACGCGATGGCCGGCGGATGCGAGGTCTGGAAGAAGGTGTTGTAGAAGGGCAGTTGCAGCATCTGCTCGCTGGCGACACGCGCCAGTTCCTCGCGCCCGTAGCCCACGTTCACGCACCACAGGCCCGCCATGCCGTCAAGGATCTGGTGACCGTCGCTATCGGTCAGCCAGACCCCCTTGGCGCGGGTGATGATGCGCGCGCCCTTGCGGTTCAGTGCGTCGCCATCGGTAAAGGGATGCAGATGATGGGCCGCATCCAGCGCCTGCAATTCGGCGGTCGGACGATGATTGTCATACATTGCTATTCCCTTTCTCAGACATTCAGCAACAGATGCTTGCGTTCCCAGGGCGAGATTTCGCGCTGGAATTCGTTCAACTCGGCCAGTTTGATGGCCGAGAACAAGGTACAAAAATCGCGTCCCAGAATTTCGTGCATCCGGGTCGCCTCGTTGAAGGCGGCCAGCATGTCGAAGGGGCCTTCGGGCAGCAGCGCGCCATTGGCAAAGACCTCGCCCTGCGCGACCGGGCGCGGTGTGATGCGCTCGATCATGCCTTGCAGACCGGCGGCAAGGCTGGCGGCCAGCGCCAGATAGGGGTTGGCGTCGATGCCGATGACGCGGTTTTCGACACGGCGCGCCTCGGGGCGGGAATTGGGGATGCGCAGGCCCGTCGTGCGGTTGTCATGGCCCCATTCAAGGTTCGTCGGCGCGCTTTGCCCACCGGTCAGGCGGCGGTGGCTGTTCACATAGGGCGCCATCAGCGGCATCAGCTCGGTGATATGGCGCTGCGAGCCGCCGATGAAGTGAAAGAAGGTCTCGGTCGGCGAGCCATCGGGGTGTGAGAAGATGTTTTGCCCGGTTTTCGCATCGACCACGCTTTGATGCACATGCATGGCCGAGCCGGGCTCATCGCGCATAGGCTTGGCCATGAAGGTGGCGAAGACGCCATGTTTCAGCGCCGCCTCGCGGATGGCGCGCTTGAAGTAAAAGACCTGATCGGCCAGCAGCAGGGGATCGCCATGTTGCAGGTTGATCTCAAGCTGCCCTGCCCCGCCCTCTTGGATCAGCGTGTCGATCGCCAGGCCCTGCGCCTCGGTATAGTCATAGATCGTGTCGATGACCGGGCCATATTCGTCGATGGCCACCATCGAAAACGCCCGCCGCCCCGAGCCGGGACGGCCCGTGCGGCCCACCGGCGGCTCGATCGGGGCGTTCGGATCAAGGTTCGGCTTGATCAGGTAAAATTCGATTTCCGGCGCGACGATGGGCTGCCAGCCCTGCTCGGCGTAAAGCGCCAACACGCGTTTGAGGACATTGCGCGGCGCGATGCTGATCGGCTCGCCGTCGCGGGTTTCAAGGTCACAGATCACCTGCAAGGTCAGGTCATTGGCCCAAGGCGCGGCCGAGGCCGTCGACATATCGGGGCGCAGGACCATGTCCATCTCGGTCCATTGATTGTCCATGCCCAGCACATCGACATATTCGCCGGTCACGGTTTCAAAGAACAGCGAGTTCGGCAGGTAGAAGGTCTGGCTGGGGTCGAACTTGTAATGCGGCATGGCCTTGCCGCGGGACATGCCGACCAGATCGGGGACGATGCATTCGACCTCGTCGATCTGGCGCCCGTTGCGATGGGCATTGAAGGCTGCCGGCAATTCGTCGTGCCAGCCAAAGGATGCGATGTGGTTCACGTTTCACCTGAAAGGGTTTCTTGAGCTTGGGCGGGATGTGATTTAAAATATGATCAAATTATTTTCGCGCTGCTAATCGTCCCTTTGGCCCTTGGCCCTGGTCTTGTTCGTCTGTTCCGGCATTTCTGCATGCGGGCATCCTGTCGCACCATGGGCAGCGCGTCCGACCATGGCCGGGCAGGACGCCTCGCGCAGCGAGGCAGGTTGGGCGCAACGGCTCCGATTCGAAGCCTGCCACAGAATTGCCAGAATTACAGGATATTTTTCGGAATTCTGGCATATCCCGGTTTGTTTACCAACCATGGCAAGGCAGACTGTTCCGGGGCACCAGTTCAGAGTGAACGCGAAAGGTCAGCGAAGTCTTGTGTCAAAGCGCGTCGGATCTGTCGCTGATTATTCGCTCTATTTGCCGTTACGCGACAAAGGCCACCGCGAAGATTTCCTGTCGGACGCGCGGCCGATCATGATTTGATCATAAATTGAAACGACAGTTAGGCGATCCATGGCCGACGAAAATACCGGCGACGCGGATCGGCCCGCCGGGCCTGCATGGTCGCAGCGATCGATGGGCGCAAGGCAGCATAGAACCGCCACGACCTGACGAAAGGACGGACATGACGGAATTCGCTGCTATCCTGATCCACAATGCCCGCGTCACGACAAGGGAACGTGGCGCGCCCTAGGCCACATGGATCGCCCTTGGCGGCACCCGCGTTCAGGCCGTGAAAGTGAGTGGCAGCCGAGACTGGCTCGGCCCGGTCACACGGGTCATAGAAGCGTTACCGGGGCTGAACGACGCGCATATGCATCTGTCCCAGGACGCGATGGCGCTTTCTGAACCGTCCCCGTTCGGGCTGTGTGGCCACGAGGTACTGCGTCGCGCCATTGCCTATTTTAGCGCCCACCATCCCGTGTGAATTCTGCCCCGATAATCAGCTGATGATCACCTCTGTCGGCTATCACAGGCCATCGGCCAGTTCCGCCGCCCTTCAGCGCGCGGCGCTGATGCATAGCCGGCAATGACGCTTCTTGATTGCGACACTACCAGACCCGTCGCGCGGTGCGGCTGACAATCTGCAATGGCTGCATCGCCGATAGCGCGCTCTCCCGGGTCGAGAGAATAGCCTGATGCGAACCATTTCCACGAATGCTGGCTCGCTAGCCCGGAACGCGCCATGCATTGATGAATTCGACCTCGACCACATTCGGCCATGGGACAGCCCGAACGCCCGGCCGCTGATCCGCTTCAGGGGGCATGACCAAGCGATTTGGCTTACTCACCGCGATCAAGGGTCCTGATCTGGCGATCTATCCGTGCGAACTCTTTGCGCTGCTTGGCCCCTCGGGTCGCACCAAGACCGCGATGATGTGGATGCTGGCCAGGTTCGATACCTCGACCGAGGGCAAGATCCATCTGGACGGGCGCGACATCGTTTCCGGCCCGCCTCATTGGCGTCCGGTCAATATGATGTTTATAAGCTGCGCTGTTCCCGCATCTGAGTGTCTGGGACATCTCCCTTGTGGCCTGTGCCGCAGCGGCCCGCCGAAAGCCGAACTGCCAGCTCGTGTGGGCGAGATAATGCGCCTGATCCGGCTTGGGAAATTCGCCCGCCGCAAGCCCGATCAGATTTCCGGCGGCCAGCGCCAGCTCGTGCCCTCGCCCGCGCGCTCAGGGTACTGCTTGTGCATGAACCGCTGGCCGCATTGGACAAAAAAGCTGCGTCACGACACCCAATTCGAACTGATGGATACTCAAGAGCGCACAGGGACAACCTTCGTCCTCGTTCCCCATGAACAGGAAGAGACGATGACTATCCAGAAGCGTCGCAGTAATGGGTCATGGCCGGATCATGTAGGTCGCAATGCCTGCGGGTATTTATGAGACGCCGAGTTCAGTCCATGTCGCGGATTTCATCGGCGATGAGATGGTGATCGCGGAACGCGCGGGTCCCCGCCTATGGGATATTTTTTATGCCGAGGGCGCGACACCGATCCGCGCCGTCTCGGATCTGATACCGCGCCGGATGCAGCGGGTGTTCTCTGCACTGCGCCCGGAGTCGCGCCACGAACTCAGCGGAAACGATGAGGCCTAGCTGTCATGGGCTGAGACCACCGGTTTGATGTTGGAGCAGTGGCATGAACCTGCGCCGCACCGTCCTGATCGCCATTGCCTTTGTCTGGCCGCTGTTTTTTGTTCGTGATGCCCTTCCTGATCCCGATCGAAATTTCGCTGTCGGTGATGACGACCGCGTCCGCCCTATCAGTCGGTCCTCGATCTTTCGGGGGCTGGCAGTAGGTCAAACATGCCCTGTTGCAGATAAGCATCGACAATTCCGGCTTTCTCGCCAGCGACGAAATTTATTGGAAGGCGTATCTGCCCAGCGTCCGCACGGCCTTCATCGCGACGGCGCTGACGCTGCTGGTAGACTATGCCTTGGCGCGCAGCCCGGCGCGCTGGCGCAAGCTGCAGCCTATCCTGATCGTCCTGTCCTTTCGGACCTCGCTCCTGACCCGTCCAAATCAGGAGTTGCGCTAGCCTGTCCGCTTTGCGCCACGATGGAAAAGCTGGACGACGTGCTGATCGAGGCTGCGCAGGATCTGGGCTGTTCGTGGTTCAAGGCGTTCTGGCTGGTCACCGTGCCGATGTCGCGGCCCGGCATCATCGCGGCCTGCTTTCTGGTTTTCGTCCCGGTCATCTGCGATTTCATCGTCCCGATGCTACTGAGCCGTTCTCGACCCTGACGATCGCAAGGTGCTGTCTGAAGAATTTTTGCCGATCGAAACTGGCCGGTCGCCTTGGCGGTTGCGGTGATCCTGCTGGTCCAGCGCAGCCAACAAGACAAGTAACTACCCCCATGAGTCGACAACGCAGCTGGTTTAACCTGACCTCAATCGCGCTTGGTATCCCGTTTCCGGATCTGCCAATGCTGATCATGATCATTTACAGCTTCAACGACTCGCGGCTGGTGACCCTGCCGATAATTGCGCCAGCGCTGATCTCGGGGCTGGCGACTGGCGCTTTCCATGTCGCTGAACGATCTGGTGGGCGCGGTGCGAATTTTCCCGTTGGTCCGCACGGGGGCCTCGCCCCAGGTCAATGCGTTGTCGACGATCATCATTGCCCTTGTCACGCTGGGCGGCATATCAGCCTCGCGGGTCACGCGCCGTGGCACGGCCCGCACCCACCGGATAGGAGGCAACCATGACTGAACCCCGCCTGCGCCCCATCTATGAGGACGCAGCCTATGCCTCGGAATCGCTCTCTGGCTGCTGGTGGGCGGAAACCTGTCCTGACCTGCCGAGCACCCCGCTAAGCGGCGAACAACGGGCCGAATTCGCGGTGATCGGCGCAGGCTTCACCGGCCTCTCGGCGGCCCTGCATCTGGCGCGCTCCGGGGCGGATGTCGCGGTGCTGGACCTGCACCGGCCCGGCTGGGGCGCATCCGGCCGCAATGGCGGCTTCTGCTGTCTTGGCGGGGCCAAGGCCGATGGCGCGACACTGGCGCGGCGCTATGGCGAGGACCAGCGTTTGGCCTTTCGCCGGACCGAGCGCCGCGCGATCGAATTCGTTTCCGACCGCATCGACGAGCTGGGGCTGGATGTCGATCGCCAGTCCCCGGGCGGAGAGATCCAGCTGGCCCATTCCCGCGCAGCCTTCCGCGCCATGCAGGCCGAGCAGGCTCAGACCGTCGCCGATTACAGCATCACCCCCCAGTTGCTGACCCCCGACGATCTGCGCGCGCAGGGGCTGAACGTGGCGGGCATGCAGGGCGGGCTGGCATTGCCGATCGGATTTGGCTTGAACCCGCGCAAATACGTGCTGGGGCTGGCGCGCGCCGCCACCCAGCAATCGATCCGGCTGCATGGAGAAAGCCCGGTCCTGTCCCATGAATACCGGGACGGCTGGCATGTGCTGGTGACGCCGCAAGGCAGACTGCTGGCTCGCAACCTGATCGTCGCCACGAATGGCTACAGCGCCGAGAACATCCCCGAATGGATCGCCGGGCGCATCCTTCCGGTGCAATCCAGCATCGTCGTGACCCGCCCGCTGACTGAGGCCGAACGTCAGGCCCAGAACTGGACCACCGACAGCATGGCCTATGACAGCCGCAACCTGCTGCATTATTTCCGCCTGCTGCCGGACGGGCGGATGCTGTTCGGGATGCGCGGCGCGGTGCGCTGGACGGCAGCCTCGCAGGCCGCGATCCTCGACCGCACCCGCCGGCATTTCCGCGCCCTGTTCCCGGAATGGCGCCATGTCACCTTCACCCATGGCTGGAGCGGCCTTGTCGCCATGACCCGCGATCTGGTGCCCTTTGTGGGCCAGATGGGCAACCTGCCACGCGCCCATGCCGCCTTTGCCTGGCATGGCAATGGCGTCGCGATGGGCAGCTGGTGCGGCGAGCAGGTCGCCCGCATGGCCTTGGGCAAGACGCACGAACTGCCCGCCTTCATGTCCGTTCAGCCACGGCGCTTTCCGTTGGCAGGATGGCGGCGCGGGTTCCTTTATCCGGCCTATCTGGCCTATGGGATCAAGGACAGGGGCTAGCGCCCTGCCCCTGCAATGCCCTCTGCCAACCGCGCCGCAGCAAGTGGCGCGGTTTAAGCAAGGTACACCAACGACGGGGAAATATTGCTTCCTGTTCAAGGGCCAATGCTGGTGGCCACCTTGCTGGCTTTGGCCAGAGTTTCATCGGCGCAGGCCGAAGGCGAAACTATCTCGGCCTTGCCCTGAAATCCGGCATGTGATCGCCGGGTTCAGCCAGAACCACCACAGCCCGCGCCTGAGGCGCTGTGTCGAATACAACTCCAACGGCCTCAATGCCGGCGTGGTCTTCGCAGATCGACCGCTTCGAATATGGGCTGAAGGGCGATGCCCAGACAGACCTTCGCCTTGGCTAGCGCGGCGAACTGGGCAGGCTTTCCTATTATTTATTACGCCTTTTCCGACCGAGTCTCAGCAGGGATCAAGCTCCGCTCGGCCTAGGGCGGTATCTACGCACATGAACAGCAGTCCGACCCATTCCCGTCTAAACCTGACAAGCAGGCCAGCCTGACGCCAAGTTCGCCGATGGCATCATGACCGCCGGTCTGAGGTGACACCGATCTTAGCGCGCTCATCCACAAGTAAACACGGCCCCATGACCATGCCTTGGACGACCACCGCCGCCATGACTGAACCACACTCCAAGCAAGTTCGGTGCCCATGATGAGGATGACGTGCGCTGGGTGGTTTCGCTCGGGGCCGATCCCGGCGCGGTCATTCTGGGACCCGCGGCACCATAGGCAGTCAGGACTGGATGAAGGCGGTGATGACCGCGCTTGAGCGCTATCTACTGTCCCGTCAGGGCCGCACCGGGGTGGCGCTGTCGCTGACGGCCCGGACCTCGGTCTGGGTTCGATGCTGGCAACGGTAGGGATCGTGCTGGCAGCACCTGTCCTGTCGAAATAGGCGCTGGCCTTTGGCCCGATGGAATATGTCGCGCTGATGGTCTTTGCCTTTGCCTGCCTGACCGGATTGCTGGCCGATCAGCCGGTCAAGGCATTGCTGGCGACCGGCATCGGTCTTGCCATGGTCGAAGCGGCCAACAACTCGGCGTCGAATTCGAACTTCGTCCCGATGCTGACCCTGGGCATTCCCTACCGGGGGCCACGGCGATCATGCAGGGGTGCTGACGCTGTACAATTTGACGCCGGGGTCAACGCTGTTCACCACGCAGCCCGATCTGGTCTGCTGCCTGATCGCGTCGCTGTTCATCGGCAATGTCATATTGCTGGCGATGAGTATCCCGCTGGTCGGGGGTATTCGCCCGGATGCTGCCAGTCCCGGCATGGCAACGCTTTCGCGCGCGGCTTTCACAGTCCGGTGCCCATAACGGGCAGGCCGCATTTTAGACCCGCTCGGCAGGGTTCGAGGGGCTATATTTTTCCGGAGCGGCCATGAGCGCCTCGGTACGTCTGGCCGAACCGGGGGCTGATCACCATCGAGGATGTCTGCTTCTTTGTCCGCCAGATCGCCAATGCCGGCCTGCCGCTGCCGGTCGATGCCGATATCGGCTACGGCGAGGCCCTGAACGTCTTGGTGATGGTGCCCGTTTCGAGGAGGCAGGCGCCGCTGCTGGCCAACATGACCGAATCCGGCCGCAGCCCGCGCCTGACCGGGGGGCAGATGCAGGAACTGGGCTATCGCATGGATCATGCCGATCTCATCGCTGTGGGCGGCAAACAAGGCGCAGGCGTGGCTTTACACCACGCTGCGCGACCATGACAGCACCGACGCGGTCCTGCCCGAGATGCAGACCCGGACCGAGCTTTACGACAGCATCGGCCATTTCGACTTCGAAGCGCTAGTTGCCAATATCCGAAGAAGCTCTGCCGCGCGGGGACGCATAGCCGCCCGGATTTATACGCGTTTTTTACGCCATCCGCGATCTTCGACATGGCGACTTAACGCCCCTCTGCCCGATCTCTGTGCCATGACATAAGCAGGAGTGCTGCCATGGCAGACATCGTCTATCTGGGACTGGGGATCATCGGCATTGCCGGTTTCGCGGGCGCGCTGCGCCTGATTGAACGGATATGAGGCCCGCCCATGTTCGACCTGATCCTTGGCCTCGCCACTGCGGCGGGGATTTTCGGCTTTCTGGTTCTGGCGCTGCTGCGCCCGGACCGTTTCTGAGGGCCAGCCATGCATGACCTGATGGGATATGCGCTGTTTTGCGCGGCGCTGACAGCGGGGGGATGGGTGCTGGCCCGCTGGATGACCCGCGTCTATGAGGGCGGGCCGAACCCTCTGACAACCGTTCTCGGCCCGGTCGAGCGCGGCATTTATCGGCTGAGCGGCATTGATGCGCAGGTCCAGCAGGGCTGGCGGGGCTATGCGCTGGCGGCGCTGGCCTTCAACCTGCTGGGGTTCGTGCTGCTGTACGGGATCTTGCGATTGCAGCAGTTCCTGCCCCTGAACCCGGACGGGGTCGGCGCGATCAGCCCGGATCTGGCCTTCAACACGGCGGTCAGCTTTGTCACCAACACCAACTGGCAGGCCTATTCCGGCGAGGCACAGCTGAGCTACCTGTCGCAGATGGCCGGGCTGACCGTGCAGAACTTCGTCTCGGCGGCGACGGGGATGGCGGTGGGGTTGGCGGTCATCCGCGGCTTTACCGCACCCAAGGGCGCAGGTCTGGGCAATTTCTGGACCGACATGACACGATCGATTCTGTATGTGCTGCTGCCGCTGTCGATCCTGCTGGCCGTGGCGCTGATCCTGCAGGGCGTGCCGCAGACGCTGCTGGGCGGGGCGCATGTCACCACGCTTGAGGGCGTGCAGCAGATCATCCCGCGCGGACCCGCCGCCAGCCAGATCGCGATCAAGCAACTGGGCACCAATGGCGGCGGCTTCTTTGGCGTGAACTCGACCCATCCGCTGGAAAACCCGACGGTCGCGTCGAATATGCTGCAATGCCTGTCGATCCTGCTGATCCCGGTCGGATTCTGCTTCCTGTTCGGGCGCATGGCGCGCGATGCCCGCCAGGGCTGGGCGATCTATGCCGCCATGGGCGTCATGTTCCTGATCGGCCTGGTCGTGGTCTGGGCCGGAGAGACCGGTGCGGCCAGCCTTGAAGGCAAGGAGATGCGTTTCGGCGCGGCCCTGTCGGCGCTTTGGGGCGTGGTGACCACGGCGGCCTCGAACGGCTCGGTCAATGCGATGCATGACAGCTTCATGCCGCTGTCCGGGCTGGTCGAGATCGTCAACATGGCGATCGGCGAGGTGATCTTTGGCGGGGTCGGAGCCGGGCTTTACGGGATGCTTCTGTATGCCGTGCTGGCGGTGTTCCTTGCCGGGCTGATGGTCGGGCGCACGCCCGAATATCTGGGTCGCAAGATCGAGGCGCGCGAGGTCACGCTGGCGATGCTGGCCTTTCTGTCGATGCCCCTGGGCATCCTGATCGGCGGCGCGATCTCGGTCACGGTGCCGGCGGCCGCAGCCTCGATACAGGAGGCCGGACCGCATGGGCTGTCGGAAACGCTTTACGCCTACAGTTCCGCCGTCGGCAATAACGGCTCGGCCTTTGCGGGCTGGGGGGCAGCGGCGCAATGGCAGACCACGGCGCTGGGGCTGCTGATGATCCTTGGCCGCTTCGCGATCATCCTGCCCATGCTTGCCATCGCCGGATCGCTGATCGCCAAGCGTCAAAGCCCGGTCACGGTCGGCACCTTCCCGACGCATGGCCCCCTATTCGTCACGCTGCTGGTGCTGACCGTGCTGATCCTTGGCGCGCTGACCTTCTTTCCGGTGCTGGCGCTGGGACCCATCGCCGAACACACCGCGCTGGCCATCGGCCAGAGCTTCTGAGCCCATTCCATGAGGACCATCAAGATGTCCACCGAAACCGCCCAGATATCCGCCCAATCGCCCCCTGCCGGGCTATACGGCGCAGCCTTGCGCGCCGCGTTCGTAAAACTTCACCCCCGCGCGCTGATGGGCAATCCGGTGATCTTCGTCACCGCCGTCACCGCCACCCTGACCAGCGCGCTGGCGCTGCGCGATATGGCCATCGGCACGCCCGGCGCGGCGGTCAGCATCCAGATCGCCTTCTGGCTGTGGGTCTGCGTGATCTTTGCCAATTTCGCCGAGGCGCTGGCCGAGGGCCGTGGCAAGGCCCGTGCCGACAGCCTGCGCGCCACCAAGGCGGAAACCACGGTCAAGCTGCTGGCGCATGAGGCCGATCAGGCACCGCGGCTGGTGCCCTCGGGCGCGCTGCGGGCCGGGCAGCTGGTGCTGGTCGAGGCGGGCGATCTGATCCCCACCGATGCCGAGGTGATCCGGGGCGTCGCCTCGGTCGATGAAAGCGCGATTACCGGGGAAAGCGCCCCGGTAATTCGCGAAAGCGGCGGCGACCGCTGCTCGGTGACGGGGGGGACGCGGATCGTCTCGGACAGCCTGATCATCCGCATCACCGCCGAGCCGGGCAAAAGCTTCCTTGACCGGATGATCGCGCTGGTCGAGGGGGCTGAACGCCAGAGGACCCCGAACGAGATCGCGCTGAACATCCTGCTGGCCGGGCTGACGCTGATCTTTCTGATCGTGGTGGTGACACTGGAACCCTTTGCACGCTACTCGGGCATCGTCATCCCGGTCATCACCCTGGCCGCGCTGTTTGTAACGCTGATCCCGACCACGATCGGGGGGCTGCTTTCCGCCATCGGCATCGCGGGCATGGATCGGCTGGTGCGGGCCAATGTCATCGCCAAATCCGGCCGCGCGGTCGAGGCAGCGGGCGATGTCGACATCCTGCTGCTGGACAAAACCGGCACGATCACCTTTGGCAATCGCATGGCCGACGCCTTTGTCCCGGCCCGCGGTACGGATGCGCGCAAGCTGGCGATGGCGGCGTTTCTGGCCTCGCTTTCCGATGACACGCCCGAGGGCAAATCCATCGTCGAGCTGGCCGAAAGGCAGCTGCAGACCGTCACCCGTATCCCCGAGCCAGGCTCGGTCCCGGTGCCGTTTTCGGCGCAGTCGCGGCTGTCGGGGGTGGATTTCGCAGGCATCCGGTTGCGCAAGGGGGCGGTCGACGCGATCGAGCGCTTTACCGGCCAAAGCACCGATCCCGCCCTGCGCGCCCGCGTGGACGAGATTGCGCGTTCCGGCGGCACGCCCCTGCTGGTCGCCGAAAATGACCAGATCCTTGGCGCGATCCACCTGAAGGATGTGATCAAGCCCGGCATGCGCGAACGCTTTGTCGCGCTGCGCGCCATGGGCATCCGCACGGTGATGATCACCGGGGACAACCCGCTGACTGCCGCCGCCATTGCCGCCGAGGCCGGGGTGGACGATTTCCTTGCCGAAGCCACGCCCGAGATGAAGCTGGACTACATCCGCAAGGAACAGGCGGGCGGGCGGCTGGTCGCCATGTGCGGAGACGGCTCGAACGACGCGCCGGCGCTGGCGCAGGCGGATGTGGGCGTCGCCATGAACTCGGGCACGCCTGCCGCCAAGGAGGCCGCGAACCTGATCGATCTGGACAGCGACCCGACCAAGCTGATCGAGGTGGTGATGGTCGGCAAGCAGTTGCTGATCAGCCGGGGCGCGCTGACAACCTTCAGCATCGCCAATGACGTGGCCAAGTATTTCGCCATCCTGCCCGCGATCTTTGTGGCCGCCTATCCGGGGCTTGGGGTGCTGAACGTCATGGGCCTGTCCAGCCCGCAAAGCGCCATCCTCTCGGCGGTGATCTTCAACGCGCTGATCATCGTGGCCCTGATCCCGCTGGCGCTGCGCGGGGTCGCATACCAGCCTGCCAGCGCTGCGGCATTGCTGCGCCGGAACCTGACCATCTATGGCCTTGGCGGCATCGTCGCGCCCTTCATCGGCATCAAGCTGATCGACATGGGCGTGACCGCGCTGGGGCTGGCATAGGAGTTGCCCATCATGCTCAACCAGATCCGCCCCGCCGCGACCATGCTGGTCGCCATGACCCTGCTGACCGGGCTGGCCTATCCGCTGGCGATGACCGGGTTGGCGCGGGTAATCGCGCCCGACCTGTCGCAAGCCAGCATCATCCTGCGCGACGGCCAGCCCATCGGCTCGGCGCTGGTCGCGCAGCCCTTTGCCGGGGCAGGCTATCTGCACCCGCGCCCCTCGGCGGTCGATTACGCGACCATGCCCAGCGGGGCTTCGAACCTGTCGTCCGGCTCGGCGGAGCTGGCGCGGCAGATCGCTGAACGCCGGGCCGCCTATCAGGCGACGAATGGCGCGCCCGCGCCGGTGGATGCGGTGACGGCCTCGGGCTCGGGGCTGGACCCCGAGATATCGGTGGCGAATGCGACGGCGCAGGCGATCCGCATCGCCAAGGCGCGCGGGGTCGATCCCGACGCCGTGCAGGCGGTCATCGCAGGTCACGTCACCCAGCCGCTTTGGGGGCTTTACGGCGAGGCGCGCGTCAATGTGCTGCTGACCAACCTCGCGCTTGACGAGGCGATGCCGATGACGCCCTCTGGCGGCAACTGAGGACGCCCATGCCCGAACCGCGCCGCCCCGAACCCGAGGCCCTGTTGCCCGAAGCCCGCCGTGAAAACCGCGGGCGGCTCAAGGTCTTTCTGGGCGCGGCGCCGGGCGTGGGCAAGACCTATGCCATGCTGGAAGCCGCCCGGTCCCGGCTGGCCGAGGGTCAGCATGTTCTGGTCGGCGTGGCCGAGACCCATGGCCGCGCCGAGACCGAGGCCCTGCTGCGCGATCTGACCGTGCTGCCCCGCCGCCGTGTGCTGCATGGTGGGCGCATCCTGCAGGAAATGGACGTGGACGCGTTGATCGCCGCCCGTCCCGACATTGCCCTGATCGATGAGCTGGCCCATTCCAACCTGTCGGGCGGACGTCACGACAAGCGCTGGCAGGATGTCGAGGACGTGCTGGCCGCCGGGATCGATGTCTATACCACCCTGAACGTCCAGCATGTCGAAACGCTGAACGACACTGTTGCCCGCATCACCGGCATCCGCGTGCGCGAGACCGTGCCCGACCGCGTTCTGGAAATGGCCGACCAGATCGAACTGATCGACCTGCCCCCGGATGAGCTGATCGAGCGCCTGCGCGCGGGCAAGGTCTATGTGCAGGATCAGGCGGCGCGGGCGGTGGCGAATTTCTTTGCCAAGGGCAACCTGACCGCGCTGCGCGAACTGGCCATGCGCACTGCCGCCGACCGGGTGGACGCGCAATTGCAGGAACACATGGCCGCCAATGCCATCGAAGGCCCCTGGCCCACGCAGGAGCGCATCCTTGTCCTGCTGCCCGAAGGCGCCGCCGGGCGCGACGCGATCCGCATCGGCAAGCGCTCGGCCGACCGGGCGCGGACGGAATGGTTCGTGCTGGCCCTGACCAGCCTGCGCGCCGAGGAAGCCGCCCGGCGCGAGGCATCCGACACGCCCGGCGCGGCACTGCGGCTGGCCGAGCGGCTGGGTGCGGACAATTCCGTGCTGCAGGTCGAAGGCGACGCCGCCGCCGAGGTGCTGGATTTTGCCCGCCGCCTGAATATCCGCCGCATCATCCTGCCGCGCCCGCCCGCACGGAACCGGCTGGCACGGCTGATCCCCACCGCGCATGAGCGGCTGGCAAATGGCCTGACCCGGATGGCCACCGAATACGAACTGACGCTGGTTGGCGACGATGGCCGTCCGGCGCGTCATCGCCGCAGCGCGCCCGCGCTGGCCCTGCCCCAGATCCTGCGCCTTGCCGCCGTGGTCGTAGCCACGGTGGCGGGGGTCAGCCTGATTGCGGCGGCGGCGGACCGGCTGATCCCGGTCCTCAGCCTGTCGCTGATCTACATGACGGCGGTCGTGGCCGTCGCCTCGCGCTTTGGGCTGTGGCCTTCGGTGGCGACGGCAGGCCTCAGCTTTCTGGCCTATAACTTCCTGTTCACCCCGCCGCGCTTTACCCTGACAATCTGGGATCAGGGCCAGTTCCTGACGCTGGTGCTGTTCCTTGTCGCCTCGATCCTGACCGGCAACCTTGCCGCGCGGCTGCGCGGACGGGTGATCGCGCAGCGCGCCATCGCGGACCGCACGCGCAAGCTTTACGACTTCTCGCGCAAGGCGGCGGCGGCGGCGGGCTTTGACGACGTGGTCTGGGCGGCCGTCAGCCATGTCGCCACCGTGCTTGAGGCGGAATCGATCCTGCTGGTGCCCGACGGCAATGGTCAGCTGGCCATCGCCGGGGCCTTCCCCCCCGAGGACCGTCTGGCCCCGCGCGAAATGTCCGCCGCCCGCTACGCCTATGAACATGGCGAGCCTGCCGGGCGCGGCTCGGCCACGCTGCCCGCTTCGCGCTGGCTGTTCCTGCCGTTGGGTCAGGCCGAACGCCGCATCGGCACATTGGGCATCGCGCATGAAGACGGGCGCGAGCCCGATCCCGGCGACCGTCGCCTGCTGGAGGCCCTTGCCGATCAGGTCGCGCTGGCGCTGGAGCGTATCCGCCTGTCCGAGGATCTGGCCCAGACCCGCGTCGCCAGCGAGGCCGAGCGGCTGCGCACCGCGCTGCTTTCATCGGTCAGTCATGACCTGCGCACGCCGCTGGTCTCGATCCTTGGGGCGGCGGGCGGGCTGGACCAGCCAGGGTTGGACGAGACGGGCCGCGACATCCTGATCGACACCATCCGCGAGGAAGGCGAGCGGCTGGATCGCTACATCCAGAACCTGCTGGACATGACCCGGCTGGGCCATGGCGCGCTGCGGCTGAACCTTTCCCCCAGCGATCTGCGCGAATTGGTCGGCGCCGCCCGTCACCGCCTGCGCGGCCCGCTGAAGGGCCATCCGGTCGAGGTACTGGTCCCCGAGGACATGGCCCCCGCCGCCATCGACCCGATCCTGATCGAACAGGTTCTGGTCAATATCCTCGACAATGCCCGCAAATATTCCGGCCCCGGCACGCCGATCCGCGTCACCGCCCGCAGCCAGGGCGACCACGCCGTCCTTGCAATCGAGGATGAGGGGCCGGGCCTGCCGCCGGGCTCTGCCGCGCTGGCCTTCGACATGTTCTGGCGCGCTGGACAGGGCGATGGCGGACAGGTCGGCACCGGGCTTGGCCTTGCCATCTGCAAGGGAATCGTCGAAGCCCATGGCGGCACGATTGCCGCCGAACCCGTTCACCCGGATGGGCGTGGCACCCGCATCGTGATGACCCTGCCCTTTGCCGCCTCGGAGCGCCCCGCATGACCGCCCGCATCCTGATCGTCGAGGACGAGACGCCGATCCGCCGCTTCCTGCGCGTCGCGCTGGAGGCCGAGGGCTGGCTGGTCTCGGAAGCCGCCTCGGCGCATGAAGGGGTGGCGCTGGCCGCACGCGAAGTTCCCGCCGCCATCGTGCTGGATCTGGGCCTGCCGGATGCGGATGGGATCACCGTGCTGAAGCGGGTGCGGGAATGGTCCTCGGTCCCGGTGCTGGTCCTGTCGGTGCGCAGCGACGAGGCCGGCAAGATCGCCGCGCTGGACGCGGGCGCGCAGGATTACGTGACCAAGCCCTTTTCGACCGGAGAGCTGCTGGCCCGGCTGCGCGGGTTGCTGCGCGACCGCGCGTCCGAAGGCGGCGCGGCCCGGCTGGAACTGGGCCCGCTGGCCATCGACGCCGAGGACCACCGCGCCAGTCTGGACGGTCAGGACCTGAAGCTGACCCGCAAGGAATTCGACCTGCTGTGGCTGCTGGCCAGCCATGCCGGGCGGCTGGTCACGCAAGAGATGCTTCTGAAAGCGATCTGGGGTCCAGCCCATGCCGAGGACAGCCAGTATCTGCGCGTCTATATCCGTCACCTGCGCGCGAAGCTGGGTGACGACGCCGCCGACCCGCGCTGGATCTTCACCGAGCCGGGCGTGGGCTACCGGCTGGCCGAACGCTAGGCGCTCGGCCCATGCAGGCACGTCCTAGTCGGTGACCTTCTTGACGAATTGCGACTTGAGGCCGATCGGCCCGACGCCGGGGATCTTGCAATCGATGTCGTGATCGCCGCCGACCACACGGATGCCGCGCACCTTGGTCCCGACCTTGATCACGCTGGACGAGCCCTTCAGCTTCAGATCCTTGATCACCGTGACCGTATCGCCATCGGCCAGCAGATTGCCGACGCTGTCGCGCACCTCAAACCCGGATTCCGCCGCAGCCTCGGGCGACCACTCATGGCCACATTCCGGGCAGGTCAGCAGGGCATCCACCTGATAGGTATAGGTGGAACGACATTCGGGGCACGGCGGAAGGATATCGGTCATGGCCGCAGCTATATCCTGATGCAGGGGCAAACGATAGAGGCTCGCCGCGCGTCACATGGTCGCCATTGCCCGCCTCCGCGCACCGTCACGGCGAAAGCTCCGCCCTTCGCAGTTCCGGGATGTCGGCGCCGGGTGGCAGTGCCGCCAGCGCCGAGGTCAGCAGGTTCGCGGGGCTGCCAAGATCGATCAGGTCCAGCGCGGCGCGCACCTGCCACAGGATCGCGCCCTGCTCTTGCGACAGGGAATAGGCCTGATGCAGGGTCAGGAGGGCCTCGTCTTGCTGCTGGGCCTGACGCTGCAGCATCGCCCGCAGGCGCAGGGTCTCGGATTGCCAGCACCACAGGCGCGAGCGGTTCCCGTCCGAGACGGCTTGTTCGGCCAGTATCTCGGCCGCGGCGGTATCGCCGCCTCGGGCCAGCGCCATGGCCAGATGCATCTTGAAATAGGGGATGCCGATCAACGCGCCGATGGTCTCGAGCGTGGCGATGGTGCGGGCGAAGTCCGCGCAGCCCTCGGCATCCGCGCTCTGGGTCGGATCGATGACATGTTGCCAGCAGCGCGCAATGACCTGCCAGAAGGCCTGACCCTGTTCGCGTGCGATGACGATGCCGCGTTCCAGACGTTGCAGCGCCTCATCGCTGCGCCCGGCATGAAACAGCGGGACCGCGCCCCAGACCAGCGCATAGGGCTGCATGACGGGAATGTTCAGCGCCCGCTGATGGGCGTCGGTCTCGGCCATCAGGGCATCCAGACGGTGGCCTTCGCCGCAGATGACGCGGGCGGGAACCTCGAACATCTGCGCGGCGGCGAAACAGTCCATGCCGAAATCGACGATCATCGGGGCGTGGCGGCGGATGTCATAGATCGCCCGGATCTGCTCCATGCGGCGGAACTGGGCGGGAAATTCTCCGCTGTAGAAATGCCCGCAATTGGCGGCGGTATGGGCGGCCAGCAGATAGGTTTCGCGCAGCGGGCCGCGTTCGGCCTGCGCGCCGGTTTCAAGGAAGGTGCAAAGCTGGTCGGCACGGGGCCGGTCGCCCGCAATGATGGCATGGGAATAGCTGCCGAAAAGCGCGGCGGCAGCGCTGGCCGGCATCCCGGTTGCGCCGCGGGCAAGGTTCAGCACGGCATCGAAGGCCTCGCGGACCGGCGCGGCGGCATAGCCCTGCATCTGCATCAGCACCGATCCCAGCGCGGTCTGCGCCGACATTTCCAGCAGATCGGCCCCCGGTCCTGCAGCCCCCTGATGGCACATGCGCAATGCGGATCGCAGATGCGCCTCGGCATCGGTAAATGCGCCTTGCAGCATGGCCGCGCGCCCGGCAGCGATATAGTCCTGCGCCGCTGGCAGAAACTGCCGGGCGCGGTCGCGATGGCTGGCGCGAAGGGCCGGGCTGTTTCCGGGCAGATCGGCGCATTCGCCCTGCAGCAGGTCGGCGACGCGGGCATGCAGCCCCTCGAGCGTGGCCCGCAGCATCTGGCGGTAGCTGGCCTGATGCAGCAGGGCGTGAACAAAGCGCCAGCCGTCATCGCCCAGATGTTCGACAATGCCCATCGCGCTGGCGCGTTCCAGCATCTCGGGGCAATCCGCCGCCGGGGCGGCCAGCGCCTTGAGCAGCCGCAACGAGAAGCCCCGGCCGATGATCGCGGCCTGCATCAGCAGCCCCCGCGCCGGGCCCGCCGCATCGATCCGTGCGGTCAGCAGGTCCTCAAGCGTGGCGGGCAAGGCATCGCTGCCCGGATGATCCAGCCGATGGATCAGCAACTGTTCCAGAAACAGCGGCACGCCGCCGGCATGGCGGATCAGGCGGTTCTGCTCGGCACCATCCAGACCCGCGCCGCCCGCCAGCTCCATGAACTTCCGGGCATCTGATGCGGCCAGCGGCGCAAGCTCCAGATGCATGATCTGCCGGTCCTGCAGGAACTCTGCGGCGCTTTCCGGATCGCGGCTGGTCAGCAGGATGCCGCGCTGGTCGCCATTCAGCTCAAGCACACGGCGCAGGGTGTCAAGGCTGGCCCGGTCGAACCAGTGCAGGTCCTCAAAGACCAGCACCCCGCCTGCGGGCACGGCCATCAGGACGGTGTGGGCAATCGCGTCCTCGATCCGCTGGCGCAAGGCGAGCTGCGCGAAACGCGCCACCAGCGCCTGCCCCTGCGGCAGGTCAAGCGTCAGCGCCAGGGCCAGCTGATCATCCGGCACAAGATTGGGGAATGTGCCGCATAGCAGCGCGAAATCGCTGGATTCACTGCCCATCCGCGACCTGAGCCATTGTCGGAACGGATGCTGGCTTTCGGATCGCTTCAGCGCATCCGCTGCAAAGATCACATGCGAGGGCGCGGTCTCGATCACGCTGTTCACCAGCGCCGATTTGCCGATCCCGGCCTCGCCGGTCACAAGGCAGGGCCGGTCGAGATTGCGCAGACAGGCGCGTTCGGCCTGCCTGCCGACAAAGGTCCGGCCGACCCGCAAGGCATGGGGAGTGGCGCTCAGCTCCACCGAATAGGCTTCATATTCGCCCTCGAAGCCCTTCAGATGCAGACCCTTGCGCGGGGTCAACCGGCGATCGCGGCAAAGCGCGGCGGTGCGGGCGCAGACCAGCACCTCACCCGGTGCCGCCGCTGCCTGCAAACGCTGCGCCAGCGTCGTGACCAATCCGGTCAGCCGGGGCAGCGACTGGCGCGCCACCAAGGGGGGCACGGGCCTGATCGCGACCTCACCGGTAGCGATTCCGCCGCGCAGGGCGACCGGATCGGAGCCCGCCACACCGGGCATCGGCGAGGCCACGATGCGGGCGGCGGCCTCGATCGCGCGCAGGGCCTGAAACTCATCGGCATGGCCCAGACCGAAAATGGCCACGATGCCGTCACCCAGAAACTCGGTCACCTCGCCGCCCGCAGCCGCGACGATCTGCTGGGTACGGCGATAGAAGTCGTCCAGCCAGGTCTGCAGGTCTTCGGCATCGGCACGCGCGGCCAGGCTGCTGAAGCCGACCAGATCCACGAATATCGCGGTCACCTGCCGCCGCTCTCCCAAGGGAAGAGCCGCATGCCCGCCCTTGGATACTGGCATACAACCTCCTGAGCATTCAGACTTTATTTCACATAAGTTCTATTTGTCTGTAGCACCCGGAGCCTGCCGCTGTCGAATGGATTTGATAAGGTCCACGCAGTGCCGAAAGCCAAGCGCGCGGTGGCTTTTTCATGGCTATCTGCAGGCCCATCGCCGATTGCTGCGTGGGCAAGTTCGGCAGGTTGTTAACATGGACGCGGGCGGCGCCGGGCCGCCCGCGTCCTTTCGCTCAGCCCAGCGGCAATGCGCCGGTGATGATCGCGCCGACCAGCATGACGCAGGCCAGAAGCACCGACCATTTCAGGGTAAAGCGCTGATGCGCGCCGAATTCGACCTTGGCGAGGCCGGTCAGCACATAGGCTGCCGGAACCAGCGGGCTCAGCATATGCACCGGCTGGCCGATCAGCGACGCGCGGGCGATCACCTCGGGCGGGATGCCGTAATGCGAGGCTGCCTCGGCCAGAACCGGCACCACGCCGAAATAGAAGGCGTCATTGGACAGGAAGAAGGTGAAGGGGGCCGACAGCACGGCGGTAATCAGCGGGATATAGCTGCCCGCGCTTTCCGGGATCATGGCGACGACGCTTTGCGCCAGCGCCTCGGTCATGCCGGTGCCCATCATGATGCCGGTAAAGGCACCCGCGCCAAAGACCACCGCGACGACGGCCAGAACCGAGCCGGCATGGGCGGCGATACGGTCGCGCTGTTCGTTCACATTGGGGAAGTTCACCAGCATCGCGATGCCAAAGCCCACCATGAAGACCAGCGCCAGCGGCACGACATCCATGACCAGCAGCGTCATCATCCCGGCGGTCAGGATGGCGTTGAAGGCTTGCAGCCAGACGGGGCGCTCGACCACGGCGCGGCTGGCCTCGGCCATCTGGCGTTCGATATCGTCCTTGCCGACCAGCGCGTAATCCAGCGTGCCAAGGCGGCGACGTTCCTGCAGGCCGAAATAGGCGGCAATCGCCAAGGCAGCGGCGCAGGACATGACGATGGCCGGAACCAGCGGCAGGAAGGTCTGGCTGACATCGGTATGCAACGAGGACATGACCCGTGCCGTCGGCCCGCCCCAAGGGGCGACGTTGATGATCGCGTTCGGCATGACGGTCACGGCGGGCAGGATCAGCGGGTTGATCCCCAGCTTCAGATGCAGAGGCATCATCGCCGTCACCACCAGCAGATAGGTGGTAGAGCCGTCACCATCCAGCGAAATGACCATCGACAGCGCACAGGTCCCGACGATGACGCGCAGGGGGTCACCGTGGCAGGTCTTGACGACAAAGCGCACCAGCGGATCGAACAGGCCGACATCGATCATCAGCCCGAAATAGAGGATCGCGAACAGCAGAAGCACCGCAGTCGGGGCGATCTTGCGCAGCCCGTCCATGATCAGGTCGGGAATTTCCGGGCCAAAGCCCGCCAGCGCGGCAAAAATGATCGGGACAAGGATCAGGCCGATCAGTGCCGAGACGCGCCCGGTCATGATGGCGGCCATGAACACGATGATCATGGCATAGGCAAGGAATGTAAGCATGCAGTCTCTCTGTTCACCTGTCGCGGGGACGGTGTTTTGGGTCTTGTTGGGGCGGCGGAAACCGCCCGGATTTACGGGGTTTCGCGGCCGGTCAGGGGGTGCCCAACCGCGCAAGGCGGTCTCGGGCATCCTGCGCCATGCCAAGGATCTCGTCCCTCAGCGCGGCTCCGGTCAGCGGTTGGGGTTGCAAGTGATATCGTCGCAGGATCTGCGCATATTCGGGACTGGCCATGACCCGTTCCAGCCGGGTCTGCCACAAGGCGAAGTCCTGCTCGCTGACCTGCGCACCCATATAGACGCCGCGCATCACCGGCCAATCCAGCGCCAGCCCCTGTTCGCGCGCGGTCGGAATGTCGGACAGCGCACCGGGCAGACGCTGGGGTGCGAAAGCCGCAAGGATGCGCAGAGGCTTGCCGGCATCCATCGCCGTGCGCGTGTCGCCCACGTCATTCATGCAGGCCTGAACAAAACCGGCCAACAGCGCCTCGGTGCAGCTGCCCGCGCCCTCAAAGGCGACGAAGCGCAGCTTGCGGCGGTCGATGCCGCTGAGTTCGGCGGTCATCGCGGCGCGCATCCAGTCCTGCCCGCCGATGGTTCCGCCGCCGCCAAAGGCCACGGATTGCGGGTTATCGCGCGCAGTCGCCAGCAGCGCGGGCAGATCGGCCCAAGGCGCGTCGGCCCGCACGACGATCGCGCCGTAATCCTGCGCGACCTGCGCCAGCCAGCGCACATCACCGATGTCGTGATCGCCGAAACTGCCCCTGACAAGGTTGTAGATCGTGCCCTCGGAAAAGGCGACGAGAGTGCCAGCCTCGGCCGCGCGGGGGCCGGTCATGGCGTTGAAGGCGACCGCGCCCACTCCGCCGGGCAGAAAGCTGCGCTGCATGGGCCGGGGCAGGATTGCCGTCGCGTTCAGCGCCTCGGTGATGACGCGGCAGGTCAGGTCGAAGCCGCCTTCGGGCTGGGCCGGGGCGATGCAGCTGGTCTGATCCTCGGGCGCGGACGCGGTTACAGACTGGGCCTGCACCATGCCGGGCAGCAATGCTGCCAACAGCAGGACCAAGCCAAGCCAACACCTTTTCATCCAGCCACCCCTTATATTTTCCTGGGGAACGCTGCGATTCCCGTCCTCCGGCAGGCGTCATAGCGCCTTGAAGCTGTCAAACAGCTTACAGATCCGTCACGGGAACGGTAAAATCCGCGTTTGCCCGTGATATTTCCAGTTGCACATCCAGCCCGGCACCGTCGCGGTTCTGTGCGATCACGCGCCCGCCATGCGCGCGGGCGACGGATTGGACAAGTGCCAGTCCCAACCCATGCCCGCCGTCGGAACGGAACCTTTCGCCCAGACGGGCCAGCCCCTCGGCGCTCATCCCCGGCCCCTCATCCGTGATGCCAAAACGGATGCTGCCGTCCTGCACGGTCAGGGACAGCTGGATCGTGCCGCCCATCGGCGAATGGCGGATGGCATTGTCCAGAAGGTTGCTCAGCGCCTCATAGATCAGGGTTTCATGGGCGGGGACGGTCAGAGGCGTCTCGGGCAGGTCCAGATCCAGCACCAGCCGCTTGCGCCGCGCCCCTTGCAGATGCAGACGCGCGACCTCGGACAGGATGCGCGCCGGGTCCACCTGATCGCCCGCCTGCCCGATGGCCGTGGCATCGGCACGGGCCAGGGCCAGCATCTGGGCCGTCGTCCGGGCCGAGCGTTCGATGACGCCCCGCATCGCGCGCAGCGTCTCCTCGCGCTCGGCGGGGTCGGCGGTTTGCAACGCATGGTCAAGCTGCATCCGCAAGACGCTGATCGGCGTGCGCAACTGATGCGAGGCGTCATCCAGAAACCGCCGCTGCGCCCCGGCCAGCGCCGCATGACGCAAAAGCAGCGCGTTGAAGCTTTGCACAAGCGGGCGGACCTCGACGGGAAGCTGATCCTCGTCCAGCAGGGACAGGTCGCTTGGATCGCGCCGGTCAAAGCGTTGGCGCAGCCGTTCAAGCGGGCGCAGGGCCGCGCCAAAGCCAAGGATCATCAGCCCAAGGCCAAGACCCGTCACCACCACGTCGCGCCAGTAGGCCGCATTCGCGATACGCTCCAGCGAGGCCTCGCGCGGGGCCGCCGTCTCGGCCACCTCGATGATCACGTCCTGCGCCTGCCCCGCGCCATAGAGCGGCGCGGGCAATGTCGTGCGCAGCGCCCCGATGCGCACGCGCTGATCCAGATATTCCGCGTCAAAGAAATGCGTCTCGTTGGGTTTCAGATCGGGGGGCTGCGGCAAGGCCGCATCGCCGATCTGCACCAGCCCGTCCGCCGAGGTCACGCGGAAATAGACCGTTCCCTTCGAGGTCGTGCGCAGGCTGGCGAAAAGCGCATAGGGCAGATCGACCCCCAATCCGCCGCTTTGCAAAGAGATATTCGCCTCGATCGCGCGCAGCGCCCCGTCCAGCGTCCGGTCATAGGCGCTGTCGGCAAGCTGGCTGACATTGACCTGTGTCAGCCACCAGGACGAGCTAAAGAACAGCAGCACCGTCGGCACCATCCACAAGGCGACGGTGGCCCGCAGCGATACCCTAGTCCGCGGCATCGGCTTCAAGGAAGTAGCCAAGGCCGCGCATGGTCACGATCCGCATGTCCGAACCTTCCAGCTTGCGGCGCAGGCGATAGATCATCACCTCGACGGTTTCGGGATTCATGCTGTCATCCTCGCCGATCAGCCGGTCGAGGATGTAGGTTTTCGACAGCGGCTCGCCATGCCGCATGATCAACAGCCGCAGCACCGCATGTTCCCGAGGGCTGAGCGGCAGGGCATCGCCCCGCAGCCGGAACTGGCGCGTCGCCTGATCATAGCTTAGCGACCCGCAGGCATAATTCCCGGTCGCGCGCCCATGGCTGCGCCGCACCAACGCCACCAGCCGTGCTTCCAGCTCATCCAGCGCAAAGGGCTTGGTCAGGAAGTCGTCGGCCCCGGCATGCAGCAGCGCCACCCGTTCGGACAGATCGTCGCGGGCGGTGGCGACAAGGATCGGGACCGCGCCTCCGGCAGCGCGCAGGCGCGCCAGAACCTCGGCCCCATTCAGGTCGGGCAGGCCCAGATCGAGAATGATGGCGTCGTAATCCTCGGCCAATCCGCGCCGGACGCCGATCAGGCCGCTTTCCTCCCATTCGGCAAAGATGTCGCGGCCGGACAGGGATTTCACCAGCCAGGTCGCCAGATCGGCATCGTCTTCGATCAGCAGGCAGCGCATCGGGTCCCTTTCGCGGCATGGCAACGGTACATGCCGCAAATCAGGATAGCCTGCAACGCGGGTGGCATCAGGCACGGCTCCAGGTACAGCACGGCTGACATTCACCGCGAATGGCGCCTGGAACCGCTATGTCCGGCGAGGCCTCTGCCCGTCAGCGCGGATCGCTGACCGCGACATAGACAAGTTGATGCCCGCTATAGGCGGCCTGCAGCCAGGTATTGCCGCAATGCTTGTACATGTGGTTTCCGACCTGCACATCGGAACAGCCCGACGGGGTACTGCGAATGATGCTGCCGATCGCAAGCGCAGTGGCCGCGCCCCACAGGATATCATCATCATTGTCATGCCAGTATCCGGGCCAGTAAGGGCCGCGGGGGTGATGATGGTCGTGGTGATCGTGGTGGTCATCGTGATGGTCGTCGTGATGGCGCGGCGGTGGCGGCCGGTGATGCGCGTCATGACGCGGTGGCGGCGGCTTGTGCCCTGCAGGCGGATGGGGTTTCGCATGGGGCCCGGCATGTGGCGGTGGCTTGTGATGCGCCGTGCTCGGATGCGCGCCGGGGTGTTTCGGGCGGATCACCACGTGAGTGCCGGGATGGCCCATATGCATCCCGCCGCTGCGACCGCCGTGAAAGCTGCCCCGTGCCTCGGCCGCAGGGGCAAACCCCGCCGCGCCAAGGCTGACCATGACCAATGCCGCGACTCCCCGTCGCGTGTTCAGAAGGACGTTCATTGCTGCGGCTCCGTTTCGTCGTCAGGGGCCAGCTCGGTTTCAAGGAAATCGATCTGCTTGGCGCCTTCGGGCGGCTGATAGGTGAAGATATCGCTGGCGGGCTTGGCCTGCTCATCCCAGGAATAGGTGGCGACAAAGCGGGGCCGCGCGTCGTCCTGACGATCCACGACCGAGATCCGCGCGGGCAGAGATGTGCCATCGGTGCGCAGCCAGACCTCCCAATCCTGATCATCGGTGCGGAAGGCCCAATGGTCGGTTTGCGCACCATTGATCGTGGCGGTGCCGACCTTGAAGGCTTCCTTGATCTGGTCGATCGGCTCGTCCTTGGTTCCCCATTGGAACAGGTCCGCAGCCGGGAAGCTTACCGAATAGGTGTCGGCGGTGTAGTCTAGCACCTCCTTGATCGTCGGCGGCGCGTTTTCGATCTGCGCGTAATAGCCTTCGGTCGGAGAGACATAGCTGACGGTCTTGCCATCATAGTAAAGCTGGCGGTCGATGACATCGGTCTTGAGGTCGATGCGCATGTGATCGGGTCGCTGGACCTGATACTGGACGGTGCCCCCGATCAGCAGCTTCTGATCGTCGTCCAGCACTACTTCCATCTCGGTCTGCGAGGTCAGCGCGAATGTCTGAAGACCGGCAAGATGCGCGCCCATGGCATGCAGCGCCTCGATCGCGGCGGGTTCGATGGGGTCTTGGGCAAATGCTGGTCCCGACAGGGTCGCGGCCAGCAGAAGGGCTGTGATATGGGTCTTATTCCCCATGGTTACCTCGGTTCTAGGTTGTGGCCTAAGGGTAGGGCTGCGGCCCGCTGCAGGAAGGGTTTATGGGGCGAACCATCACAGGGGGCCGACGTCACGAAGGTCTTCATCCAGCCCACCGTTCACACGCCATAGTCCGGCCAAAACGCGCCAAGGGCGGCCTTGTTCCGGCGGGAATGTGCGACAAACGGGCACAGTCAGCAGATTTGGAAGCCGCGTCCGATTGCCCGCTGGCAAGCCCCGATATCCGGGACTACAAGGTTCCTAAACTATCGAACGACGCGGCCGGATTCCCGCACTCCAAAGGCAAGCCATGGATAAACCAGATGAATTCCGGCACCACAGATGTTTTCCGTCTGGCAGAGCGAGCCCGGCCCGACTCATCCAGACGCCCGTGTTTGCGACCTGATTGAACTGAAAGACCAACGATCATCATGGAAATATTCACCCCAGAGGGACTAAGCGCCCTTCTTGCCGTCATCGGGATCGACCTGGTGCTGGCCGGCGACAACGCGATCGTCATCGGCCTGGCCGCCGCTGGCCTGCCCAAGGAACAGCGCCCCCGCGCCATCTTTATCGGCATCATCGCGGCGACCGTGCTGCGGATCATCTTTGCCGCCATGGCGACGCAACTGCTGCAGATCGTCGGCCTGCTGCTGGCCGGTGGCATCCTGCTGCTTTGGGTCTGCTGGAAGATGTGGCGCGAGCTGCGCACCAGCGCCGCCGAGGAACATGCGGCCGAGGAAGCGCTGGCGGATCATGACCTTGACGGCGACGGCACCGTCGGGGGCGGAGTGCAGCAAAAGACGCTCAAGCAGGCGGTGACGCAGATCGTCATCGCCGATGTCTCGATGAGCCTCGACAACGTCCTCGCGGTTGCCGGCGCGGCGCGCGAGCATCTGACGGTTCTGGTCGTCGGGTTGGTCCTGTCCATCGCGATGATGGGTTTGGCCGCCAGCTTCATCGCCCGCCTGCTGAACCGCCACCGCTGGATCGCCTATGTCGGCCTTGCCGTGATCTTCTATGTCGCGCTCAAGATGATCTGGGAAGGCGCACATGAGGTCGCGCCCTATGTCCGCCACGCGCTTGCGATGGGCTGATCAAGGCGGACGGTTTCCTTCGCCTTCTCGCCGTTTCCGGGATGGTCCACGCGACCTCCGGGAACGGCTCAATATGCGGCGCATCCTAGGCGCAGGCGTTCACGCGATTGTTCAGGCGGAACCGGCGCTGCGACATGGGCAGGAATGGACAACACCTGCTGGCCTTTATAACTTTTGCCCCATGGTCCGCCGCATCATCGCCTTTCTTGCTGCCCTGTCCCTTGCCATCGTCGCGACGGCAGCGACAGCGCATGCGGCACGTACGACGCTGGAGGATGCGGTCGTTGCCGCCCATGCCGGGCACGCGGCCATGGCGGACAGCACCCATACGGCTTGCGGGGAAAAATCCGGTTGCAGCGCTGGCGATGCCGACAGCTGCGCAGCCGCCTGCGCCGCTTTGATCAGCTTTATTGCCCCGGTGCAGGGCGATGTCTTTGCCGATCACTTCACCACCACGCATGTCCGACCTGTCGACAGCATGGGCCTTGGCCACAGTCCGGACCTGAACGAACGCCCCCCTCAAACCCGTCTCCTCTGATCGCGTCCGGGCCACTGCCCGCGGCGCCATATTGGACCTGAAACGCGGGACCCCGATCCCGAGGAGACGATCATGAATTCGGTTACCCGACGCGGCTTTCTGGCCGCAGGCGCTGCCACTTTGGCATCCGCCCAACTGCCCCATGCCGCTTTTGCGCAGGCAACGCCTTTAGCGTTGAGGGCAACCCGCCGAACACTCGACATCGACGGACGCGCGGCCTCGGTCCTTGGCCTTGCCGGTCCCGGCGGTCAGGGGCTGGTCCTTGACCCCGGTCAACGCTTCCGGGTCGATCTGACCAACGATCTTGACATGGCAACGATCATCCATTGGCACGGGCAGATCCCGCCCAATGCGCAGGACGGCGTGCCCGACATGCCGATGCCGCTTCTGTCACCGGGAGAAACGCGGTCCTATGACTTCCAGCCGATGCCGGGCACATTCTGGATGCACAGCCATATCCCCACGCAAGAGATGCAACTCCTCGCCGCGCCGCTGATCGTTCGCAGCCCCGAGGACCTGCGCGCGGATCGGCAGGAGGTCGTCATGTTCCTGCACGATTTTTCCTTCAAATCGCCCGAGGAGGTTCTGGCCAAGATCAGCGGCGGGACCGCGCATGGTGCCTCGACCGCGCATGACATGTCGGGCATGGGCATGATGCAGGGCATGGACCACAGCACCATGGGTGGCATGGCCATGGACCTGAACGATCATGACTGGGACGCCTATCTTGCCAATGACCGGACCCTCGCGGACCCCGAGGTGGTACAGGTCGAACGCGCAGGTCGCATCCGGCTGCGGGTCATCAACGCCGCTGCCGCCACGGTTTTCTGGATCGACACCGGCGCGGTCGAAGGGCGGCTGGTCGCGGTGGACGGGCATCCGGTTCAACCGATTGCGGGCACGCGCTTCGGCCTTGCCATGGGCCAGCGGCTGGATCTGGAAATCGACCTGCCGGGTGAAGGCGGCGCGTGGCCGATCCTTGCGCTGCGCGAGGGCGCGAAAGAGCGCACCGGCCTGATCCTTGCCCCGCCGGGGGCCAAGGTCACCCGCATCGCGCCGCTTGCGCAGGCCGATGCCCCGCCCTTCGATACCGACATGGCACAAGAGGCACGCCTTGTCGCGATGGCCCCCCTGCCCGACCGGCCCGTCGCGCGTAGCCAGATGCTGATGCTGGGCGGCACGATGCAGCCCTATCGGTGGACGATCAATGGCGCGACATGGGGCGACCATCAGCCCGTCATCGCCCGAACGGGCGAGCGGGTGGTCCTGACATTCCACAACATGTCGATGATGGGCCACCCGATGCACCTGCATGGTCATGTGTTTCAGGTCGTCGGCCTGAACGGTCGCCGGATCTCGGGCGCGAGGCGCGACACGGTCTATGTGCCGCCGATGTCGATGGTCGATATTGCACTGGATGCAGGTGAGGCCGCCCGCTGGATGCTGCATTGCCACCACATGCCGCATCTGGCGACCGGCATGATGACCGAGTTCGCTGTCTCTGCCTGACAACACTGACATGATGATTGAAAGGACACGAAAATGAACGATATCAAGCTTTCGCGCAGGGCGACGATGGCCGCCGGGGTGGTGCTGATTGCAGCCTCACTGCCCGCCGTAGCACAGGGAACCGGGCCGCAAATGCATGTCCTGAAGGACCCCAATTGCGGCTGCTGCTCCGCCTGGATCGAGATCGTCGAGGCCGCGGGGTTCCGGGTGACGACCGAACTCAGCGCCGGAGCCGCCCTCATGCGCTTCAAGACCGAAGGTGGCATCCCCGAGGAAATGGTCTCGTGCCACACCGCGCGGGTCGGTGGCTATCTGCTGGAAGGTCATGTGCCCGTCGCCGATATCCGCCGCCTGCTTGATGAGCGCCCCGACGCCATCGGTCTGGCCGTGCCCGGCATGCCGATGGGATCGCCGGGCATGGGACCGGAATCCGAGCGCGAGGCCTATGACGTTTTCGTCATCCAGAGGGACGGCAGCACGACGGTCTTCAGCCATTACGACGCGACCTGACTTCGGTTGCGGGTTGGCGTTGCTGGAGGACTGGCAAAGACTTCCGGCTGACCGAACGGCCCAAGGATGGACCTGCAAAACCTATGCGGCGAGGAAAGGCCCTCGCCGCGTGGCGATGTAATGCGATCAGGCCGGGAAGGCGTCGGCAGTGATTGGCCTTTGCCCCGGCCCTGTTTTCACCCCGCTAGTGCGGAGCGTCGCCGGTGTTCTTGCGCGGGTATTCTGGTTTTCGTATCGCCGACAATCTTGGCGGTCGGCTGAGATTTCCGGATATAGGCCCGCTCGAGGCAGCGAGGTTGATCGAGGCCAGTCCGCAGGCAGCCTTGGTTCAGCCGTAGATTTCCCCGATCCTTTTCCAATTTTTGAACAAGACACAGCCCGGGTGTTGGATCGTGCGCTGATCGACAGCGGACTCTCTGGACGATCTGCAGGGCAATACAATCCCGTCTGTAGCCGGCACCGGCCGTGTCCCGGGTGATGGTGTAGGAGGCCGTGCGCGGAGCCCCGGCCTAGCCCCGCGCGCGACCGGGCGCGACGGCGGCGGCCATCGTCGATCTTCGAGGTAGGTTTGGGTTGCGATGACGATGACGATGACGATGACGATGACGATGACCGATAAAAAAAGTGGCGCTGCTTGAACTCATTGAAAAGCAGGCTGACGGCGAAATGCTGCGCGAAATTCCGGCCTATGCGGCCGAGCGTATCATGGAGGCCGAGATAGAGCTTCGAACCTGTGCGGCCAAAGGCGAGCGCACGACCCCGCGGGATGTTCAGCGCAATGGATATCGCGAGCGTGACTGGGACACCCGGGCCGGGCGGATCGCGCTGCAGATTCCGAAGCTGCGCAAGGGCAGTTATCTGTCCAGCTTTCTTGAGCCCCGGCGCACGGCCGAGAAGGCCCTCGTGGCCGTGATCCAGAAAGCCTATGTGCAGGGGATTTCCACGCGTTCGGTTGACGACTGGTGAAAGCCATGGGTGCGGGCGGGATGTGCAAGGGCCAGGTCAGCCGGCTCTGCGGCGAGATCAACGACGAGTGAATACCTTCCTGAACCACCCGTCGGAGGGGCGCAGGGCCCAACCTCTGGCTCGATGCCACCTACCTGAAGGTGCGCCAAGGCGTTCGTATCATCAGCCGCGCCGTCATAGTGGCCGTGGCGGTCAACGAGGATGGCAAGCGCGAAGTTTTGGGCGTGGCCACCGGACCCTCGGAGGCCGAGGTTCTGGACCGAGTTCCCGCGGTCTTTGGCCGACCGTGGGCTGCGTGGCGTGAAGCTGGTGATCGCAGACGGCCACAAGCCCCTTCGGGCTGCCGCATGCAATGGATGCAAAACGCGCTGGCCCATGCCCCCACCAAGCAGCACAGCACGGTGGCGGGAATGCTGAAGACGATATTCGCTCAGGACACCAAGGAGGTAGCCGAGGAGTAGTGCGCTGTCGCGACTTAGGTGCTTCGCGAAAAACAGCCCACGCTCGGTGTTCTCATGGATGCCTCGCGCGACGATGTCCTCGCCTACATGTGCTTTCCACGCGAGCATTGGACACAGATCGCGCGACGAACCCGCTCGAAAGGATGAGCCGCGAGATCAAGCGCCGGGCCGATGTCATCGGGATTTCCCGCATGACGACGCCTTCGTCCGCATCGTCGGAGCACCGATGCTCAAGACCAATGACGAATGGGCTGTCGCGCGGCGCTAAATGAGCCTTGAAGGCCTCGCCCGCTGACAATCAAAACGTCAGGCTGCTTGCTGTGGCCTCCTGAACTGCCTCAGACCTCGCTGGAGGTCGGCGTTCCTGCGCCATGCTTTCGGACACGATCCAGTCAGCGCCGGTAGACCACGTCCAACCTTCTTTCCGGGTATAGTTCCGACCATGACGCAGCAGAAAGCCCTGCGGCACCACCCGCATCGCGATTACTCGAGGCCAGATCAGATTCCGCATCGCCTCATGCGCTAGCGTCCGGTACCACACCCCCGGTCAGCTATCCAACGCGGTGAATTTTTCCCACATCACCGCGTCTCGGCGATCGGTTTTTACCCGGTCTACCGTTTTGATTTGGAGTGAGCGAGGGCACCGTTACGTGCTGTCATATCCAAACTCGACAAACTGACAGTCCGCCCATATCCGAGAGGTATTGCTTCATCGCAGACGTGAAGCTGGACATCTCCGGCGCCCAGCCACTCGGTCAACCTCCTGATATCGTTGGGACGATATGGACTCATTCTACAGTGGCGGATATTACCAAGGCGGTCAGCCTGCGCCACCGCGACAGAAGGCGTGGCCCGGTGGACACCCAGCCCGGCAAAAATGCATTCGGCCTCTCCCGCATTCTTGAGGCTCACCACCAGTCAAGCTGGTGGCACCCCTCGAATGGAGAATGCTGCGAAAGAGGCCGCCGATCCAGTCAGCTCACTCCCGATCATCGGGTCGTGGGAAGGGGCGCCTCCAACGTCGCAGCTTGTGTCTGTAAGCGGCGGATTTGATCTGCTCGACACTGCGTAACAGGCGGCGATCCTCGGCGCGCATCGCCGTCTCGGTAGACCGCGCCAGAACAGCCACGTAAGCACAAGCTGCGCCCGCGCCGTGGGTTTAGAGGCACGGTTTGGCAGGAAAACACCGTGAGATGGCTACAAGTCGCCGCATCTCCCTGCCCTGTTGCACGATGTGGTTGGGTTTGACGCCAATACAGTCACGTGGTTGGGAATCGGAAACATCGTCGAACTGAAGAACCTTAGGCCATAGACAGTATCACTCTGCTGTGTGACGCTATCCCCGAAGGACGCACCTGAACGCTCTCAGCGGTCAAACTCGATATGAAAATGCTGCGGATGCGGGGTGGGGCCGGTGTCGATCTGGCCGGCCGGACCATCTGCCCGGCGCAGGTTCTTGCGGGCAAGAACGGGTTTCAGGATAGCGGGGATGACAGCCTCGTTGATTGCGGCGCCGAAGCAGGTGTGCAGGCCGTAACCCCAGATGATGTAGGTCTCGAACGGGCGGTCGGTACGGAACTCATTGGGCTTGGGGACGGCATAGCGGTCGAACATCGCCGAGAGGGTTGCGGCAAAGACCATCTGGTCTTTCCGGACGCGAACCTCGCGCAGGGTCGACTGGGCGATGACCGCATCGCGGGTGGCGCGGCGATAGATGATGGGGTTATGGGGGTTGAAGCGCAGCGCCTCCCAGATGCAGCGGGAAAGCAGGGCGTCGTCGCCCGAGACAGCCGCCTGATGCGCGATGCGCAGGGCGTCGGGGCGGTTCAGCAGCTCATCCAGAGCATAGCAGCAAGCCTTTGAAATCGTAGGAATCGCACCGATCAGCAGGCCCAGCAGGTTGTTGCGGATGCCCAGATCGCTCATCCCCGGCGTGCCCGCTGATTGCAGCGCCAGACAGCGGTTCAGCAGATCGGCATTATCAGAAGGGTTCGCCTTGCGTGCAGCGATCGCGGCATCAAGATAGACGCGCAGCCCGGATGCGGCCTGCATCGCCCGCGCGTGCAAGGCGGGGTCGGCGGGCAGATCCTCGAACAGGTACCAGAACAGGGTCGTGGTCCATTCCTGCATGGTTGCGGCGTCGGGGCCGCCGACCCCGAAATAGCGCGCAGTCATATCCCATGGAACCTGAAGCGAAAGTTGCGCGGGCAGATCCAACCTGCCGTTGCCGCTCGCGACGATCTCATCCGCCAAGGCACGCGCGCGAGGCAGGACGATCTCGGCCACGTCGGGACGGCGAGCCGCAAGCCGCATCGCCGAGGTGTCGCGCGTGTAATCCCAGCCCGGCTGCATCCCCAGAAAGAAATTATCGCCATCGGTCAGCTGGCGCATCCGGCTTTCATAGACGACCTCGAAATCCTCGTCGCGGCGCAGCACATCAAGGCAGTCATTGCTGCGGGTCACGATCACCGTGCCGCTGTTGTCATAGGCTTTCACCAATTGCCGCTTGAGCGAAAGGTTCGGCGCGAATGCCCGCAGCACCTGCATGACCATGCGCTGGGTCGGGACCTGCTTGAAGGCCACGGCAAGATTCTGGCGAAAGCCGCCACTCACTGCCAGACGCGCCCCCAGCACCAGAAGCCCCAGAGCCGCCCCGATCCCCTCAAGCCAGACCATCAGAACCGCAAAAACCGTCGTGACCGCGTTGCGCAGTGCTGCAAACATGCTCTTATCCTTTCGGCGAACGCGTCATGTCGGGTCGATAATGCCCATCGCCATCATGCGCAGCGATGTCATTGAAGGGACAAAGAAATAATCCCCGCCCCGGCATTCGACGAATGTTTTCAGCTTGCTCATCACAAAGGGACATTTGCCGGATTTCGGGTCCGAATTGATGGTGAAGCGCTTGTGCCGGTCGTGATTGCCCAGCATCGGACAGGTGTCGTTGCCCTGATGGAAGTCCAGCCCGTATTGCGTCCATTGCTGCTGCACGAATTCGAACTGGCGCGACAGGCTGGCGCACATCGACATCATCGCGACGCCCTGTTCGGTCTGGTCGGTTTTCTGGACACCGGCGCGCGGACCATAGGGCAGACCACGGCGCAGGATGCGGCGGCGCTTGTTCAGGCCGGATGTCGCATTCTCATTCTTGAACTGCTCACCGGTCGCGGGATCGATGCCGATCTGGTTCAGCGGGTCCAGATAGTCCCGCGTGCTCATCCGCCGAAGATGCGAGCCGACCGGCGTCTTGTAGCCCAACATGTCATCGGCATAGCGGAAATCGGACGCGGCGGGCGAGCGGATATAATCCAGCTGCTTTCTGAGCGCCTTGAACGGATCGGGGTCGGCAAAACCCATCTTGTCGTTGAAGGCCAGCCATTCGGCATAGGTCGGGGCAACTGCCAGCGGCACGCCATTGGACCAACGCCCGCACATCTTGCCGCGCAGGGTTTCGCGGGCTTCCTCCAGACCGACGCCCTGCACCTTGGCAAAGGTCTCGGCCTCTTCGGCGACGATCTGATCGAAAGTGGCGACGTTCTGGTGCAGCTTGCGATAGGCCATGAAGCTGCCATTGGTCATGAATTCCGGCGGCCGGGCGATCGGGGGCAGTTCCTGGCTTTCGTCGGGATGGCCCAGGACGAACTCACCGGTCTCGATCGGCTCCCATCCCTTTTCCTTGGACATCCATTTGCCGCGGCCGATCACGGCTTCCTTTTCCAGTTCGGGCGAGAACTGCCCCCTGAAGACCGGATCGCCGATGGCATCGGCAAAGCCGAAATGCTCGGTCGGCGAGGGGACCAGCAGGCCGTTTTTCTCAAAGAACAGCGCCGAGGCCGACTGGTATTCCTGATCGCCATTCTGGCCATTGGTCGCAAGAATGCTCACCCCGCCGCCAAGCTCGGCGCAAAGATCGCGCAGCCATTGGGTCTCGAGCTCCAGCTCATCGACCGGCTCATCCGTGCCCAGCTTCTTCAACTGGGCGTTCAGGGCGATCCAGATATGAACATTGTCGGAATCGTCGCCGTCGCCGTTGCGGTTCGCGCGCCAGATCGGGTCCCACTGCGAATCCCAGCCGACGGCCTCGGCCTCGGTCTTGGTGACATCGCGATCCCCAAGGATGAAGGCGCGGTCGCGCATGCCCGAGATGAACTCTTCGGGCATGCCGCGCAGGGTGCGCTGCGGCACCTGCAGCTTGTAAAGACCGAAGAAGGTAAAGGCGATGTTCCAGGTGACGGCGGGCTTCTTGTCCTCGGGCCAGGTCGCGCCGGTGGTGATCTTTTTACGAACAATGTCGACGAAGCGGCGACCCTTGCCGCAATCCGCGATGTTCAGAAAGAAATAGCGTGCGAAAGGAAAGGAATAGCGCCCGTAAGCGCGGATGACGTTTCCCTGAATGTCGTCCAGGTCAAGCCTGCGTCCCATGATCGTCCAGTCCTAGATTGAGATTCCGCCCTGCTCCCGGATCGAGATGACTCCGGGCGTTTGTGTCGGCGCGTGCTTGTCTTGTGGCTTGTGCTCGGTCAGGAAGGCGGCGAAATCCGCATAAAGCTTGTCGGGATCGGCGCCCTGATGCGCGACGATGAAGTCCGAAAATGTCTGCTGCGTATAAAGCGCCTTCAGGACCGAGGGCAGGTCGTCATATTTCCCCGGCGCAAGAGGCTTGGCCCCGTTGCGCAGCGCGTAGCCCAGACTGAACATCGCGGCACCGGCGGTCACCAGTCCCGCCACCACTGCCGTCCACAGCGTGCTGAAACCCAGCATCGGAAGGTTCAGACAGCCCAGAATCCGCAGCAGCAACATCAGCACGGTGATTGCAGCGGGCACGCCCACCGCCGCCAGAAGCGACTTGACCGGCAGGTCGTTGAACTTGGGCAGTTCCAGGTAGTAATCGTGGAAGGGCATCGTCGTCTCGACATGGCAACGGTCGAGATAGGTGGCGAAATCATCCGCCGTCGCGACATCGTCAAAGCCCACGCAATTGCAGTAGATGTCCTTCAGCTCGGGACCCATCGTGTTCCACAATTCCCGGGCATACGAGGCGCGCACCTCTTTCTGCTGCTTTGCGGTCAGGTTGTGGGGCAAGGGTGCGCCATCCGAGGTCACGGCATCGATATCGGCACAAAAGACCAGATAGGGCGCATTGAGTTCGTCAATCGGCAGCGGATCGACCGGGTTGATGCCCTTGGCCGTGGCGACGACCGGGTTCTGCGCATTGCGACCGTTATAGACGACGTCGCTCAGGACGAACATCCGGGCCAGATGCGTGCGCCTGTTGCGGGCGAAGGGGCTGTTCAGCCCGATATTCTGCGTCGCCGGGCTTTGCAGCGCGGTCGGCAGTTCCGCCAATGCGATCCGTACCCGCTGCTCATACGAGACGCCGATATCGGGATCGTCCTTGGCCCCTTTGATCGGGGCCAATGTGGTCAGAAAGATATGCCCTGAATCAAGATCGGCCATGATGACACCTTAGGAGAGCGATCATCTCTCGCGGTTGAACATGTTCTGGGCACCCCGGACATAGGAGCCGCGGTTGATGTCGGCGCGTTCCGTATCAAGGCTGGCGACGGGACCAAGCCCCGGCTCACCCAGACAGTGCTGGATTCTGAACATCGCGTCGCGATAGGCGGCGGCGAATTCATCCGGCGTCTGATTGGCATGCGTCGCGGCAAGCTCCAGCACGGCATCATAGACCTTCATCGCAGCCTTCACGTCGCGCTGCGCCGAACCCGGAGTCGCGTTATAGTAGAAGTCCGTATTTATCTGATTATAAGTGATATATCTTTTGAAATCCGTCACCGGGATGGATTGCGGGTATTTACTCGCCGAGTACCAGAACAGGTTCAGGCCCTTCGGAATACCATCCGAAAATGCGTCGATATACTGATCCCAAGTCCCGTTGAAGTTGGAACAGAACAGCATGTAATCGTTTTTCAGGACCTGCTTGCCCTGACCCAGATCCGGCCAGTCCTGCGGCCTGATGATGACCCAGCGGGCGAAATGGATGATCGAAAGCCCCAAAAGCCCCAGCAAGTTCGCAGGCAAGCCTCGCGAAGCCATGAACAACAGACGATTGACCCACGTGATCTTGCGATTGCTCGGCGTGACCACATTCATGGCATAGGCCTTGCCGGCGATATTCGACATGCGCGCCCTCTAAATGAAGACCGGTTCCGTCACTGTTTTCTTTTTCTGCCTTATTATTCAGAATATTGTATTTGACAGAAGTTTTTGCGTCAATAGTGACAAGCATCGGTTGTGCAGTTTGCAATCCTTGCGACATCCTTGAACTCGCGTCAAGGGAGATCAACCTATGCGCGTATTTCCGCGTGAAAGTAGCGTCTGGGCCATGTGGAAATTTTCCTTCCCAACCTGATCAGGCGTGGCATCATGCGCTCATGCAAAAGGTGATCCTGTTCAGCGGGCACATGACCGACGGTCCCGGCCGAGCCCAACCTCGTTTCCCTGCGGACAAGGAGGGCCCGATCAGTGCGGCGATCCACGACGCCTTGTCCGGTTGGCAAGTCGGAGCAGGCGATATCGGCATTTGCGGGGCTGCAAGAGGTGGCGATATCCTGTTTGCCGAACATTGCCTGACCCTTGGCGCGAAGGTGCATCTGTTCCTGCCCCTGCCCGAGGGTGCGTTTCTGGAAAGTTCGGTCAGCCTGCCCCGAGCGATCGACTCGGATTGGGAGCAGCGCTTTCGAAACCTCTGCGCCGCATCGGTCGTTCACCGGCCCACGTCGGCCCGCGACCCCGCTGAGCCGGCCGAGCAGCCCTTTGTTCGCAACAACGCGATCATGCTGGCCTATGCCCGTGAGGCGGCGCCGATCGCGCCGCATGTCCTGCTGTTGTGGGACGGCAAATCGCCGGACGGCAATGGCGGGACAGCCGAAATCGCGCGGGCCACGCGCCACGTGGCCCATCGCATCATCATTGATCCGGCGGATTTCTGATCGGACGCGCCATCAGAACTGATGGACGTATTGCACCATCAGGATGTCCGCATCGATCTTAATATCGCCATTCAGCGTCCCGCGACCCGGATTGTTTTCGCTGGTCAGGCGGATCGGGGCATCCTCAAAGAAGGTATGCGCATAGCCCACCTTGAATGTGCGCCCCGGCCTGACCTCATAGGAACCGCCAAGGCCGACATAAGAGCGATCCGCATTCGGGGCTCGCGGGTTGCGGACCTCGGTCGGGGTCGGCGTCTCATCATAGGCGACACCGCCGAAAACCTTGACCTTGTCGTTCACCTGATAGCCCAGACCGACCGCGACATACCAGGCGTTGTCCCAGCCATTCCGGACCCTCAGATCGCCGATGTTGGTGGTGTGGATATTCGTGTCCTTGAACGCGCTCCACCCGGTCAGCGTGGCCGAGGCATAGGTCTCCAGCCGGTCGGTCAGCTTGCCATGCGCGCCAAGCTGCAGCATCCACGGGGTGGCGATCTCATAGCGGGCGTCTCCATCGCGCGAGACGCCGTTCGATTCCAGCACGGCCAAGTTCGCATCCGAGCCATTGACGCGTATGTCGCCGTCGAATTCATGCGTGATCTTGGTGCGGTAGGACGCACCAAAGCGCCATTGATCCGTGGCCTGATACTCGATCCCGATGATCGCGCCGAAGGACAGGTCGTTGCCCTCAAAATCGCTCGCCAGGTCGCTCGCCTGTGAGGGATTGTCTGGCGTCAACGAAATGTTTGTCGAGAATTCCGAGACATAGTACTGAATATTGAGACCGGCAGCGATGCTTAGCTTGTCATCGACCTTGTAGGCCAGCATCGGGGTCAGGTTATAGGCCGTCAGCTTGGTCGTGGTGGCGGTGTAGCGCGAGGCGGCAGTATCGGTGTAATCGGACTCGGTCGCCCAGGGCGCGTTGAAGGACAGACCGAAGTAAAGCTGGTCCGACAGCTGATGGCCAATATACCAATAGCCCGACAGCGTGTTGTCGAGAAACTGCGTGGGCGTGCCGGGGCTGCCATCTGTGACCGGCGCGCCGCTGGCTGTCGTCGCCGACAGGTTTTCGAAACTGTCGCGCGGCATGATCAGATCCGCCCCGAACGAGGCATTCGTGCCCGGAAAACGCGTCAACGATGCGGGGTTGGAATAGATCGCCGAAATATCGTCGATGCCCGTGCCATTCGCCGAATATGCCGTCCCCAGACCGGTCGCGCTTTGATGGAGGTTTTGATAGCCGTTTGCCGCAGCCATGGCCGGCAACAACCCAAGGATGATCGCGTGGGATGATGCCGAAAGGGGAATAAAGCGCATCGTCGAATCTCTTTCAATATATGGTTGCTGCTTCGTTCGAATCCGCAGCCGCTTGTCCAATCAAGGACAGCCCATGTTCCATTCCAGACTGCCACACCGAATATAGGCCATCCGCCATAACGCCAGCTGGCGAGTGCGCGGAATCCTCACTTTTTCCATAATCGGCAAGGCACGGGTTTTACTTGTCTTTTCCAGTAGCGCGCGGTCACCCTTTCCTGTCAACTGCTGTCATATTTGTTCACTCATATTCCACAACCTGTGCGATTTTCGCCTCACCCTTTTCGCGTGACGTGACATGCGTAATTCACGTCACATCCGCCGATGATTCGACATGCTCCAAATGGATTCCGAAATGACGGTCCTTGACGGAGCACATCCTTAGCGCGAACATCCCCGCAAAGCGGAGCGCGAAATTGGTAAATATCGGCAGGAGATGGGGTTGGCCCGCGCTGCGTCATGCGGCGCTTTCTTTTGCCGCCACCTTTCTGTGCGCTTTCGCGGCGCAGGCGCAGAATTGCAACCTGCCGGACGTGCCCAGACCTGCGGATTTCCCGGAACAGCCAATCAACATCTTCATTCCCCGCAGCAGCAACTCGGGCTCACTGGGCCTCAGCCAGAAGATCGCCGAGGCGATCGAGGCGCTGAAGGATAAGGACGGAAACCCGCTTGGCCTTAGGGTGAACACGCTGTTCAAGTTCGGCGGCGACATGAATGTCGCGCTGGACTATTTCAACGGCTTGCCGCCAAACGGCTACAACGTGATCCAGTTGATGGACACCTATTCCAGTCTTCTGGCCAGCTCGACGGGCGAAGGCAACCTTGTGCCGATCAGCATGGCGCAGGTGACCTTCAGCCAGCTTTACATTCGCGCGGACGATACCCGGTTTTCCGATCTGGGCTCATTCCTCGATTATGCGGCAAACTCCGCAAAAGGCAGCGATCCCGTCCCGCTCAGGGTGGCACTGTTCGGGGCAGCCGAAGATCGGTCGGGTCAGGAAAACATCCTGCTGAGGAAATTCATCGTGAACTACGGAACAAACGTCGTGGCCGATACAAGCGTCGCACCGACCATTGTATCCCATGCCTTTGAAAGCGGCTCAGAGCGATATTTTTCCCTTTTCAGTCAATCCTCTGACCAGCGCAGCGATGCGCTGATCGAACAGCCCGGCGACGTGGCGCAGCTGATCTCGGGCGGGTTGCTGAAGCCGATCTTCACCTTCCTGCCACAGCAGGATCTTAACCCTGAAATCAGCGCACGGCTGAAGGAGCGGCTGGGCCAGACTGCCTCTTTCCCTGATACGAGCGGCGAAAACTGCCGCGCCTACTACCGCTACCGGGGCTTTTTCATCCCCAAAGACGTGCCCGCGGATCGTCGGCAATTCCTGGAATGGGTGTTCCGCAAGGCGGTCGATTCCGTGACATTCCGCGAGTTCAATCACGACGAATACATGGATGTTCTGTATTTTGATCGGGACATTCTGGACAGCTACTGCACGACCGGGCAACTGAACGAGTTCTTTCAGGACAGCATTCGCGACCACCGCGCCTGCATCAGCGGCCAAGACACGGCAAAGGCCGCGGGATGAGGGGGCCGCTGTCTTTCTCAGGCGCGGACCACCCGCCAGCCCCAGCGGGATCGCAGCAGGCACGGACCGGCCTGATCCAAGCCGCACTGATGGATCTGGGGATGGATCGCGACGCCGATCACGGGGCTATCCATGACAGGTTGCGCCTTATCTGTATCGCGGCGCTGCGTGACATGGGCATCGACCCTTCCGATACGTCATATCTGGATGACCTCATCCTGCCGCTGGTGCTGTTCATCCGCGCCCGCGCAAGGGCGCGGACGGGCGCCTATCTGGTCGGAATCGGGGGCGGGCCGGGGGCAGGCAAAACCACGATGTCGCGCCTGCTTGCGCGCTGCCTGCAGGAGATCGACCGACCAGCCGCAACATGCCTGAGCCTCTCAATTGACGACTTTTACCGGGCACGAGAGGACCGGCTGCGCATGGGCTACAAGTGGCGGACCCTGCCGGGCACCCATGACACCGACAGGATCGCAGACTTTCTTTCGGCGCTGGATGATAGTGGCGCGACCATTGCCGTGCCGCGCTACGATCTGGGTCGCGATGAGCCCTTGCCCGATGAGCCGCTGATCGCGCGCCCCGCCATCTGCCTGTTTGACGGCGCGATGGTCGGCTCGACCCTGCCCGGCTATGAGGTGCTGGCGCGGCGGCTGGATTTCTTCATCTATCTCGATGTGCCGACGCCGCTGCTGCGGCGCTGGCGTTTCGACCGGGAACGGAAACTGCGCCAGCGCAGCGGCGGCAAGTCGGGCTTTCCCCTGCGCCGGATGCAGGAATTCTGGCGCGAGGCATTGGGTCCCAGCATCGACAAATGGGTGCGCCCCAATGCGCAAACCGCTGATCTGTTGCTGAAATTCGACGCGGTCCGGGCCGTGACCGCCGCCTATTCGCCCAAGACCATGCGTATATTTCCTGACGGAGTGGAAAAGTGACCGATCTGTGCATCCCCGACGCAACCCGCGACCGCATCGAGGCGCTGCTGGTGCAGGGCAAGAATGTCTATCAGCCGCTTTACAACGCGCCCTTCGCGCCCTCCATCGCCCCGCTTCGCCCCTGCGATGACCGCTGCCGCGCGGTCGAAGCCAGCATGGGCGACCGCATCGCGGGCCGCAAGCTGTGGGATGTCGGCTGCTCGCTGGGTTACAACACGCTGTATTTCGTCGAACGCGGCATGATCGGCCATGGCATCGACATTGACCCGCGCAATGTCGCGATCTGCAATGAGATCGCGGGCTGGACCAGGGGCGAGGCGCGCTTTTCCCTTGGCGCCCTGACCCCGGAAACCGTCGAGACGATCGCGCCCGGCGAATATGATTACGCCTTTTTCTTCAGCGTGCTGCACCATATCATCGAGGTGCGGGGACTGGCCGCCATGCAGGACATGATGCGCGAGATCACCTCGCGCATTCCGACCATCTATGTCGAACTGGCCCTGCGCCGCGAAATCCCGCCCCCCGGCTACACCTGGGACCGGCACCTGCCCGAAGATGAGTTGGCGATCTTTTCCACCTGCAGCGGGCTCGACATCACCCCGATCGGTCGCTTCGACACGCATGTCGGACCGATGCAGCGCCCGCTTTACCGTGTCTCGGGAAAGGTCCGGTCCTGACATCCCTGCCAGACGACACGCCCGGCATCGCCGCCGAGGCACTGATGGGCGATCCGATCCTTGCCCGGCTGCCAGCTATGCAGCTGTCCGGCCTGATGCCGCATGTCACGACGCGGCAGATCAAGGCGGGCGAATACCTGTTCCAACCCGGCGAGGCAGCCCGCAGCGTCTTTCTTATCCGGGATGGCCGGGTGCTGCTGGACGGCGCGCGCGGGCAGTCGTTGCGCGATCGCGGCTATATCGGGATCGAGGCGATGCTGGGCTCGGCCAGCTATGCCGATGCGGCGCGGGCTCAGATCGACACGACCGTTCTGGTGCTTCCGGCGACCCGGATGACCGAGCTGGCCAATCGCCAGCGTGACATTCGCGAACTGTTCTTTCGATCCTATGCCAGCCCGGTGACCCGGTCAGACCATACAACCCCCACCCCGCCCGCTGCCGAGCCATGGGCCCCGCTGCTGGGCTGGCTGATGGCCATCGCCCTGCCCGCCTGCATCTATTGGATCGCGCCGTCATGGGGGCTAAGCCCCACCGCCACCGATTTTCTGGCCATCATCGCGGCCACGATCTGCATGTGGCTGTTTTCGCTGGTCCCCGAATATGTACCGCCGCTTTTCGCCGCTCTGGCGATGATCCTGCTGGACGTGGCCCCCGCCGCGCAGGTGCTGTCGGGCTTCAGATCCGAAAGCTTCTTTGCCAGCCTCAGCATCTTTGGCATCGGGGCGCTGATGGTCACCTCGGGGCTAACCTATCGCTTCTCGCTCTGGGTGCTGAGCAGGGTGCCCGAGACGCCGACGGGCTACAATCTTAGCCTGTTCGGGATCGGGGCGTTGCTGTCGCCCATCATCCCATCGGTTCTGGGGCGGGTCAGCATCGTTTCGCCCTTCCTGATCGAGCTGATTCAGGCCTCGAATGCCGGGGCAAGGGACATTTTCGCCAACCGGCTGATCTTCAGCCTTGTGTCCGGTGCGTCGGTGCTGGTGCCGCTGTTCCTGACGGCGGCGGTGCCCAATCTGGTCATCTACGGCCTGTTCGACACGCAAACACAATATGCCTTTGGCTGGCTGGCATGGTTGCAAGCCGCTCTGGTCTTTGGGGCCTGCGTGCTGGTCAGCTTCTGGATCGTTTCGGTGATCTGCTTTCGCGGTGCGCGGCGCTTCAGCGTGCCCCGCCAGACGATTGCCGCGCAGCGCCGGGTGCTGGGTCCGATCTCGCGGCTGGAATGGGCGGCACTGCTATCGGTCGTGGCAATGATGGTCGGCATCCTGACCGAGCAGTCCCATCGCATCGACGTGGCATGGGTGGCGCTGGCGGTCTTTGTCACGCTGCTGCTGTTCGGCACCATGAACCGCGAGGCAATCCGCGCCCAGATCGACTGGCCGATCCTGATCTATCTGGGTGCGATTGTCGGCTGGGTCCCGGCGGCCACGATCACCGGGCTGGATCAGGTGATCATCAGCCATCTGGCATGGCTGGGCGCGCATATGCGGACGGATTTCCCGCTATTCGTGCTGCAAGTCTCAGGGATGATCCTGCTGGTGCGGCTGGCCTTGCCGACCGGGGTGACGGTCATCCTGTTCGCGACCGCGCTGTTTCCGCTGGCCATGGCGCAGGGCATGTCGCTGTGGGTGATCGGCTTCATCATCCTTGCCGTCGCCGATACCTATGTCTTCCCCTATCAAAGCTCATATTTCCTGAAGCTGCGCAGCGATCTGGCCCAGCAGGGTCTGGACCAGATCTGCGACATGCCGCGCCTGATCATCGCCAATCTGGCGCTGATCGCGCTGCGGGTCGGGGCGATCTATGCCAGCCTGCCCTATTGGCAAGGGCTGGACCTGCTATGAGGCTGCGGCGCGGATTGCGGCTGACGGCGATGCTGGCCTTTACTGGGCTGTTTTTTGCGCTGGTCTTCATCCACAAATCCCAGACCGCGCGCGTGCTGATCATCCACAGCTATGACCCCGACTACAAATGGGTCGAGATGGTCAATGAGGGGTTGGCCCGCGGTTTCACCGGCACCCAGAACGTGCTGTTTCGCAACCATTACATGGATCTCAAGAACCACTCTGACGAGGATTTTACCCGCAAGGCCGCGACGCTGGCGCGAAAGGCGGTCGATGACTGGTCGCCCGACGTGCTGATCCTGATCGACGATCCCGCGCAGGATCTGGTCGGCCGCAATCTTGAGGACGGACCCGATATCATCTTTGCCGGGGTGAATGGCGATCCGCGCAGCTATTACCCGCAAACCGCCCCTGTCACCGGCATCCTTGAGCGCAAGCCGCTGGACGCGATCAAGGAAACCATCCTGACGATTGCGCCGAACGCGCCTCGGGTCAGGTTCATTGGCGATACCTCGTCCTCGATCACCGCCGAAATCCCCTATTACACCAGCATCGACTGGTCCCCGATCCAGTGGCTGGACCCGGTGCAGGTCGACACGCTGGACCAATGGCAAGCCGCCGTGACGCAGGCCGGGCAGGATGCCGACCTGATCCTTGTCACCAATTACCGCCAGATCCGCGACGGCAAGGGCGGTCCCTTTGTCCGTCCCGCCAATCAGGTGATGCACTGGACACAGGCCAATGCCGCGGTTCCGGTGCTGGGCATCGGCGCCTCGAACAGCGAGGACGGAGCGATGCTGACCGTCTCGGTCTCGCCCTATGAACAAGGCGAGGTGGCGGCAAAACTGACCCGCGACATCCTGCGCGGCGCCCGGCCCGGCGATCTGCCGGTGGTCACCTCGAAGCAATTCATCGTCCAGATATGCGCCCCTGCAATGGCACGCTGGTCGCTGAAACTGCCCGCGCTCTATGAGGCCATGGCGCGGGCCACCGACAATTTCTTTGAGAAGGGCTGCTGACGGATGGCCTGCGCATGAGCACGATCTTCATCAGCCACAGTTCCGCCGACAATGATCTGGCCCGCGATCTGGCCGCGCGGTTGCAGCAGCAGGGCCATACCTGCCTGTTCCTTGACCTTGACCCGGACAAAGGGATCGTCGCTGGCGAAAGCTGGGAGCGGACGCTTTACCGCAAGCTGCGCGCCTGTCGCGCGGTCATCGCGCTTTGCACCGACAGCTACCTGAAATCCTACTGGTGCTTTGCCGAGATCGCCCTTGCCCGGATGGAGGGCAAGCAGATCATCGCCATGCTGGCCGATCCGCTGGACGATGCGGCAAAGCTGCCCTCGATCCTGTCCGAGCGCCAGTTCATCGACCTGCGCCGCGACCCCGAGGCCGCCTATCAACGATTGTGGCGCGGGCTAAGGGAATTGGACCTGCTGGGTACGACCGGTGATTGGGACCCCGGCAAATCGCCCTATCTGGGCCTGAACGCCTATCAGGAACAGCACGCTCCGGTCTATTTCGGCCGCGAGAGCGAAATCCGCGCCACCATCGAGTTGATCGAGCGCGGCGCACCGGGGCTGATCCTGATCCTTGGCGCATCGGGCAGCGGGAAATCCTCGCTGGCCCGTGCAGGTATCGTGCCCCGCCTGAAGCGTGAAACGGACCGTTGGATCGTGCTGGACCCGTTCCGACCCGGACGGGAGCCATTCTACGAACTCGCGCAGCTTTTCGCGCAGAGTTTCCGCCGCCATGCCGCTGTGGGTCCGCACGACGCCGACGCGCTGCTGGACCGGCTGCGGTCCTGGCATGACGTATCGCGGCAGGGTCGCCCATCCATCGGGCCGCATCCCGATGAGGCCCGGCTTGGCCGCCTGATCTCCGAAATCGAGGCGCTCAAGCGTCAGGCCCCGGATGTCCGCGATGCCTCGTTGCTGGAGTTCCTGGACTGGAGCCTTGACGATCTGCGCCGGATCGTCGGCCGCACGCCCGGCCTTGCTGCGGGACGGACGGGTGCAACCCCGCTGATCGATATGGCCGATGACCTGCGCCGCGCCGCCGGTCGGCCCGACGCGCGCGTCCTGCTGGTCCTTGATCAGTTCGAGGAGTTGCTGGCCGTTGGCGGACCCGATGACCAATCCGCCCGCTTCCTTGCCCTGCTGGCCGCGTCGCTGGCCGCCGAAGGCTCGCCCCTGACGGTCGTGGCGACGATGCGGTCGGATTTCCTTGAGGCTTTCCAGACCGTAAATGCCCATCACGGCATGGATTTCGAGACCCTGTCCCTTGGCCCGATGCCGATCGAGGGCATGCGCCGGGTGATCGAGGCCCCGGCCAAGCTGGGCGCGATCGAACTGGAAAGCGGGCTGGCCGACCGGTTGCTGCAGGATGCCAGCACGCCCGATGCGCTGCCGCTTTTGTCCTTCACGCTGTGGTTGCTCTGGCGTGACGGTCATGCCTCGGGCGCGCTGACCTTGCGCGACTACGACGCGCTTGGCGGTGTCGAAGGGGCCGTGGCCGGCGAGGCCGACGCCATCCTGGCGCTGGCCCGCCAGCGCGATCAGGAAGCCCAGCTGCGCACGGCATTCCTGCAGATGGTGCGGCTGACCGAGGACGGCCAGATCGCCCGCCAGCCCGTCGCTTGGGACGCGCCGGAGCTGCAGCCGGTTCACGACCTGCTGGACCGTTTCATCGAACGCCGCCTGCTGCTGTCCCGCGCCGAAAGCGACAGGCGGGTCGTCGAAGTCGCGCATGAGGCGATCTTTCGTACCTGGCTGCCGCTGCGCCGCTGGATCGAGGAGCACCGCGCGGAACTGCAGCTGCGCCAGCGGATCAGGCGCACCAGCGAGGCATGGGAGGCCAGCCACCGCCAAAGCGATTACCTGTGGCGGGGCGCAAGGCTTTCTGCGGCAGTCGATCTGCTGGGGCGCGGCGGGCTGGACGGCAGTTCGCCCGAGGACCGCATCGCCAAGGCCTTTGTTCAGGCCAGTCAGGCGATGCGTCAGCAGCAAGGGCGGCGGCGGCGCAATCTGGTGCTGCTGGTGACTTCGGCGCTTCTGGGGCTGCTGGCCTATGCGCTGCTGAACGAACATGTCGCCAAGCGCGCGCAACGCACCTCATGGGCACGCGAGCAGTCCCTTGCCGCAATCAGCACCATGCAGACCGATCCGATGAAAAGCATCGGCATGGCGCAGGCGGCGGTCTGCCTGACGCAATCCCATGACGGGATGGTGCTGTCGCATGCGCAAAGCGCGCTGAATCAGGCCGTGCATGCGGTGCGCAAGCAGCGCATCCTGCGCGGCCATGATCGGGCCGTCAGCAAGGCGATGTTCCTGCAAGCCGGGGATGGCGCGACCGAGACGCTGGTCTCGCTGGGGCAGGACCGCCGTGCGCTGATCTGGCGGGTTCCGGGCAGCACCGCGCCCGCTTGCAGCGGCGTGCCCATGCCGGATCCGCTTGCAGGTCCTGCCAGCCTGCTTGCGGGCGATCCGCAAAGCGGCTCGGTCGCCGTTGCCAGTCCCGACGGCACCGTCATGCTATACCATACGGCGGCAGAGACGCCCGAGGGGGCCGAGGTTTTCAGCTTCGGCAACCCGGTCGCGGCGTTGGCCATCGCACCGGGAGGACAGCGGATCGCGGCGGCCGACAGCACCGGATCGGTGCGGATCGCGCAGCTTTCGTCCACTGGCGCAATCGCCAGCATGACGCTTGCCGGTCAACCGTCACGGATCGCGGCACTGGCCTTCAATCAGGATGCCACCCTGCTTGCCACCGCCGGGTGGCAGGGCACGGTCAATATCTGGGACGCCACGAGCGGCGTGCTGCTGCACAGTCTTTCCGGCAGTCCGGAGGCCGTGACCGAGCTGACCTTCAGCGGCGATCTGCTGGCCACTGGTGGCTGGGACAAGACCGTCCGGCTGTGGAACACGCGAAGCGGCGCGCTGCTGCATGAGTTCAGCCATGACGCCCGGATCTCGGCCCTGTCCTTCGTTCCCGGTGACACAAACCCGGCCATTCTGGCCAGCGCCAGTTGGGACGGAACCGTGCGGCTGTGGGATACCGCCACGGGTGAGATGCTGAACCTGCTGCCCCATGGCGCGCCGGTCGTGTCTCTGGCAACCCGCGCCGAGGCACGTTCGCCGCTGGGACAGCCGCGCGACGGTTTCCTGATTGCCAGCGGCGATTGGGATGGCCGGGTGCAGGTCTGGAATGTCGAGCAAGGCGCAGGGGCCAACACCTCGTCCCGGATCGTCGCGCAGCATCTGGGGCCGGTGAACGACCTTGGCTTTGGTGGCGACAGCCAGTTCCTTGCCAGTGCCGGCGACGACAGTGAGATCCGGATCTCGCGGCTGTTTGACCAGACGCAGGGACATGACTGGCAGAGCGGGCTTGATCTTGGCCAGTTCAACGGCGGGACGCATAAGGCGAAATGGATCGCGATGATTTCGGCAGGCAGCGTGCGGGTGATCGACACCGAGGCGCACGAGGAAGAGCGCGCCATCAGCGACTATCAGGGCAATGCGACCGCCATCGCCTTCAGCAAGGACGGCTCGCAGCGTCTGGCGATCCTTGCCGATGAACTGTTCGAATATCACCTTGATCCACGCGAGTTGATGATCTGCGCCGACCAGATCGCGCAGCCGGGCACGGGCGCGGCACCGGAATATACCCTCTCGGAGCGCTGCGCCGAAACGGGGGCCACCACGTCCGGTTTTTCCAGTCTGTGGTCGCAGGCCATGTCGATATTCGACGGGTTTGCGCAGCGTTTCTCAAAACAATGAAAAGGCGTCGGATGCATTGCCAATACGCGACGCTGCCTTGCGGAACCCGTTCTGAATCATTGACTTTTCGGTGCCGGGCGCGCTTTCTCGGGCAAGGTATTCCAGCATTCGGATTTTCGGCGCTCGGCCCCGCCGATATCATTTCCCCATCCAATGGGCTGCGCTTTTCTGATAGAAAAGGATACCGCTGTGGCACATGAACTTAACGGCCATCTTTTCGGTCCCGGACCCAAAAGGATACTCGCGCTGGATGGCGGCGGCATTCGCGGCATCCTGACGCTGCAAATGCTACGCCGGATCGAGGAACTGGTCCGCCAGCGGACCGGAAATCCGCAAGCGGTGCTGTCGGATTACTTCGACCTGATCGGCGGCACCTCGACCGGCGCGATCATCGCCTCGGCCTTGGCGCTTGGCTGGCCGATTGATCGGGTCGAAACGCTTTACAAGGAATTCGGTCTGGACATCTTCAAGTCGTCGATGTTCCGCAAGGGGCTGCTGCGCCCCAAATTCTCGGCCAATGCGATCCGGGTGGGGCTGGAACGGGAATTCAAGGATATCAAGCTGGGCGGGCCCGAGTTGAAGACCGGGCTGGCGATCGTGGTCAAGCGTCTGGACACCGGCAGCCCATGGGTCATCCACAACTGCCCGAAAGGCGTCTTTTTCAATCAGTTGCATGGCAGCGGCTCGACCCCGAACAAGGATTTCCTGCTGCGCGAGGTGGTCCGCGCCAGCGCCGCCGCCCCGACTTATTTCGAGCCCGAAATCATCAGCGTGTCGTCCGAGATCAAGGGCGCCTTTGTCGATGGCGGGGTCAGCCCGCATAACAACCCGGCCTTGCAACTGCTGATGCTGGCCGCCCTGAAGCGTCACGGGCTGAACTGGCCGATCGGCAACGACAATATCCTGATCGTCTCGCTTGGCACCGGATCGCGCACGACCGTTCTGGCGCAGGACAAGGTCATGAAGATGACCGCGGCCGAGCTGGGCGTTCGCGGCCTGTCCTCGCTGATGGATGATGTTTCCGCCCTGAACGAGACGCTGTTGCAATGGCTGTCGGACAGCCCCACCGCCCGCGAGATCGACAGCGAGATCGGCGATCTGCGCGAGGATTTTCTGGGCGGAGGCAATCCGCTGCTGACCTATCTGCGCTATAATGTCGAATTCGATCCCGCCTGGCTGAAGCGGCATCTGGATCTGGACTATACCCCGGATCAGCTGGATTCCGTGGCGCAGATGGACAAGCCCGAAAACATGGCCGACCTGATCAAAATTGGCCGGGCCGCGATCTCGCTGATCGATGAAGCGCATTTCGATCCTAAATTCGATATTCCGTCCGCCCCATCAGGCGAAAAGCGCGACCGTCCCTCCGACGACCAGGAGCAGTGGACCTGAAAATGATTGGACGGGCATTTGAACGGAGGCCGCGATGACCAAACCATATTGCTTCGTCCTGATGCCATTCGGGACCAAGCCCGATGGCCGGGGCGGCAGCGTCGATTTCGATGCGGTCTATGCCGAGCTGATCAAGCCGGCCATTGTCGCGGCGGGTCTTGAACCCATCCGCGCCGATGACGAACAGACCGGCGGGCTGATCCATACCCCGATGTTCGAGCGGCTGCTGCTATGCGAATACGCGGTGGCCGACCTGACCGCCGCCAATGCCAACGTGTTTTACGAACTGGGCGTCCGCCACGCCACCAAGCCCCACACGACCATCCTGATATTTGCCGCGAATGGCGCGCAACTGCCCTTCGATGTCGGGCTGCTGCGTGCGCTGCCCTACCAACTGACCGCAGGCAAACCCGCCGAGGTCGAACCAACCCGTGACGCGCTTGCCGATCGGCTGCGTTCGGCGCGCGGCGGTACCGTCGACAGCCCCGTCTATCAGCTGATCAACGGCTATCCCGCGATCGACCCCGCGCTGACTGACATCTTCCGCGAACAGGTCCAATATGCCGAGTCGATCAAGGACCGACTGGCCAGCGCTCGCCACGCGGAAAGCGTCGAGGCGGTGCGAGCGGTCGAGACCTCGCTTGGTTCGCTTGAGGATGAGCAGGCCGGGGTGCTGATCGACCTCTACCTGTCCTATCGCGCCGTGCAGGGCTATCAGGACATGGTTCGCCTTGTCGAACGCATGCCCAAGCACCTGTCGGGCACGATACTGGTGCAAGAACAGCTTGGCCTTGCGCTGAATCGGCTTGGTCGCGGGGAAGAGGCCGAGCGCATCCTGCTGGAGCTGATCAAGCGCCGCGGCCCCTCGACCGAGACCTATGGTCTGCTGGGGCGGGTCTACAAGGACCGGTGGCTGACTGCGCGCGATGGCGGCCAGACTGTGCTGGCGCGGGGGCTGCTGATGAAGGCGATCGACGCCTATCGCAAGGGTTTCAGCACGGATTGGCGCGATGCCTATCCGGGGATCAACGCGCTGTCGCTGATGGAGCAGGCCGAAAACCTTGCCCCCGAACAGGCGCGATTGCTGCCGGTCGTGCGCTTCGCCGTAGCGCGCAAGATCGAAACCGGAGAGCCTGATTACTGGGACCACGCCAATCTGCTTGAGCTTGCGGTGCTGGCCCGCGACCCGGACGGCGCGGTGGGTCATCTTGGCGATGCGCTGGCGGCGCTGGATGAGCCGTGGAAGGCCCAGACCACCGCAAGGAACCTTGGCATGATCCGCGACGCCCGACAGGCGCGGGGTGAGGATGCTACATGGGTGCTTGAGGTCGAACAGGCGCTGACGGGGCACGGATAAGGCGGCTTATGGCGGCAGCGGCGGGTCGTAGCTGTCGCAATCATCGGGCAAGGCATGGGTGGCGACCCTGATCTCATCGGTCAACCCATCGGTCGCGGGATCGGGCTTGCCCGAGATATTCGGCAGATAGCGACAGGCCAGTTGCAGGATGTTGCCGGGCGGCAGGTTGCGCCACAGCCGCAGGGAGCCATCCTCACCACCGCTCACGATGCGCGCGCCATCGGGGGAAAAGGCCACGCTGTTCACCCAGCCCTGCTGACCCCGCAGTGGCGCGCCCAATTGCGCACCGGTCGCCACATCCCAAAGCCGCAACGTGCCGTCATCGCCGCCGCTGACCAGCCGAAGCCCGTCGGGCGAAAAGGCGACGCTCAGCACCGCCCCCTGATGTCCGCGTAAGGGCTGGCCCCGCTGCGCGCCGGTCGCCGCATCCCAGATCCGCAGCGTGCCGTCATCGCTGCCGCTGACAATGCGGCTGCCGTCGGGGGAATAGGCGACGCTTCGCACCACGTCATCATGCCCCAAGATCGGCTCACCCTGCGGCGCACCGGTCGTGGCATCCCAAAGCCGCAGGTTCCCGTCCTCGCTACCGCTCAGGATACGCGCGCCGTCAGGCGAGAAAGCGACTCCAAAGGCGATGCTGTCCGCCCCCTGCATCGACCCGCCCAAAGGCTTGCGGGTCGCCACGTCCCATATCCGCAGCGTGTCGCCTGTGCCGCCGCTGGCGATGCGGGAACCATCGGGCGAAAAGGCCACGTCATAGACCTCGCCCTCATTGCCGCGCATCGGCGCGCCCAGTTGCGTGCCGGTCTTGGCGTCCCATAGCCGCAACGTCCCGTCCTCACCGCCGCTCAGGACGCGGGTGCCATCGGGTGAAAAGACGACGCTGCGGACGACGTCATTATGTCCGCGCAGCGGTTCACCCAATGCCGCGCCTGTCGCCCCATCCCAAAGCCGCAGCGTTCCGTCCTCACTGCCGCTGACAAGGCGGCTGCCGTCGGGAGAAAAGGCGATGCTGTTGACCTCGTCCACATGGCCGCGCAGCGGCGCGCCCTGCGGCATGCCGACCGTAGCATCCCATATTCGCAGCGAGCCGTCCTCGCCGCCACCAAGGATGCGGCTGCCATCGGGCGAAAAGGCGACGCTCCAGACCGCGCCCTGATGACCGCGCAAAGGTTCGCCCAGTGGCGCACCCGATGCCGCGTCCCATAGCCTCAGCGTCCCGTCCTCGCTGCCACTGACGATGCGGGTGCCATCGGCGGAAAAGGCCGCGCGGTAGACCTGCCCGCTATGCTCATGCATCGGCTCGCCCTGCGGCGCGCCCGTCGCGGCAGCCCACAAACGCAACGAGCCGTCGTCGCCGCCACTGACGATGCGGGCGCCATCGGGGGAAAAGCTGACGGTCCAGACCCGGCCCTGTCGCCCCTGGATCGCATCGCCCAGTGGCGCGCCGGAGGTCGTATCCCACCGGCGCAATGTGCCGTCCTCGCCACCACTGACCAGACTTAGACCGTCCGGGGCAAAGGCCACGCTCAGGACCAGCCCCTTATGCCCGCGCATGGGCGCCCCCTGCTGCAGGCCCATCGCCGTGTCCCACAGCCGCACCGTACCATCGGCGCTGCCACTGGCGATGCGCGCGCCATTGGGGGCAAAGGCCACGCTCCAGACCCCGCCCGCATGGCCGCGCATCGGCAAGCCCAGCTGCGCCCCGGTCGCAGCGTCCCACATCCGCAATGTGCTGTCGAAACCGCCGGTGACAATGCGCTTGCCGTCGGGGGAAAAGGCCACGCTGGTGATCCAGCTTTGATGGCCACGCAGCGGCTCGGCCAGCGGCGCGCCCGAGCCGGCATCCCAGATCCGCAGCATGCCATCCGCACCGCCGCTGGCGACACGGGCCCCATCGGGCGAAAAGACCGCGCTCCAGACCCCGCCCTCGTGCCCGCGCAGGATCGAGCCGGGTTGGGTGAAGCTCATCGCGGTCGACAGCGCCTGATAAGCCGTCGCAGGCGGCGGAAACGGTTTCCCCGCTTGCTCGGGCCACGCCGCCAGAACCAGCTTCAAGGCATCGATCGGTCGGGTTTCCGCGCGCGACAGGGCAAGCAGCGTAATCGCGTTCACCTCGGCCTCTTCAGCGCGGATCAGGTTCTCGCGCGTGCGGTTCTGCAGGTAGCCCACGGCGACCAGCGCGACCAGAATGGCCACGACCCCCGCCGCGGTCAGGCCGCGCCAGATGTTCTGCCACCTGCGGCTCAGTGTCACGAACTGGCGCTCGGACGGGCTTGGCCATGCCGGATGGCTCTGCATCAGCATGCGGTAATCCGGCAGGTCCGATGGCCGCGCCAGAAAGCCGCGGCGACGGCGGTTTTCGATCCAATGCCCTGCATCCGCCATCAACCGCCCCAGAACCCGCATGTCGCGGGGCTGGTCCTGAATGGTCTGATGCAGTTTCGGCCATTGCCGGATCAGCGCTTCATGGGCGATCTCGACATGGCTGTCGCTGGTCTGGACAAGCCTGCCGAAATCCGATCCCGCCAGCCGGTCGATCAGGTTCCGCTCATCCTCGTCGAATTCATCAAGCGCCGCGATCCGGCGCGTCGCCCCCGAGGCACTTTCGCTCAGCTGGATAAGCCGGACAAAGATCGGCATCAGCCGGTCGACATCTGCCGGTGGCAGCAGCTTTTCGATCCGCTCACCTTCGTGTCCCAACGCGCCAAGCGCCCCGCCATTGGCCGCAAAGGCCGCCAGCAGCCCGCCGTGACGCGCGCGGTCGCGCCATGTCAGATGCAGCGCCATCTGGGCCAAAGCGAGGTCCCCCGGCCGATCGGAAAGATCCTTGCGCAGGCGGACCACAAGCTTGTCCTGCTCGACCTCATCGCCATGCCCGGCCAGCCGCAGCGGTCCCTTGACGATCTCGGACAGGTCGGCGGGCTGCTTCAGGCGAAACTGCGTCTCGGGCGGACTGATCAACCCGCCCAATCCCTCGATCCCCGCCACGAGGTTCAGATAATCCGAACGCAGCGTGACCAGAATGCGCAGCCGGTCGCCCAGACTCTCCGAAAGCCGCGCGACCAGCCGCCCGAACGCGGCCCTTGCGTCCGGAGCGGCTTGGGTCACCAGCTCTTCGGCCTGATCGATGATCAGAAGCGTGCGAGTGCGGGCGGGATCATGGCCGCAGCGCAAGGCAAAGGCGGGGTCCTGCACCAGCGCAGCGCGAAAGCTGACAATTTCGGCCATGTCGCGACCGGCCAGCTTTGCGGCGCTTTCGATTGCGTTCTGCAATTCGCCCATCGGATCGCGCAGCGGCCGGGTGGTGACGACATGCCAGATTTCGGGATCGCCATCGCGCGCCATGTCACCCGCCAATGCGCCGCCGCGCCAGGCATGGGCAACCCCGGCCCGCGCCAGCGACGACTTGCCTGCACCGCTATCCGCAACGATGGTGACCGTAGGATGCGCGGCAAGCAGCGCAAGGATCTCATCGGTTTCCTTGCGGCGACCAAAGAAGCGGTCCGCCCAATCTTCGGTCATGGTCCGCAGACCGGGAAAGGGGTCCGCGGTCAGTGCTGGCAGGCCAGCATCGCCCGCATCCTGGCCAAGGGCCGCGCGCAACAGGCGCTGCATCGCGGCAGGGTCGCTTAGCGGGTCCAGAACCGCATGAAAGCGGCTGGCAAAGGGCGAAAGACCTTCGGCATTGGCGCCGCCATGCAGCACCGGGATGACGCGAAAGCGCGGGTCGCTGATCGCCCGCGACAGGGCCAGATCGGTTTCGGCCCGCACCCAGTTGCGCACACCGGTCGAGCCGACGACCACCGCACAGGCGCTGGCCGCCTGCATCGCCTCCTCGATCTGCTCGACCCATGGTCTGCCCTCAGTCAGATCGTCCTTGTCCAGCCAGATCCGCAGCCCGATCAGCTGGGCCTCGGGGCTGGCAAGCAGGCGTTTCTTTATTGCGATGGCAGCGGCAGTATCGAGTCCGGAATGACTGAGAAACAGGCAGGGCGTATTCATCCCCATATCCTTGCGAATAGCCGTCCGCAAAGGATTGAGGAAAACGCGCGCTATCGCAAATTATTCCGATAGCGCGGCTGCAAAATGCGGCCCGCATCGCATTGCCAAGCTCAGCTGACGACGTTTCGGATAAAGCGCAGCAGATCGGGGCCGTCATTGTGATAGCTGTAATGCTGCGATGACGGAAAGATGGTGAATTCGCCCGCCGGAACGGATGTCGCGACCCCATCGATGACAAGACGCAGCGTCCCCGCGACCACATAGATCATCTCGTGCCATCCGGCAGGGTCCGGTTCGGCCTGATAGTGATCGCCAGCCGCAAGGGTCCATTCCCAGATCTGCGCCTCGGCCTGCGCGGGCGCGGCACCCAGCAGCCGTGCGAGACTGCCATCCGCGCCCCGCCAAGTGGTTTCGCGGATCTGCGTGCGCGGACGCCCCGGCTCGGCCACCAGTTCGACAAAGCCGACCCCCAGCGCCGAGGCCAGCTTGTCGAGGCTGGACAGGCTGACATTCGCCTGCCCCGCTTCGACATCGACGATCAGACGGCGGCTGATCCCCGAGGCCTCGGCCAATGCCACCTGGCTCAGACCGCGCGCAATCCGCGTCTGCCGAAGATTTTGGGCCACATGGCGCAGGATGGCGGGATTCTGTTCTTGATTGTGCATTATATTGCCTATAGGTCTATGCGCATTATGATGCACATCCCTCGCCTTCGCAACTTGCCCCTGCCCGAACTCTCGCTGATCGGCGTCACGATGATCTGGGGAGTGACCTTTCTGATCGTCCATATCGCCGTCGAATATACCGGCGCGCTGCTGTTGGTCGGTCTGCGATTCCTGATCGCAGGGATACTGGCGGCGATTCTTGCAGGGCGGCATCTTCGGCAGGTCACCCGGCTGGAGCTGCTGGCAGGTCTTTCGATCGGAGCATCGCTGTTCATCGGCTACGTGCTGCAATCTTACGGCCTGCAAACCGTTGAAAGCAGTATGTCGGCCTTTCTGACCGCGCTCTACGTCCCGCTGGTTCCGCTGCTGCAATGGGCATTGTTCCGCAAGGCCCCGGCATTGTTCAGCTGGATCGGTATCGGTCTGGCCTTTGCCGGCCTGCTGCTGATTTCAGGCGGCAGCGCGGGCCATCTCCGCATGTCCACCGGAGAGATCGCCACGCTTGGCGGCACCATCGGCATCGCGCTGGAGATCATGCTGATCGGCTATTTCGCCCCCCATGTCGACAGCCGCCGGGTCACCGCGATCCAGTTGCTGGCGGTGGCGCTGTTCTGTTTCCTGTCGATGCCGATTGCCGGGGTCGAATGGCCGGAATTCTCATGGATCTGGGTGGGCGCGGTGATTGGCCTGGGCGCTGCCAGCGCCATGATCCAACTGGTCATGAACTGGGCGCAAAAGACCGTATCCCCGACGCGCGCCACGGTCATCTATGCCGGCGAGCCGGTCTGGGCCGGCATCGTCGGGCGCATTGCTGGTGAGCGGCTGGGACCCTATGCCTTGATCGGCGGCGCATTGATCGTGCTGGGCGTGCTGATCAGCGAGCTTAGACCATCCTGGAAAAGCCGGACGGATCGCCGGGCGGCGACCTGATTTCAGGCGGCGGGCGACGGAGCCTGTCGCTGATCAAGCTTCAGCTGCAGGAACGCCAGATCCAGCCAGCCGCCGAACTTCATTCCGACCTCTTGCAGCAGGCCGACCTGCTCGAAGCCCAGTTTCTCATGCAGGCGGATCGATCCGATATTCCCGGCCTCGATCCCCGCGACCATCACATGCTTGCCGATGTTTTGCGCGCGCTGGATCAGAGCCACCATCAGCGCCTTGCCGATACCGGCACCGCGTTGATCGGCGCGCACATAGACCGAATGCTCAACCGTGTGGCGATAGCCGTCAAAGGCGCGCCAATCACCAAACGAGGCATAGCCAAGAACATCCCCGCCGTCATTCACCGCGACCAGCACGGGATATCCCGCCCGCTGCCGATCGGCGAGCCAGTTCGCCCGGTTGTTCAGATCGACCTTGGTATCGTTCCAGATCGCCGTCGTATGTTCAACCGCGTCATTGTAGATCGCCATGATCCCTTCAAGGTCATGCTCGTCCGCGTCACGAATATCCATCTTAGCCCACTCGCCACTATAGTTGCAATAATGTCCACTATTGTAGACTTTCTGTCAACGCAACCACTTCAGGCATCACGCAGGATCGTCACCGCATAGACGCAGTCGCGGTCGCCTTCATTGCGAAAAATGCAATCGGAGGGGGGCCCCAGTTGCAGGCAATCCCCCTGATGCAGTTCATGCCGCAGGGGGCCTTCGACAAAGACCAGATCGCCCTTTAGCACCCAGATCAACTGGCGAATGAAGGTATAGGCCGAGGCAGGCATCGGCACCTCCTGCCCGGCCGGAAGGCTGATCTGCACCAGTTCGACCGGCAGGTCCGAACGGGGCGAGACTTGCCGCCGGAGGTACCCCGTCTCGGGGTCGGTCCAGATGGGTTGATCGTCCTTGCGCAAAAGCGACCCGCCCGCCGCCTCGGCCCGTGCCAGCAGGGTAGACATGCTCAGCCCGAAAGCCCCCGATAGCTTGCCCAGCAGGTTTGCGGTCGGGCTGCTGTCGCCCCGCTCGACCTTGTGGATCATCGCGCGAGAGACGCTTGCGCGCGCGGCAAGATCGGTCAGCGACCAGCCGCGAACTTCCCTTTCGGCGCGGATACGGGCGCCGATCCTGTAATCCATGTCATCCTGCTGCATCGTGCCATTATAGTGGACGGATTGATCCTGCCACAAGCCTGCACACGGGACGCGCGAACAAGGGCTATGGACTTCGCCATTCTGGCTGGCCATCGTCCGCCCGACCAACTGCACAAGGAGCGCATCGTGACCAACATTCTGGGCCTGTCGGGCAGCCTGCGTCGGGGATCGTTCAATGCCGGTTTGCTGCGCGCTGCTGCCGAAGCCGCCCCCGAGGGCACAACCATCGAGATCGGCAGCATCCGCGAGGTCCCGCTTTACGATGGCGACCTTGAGGCCCAACACGGCCTGCCGCCTGCGGTTGTCACCCTGCAGGAGCAGCTGAAGGCGGCGGATGGGTTGCTGCTGGTCACGCCCGAATACAACAACGGCATTCCCGGCGTGTTCAAGAACGCCATCGACTGGATGTCGCGGGGCGAGGGTCTGGGCCATTTCGTCGCCAAGCCGGTGGCGGTGATCGGGGCCTCGCCCGGGGGGTTCGGCACGATCATGGCGCAGAACCACTGGCTGCCGGTGCTGCGCACGCTGCGCTGCTCGGTCTGGGCCGAGGGTCGGCTGCTGGTCTCACGCGCGGGTGGGTTGTTCGACGGCAATGGCAATCTGACCGACGAAAAGTCCCGCACCGCCTTGGCCGATTTCATCGCAGGCTTTGCCGCCAGCCTTGCCGTCGGGTCGCGCTAAGAACGCCATCCTCTTTGCGAATAGGACCGGCACTTTCGCGCCGGTCCATAAGGCGTCATGCGCCTAGCGATCACAGATCGAATACGAAATCCTTCATATCCAACTGGCTCAGGCGGAAATCGCTTAGCCGGACGCTGGTATCGCCATCCAATCTGATGACCACGTCGTCACCGCTCTGCACGGCCGAGTTGATCGCCGAACGAACCTGCGAGGTGCTGAAATCGTCGAAGTGAAGACGGTCTACGCCATTTTCGAAATCGGTGATCACGTCACGCCCATCGCCACGTTCGAACTCGAAGTAGTCAGCCCCCGTACCGCCGATCAGACGATCGTTCGCGCGCCCACCTTCAAGGGTATCGCGACCTGAGCCACCGGCCAGATTGTCGCTGCCAGCCCCGCCCTCAAGATCGTCATTGCCCGCGCCACCGCGCAAGGAATCGTTACCGGAATCGCCGTCAAGCTCATCATGGCCATCGCCCCCCACCAGAAGGTCATGACCGGAGCCGCCCTCAAGATCGTCATTGCCAAGACCGCCATAAAGCGAGTCATTGCCCGCGCCGCCCTCAAGCTCATCCGCGCCAGTGCCACCATCAAGTGAATCTGCACCTGCACCGCCGAACAGCGTGTCATTTCCCGAGCCGCCCAGAAGGCGGTCGTTGCCGTCCTCGCCGAACAGACGATCCCGACCGTTTCCGCCATTGATCGTATCGTTACCGTTGCGGCCATACAGGCGATCATCGCCATCAAGACCACGGATGATGTCGGCCAGCGAAGTCCCGTTGCGCGTGTCGTTGCCCGAGGTCCCGGTAATGCGTGCCATGATTGTGCTCCTACAGATGTAACCTACCATCGGCCTGACTGCCCGCGAACCGGACAGACTCAGCTTGGTAAGCTTCCTAGCGCATCTGTCCTGACAGCTTCCTGACGCGACCTGTCAGGCTTTTGCCAGATTCCCATCGACACCCTGCCGACGGACCGTCACACATCCTGACCCAGCCCCTGCAACCGAGGATGCCGAAGGCACAAGGCCTATTCCGAAGCCGCCGCGGCCAGTCCTTTCCGGGTCTCGGTCGTCGACAATTCATTGTTCAGGCGCAGGAATTCGGCATGCGCCTTGGGGCGCTGCCCGGCATTGAGATAGGCATAGGCCCGCAAGATGGCCAGATCGCGCCGGATGCCGCCAGTGACCTGCTCCAACGCGTCGAAATAGCGGACCGCATCGCGGAAGCGGCGTTCGCGATAGGCCTGCACGCCGCGCTGGTCCAGAATCTGCCGCTCGACGTCGACGCGCTGCTGGCGGGTGAAATCGGTTTTGGCGGCGATCCGCGAAGCCTCTTCTGCCATGCCGAGTTTCAGATAGGACAGCGCCAGACCATATTGCGCCTCGCGTTGCTGCTTGGCGGTCAGGCGTCCCGACAGTGCCGTGCGGAAATCGGCCATCGCATCCATGGTGCGGTTCAGGTTGTAGACGCACCAGGCACGCTCCAGAACCGTTCCCGCCGCACGGGCATTCGCGGTTCTCGCGGCGCATTGGGCGGGGCTTTCATTCGACCTGCGCGGCGCGACAGCTTCGGCGCGACCAGCATCCGGGCTGCGCGTCTGTTGCTGCCGTTGCGGCTGCGCCTGCTGCTGTGGTTCCGCCCGCGGGGTGGCGGCCTGCTGACGCGGCGCGGGTTGCTCGGTCCGGGGCTGGGCGACGGCCGGCGCGGCTGCTCCTGATCCCCGCCCAGCCAGAAGACGCTGCAAAAGCTCATCAAAACGCGCGGCCTCGGCGGGGAAACGTCCGCTGACCTGCGCCACCATGGCGCGCAACTCGGTGCTGCTGCTGACCGCATCGGCCTTTTCGATGGTTGCGGTCAGATCGGCCGGATTGACACAGGCCCCCAGAATGGCGCGATAGGTCGCAAGTGCTTCGGCCGAGCGGCCCGCGCTGCGTTGCCCGTCGGCGATCCGCCAGGCGTTGTTGATCCGGTCGCAGCGCAGCAGGCCGGGCGTGCGCGCGGCAACCGAACGGGCCGCGTCCACATCCCCGCCATCCAGCGCCGAGTCCAGCGTCTGCTGACCTGAAGCCGTCTCAAGCTGCGTGGTCATGTCGGCGGGCGGGGTCCAGTTCGGATAATCCCGACGCATCGCGGCAAGGGTCCCGCGCGCCTGTTCGATCTGCCCGGCGGCAATTTGCTTGTAGAAGGTGTCGATCTCGCCGCTGGGGGCCGAATTCGACAATTGCCGCAGATCGGCGGGCGGCGTCCATTGTGGGTATTTCAACCGCAGGCGCCGCAGCTCGGCCTCGACCGCAGCGGTCTCATTGCGCTGCAGATAGATGTTGAGGGCAAGGAACTCGTCAGGCGACGGAGCGTCCTGCGCGAAGGCGGGCAGAGCCGCCAGCATCATGGCTGCAAAGATGGTCGAACGGATCATAGGGGCACGCATTGGGGAAACTGGGTGGCTTGGGCAACCAGCGCCATCAGGTGCAAGGTCGCCGGGTAGTAGGGTTGTTCGCTCGTAAAGCGCGGCATGACCGAGCCGACGCCGCCAGATGCCGCGCAACTGCTGAGGGCCGCGACCGCACGATAACCTGCATGGCTGCTGCGTTCCAGCGCCTCGCGGGTGATGGGGTCAAAGACCACGGCCGGGCTGTCGGTCTTCCACGCGGCCGAAGTGGCCTCGGCAAAGTTCCGGACGGCCCGCGACTGCGCATTGCCCGACCACAGCGCCATCAGCGGCACGCGGATCGCCTCATAGCCGGAATTGCTTGAGAAGTTTTCCGGGGGCGTCGTCGGCCCCTGCGGCGTCAGCGCGACCCAATCGGGCACCAATCCGGTCTGTGCCAGCGTTTCGATCAGCTCTTCGCCGGTCGCGGCCATTGTGGCCAGACCGGCAATGCCAGTCGCCGCGGCCAGTTCCCGCATGGCGCGCGGCATGTAATAGGATGGATTGACGACCAGTTGTTCGGGGCTGCGGAAACCCATGGCGGCGGGCAGCATGATCGGCCTGCCGCTGCCGTCAGGATGTGGGGCCGAGCAAAGCCGGACGATATCCGCCGCGATCTGGCCAGCGCGGGCGATCAGGTCGGGGCGGTCCTGACGCGCGCCGGCAAGGATCAGCCCCCAGGCATAGAACAGGTCCCCATCCGTCGCATTGTTGCGGTCCTGGATCGGGGGATCGGCATCGGGCTGCCAACGCCAGGCCATCAGCGCGTCGTCGCGCACCGCCAGATTGGCATCGCTCCATGCCATGATCGAGTCAAAGGCGGCGCGGTCGTCGAACATCGCGGCCAGCGTCAGGCCATAGCCCTGCCCCTCGGAATGGCTGGCAGAGTTCTGAAATCCGTCGATGACCCGCCCGGCATTATCAAGGCACAGGGATTTCCACATGCGCCAGGATTCCTGCAGCGGATGCTCGGGGTCGAAATAGCCCGTGGCCGTGTCCCCCCATGCGCGATTGCCGCCCAGCAGCAGGGATGTCGATGCGACCGCACTGGTAAGAAAGGCTCGGCGGTCCATCAGCGCAGTCTCCGCTTGCGGAAAAGAACGACGATCAGCAGCGCCGGAATGATCGAAATCAGGCCAAGCACCAGCAGACCGAGCGTAAAGATGAAGGGCGACCACGAGGCGTAATTGCCCAGAACCGGCAGCAGGTTCAGGGGCGTGACCGCCTCGCGCATGCGGGGAAGCTGCGCCGAGGCCCAGACCTGATAGGTTCCGTCATTGGACAGCAGTACCGCCTTGCCCTCGCCCAGCGATCCGGTGCGCAGCTTGTTCAGGGCGGGACCAATGGCATTCGCCTGGGCATCCGGTCCGACGATCAGCCGCAGCGCTTCAGGCTGGTCGGCATGGCCTGACATCAGCAGCGCGTCGCCCTTGCGGCCCTGCAGCCAATCGCCCAGATCTTGATCCGAGGTCATGAAGGCCGAATTTCGGACCCGTTCCCGCATGCCCGACAGCCAGCCGCCAAAGGACCACGCGGGCTCCTTGGCATTCTCCTTGGCCTCGGTTGGTTCGGCATCGGGCGCGGCCTCGCTTTCCTCGCTCAGCCGGAACTGAGGCGCTGCGGGCACAGGCGCGGCCTTGGCCACGGGCGCGATCTCGACCGGGAACAGGGCCTCTTGCAGGACCCGCGTCGGGATACCTGCATCCGAAGGCCGCAATCCGGCAATATCGACCAGACTCAGGCTGACCTGATCATCCGGCTGGTCGCTTGGCGTCAGCCCCGCCGCCAGTTGCGTCGCGAAAAGATCCAGAGGCTTGGCGTCAATCGCCTGCGGATCGACGGTGATACCCACAGGCGTCAGCGTGGAAAGCGGGCTGGTGATGCCCGAAAGCTGCATCGCCGGCGATTTCGGCACTTCGATCGTGGTTTCCTTGGTCACCACCAGCATATCGGTGCGGCGCGGCGCGCAGGCCGCGTCAGCGGGATCGCCCGGCACCATCATCTCGAAGCTCAGCGTGTTCTGCCCCGGATTAAGCAGACGCGCGCCAAAGGGAATGGTCAGGGGATCGACGATCCGGCCACCGTTCCGATCCAAAGGCAGCAGCCGGATGGTTTCGTCATTGACCTTGACCAGCAGCATCGCGCCTTTCGGCAGGTCGTCGGCAAAGCCGTATTGCAAGTCCAGATGGGCCTTTTGATTGGCAAGCAGAAGCCAGTCCGAAGGCAGGCGGAAGCGGAAATCGTGGCGATAATAATGGGTGTTGCCGATCAGATCGGTTCCGCCCAGATCGGCCAGACTGCTGGTCTGCCCCGGCGTCAGCATCGGAGGGGGTGCCGCCTGCGGCATGGTGTCGGGCAAAAGCACCCCGCCCAGATCCGGCAGCGTGCCATTGGCGGATTCGACCTGCAGCACCGGCGCGCCATTCGCATCCTGACGATAGCTGACAAGGGATCGATCCGAAGGGATCAAGGCGACCGTCGCGCTGTTTCGCGCGGTGGGCATATAGAAGGACTGGATATTGACCTGCCCTTGCCCCTGCATGGCCCCGCCCAATGCGGTGGCCAGCCCGCGCAAGGCCGCAGGCTCGATCCCCGGATCGGCCAGCAGGTTCACGGGACGCCCGGCGCTGATCTGGTTGCCGACGGCCAGTGAAAACAGGTCGGCATTCGGCACCAGCGCATCGACCGGATATTCCGCGCCGCTGCGGGTCAACTCGACCTCGGTCCAGACGTCAAAGCTGGCATCCGGACCGCAAAAGATCCGGTGGGGCTGCCGCAAGGACAGGGCTATCCGGTTCGGTCCGGGCACGAGGTCCGGCGCAGGAACCCGCAACGTGCCGAAACCGTCGAACTTGTTCAGCGGCAGCTCGACCGGAGTAGCGCCGTTGATCGTGACCTGCATTCCGGCGGTATCGGCCAGAACGTTGATGGATGACCGGACGCTAAGCACCAGTTCAGGGGGCAGCGGCACACCATCGGGCAGCCACAGGACAAACTCGCTGGTCGCGGTTTCGCCGGTCAGCCGCACCACGCCCGGTTCCGGCAGGCTGGTGCCCATGACGACGCTATGCGGCAATGAGGGCGGCGGTCGCAGCGTCAGCAGCAGCTTGCGATCAGGCGCTTCGCTCAGGGGCGCGGTGGCGTCGCGCTGTGCCGGGATCGGCACCGGCACCGATTCCGGCTGCTCCACCGGGGCGGTTTCGACAGCCTCGGGTGGCGCGATCTGGATTTCGGGCACGGCTTGCGCGAAAGCGGTCGAGGCAAGCAGGCTGAGCATCAAGGCGACCCCACCCGGGGACAGTCTGGCGCGCGGCGTCATCGTTTGCCCTCCATCCCGATGAAGGCGTCGATGGGTTGGGGCATGGCCTCGCTGCGATGTTCGTCCGTGTCGAAATCCGCGCCGAAAGCCATGAGATGCGCGGGCTTCTGGCCCTGATGCTGCATCCGGGCATTCCTGCGCCGCCGCGCCGGTTCGCGCATGAAGTCCGAAATCGTCTTGGGGATCGAGGTCACCATCAGCCCGATGATATAGGCAAGCCCAGCCAGCAACCCCTTGCCCTCGCGGTTGGCCTCGCGCTGCATTAACCAAGTTTCGCTGTTGCCGAAGATCAGTTGGGCCACCACCTCGCGCACGACGATCGGTTGGTCGGGCAGGAACCGGACACCCAGCAGATTGGCATTGTTCGCGCCGTTCTTGATGCCAAGGACCACCGCCCGCACGTTCTGTTCAAGATGCGGGGCATTGTCGAAGCGCGGGCGGAAACTGATCTCATCCCCGACGCGGACCATGCGCGCGTCCTTGCCGGAAGGCGGCTGGTCCACCCGCAACTGGGCGCCGCTGGTCGACACGTCCAGCACCGTCGCCTTCAGCGGGAACGGACCCGAATTGGCCCAGCTGATCGTGGCGGGCACGTCGATCGCGACACGCGGCGCGGCGCGGCGTTGCTGCTTTTCCGATACGGCGCGCAGCGACAGCGACACCAGCAGCAGGTTGATCACCGCCCAGACCCCGACGACGGACAGCACGCTGCGGTCGCCGGGAAAGGCGATCCAGCGCACGACCAGCGCGATGACGCCCGCCAGCGTCAGGCCGAACAGTCCCAGCAACGGCTTGTAGATCGGCGAGATGTAATTCTCGGCCAGCGTCTCGTCCTTGGCGGTCACGTTGAACTTGGCAGCGCGCGGGCGAAGGATGGTCCGAAAGATCGAGGTTGCCAGATAGGGGGCCTGCGCGACCTCATAGATCTCCGAGATAAGCGGCCATCGGTAGCGCGCGAATATCCCGTTCTGCACCATCAGGACCACAGCCATGTAGCTGAGCACATAGGCCATCGCTTCCTGGAAGGTGGTGACGACGATCTCGACGCCGAAGAACAGGTAGGTCAGCGGCGCGATGATATAGACCAGCCGGATCAGCGGGAAGAACCAGAAGGACATCGAGTTGATATAGCACAGCCGTTGCAGCGGCTTCAGGCCCGGCCGGAACAGCGGGTTCTTCAGCATCAGCATCTGGACCATGCCCGAGGCCCAGCGGCCGCGTTGCTGGATGAAGGACACGAAGGTCTCGGGCTGAAGCCCCGCGATCATGGCGCGGTCGATATACAGGCTGCGCCAGCCGCGCGAATGGATTTCCAGCGCGGTTTCGGCATCCTCGGTGATGGTTTCCCCGGCAAAGCCGCCAACGCTGTCCAATGCCTTGCGGCGAAGCACCGCCGCCGAGCCGCAAAAGAACGCGCCGCCCCAGCGATCCAGCCCGCGGTGGATCATGCCATAGAACATCTCGTTCTCGGGCGGGGATTTCAGGCCAAGGTTGCGCTGGATCGGATCGGGGTTGATGAAATGGTGCGGCGTCTGCACCAGGAACAGCTTGGGGTCCTGCGCGAAATAGCCGACGGTACGGGCCAGAAAATCGCGCGAGGGCACGTGGTCGGCGTCAAAGACCACGACCAGATCGCCGTCCAGCCGCTCAAGCGCCGCACTCATGTTGCCGGCTTTCGCGTGTTCGTTTCTGGCGCGGGTGGAATAGATCACGCCCAGCTCGGCGCAAAGCGCCTGCAACTCGGCCCGGCGCGCGCGCGAGCGGGCTGCCAGTTCCGGGTCCGGGGAATTGCAGCGCTGATCCGTCCCGCCATCATCGCACAGAACCACCCGCCGACGCGAGGCCGGGTAGACCATGTTCTTGGCCGCCGACAGCGTGATGCTGAGCATCTCGGTCGGCTCGTTATAGGACGGCACAAGGATGTCGACCGTGGGCAATTGGTCCAGCTCGACCTTGGGCGGCAGTCCCCGTTCCAGCGGATCGGCGGTGATGAAGCCACCAAGGAAAAAGACGAGGATCGAATAGGTCTCGACGATCAGCAGCAGCACGGCAAATACGAACGAGGCGTTCAGTCCCGGCTCGGGCAATGTCGCGGTGACGCGCCAGAACCAGTAGCGCAGCACCACGACGCTGGCGACCGCGACAAAGGCCGTCCGCGCCACGATATTCGAGGTAAAAGGCTTGAGCAGCATCACCATCAGAACGGCGACGATGCCCAACATGCCCTGCGCCATGTTCGAAACCGGGGCCGAGCTGAGGATGAAGACGGGGATCAGCGTCGCGACCCAAAGCGCCAAAAGAACAATTCGCAAAGGCATTTGCTTACTCGCAATACTTCCTGAACGTGCCGTCACGGGCTCAAATTCCCGGACGGCGCCGCCAAAGGTGACAACATGCGGCTGGAACCATCCGGCGCGCGAACGGCGGCGCTGACGCCCGTGCTGGCCGCCAGCAGCGGTGCCAGCGCGTCCTGCTGGCTGCCGTTGACGCAATTGCGCACGATTATGTCCATAATACCTGCACCGCCGGGCAGCTGGCGCATGCCACTGTCCAGCCGCCGGATGCCCAGAATGCAATTGGTGCTGCCGCCGACCATCTGCCCCGCCCAGAAATAGCTGCCAGCCTCGTCTTCGGCCTGCAGCAGGTCGCCGGAACTCAGATTGGTGAAGGGCTGGGGCAGACCGCCAAACCGGGCGACCAGATCCTCGAACCGCAGCCGGCCAAGACCGGCCGAGCCGGTTCGCGTCCGCAGCAGGATCATGTTGTCGCCGGGAACCGTGGTGTTGTTCACCAGACCGATCTTTTGTTCGGCCTCGATCCCCAGATGACGCTGGAACACGCTGCGAATGTCCGGCGCATTGACCCAGGCCTGGCTGGCGGACACGGCGACGAAGGGCGTGCGCTCATCGATCTGGGCACGGGTCAGGCCGAAGTTCTGCGCGTCCACGGCGCAACCCGCCGTCATCGCGGTTGCAAGGCACAAGCACAGAAGAAGTCCGAATTTCCTAATGGTTGCAAGAGCATCACAAGACAGCAAGCCTTGATCGATTTTGCGGTCACATCCAGCGATCATCGTACTTCCTAAAATTCCATTCGTAACCTTGACGGGGGTGAGGGCGGGAGCCTGCCCTTTCCTAGGACAAAGCATGATATGATTGTGGCATAAAGGGCAAGTTCACCCTTCGATTGCAGTCATTGAACGGTGCAAAAAGGGTCAGCGCAAGAGTAAGCGCCACCCCTTACCACTACCGATTGTCGGTTCCAGATCGAATTTTCAGGCTTGCGCATCTGCATCGCTGCAGTGCGGCAGATGCGTGACAGGTGCCTGTCACCTTTTCGACTAAGCCTGCAGGCGATATATGGTGGTTGGAAACACGGAACAATTGATCATAAAATCATTCGATTTCTGCAGTTTGGAGCGAAGCCTTGGCCCAACGTTCGATCAGCTTTTCTCTTGGCTCGCAACTTGGCGCGGTCATGCTCAGCTTTCTGCTGGTGGTGGTCGCGGTCAGTTCGGTTGCCTATTGGGGCACCAAGGAATTGTCATCGACCCAGAACCACGTCCGTGACCTGACCGCCAGCCTGACCTCGATCGAGGCGGTCGAGCGGTCGATTCTGGCCCGCGAACTGGCGCTGGTCGACACGCTGTCCCGAGGCACCGAAGAATCGCGCAAAAAATTCGAACAGGCCCACAAGGACACCCTGACCGCCATCGAGAACCTGCTGCGGCTGCCCGGCCTTGACGCGCAGGCGGTGGCGGATGCGGTCGCCATTCAGGTCGCCGCCACCCAATGGATGAACCAGCGCGCATTGCCCTTGCTGACGCGCATCGAGGGGACGGTGACCCCGGCGGCCCGCGCACAGGCGCTGGCGCATTACCTGACGACCAATGCCACCGATCTGGTGGACAGTTTCCCGCGGGAATCCTTTGACCGCCTGTCCGGGCTGGTCGAGGACGAACTGGACGAGGCGCGCGCCCAGCGTAACGCCCTGATCGACCGGATGCGCAACGCGACCGTCATGTCGGCCATCTTTGTCTGCATTGCCGCCCTTCTGGCCTATGCGTTGCTTTATCATCGCATCGGTTCCCCGCTGAAGCGGCTGGCCACAACCATGGAGCGGCTGGCCAATGACGACCGCAGCGCGACCGTGCCGTTTCAGGAACGACCCGATGAAATCGGCGCCATGAGCCGGTCGCTGCTGATCTTCAGGAACCTCGCAGTGGAGCGCAGTGTGGATCTGCAGGTCCGGCGGTTGCTGACCGAGTTGTCCCAGACCATCCAGCAGCAAAAGACGCTGATCGACTTTTCGGATGCCGCGCTGCGGACGCTTGCCCCGCAGATCAAGGCAGGGGTCGGCGTGTTCTTTGCCTATGACGAACAAAGCCGGTCGCTGAACCTTTATGCCAGCTATGGCTACAAGGAACGGCGCCACGTCGCCACGCGCTACATGCTGGGCGAGGGCCTCGTCGGGCAGGCGGCGCTGGAACGCAAGACCATCGTGCTGACCCCGGTGCCCGACAATTACGTCAAGATCCACTCGGGCTCGGGCGAGGGAACGCCGGAACTGGTGCTGGTCGTCCCGGTCGTGGTGCAGGACCAGCTGATCGGCGTGATGGAGTTCGCGACCTTCGACAAGCTGGATGAGGTCGGACAGCGCATTGTCGAGGATGCCCCCGCCGTGGTCGCGCTGCCGCTGGAAAACCTGCGGCGGGTTCTGCGCACGCGGGAACTGCTGGAACAAAGCCAGCGGCAGACCGAAGAACTGCAAGCCGCCGAGGAAGAGCTGCGCGCCCAGCAGGAAACCTTGCAGGCCACCAATGATGAACTTGAGCGCCGCAGCAAGCAACTGGCCCTGCAAGGCGAAAAACTGGTCGAGTCCCGTCAGGAAGCCATCTCTCGCGCCGAAGAACTTGAGCGCGCCAACCAGTACAAGTCGCGCTTCCTGGCCAATATGTCGCATGAATTGCGCACGCCGCTGAACAGCATGCTGATCCTGGCGCAAGATCTGGCCGAGAACGGTCAGGGCAATCTGGACAGCGATCAGGTCGAGGCAGCTGGGGTGATCCATGCCAGCGGCGTCAGCCTGCTGCGTCTGATCAACGACATCCTCGACCTGTCCAAGATCGAGGCCGGCAAGCTGGAAGCGCATCGCGAGCGGGTCTCGCTAATCGCCCTGTGCCACACCATCGAGCGCACCTTCCGCCCGCTTGCCGAACAGAAGGGGCTGGAATTCGTGCTGGAACGCGATCCCGCCCTGCCCGACCATATCTGGGCGGATGGCGGCCAGCTGGAGCAGATCGCCAATAACCTGATCGGCAACGCGATCAAGTTCACCGCCGAGGGCCGCGTCCACGTGTCGCTGCAACTCGCCGAGGGTGGACAGGTGCTGGAAATTTCAGTCACCGACAGCGGCATCGGCATTCCGGACGACAAGCTTGAGACGATCTTCCGCCCCTTCGAGCAGGTCGATGGCAGCACCCGCAGGCAATTCGGCGGGACCGGGCTTGGTCTGGCGATCTCAAGGCAGCTCGCCCAGTTGCAGCAGGGCGACCTGTCCGTCGAAAGCGCCGAGGGCAAGGGCTCGACCTTCAGGCTGTCGCTGCCGCTGGCACCCGAGGAGGACCAAGGCGACACGCCGGAGCCGCCGCGCCCCGCGCCTCCCGTTATGCGAAAACAGAATGGTGCCGCGCCGATCGCCCCCTCGCCTGGTCAGCGGACGGTGCTGGTCATCGAGGACGATCCCGGCACGCAGCTTGCGATTTCGCAGCTTCTGACCCGCGCGAGTATCGACTCGGTCTCGGCGATGAATGGTGAAACCGCCCTGAGCATGCTGGCCACGCGCAAGTTCGGCTGCCTCATTCTGGACATCGGCCTGCCGGACCTTTGCGGCTTTGAGCTGCTGAAGCAGATATCAGAGCTTGGCGACACGCCCCCGGTCATCATCTACTCGGCCCGCGACCTGACCCCGGACGAGATCATGGACCTGCGCGCCTATACCGACAGCATCATCCTGAAGGGCGAATATTCGCAAAAACGCCTGCTGGAAGAGGTCGAACAGTTCCTGCAGCACGCTCCCCAACCGCAGACCGCGCCCGCCGCCAAGCAGCCGAAGATGAACGGGCAGCACCCGCCACAGGATACCGGGCTGAACGGCAAGCTGCTTCTGGTCGATGACGACATGCGAAACATCTATGCGCTGGCCAAGATCCTGCGCGGCAAGGGCATGAATGTCGTTCTGGCGCAGGACGGGTTCAAGGCGCTGAGCGAACTTGAAGCCCATCCCGACATCCAGATCGTCCTGATGGACATGATGATGCCGAACATGGACGGCTACGAGGCGATGACCGAAATCCGCAAACGCGGCGGCGCGTGGTCGGACCTGCCGATCATCGCCCTGACCGCCAAGGCGATGAAGGAGGACCGCGAAAGGTGCCTTGCCGCCGGCGCGACGGATTACATGACCAAGCCCGTCGATGTGCCCAAGCTGCTTTCGATGATCAGCGAGAGCCTTCCGCATGGAGGATGAAGTCGCGACGTTCACTCGAAATCTATTCGAGAGATATGGCTGCGACTTCCGCGGGTATCGGTCCAGCTCGCTTGAAAAGCGGCTGCGCAACCTTTGCGCAAATCTACAGCTGCCGGGCATTGACGCCCTGACCGATTGGGTTCTGGACAACCCGACCCGGATCGATTTCATCGTTGAAAACATCACCGTTCCGGTGAGCGATTACTTTCGCGAGCCCGAGACCTTCGCCGAGGTCAAGGAGCACGTCTTTCCGCATCTGCGAAGCTTCTCGAACATCACCATCTGGCATGCGGGCTGCGCCGCGGGCCAAGAGGTCTATTCGCTGGCGATCCTGCTGAATGAGGCCGGTCTGTATTCACGCAGCCGAATTTTCGCCAGCGACATTTCGACCAGTTGCCTGAGCGCGGCAAGGGACGGCGCAGAGATCGATGAAAAGCAACTGGCCGCGATCGAGCGACGCTATGCGCAAGGCGGCGGGTCGGGCTCGCTGTCGTCCTATACGATCAGGTCCGGCGACAGGTATCGCTTTGACCCGCAGCTTTTGAAGAATGTCACATTCATCCAGCACAATCTGGCGACAGATGGCGTGTTCTGTGAGGCAAATCTGATCTTTTGCCGGAACGTGCTGATCTATTTCGGCCCCGAGCTTCAGCGTCGGGTTTTTGACCTGTTTCAAGATTCCATGTTTCGTGGTGGATTTCTGTGCCTCGGCAGCAGAGAGACACCGATCAGCACCGGAGCGGCCTATTGCAAAGAGCCGGGGTGCAACCTGATCTATCGCCCGCTGCAGCCAGCCCGCAGCCAAATCAGCATGGGTGATGGCCTGATCGAAAAGGGTGGCGACCAATGACGGACATTTCGCTTGAAGAACTCGGGAAAGCCGACGAACGGCCCAGAATCCTTATTGTGGACGACATCCCGTCAAATCTGCTGGCGATGAAGATCCTGCTGCGCGATGTCGGTGCTGACCTTGTCGTGGCGCATTCCGGCAACGAGGCGCTGTCGCTGGCGCTTGATATGCAATTCGCGTTGATCCTTCTGGACGTGCAGATGCCCGAGATGGACGGCTTTGAGGTCGCGAGCTACCTCAAGGACAACCCGCTTTCGGCCGAGACGCCCATCGTCTTCCTGACGGCCTCGAACGCGGATGAGATCAACCAGATCCATGGCTATATGTCGGGGGCCATCGATTTTATCCCCAAGCCCGTCAATGAGACGATCCTGATTTCCAAGGTTTTGATTTTCCTGGAACTGCATCAGAACAAGAACCGCCTTGTCAGCGCACTGAGAGAGGTGCATCGCCAAAGGCAGATCCTTCAGGCCACGTTCGATGCGGTGGGCGACGGCGTCATCGCGACCGACAGGGGCAATCGCGTGTCGTGGATGAACCCCTCGGCGCAGCGGATCACCGAATGGCTGGCCGACAGCGGCTGCGGTCAGGATCTGGATGAGGTCTTTCCGTTGTTTTCCGCCGACGGGATGCCGATGAATGAAGGGTTGTTCGATCCCTCGCAGAATGGCGGCCTTCGCGCCGACGAGCCCCAGACGATGCTGCGCACGAAAGCGGGCGCGCTGTTGCCGGTGACAAGATCCGCCTCGCTGGTCCGGGATACGGAGGGGGAGATGATCGGCGGCGTAATCGTCTTTCAGGACGCCTCGGATGCCTATGCCCGCCAACTGGCCCTGATCGGAGAGGCCGAGACCGACCCGCTGACCGGTCTGCTCAACCGGGCCGGTTTCAACAAGCGATGTCAGGTGCTGCTGTCCGAACAGAAATGCGATCTGGCGCTGCTGTTCGGTGATCTGGACCTGTTCAAGCCGATCAACGACGCCTACGGCCATGCGACAGGCGATGTGGTGCTCAAGGTCATTGCCTCACGATTAAGCGATTGCGTGCGGACCGAGGATATCGTTGCCCGCTGGGCCGGGGACGAATTCGCCGTGCTGATGGTCTGCAACGACCGCAGCGATGCCGAGCAGATGGCCCGCCGCTTGATCGAGGCCGTCCGGCAACCGATTGCCGTCGGCGATCACGGCGAAGAGGTTGTCGTGGGCATCAGTCTGGGCATCGCGCTGGCCAGCGAGTCGTCCTGGAACCAGACCGAGCTGCTGGCCAGCGCCGACCGGATGCTCTACGCGCAGAAAACGCGCCGTGACCGGTTGGCGTCACGTATCCGTGGCTAAGTGCCTGCGACACTTCTGCTTATTGCTTTTCCTGCCAATTCCGCCCTTACTTGCGGGGTAGCGATGGAGGTGTTCGGCATGGACGATATGGACAAGACCGCAACGGGCGGTCCTGTGCTGCCGTCCCCGGACGATCGGCACCTCATCTCGGCGCTGGCCGAGGCGCTGCGCAAGGATCAATTGCTCATCCGCTATCAGCCCCAGATCCGGTTATCCGACGGGACCCTTGCCGGTTTCGAGGCGCTGGCCCGATGGTACAGCCCGGTGCTGGGCGAGGTCGAGCCCGACAGATTCGTCCCCATCGCCGAGGAACATGGCCTGATCGACGAAATCGGCATGTGGCTGCTGGACAAGGCGCTGTCCGACCTTGCGACCATCGACTCTCCCACGCCGGTGCGCGTGTCGGTCAATGTCTCGGTCATTCAATTGCGCCATTCCGGCTTTGCCGACCGCATTGCGCGGATTTTGGCACAGCGCGGTTTCCCCGCCCATCGCCTTGAACTGGAAATCACCGAAAGCAAATGCCTGCAGGATGAGGCCGCCACCTGCATCCGCTCCCTGCGGGAACTGGGCGTCGCGATTGCCATGGATGATTTTGGCGCGGGTTTCAGCAATCTCGCGGCACTGGGCAAGTTCGATTTCGACCGGCTGAAGCTTGACCGCAGCCTTCTGGGCGAGCTGTCGGGCACGGCAAAGGGCGAACAGATCATCGAATGGGCGGTGGCGATGGGCAAGGCGCTGGGACTGGAAGTCATCTCGGAAGGGGTCGAAACCGAGCAGCAGGCCGAGTTCCTGCGCCGGATCGGTTGCGACTATGCCCAGGGCTATCTTTACGCGCCCCCCTTGACCCTTCAGCAGGCCAAGGAATGGGCATCGACCATGGCAGATCATCACAACTGACCGGGACCGGCCACCGAGGGGCGGGTTTGTCTTGAACTCAGGCGCTGCGGCCTCCATCTTGCCCGCAACCTGCAGTTTTAGAGTATGTCTTTGTCATGGCGAAATTCATCATTAACGCGAAAGCCGGATTCGCCCGGGACATGACCTCGATCGCGTGGTCGAATAGGCTGGACTACGCGAAAACCTCGCAGCAGACGACCTCGTTGCGGCTGTTTGACAGCGCATCCGACTATGCGGTGCTTGGCGGGACGAAACTCAGCTATAGCGGGACGGGTATCGGGGCGCTGAAGTCGGGAACGATCACCTCGCTGCGCATTGTCTCGGCGGGCGTCACCGTGTTCGAGGCCACTGCGCTGTCGGTTTCGGCAGCCGGGCTTGCTCAGGCCTTCAAGTCGTTCAACGATCTGGCCTTCAGCCGCCTGCTTCTGGGCGGAAACGACGCCGTCACCGGCAGCGCCAGCAATGAGACGCTGGCGGGCTACGACGGTCACGACACGCTGAACGGCGGCGCCGGGAACGACAAGCTGTTCGGAGGCGCGGGCAATGACGTCCTGTTTGGCGGTGCCGGGGCGGATACGCTTCTGGGAGAGGGCGGCAACAACAAGCTTTATGGTGGCGACGACAACGACCTGCTGTACGGAAATGTCGGCGCGGACACCCTCAAGGGCGGTCAAGGGCACGACGCCCTTTATGGCGGTGCGGGCGCGGATCAACTTTGGGGCGAGGCCGGCAATGACACCATTTATTCGGGTATCGGCAACGACCGCGCCTATGGCGGCGCGGGTGCGGACACCATTTATGGCGAAGCCGGCAACGACCTGCTGTCCGGCGGCGATGCAGCCGACAAGCTAAGTGGCGGAGAGGGGAACGATTCCCTCGACGGCGGTGATGGAAACGATCTGCTTTACGGAGAGGCCGGTAATGACTCGCTGTTTGGCGGCACGGGTCACGACTGGCTGGGCGGTGGTATCGGCGCCGATACCCTGAACGGCGGAAGCGGCAATGATAAACTTTACGGAGAGGCGGGGGCCGACCGGCTGATCGGCGGCACCGGTCAGGATCTGCTGGAGGGTGGCGCGGATAACGACACGCTGATCGGCGGGACCGGTGCCGATACGCTGGTCGGTGGTGCCGGCGCGGATGTCTTCGTTTTCTACAGCACGGCGGAATCCACCGTTCTTGCTGCCGGGCTCGACCTGATCGTCGATTTCAGCTCGGCGCAGAATGACCGGATCGATCTTTCGGCCATCGATGCCGATATCGCCACGCGGGGCGATCAGGCCTTCACCCTGATCGGCAGTGACAAGTTCAGCGGCGATGCCGGGGAGCTGCGCTGGGTCCGCACCGCCGACGCCACCTTCGTCTATGGCGATGTGGACGGCGACGGCCGCGCCGATTTCACCATTCAGATCGGCAAGTCGATCAACCTGTCCGGCACGGATTTCGACCTGTAACGACTCATGTCGGGCGGCATTTCGCGGTGCTGCGGTCTGGAGGGTTTCGGAAACCGTGACTCTGCGGCTTTGCGCTTGGCAACCGCATCATCATCGCAAATCCAGTTCAGTCGGCTATTCGACGCCTCGACGGTTGGTTAATCTTCGGTCAGCATGGTTGCCGCCCTGCTGGCAAGGAGGAGGCATGACCCAAGCGACATTGCGGACCGATTCCACGAAGCAACGGATCCTGTTTGTCGAGGACGACCCCAGCCTTTGCGCCTTTCTGGGGCGGTATTTCGGCGAGGAAGGCTATCAGGTCGACATGTGCCATGACGGCGCAGGGCTGCGTCAGCTTCTGGCGCAGATGCGGTTCGATCTGGTGGTGATGGATGTCGGGCTGCCCGGTCGCGATGACGGCTATGCCCTTGCGCGCGAGATCAGGGGGCAACACAAGGGCGGGCTGTTGTTCCTGTCGGGACGGCAGGAGGCCATTGATCGCATTGTCGGGCTGGAGATCGGGGCCGACGATTTTCTGGTGAAGCCGTTCGAGCCGCGCGAATTGCTGGCGCGGGTGCGGGCGATCCTGCGCCGCCTGCCTGCCGAACCTGCAGCCCCGCCCCGCCCGGATCATCCGCGCATGGCCCATTTCGACGGATGGTCGCTGGATTTTGAATCGCGCATGCTGCGTGACGCGACGGGTCGGGTCCAGTCGCTGACGACACAGGAATTCAACCTGCTCAGTGCCCTAGCGCAACGACCGGGTCGGGTCCTCAGCCGCGATCAACTGCTTGATTTTGCGGCCAATCGAGACTGGTCGCCCTTTGACCGTTCGATCGACGTGATGATCGGCAAGATCCGCCGCAAGATCGGGGATACCGGACCGGAGCATCGCGTGATCCGCACCATTCGCGGGGCGGGTTACATGTTCTCGCCGTCCGGCTGAGTGGTTGCCGGCAGATCCAGCACCGCGCGCGCCCCGCCCTCGGGTGCGGTTCCGATCCGAAACGCGCCGCCAGCCGCCAGCGCCAGTTGCTGGATCATCGGCAGGCCCAGCCCCGTGCCCTTGGGCTTGGTGGTAAAGAAGGGATGCAGCGACTTCGCCTCAACCTCTGCGGACAGGCCCGGACCGTCGTCCTGAACGACCAGCCGGGCGTAATTGCCGCCCTGACGCAGCAAGGACAGCGTGACGATGACCCGCCCCCGGCCTTCGGTCGCGTCGCGTGCATTGATCAGCAGATTCACCACCGCAGTTTCAAGCATCGTGGGCGCGACCGGCACCAGAAGCGGAGCGTCGGGCAGGTCCACCGCAATCCTCATATCGACGCAAAGCGTATGCTGCATCATGCGGCAGGCCGTGGCGACAGGTTCGCGCAGGTCGATCGGCTCGGGCAGCGCTTGGCCGCTGCGGGTAAAATCGATCAGCCGCGCGACCAGCTCGGCCGCCGCACGGGCTGCCCGGTCGGCATCGTCGGCATAAGCCGCCAGCGCGTGGTCCGGGCCAAGCCGATCCAGAATGACCGAGACATTGGCCTGAATGACGGCAAGCATATTGTTGAAATCATGCGACAGCCCTGTCGCAAGGCGCGATGTCGCCTCAAGCTGGCGCAGGATGGCCAGATCCTGTTCCGCACGGGCCTTGTCCTCGCGCAGCGCCAGCACCTCGAAGCAGCGGTTCAGCGCCCGCATCAGCTCATCAAGGAAGAAGGGCTTGGACAGGTAATCATGCGCCCCTGCATGCATCGCCGCGACCGCGCTGTCGATCGAGGCATAGGCCGTCATGATGATGACCAGCAACTCGGGCCGCACTGCGCGCAGCCGCGCGGCCAACTGGGTCCCATCCTCATGGCGGATGCGAATGTCGACCAAGGCGATCATGGCCGGATTTTCCGTCAATTGCGCAAGGGCCGTGGCGCTGTCATGGGCAATCAGGCAGGTGATCCCCTCAAGCGCCAGCGCCCGCGCGGTCGAGACGGCGAAGTCGCGTTCATCATCGACGATAAGCACCTTGGGGCGCGGCGTCACGGTCATGACCTATCCCGGATCGACAGGCACATCGCAGTGCCGTCCGGACTGCTGCGCGCGATCCAGGCCTCGCCGCCATGCAACTGGGCCACGCGGCGGACCAGAGGCAGCCCCAGCCCGACGCCGGTATCGCGGGTCGAGAACAGCGGATCAAAGATCCGGGCCTGCAGATCGGTACGAATGCCCGGACCGTTATCGGCGACCTCGATTTCGGTGACACTGCCGCGACGCCGCGCGCTCAGCGTGATGCAGGGCGACCGACCAGCGGCCTCGGCGGCATGCAGGGCATTGTCGATCAGGTTGTGGACGGCGAATTGCAGCCGCGAGGGATCGCATTTCAACCGCATCCCCGCCGGAATCTGCATCCTGACAAAGCGCTGACCCGAGTGATCCGCGACGACGGCGTTCAGCCATGCCGGCAGGTCGATCGGGACGATCTCAGTTGCGCCCTGCCGGGCAAAGTCCAGCAGGATGTCGATGATGCGGCGACAGCGGCGGATGTTGCGCCGGATACGGTCCACATCCTCGGTAACCTCGGGACCAAGACCGGGGTGACGCGACAGCACCTCGACCGAGCTGGTGATGGTGCCAAGGGGGTTGCGCAATTCATGGCTGATCGTGGCGGCGACCTCGCCCACGGCGGCAAGGCGCTGGTTCAGCGCCAGTTCGCGCTGCGCCTGACCCAGCCGGGTCAGCGCGCCCAGCAGGTCATCTTCGGTCAGGCGCTTGCGTTCATTGGCCATGACCACCCAGATCGCCAGCAAGGCCAGCATCGGGACCGAGCCAAGAAAGAAATGCGTCACCAGCTGGCGGTCCTCAAGCAATGAGGAAAGATGTCGGGCGACCAGATAAAACCCGGCCAGCCCCGCCAACAGCGCCGCGAAAACCGCGGCGATTTGCCAGATCCGCTGCCAGATCCGTGGCGACACCCGATGCAGTCGCAGCCCGTCCGGGGTAACGGGGATCGACGGCGCAAGGCGTGGGCGCTTGCAGAAATCGCGGCAATGGGGTTCCAGGCTGCAACACAGCGAACAGATCGGGCGCTCGTAAAATGTGCAATAGGCCATGTCGCGGATTTCATAGCCGTGGCTGCAAATGGCGCAATCGCAGCGCTCGATTGGGCCGAAATCATGCGGCTCACGCGCGAAATAGACCGACTTTCCCTTGACGATCCCCACCGCCGAGGCGGTCAGCATCGCGACGACAAAAGCGATCGGCGGGGCCCAGGCCTGCAGCATCGGCCCGCCCAGCCCCAGCAAAAGCCCGATGCCGATCACCCCGCCGACGACGATGCCGCTGCACCCGACCGGGTTAAAATCCGGCAGATAGGCGCGCTTGAATTCGATCCGCTTCGGGCTGCGGCCCAGCGGTTTCAGGATCACCAGATCGGCAAAGATCGTCCCCAGCCAAGCCAGCGCCAGATTGGCATAGATGGCCAGAACCGCCTCGAGCGTGGAAAAGACCCCCATCAGCATCAGCGCACAGCTGACCGTGATGTGAAAGATTAGCCAGACCAGCCGCCCCGGATGATATCGCGTCACCCGCAGAAAGAAGTTCGACTGCGCCAGCGACCCGGCATAGGCGTTGGTCACATTGATCTTGATCTGCGCCAGCAGGATATAGACGGTCGCCACCGCCAGCGCGACGGCGGGGCTGAACAGATGCTGATAGGCCTGCCAGAACATGCCGATCGGCTCCAACGCGAAATCCGCGGCCATGCCATCGCCAAGTGCCAGCGTCACCAGAAAGCTGCCCATCAGCACCTTGGTGCCGCCGATCAGGATCCATCCCGGTCCGGCCAGGATCAGGGCCGACCACCAGCGCAAGGCGGGGGTGGTTTCCTTTGGCGGCAGGAAGCGCAGGTAATCGACCTGCTCTCCGATCTGCAATGTCAGCGCACAAAGCACGCCGATCGCCCCGCCCAGCGACAGCCAGCCTAGCGTCGGCCCGGTCGCATCCAGCCAGCTGCGCATCTCTTGCGGTTCCAGGATCGCGATCGCCGCGAACGGCATCAGGCCCAGCACGATCCAAGGGATCTGCGTCACCATCTGAAAGCGCGAAATCGCCGTCATCCCCCGCACTGCAAAGGGCAGGATCACCAGCGTCGAGAGCAGATATCCCACCGGCAAAGGCAATCCGGTGCTGACCGAAAGCGCCTGCGCGATGATGACGCCTTCAAGCGCAAAGAAGATGATTGTGTAGGTCGCATAGATCAGCGAGGTGATGGACGACCCGATATAGCCAAAGCCCGCCCCGCGCGTCAGCAGGTCCATGTCCACATTCGACCGGGCGGCGTGATAGGCGATGGGCAGGCTGGTCACAAAGATGAAAACCGAGACCAGCAGCACCGCAATGACCGTCGTATGCACCCCCCATGACAGGGTCAGCGCCGCGCCGATGGCCTCCAGCGCCAGAAAGGAAATGCCGCCAAGCGCGGTATTGGCAATGGTGAAGGGGTTCCAGCGGCGGTGGTTCACCGGGGCATAGCGCAGGGCGTAATCCTCGATGGTCTCGTCGGCGACCCAGGATTGATAGCTGCGCTCTTCGGGTTCGAAACCGGGAAAGGCCGCCCGGGCGGCGGGCAAAGGAACACCTCCGCGCAGGTCTGCACCTGCCTCGGCAACCGACTTGTCCATGACCCTCCCCCCGGGTGTCGCGGGCGATCGGGCCACACGATGACAGCGATCCTAGAAGCGATTGCTGGTCCTGTGAATTCCCATTGTCGATGGTGTGACAGCCCAGGTTACAAGACGCTTACACAGTTTTACAAACTTCGCCCGGTCAAAGGGCATGGCGGTTACATGGCCCGATGACCTTGGTTCCGGGTAGGCCCGCAACGCGCTGGCCCGTCCGACGGACAGGGAGGGTAGAATGTCCAGAACCGTTTTCGAAGTCGATCTGAAAAGGGCACCCGAAGAAGCCGCACAGAAGCCGCATAACCGCTGGCATCCCGACATCCCGATGGTCGAGAGCTTCAAGCCCGGCGAGGTGCTGCGCGTCGAATGCTATGACTGGACCGGGGGCCAGATCGGCAACAACGACAGCGCCAACGATATTCGCGATGCCGACCTGACGCGGGTGCATTACCTGTCCGGTCCCTTCGCCTTCGAGGGTGCCGAGCCGGGCGATCTGCTGGTCGTCGACATTCTGGATATCGGCGCGCTGCCGGAGTCCAGATGGGGTTTCAACGGCCTGTTTGCCAAGGAAAACGGCGGCGGCTTTCTGACCGAGCATTATCCCCATGCGTCGAAATCGATCTGGGATTTCGAAGGCATCTACACCACCTCGCGCCATATTCCGGGCGTGCGCTATCCGGGGCTGATCCATCCCGGCCTGATCGGCTGTCTGCCCGATCACAAACTGCTGGCCGAAGCGAACCGCCGCGAGGCCGCTCTGATCGCCACGAATCCGACCCGCGTGCCACCGCTGGCCAACCCGCCTTACGGCCCCACCTCGCTGATGGGGTCGATGTCGGGCAACGCGGCCGATGCCGCCGCCAAAGAGGCCTGGCGCACCGTGCCGCCGCGCGAACATGGCGGCAATTGCGACATCAAGAACCTGTCGCGCGGCTCCAAGGTCTACTTCCCCGTCTATGTGAAGGGCGGCGGTCTCTCGATGGGTGACATCCACTTCAGCCAGGGCGACGGCGAAATCACCTTCTGCGGTGCCATCGAAATGGCCGGCTGGATCGAGATCAAGGTCGAGATCATCAAGGACGGCATGAACAAATACGGCGTGCAGAACCCGATCTTCCGCCCGTCGCCGATCGACCCGCATTTCGACGATTACCTGATCTTCCAGGGGATCTCGGTCGATGAGCATACGGGCGAGCAATACTATCTGGACGCCCATGTCGCCTATCGTCGCGCCTGCCTTAACGCCATCGAATACCTCAAGAAATTCGGATATTCGGGCGAACAGGCCTATATGATCCTTGGAACCGCCCCGGTCGAGGGGCGCATCGCCGGCATCGTCGACATTCCCAACGTCTGCGCAACGCTGGCCATCCCGACGGGGATTTTCGACTTCGACATCCGCCCGAATGGCGACGGGCCCAAGCGCATGGTCCCGGAAACGCCCTGGGCCAAGACCAGCTGAACCTTCCCTCCCCACCTCCGCCCCCGGCTTCTCGGGGGCGGCTCTTTCAGGAGAGTCACCATGATGCTTGGATTTCTGCTGCTTTGGGTGGGCGCGGTCCTGTTTCTGAACGGGCTTTGGCTGCTGGGCAAGATCGAAGACCGCGAGATCGTGGTCATCAACATCGTCTCGGGGCTGGTGGCTGCGGGTGTCGTGATCAAGTCGGTCTTCGGCACGGCTGCCGATGCTGAATCGATCCGGGCGGGCGCGCTGACCCTGCTGTTCGCCACCACCTATTTCTGGATTGCCCATAACCGCGTGACCGGGGTCGACGGGCGAGGGCTGGGCTGGTTCAGCCTGTTCGTCGCCATCACCCTGATCCCGGTGATCCTCAAGGCCTATGCCGGGATCGGGGCGGGCGGCAGCTTCTGGCTGGCGACCAATTGGCTGATCTGGGCCGCGTTGTGGTTCATGTACTTCCTGCTTCTGGCGCTGGGACGCCCGATCTTAAAGGCAACCGCATGGGCCACGCTTGTCGCCGGCATCGTGACCGGCTGGCTGCCCGGCATGCTGCTGCTTGATGGAATGATGTGAAAGGAACGGCCATGCCCGTCTATGATTTCAACTGCTCCGACCACGGCATCTTTTCGGACTGGATGAGCTATGATGCCAGCCGCCAAGGCGCGCCCTGCCCCGATTGCGGCGGCATTTGCGCCGTGCTGCCCTCGATCCCGCAGATCAGCACCATGTCCAGCGCCCTGCGCCGCGCCGAAAGCCGCGCGGATGCCAGTTCCTCCGAGCCGAAGGTGATGAAGCGCGGTCACCTGCCCACATGCGGCTGCAACATGTGCAAGAAAGCCGCGCCGCCAACCTCTCGGCGCTGGATGCTGGGCACCTGCTAAGGGCAGGCCCGACCGGCGTCCAGCCATCTGAAGGGCCGGGTTTCGCTTTCGCATCAAACAATGTCAGACATCGTTATTGGCTTTGTCTGACATGATTTCATGATCTGGCCATGGAATCGACACACGAAACAGCCGACACGGATAAGCAGCGCACCGTACTTGAAGCGGTCGCAGAGATGATCGTCGAACATGGCACCGACATAGGAGAGCGCCTGCCCCGGAACTGGATCTGGCACGCGATCTGGGCGTGGCATGTTCGACCGTGCGCGAGGCCTTGAAGACATGGCAGGGCATGGGGGTCGTGTCGCGCAACAAGGGCGCGGGGACGGTCCTTCGTGTGCCCATTTCCGGCAAGTCGATGCAAGTCAGACGCCCGATCGAGGCCGAGGCCTGCAGGCTGGCCGCGCTTCGGGCAAATGACCGACAACGCGCGGAAATCATCCACCGGGCCTACGTGCTGATCGACGCGCTAGATGCGGGTGACGACTGGCGGCCAAAGATCACAGCTTTCATCATGCGATCCACGATGCTGCAGGACCCCCCTGTTCCGGCAATTGGTGTATCAGCTGCAGCACGCATTTCACACGGTCTATCGCGACCCGATCGGAGCACCGCAGCTTGGGACCTCTTCGCTTCGGCTGCATCTGCCGCTGGCCGAGGCGATCCGCGACGGCCATTCAGACCGGGCAGTGGCGCTGATGAACGAGATCATCGACCTCGTGGCCGAGGAAACCAGGATCAGAGTTGGAGAGCTGTCGCATGAATGAACTGGCCATCGAAACCCTGTTGGCGCAGACGCATGGCGGGGCCGAAGGCTCGGTGACGCCGCCGATCTATCAGTCCTCGCTGTTCACATTCGACGATTTTGCCGCCTTCGAGGCCCGCATGTCCGGTCAGGGCAGCCGGACGCTGTATTCCCGTGTGCAGACCCCGACGGCCGCCGCCTTCGAACAGATGATGGCCCGGTTGGAAAACGGTGCGGCGGCGGTGGGCTTTGCCTCGGGGATGGTCGCGATTTCCTCGACGATCTTTGCGCTTGTCCGACCCGGCGATCGTATCGCCTGTATCGAGCATGTCTATCCCGATGCCTACCGCCTGTTCGAACAGATGCTGCGGCCTTGGGGAGTCGAGATCACCTATCACCCGATGACCGCGTTCAATAGCGACCCCGATTTGCTCAGCGGTGTGCGGCTGGCCTATCTGGAAAGCCCGAATTCGATGATGATGCAGGTCATGGACCTGCGTCGGACGGCGGAACATGCCAAGCGCCACGGCACGCTGACGGTCGTGGACAACAGCTGGGCCACGCCGGTTTTCCAGCGACCGCTGGAACTGGGCATCGATCTGGTGCTGCATTCGGCCTCGAAATACATTTCGGAGCATTCCGACACGGTCCGCGCGTCGTCGTCTCGACCGATGAGCTGATTGGCCAGATCCGCGCACTGACGCTGCCGCTGTTCGAGGCATGACTGCTGCATCGCGGCCTGCGCACCTTGCCCGCCCGGATGCGCGAGCACCAGCGCACCGCTGACATCTTTGTCGATCGGCTGAGCGAGCGCCCCGAGGTGACGCGGGTTCATTCCCCCGGCCCCAATGCCGTGCCGGAGCTGACCAGCCGTTCGGGCGATGTCGATCGAGCTAAATGCGCGCATCGACATCCCGAAACTGGCCAATACGCTGTAGCGGCAAGTCGCGGGACTGGAGCCGATCAGCGATGGCGAATTCACCATCGACGGCGAGATCATGAACGAGGTGCGTCCCCGCGACCGCGACATCGCGATGGTGTTTCAAAGCTATGCGCTGTACCCGCATATGTCAGTTGGCCGGAACATGGGCTTCTCGATGGAGATCCGCCGCACGCCCGAGGCCCAGCGACGCGGGCCGGTCCTGGCCGTGGCCCGGACGCTGGGGCTGGACAAGCTGCTTGATCGCCTTCCTCGGGCACTGTCCGGCGGGCAGCGGCAGCGCGTCGCCATGGGCCGGGCCATCGTTCGCAGCCCCAAGGCGTTCCTGTTCGATGAACCCCTGTCCAATCTGGACGCCGCCCTACGGGTCGAAATGCGGCTTGAGATCGCACGCCTGCACCAGCGGCTGGATGCGACGATGATCTATGTGACCCATGATCAGGTCGAGGCGATGACGCTGGCCGACCGTATCGTGGTTCTGAATGCGGGCGAAATCCAGCAGGTCGGCACGCCGTTGGAGCTTTACGAACGGCCCGCCAATCTGTTTGTCGCGCGCTTCATCGGCTCACCCACGATGAACATCCTTGACGTGACCCCCGGCGCGGGCGGATTGCAGCTGAAGAACAACATGACATTGCGCGGACCGTCGCAGGCCAGCCATGTCGGCATCCGCCCCGAACATCTGGACATCGCCGCGCGCGGAGCCGGCGATGTCGATGCCGAGGTGCTGCTGGTCGAGCGGCTGGGCTCGGACACCAATGTCTACACCTCGGTCGAGCAGGTCGGCCCGATACTGGCGCGCCTCAATGGCAATGTGGCGCTGCAGCCGGGCGAACCAATCGCGCTGCGCTTTGACCCCGGGCACATGCATTTCTTTGCCCAGTCGGGTCGCGCGCTGGTGTAGTCGAACTACCCCGCGCGACGCCACAGCTTCGACAGCGCCCATGCCAGCAGGGCAATCCCGGCAAGGACCAATTCTCCGATCAGGAAATCCCGCGTCTGGGTCAGCAGCGCATAGCCGGTGAAAGCGATCACGATCAGCGGGGCAAGCGGCCAGAACGGCATGCGGAAGGGGCGCTTGATCGCCGGATGTGCGATGCGGCTGAAAAGGGCGGCGACGGCGACGAAGAAATAGACGGTGGCGATCATCGTGCCCGCGAACATGATCAGCCAGTCAAGGCTGGACATCCCGATCAGGAAGACCGAGGGCACCAGCAGCGCCGCGACCGCCCATCCGGGCGAACTGAACCGGTTCAGCTGCGCCAGCCGGGCATTGACCGCCTGCGGCCACAGCCCGTCGCGGGCCGAGGCAAAGACCCCGCGTGCGAAATACATCTGCAAGGTCAGCGCGGCGTTGAACAGCGCGGCGATAACGCCGATATCCAGAATCGTGCTGGCCCATGGGCCAAGCGCGCTTTCGACGGCATAGACGATCGGCGCGTCGGATTGCAGGAAGGCCGTCAGATCCGGCGCGGCAATCACGCCCGCGATCAGCGGCACCGTGATCAGGACCGAGGCCAGAATGGCGGCATAGATCACCGATCTGCCGATATCGGCCGCGCCGCCCACCAGTTCCTCGACAAAACCGCAAACCGCGTCATAGCCGTTCAGCACGTTGAAGGCCGGGGCCAGCGTCGCCAGCGCCATGCCAATCGTCACCGCGACAAGCTGGCCATCGCTGATTGCGACGGGATGCAGCACGATGTCGACCGGGTTCTGCGCGGGCGCGATCACCGCCGCCAGCACGATCAGCCCGACCACGACCAGTTGCACGATCAGGATGGCGATATTCACCCTTGCGCCGATCTCGACCTTGGTGATGGCGATGCCGCCCGAAATCACCAGAAGCGCAAAGGCAATGACCTCGTTCGGTACGGTCAGGCCGGGCATCAGGTGTTTCAGAAAGATCGGGATGCCCAGCAGCAGCGAGGCCGGGATGACGATGCCCTGCGTCACGAAATTGAACAGCGTGATCCATGCCAGCGGCTCGGGCAACACGCTACGCACCATCGAATAGGACCCTCCGGTCGAGGGATAGGTCGAGGCCAATTCCCCAAGGCACATGGCGATCAGGATGACGACGACGCTTAGGATCAGCATCGCGCCCGCGGCAAAGGTGCCGCCGACCTGAAACACGCCGCCCGACAGCAGCAGCACCGCCATCGCGGGCGAGGCATCGGCCATGGCAAGGCAGACGACATGGCTGACCTTCAGACGCCGTCGCAACTCATGGGGGGCTGCGGGGGCCGGGCGGCTGCCGGCAAGGGTATCCTGTGCTGTCATGGTGAATGTGCCTCCTCACATTGCCGATGCCCGCCGCCCGCTTGGCGGGCGGGGCGTCTGTTCAAGCTGTCCTTGTGGTCAGCGCTTGCTGCGTTCGTGGAAAACGAAGCCAAGGAAGTTCAGCAGGACTTGCGCGGCCAGAATGGCCGTGCCGCCGGTGGGGTCGTAATCGGGCGCGACCTCGACCAGATCAATGCCCACGACCTCGTTGCGACGGGCCAGTTCCTGCAGCATCTCCAGCACTTCGTAATAGACGAAGCCGCCATGCGAGGGCGTGCCGGTCCCCGGCGCGATCGAGGGGCAGAAGGCGTCGATATCCAGCGTGACATAGACCCGCGCATCCTTGGGAATACGATCGATCACCGCCTTTGGCCCCAGCGCCCGCATCTGCCGCACCGACAGAATATCCGAACCCATGCGGCGGGCATCCTCATAACCTTCCTTGGCAGTCGACGAGACATTGCGGATACCGACCTGCGTCAGCCCGGTGACATAGGACTTTTCCGCCGCGCGGCGCATCGGGTTGCCATGGCCGTTGCGGACGCCGTGGCGTTCGTCGACGAAATCCAGATGCGCGTCGATCTGCAGGATATGGATGTCGCCCTGCCCCTCGAAGGCGTCGATGCAGGGAATATTGATCGAGTGATCGCCGCCGATCACAACCGGAAAGGCCCCGGCATCAAGGATCGCCTTGACCCCTGCCTTGATATTGGCGTGGCTTTTCACCGTGTCGGTATGGACGATATCGGCGTCACCGATATCCACGATGCGCACATCCGCGCCCAGATAGGTGCAGTCATCCTCGTGATCGTAAGCCCCGGCATGGCCAAAGCTGAACAGCGTCGAGGCCTCGCGCAGCGCCCGTGGCCCAAAGCGCGCGCCCGCGCGGAACTGGGTGCCGAAATCAAAGGGCGCGCCCAGCACGGCGACATCGGCGTCGATCTGGGACCAATCCGCAACATAGGGGCGCTTGCCAAAGGTCGAGATGCCGACGAACGGCAGGTTCAGGCGGCCGCTGGCATAGCCGTGCGAGGACGAGGTGTCGTGCATATCAATCGCTCCGATGGGACATGGGCCGGCTGGTACCGGTTCACGTCGATTATCGGCCGCGAGTTTCTTCGATATATCCCATATTATTGATCATTGCTTCGGGATTTCGGATGTGATCAGGCGCCCGCCATATCGCATTCGCGCGCAATCAGATCGGCCAGCAGCAGGGCGGTGCGGTTGCGACGTCCGGGGCTGAAGGCGATGTGGAAGATGTCGTCGAAATACAGCCGTTCAGGGGCAATCGCGCGCAACTGTCCTTCGCGCGCCGGGATTGCCGCGAAATGGTCCGGCAGAAAACCGATGAAGGCCCCCGACAGCAGCAAGGTCAGCGTACCCTCCATATGGGCGGTTTGCGCGCTCCATTGGAAATCGATGCCGCAGATCCGCTCATCCGGCATATAGGTCCGCCCGGCAAAGGCCTGTCTGGCCAGCTCCGCATCGGTGATCCCACCGTCGGGACGCCCGAAAAGCGGGTGCTTTTGGCCGCAGTAAAGAAACTGCCGCTCGGAAAAGGCGCGCCGCGAGTCGAGCCCCGGCAAGGCATCGCGGACCGGCAGAAGCGCTACCTCGTATCGTCGTGTCAGCAGGCCTTGCGCCAACGCCTGCGGCGGCGCGATGTCGATATCAAGGCTGACCTTGGGCGCAGACTGGTGAAAGGCGCCGATGGCGCGATCAAGCCCCAGCGCCCGGTTGGTCACCATGGCATCTACCGTGCCGAAATTCAGCCGTCCGGTCAGTTCACCGCGCACATCGCCGATTGCGGTGCCAAAGCTTTCGATCGCGCCGAACAGGTCCAGCATCGCGCCATGCACCTGCCGCCCCTGCTCGGTCAGGTAGAACCCGGCACGGCCCCTTTCGCATAGCCGCAGCCCGAGGCGTTCCTCAAGATGCCGCATCTGCTGCGAGATCGTCGCCTGGCTCATCCCCAGACTGATCTGTGCTGCGGAAAAGCCGTTGCAGCGGACGATCTCGGCAAAGATCCGCAAAAGTTTCAGGTCGATATCGGTGAAGGACGGGCGCCCAAGGCCGGATTTCTGCTGCATTACATTAGAATTACCTGAAGTGAATATAATGAAACAGATATTTTCTAAACAATCGGCTGGCCGTTTCATCCAAGGGTGCGACGCTTTCCGGGGCCGGATCGCCCCAATGGACAGCAGGCATTCGCGCGGTCCGGGGCCACCAAGCCAGATCAGGACGTCCCGTGCCCGCATCTCAGAACATCGAAGGGAAAAACCTTCGCAACGGGGAGTATGGCCATGTCGACAGCATGGGACGACGAGATCGAAAGACGCATCCGCGTCTATGAGGAATTGGAACAGAACGGCGGGATCGCGGGGCGGCTGGGCATGGTGGATTACACCGCGCTGGTCGCCATGGTCGTGGTTCTGGCTGGCGGGTTCTGGGCGTGGGGGGGCATCTGATGGCCGCAACCGAGGACCGGGACTATCGCCTTGCGGCGGAACGCGGCGACCTGCCGCTGCTGCCCTCAGAGCGGCTGTGGGGGTTCTGGGAATTCACCTATGCCAATTCCGCGCTGGCCATCGCGACCTGGGCTTTTCTGATCGGCGGGGCGGTCGGGCTGTTCGTCGGCCCGCGCGAAGGGATCGCCGCCATCGTCATCGGCAACGTGATCGGCGTCGCCATCACTGCGCTTGCGACCTGCGTGGCGACCGGGCGCTACGGGCTGGAACAATTCGTCTTTCTGCGCAGCGCCTTTGGCGGCAATGGCAGCAGGCTGGTCTATGTCTTGGCGGTGATCGTCCTGACCATGGGCTGGCTTGCGGTGCTGGGGCTGATGTTCGGGCGCTCGATCAGCGGGCTTGGCGCGCTGATAGAAGGCGGCGATCCGGCGGCCGCGACCTCGGGCGGCGCGGTCACGATTGCCGGGGTGGGTGCGATCCTGCTGACATGGTTCATCGTGGCCAAGGGGCCAACCTCGATCAAATTCTTTAACATGATCGTCTCGCCCGCCTTGGTCATCCTGATGATCGTGATGATGTGGCTGATCCTGTCCGAGCGGTCCTTTACCGAGCTGATGAACCTGCCGCCGCTCGACCCGCCCTTTGACAGCCGCGCGGCCAATTTCATGGTCGCGGTCGAGGTGAATATCGCCGCAGGCATGTCGTGGTGGCCCTATATCGGCAACCTTGCGCGGCTGACCCGCAATGAGCGTGTCGCTGTCTGGCCGAACCTGATCGGCATCTTTGCGGCGGCGGCCTTGGGCGAGGTCGTCGGATTGCTGGCCGCCGTGGCGCTGGGGAATAGCGATCCCACGATCTGGATGGCGCAGATTGGTGGCGTGGCGGTGGGTGTCATAGCGCTGGGTTTCGTGGCCTTCGCCAATATCACCAGCATGGCGAACATCCTTTACACCTCGGTCATCGGTTTGCGGCAGGTCAGCACCGACGCGATCCGCCGCCTGCGCTGGGAGGCGCTGTGCCTGATTTTCTGCCTGATCCCGCTGGGCTTGGTTCTGTTCACGCCCGGCGTCTATGACGGGTTCTTCCGCTTCCTCGTCTGGACCTCGGCGCTGAACAGCGCGCTGGCGGGGATCGGTCTGGCCGATTACTTCTATCTGCGCCGCCAACGCCTTGATATGCGCGCGCTATTCACCCCCGGACATGACCACACCTATGGTTTCTGGCGCGGCTATAACCCGGCGGGGCTGATCGCACTGGCGGTGGGCGTTCTGGTCTATGTGGTGATCTTCAACCCGCAGACGCTGGACCATTTGCCGGTCTTTGTCTGGCTGAGTGCCTCGATCCCGTCCTGCGTGGCGGCGGCGCTGGTTCATGTCGCGCTGACGAAGGCTATCACGCAGCCGCGCGGCTGGGGCGGCTATCCGCGCAAACCCTGAACCGATCCGCCGCCCGCCCCGATGCGGCGGGCGGCGGCATCGCATTCCCATCTGAACAGAGGAGGACCGGCCATGGCCGAAACCTATGATTTCATCATCGTCGGCGCGGGCTCGGCAGGCTGCGTTCTGGCCGCAAGGCTCAGCGAGGACCCCGCGAACAAGGTGCTGGTGCTGGAATTCGGCGGCAGCGACAAAAGCGTCTTCATCCAGATGCCAAGCGCGCTTTCGATCCCGATGAACGGCACCAAATACAACTGGCGCTACGAGACCGCCCCCGAACCGGGTCTGAACGGTCGCCGCATCCATTGCCCGCGCGGCAAGGTGCTGGGCGGATCGTCCTCGATCAACGGGCTGGTCTATATGCGCGGCCATCCGCGTGATTTCGACGAATGGGAAAGCCTTGGCGCGCGAGACTGGGGCTATCGCCATTGCCTGCCCTATTTCCGCAAGGCCGAGACCTTTGCCTTTGGCGGCGACGAATATCGCGGCAATGACGGGCCGCTGCATGTCAACAACGGCAATCGCATGGCCAACCCGCTTTATGGCGCCTTTGTCGATGCCGGAATCGAAGCGGGCTATATCGGGACCGAGGACCCCAACGGCCATATGCAAGAGGGCTTTGGCCCGATGCATATGACCGTCAAGGACGGCGTGCGCTGGTCGGCGGCCAATGCCTATCTGAAACCGGCGATGAGCCGCCCGAACCTGCGCGTCGTCACCCATGCGATGACGCGCCGCGTCCTGCTGGAAAAAGGCCGCGCGACCGGGGTCGAGTTCGAGGTGGATGGCAAGATCCAGATCGCTTTGGCGCGGCGCGAGGTCATCGTCTCGGCCGGGCCGATCGGATCGCCGCATCTGCTGCAACGCTCAGGCATTGGGCCGGGCAAGGTGCTGCAAGCGGCGGGCATCGCGATACGCCACGACCTGCCCGGCGTCGGCGAAAACCTGCAGGACCATTCCGAGATCTATATCCAATATGCCTGCAAGCAACCGATCACGCTGAATGGCCGGATGGGACTTTTCAGCAAGCTGCGCATCGGCGTCGAATGGATGCTGTTCAAGCGGGGCTTAGGGATTTCCAACCATTTCGAATCCGGTGGCTTCATCCGCTCGGATGCGATGGTGAAATGGCCCGATATCCAGTTCCATTTCCTGCCCGCCGCCATGCGCTATGACGGCAAGCAGCCGTTGAAGGGTCATGGCTTCATGGTCCTGACCGGGCCGAACAAGCCCAAAAGCCGGGGCCATGTCCGCGCCGTTTCGGACGATCCGCGCATCCATCCCGAGATCCTGTTCAACTATCTTGACCGCGAGGAGGACCGCGAGGGCTTCCGCCGCTGCGTCCGCCTGACCCGCGAGATCATCGCACAGCCCGCCATGGACCCGTTCCGCGCCGAGGAAATTGCCCCCGGTGCCGATGTCCAGACCGATGACGAGATCGACGCCTTTGTCCGCCAGACCATGGAAAGCACCTATCACCCCTGCGGAAGCTGCCGCATGGGCGAGGATGCCATGGCCGTCGTCGACAGCGAATTGCGCGTCCACGGGCTTGAGGGGCTGCGGGTGATCGATTCCTCGGTCTTCCCCAGCGAGCCGAACGCCAACCTGAACGCACCGACGATCATGCTGGCCGAGCGAGCCTCGGACCTGATCCTTGGCAAGCCGCCGCTGCCCGCATCGAACGCCCCCATCGGGCTGGCCGAGGGCTGGGAAACCCGCCAGCGGACCGGCACGCTGCTCCGGCAGATGGGCGCGACGGCCCGGTGATCGCGTCCCGAAATCAATAAGGCATGAAAGGCAGAGAAATGACGGCGAATGACAAACGGGTGGCAGTGGTCACCGGCGGGGCCAGCGGCATCGGGCGGGCGATTTGCGAAAGGCTGCTGGCGGATGGCTGCCGGGTGATCGTGCTGGACCGCAATCAGCCCGCCTTGGGCGAATGGCTGCAACTGGACCTGACCGACGCCGCCCAGATCGCAGCGGCGGGCGAACGCCTTGCCGCGATGACGGCAGGGGTGGATGTGCTGGTCAACAATGCCGGTGTGCTGATCGAGGCCCCCTTGCCCGAGCAGACGCTGGCGGCGCTGGATCTGATGCTGGCGGTCAATCTGCGCGCGCCCTTCCTTGTGACCCAAGCCGTGCTGCCCCTGATGGGGCGCGGCGCGCGGATCGTGAACATTGCATCGGAACTGGGCTATCTGGGGCGGCAGAACCTGTCGGCCTATGCCGCGACCAAGGGTGGCGCGTTGACCATGACGCGCTCATGGGCGCGGGAACTGGCACCGCGCGGAATTCTGGTCAATGCCGTCGCCCCCGGTCCGGTCGAGACGCCGCTGCTGGCCTTTGACCAGATGACCCCCGAACAGCAGGCGGTCGAGACCGCCAATCCCTTGGGCCGCATCGGCCAGCCGCGCGAAATCGCGGCGGTCGCGGCCTTCCTCGCCTCTCCCGAGGTCAGCTTCATCACCGGGCAATGCTACAGCGTCGATGGCGGCGCGGCGATGCACTAAGGAAACCCCATGATCCTCAGCAACAAGATCCAATGGCCGAATGGCGCGCGCTGCGCCTGCGCCATCACCTTCGATGTCGATGCGGACAGCCTGATCCATATCTCGCGGCCCACCGACGGCTTCGACCGACTATCCCCGATCAGCATGGGCCGTTATGGCCCGACCGTCGGCGTGCCGCGCATCGTTGAAACCTATCGCCGCCTTGGCCTGAAGCAGACCTTCTTCATGCCCGCCTGGGTGATGGAGCAATATCCGCAGGCCGTGGACACGATCCTGCAGGGCGGCCACGAGATCGCCCATCACAGCTACCTGCATGAGGACCCCTCGGCGCAATCCGATGCCGAGCAGGAATATTGGTTCGACAAGGCAACCGATGTGCATGTCGCGATGACCGGCCAGAAGCCGCGCGGCTATCGCGCCCCGGTCTATAATGTCACGCAGGCCGTGCTGGACCGGCTGATCGCGCGGGGCTTCCTGTATGAAAGCTCGCTGATGGCCGATGACAATCCCTATGTCATGCGCACCGATGCGGGCGAGCTGATCGAGATGCCGGTGCATTGGGGCAATGACGACTGGCCCCCCTTCGCCCATTACGCCGAGATCGGCTACCTGATGCCGGTGCGGGCCCCCTCGGACGGGCTGCGAGCGTTTTTCGAGGAGTTCGACGCCGCCTATGAGGCGGGCGGCTTCTGGATGCCGGTGCTGCATCCCTTCCTGACCGGACGGCTGGCGCGCTGGATGCAGATGGAGAAATGGCTGGAACAGGTGCTGGATCGCGGCGATGTCTGGTTCGCGCCGCTTGAAGACATCGCCCGCCACGTTCAGGCCGAGCATCGCGCCGGACGCGGTGTGCGGGTCGAGGATCTGCCCTATTACCAGCGCCCGGTGCATCTGGGGCGCTGAACGCCCCCTTAAAACGGACGGATCGGCCCCTGCCCCGCCGGTCCGTCCAGCCGCAACGGATGTTCCGCCACGCGGTTGAGAAAGCTGCGGATCAGGATGTTTTCCGAGGCCCCGGTGCTGTGGACCAGCTGGATCGGGGACAGATAATCGACGGGTTCGACCGTCTCGATCCGGGTCAGCCCGTCAACGGTCTGGGCATAATGGCTGGGCAAATAGCCAATGAATCGCCCCGAGCGGATCAGCAGCGCCTGTGTTTCCATCGTATCGACTAGGGCTGCCGGTTCGACATGGCCGACCCGTTCGACATCATAGCGGTGCAGGTAGCCGCGCGCGACGAAAGCGTGCTGGCGCAGGGTCGCGGCCTGAACCGGCCCCGATCGCGCCAAGGGATGCGTGGCCGCGCAGAACAGCGCGTGATGTTCCTGAAACAGCGGCACATAGCTCAGCCCGGCATTGCGGCGAAAGAATGGACCGATGACGATGTCGCGCTTGCCCTCGGCCACCAGCCTTTCCATATCCGAGGGCGAGGCGGTGGACATCTCGATCAGGGTCGCCTTGGCGCGGGCATTGAAGTCGCGCAGGATCGTGGACAGATCCCATGCCGCATTGCACAGCATCGCGTCCACCACGCTTAGCCGCAGCACGCCCCGCATCTCGCCCGAGATCGAGGCCGCCTCATTCTGGAAATGATCGGCGGCGGCAAGAAAATCCTCAAGCGCGTCCAGCAGTTTCTGCCCCTGAGGCGTCAGCGCGAATCCGCCCCGCCCGCGCTGGCACAGCCGAAAGCCCAGTCGCTTTTCCAGATCGGCCAGCTGCGTCGACAGCGTCGATTGCGAACTGTTCAGTGTCGCCTGCGCGCCCGATAGCCCGCCCGCCTCGACGATGGCCTTGAACGTCCTGAGCAATTTCAGATCGACATCATGCAGGCGGCGCATCGGCTTCCTCGGGTTGTTGGCTCATTCATATCGATAATTTCGAAGTGAATGCCAGTCTTTTCTATTTTTCCGGATTTCGAGCTGGCCAAAGCTGGGGACAGGATCAGGAGGTGCGAATGATGACCAGTTTTGATTTTCGCGGCATAAATGTGCTGGTGACGGGTGCCAGCCGCGGCATCGGTTACGGCGTGGCGACCGGTTTTGCCCGCGCCGGGGCCGATCTGACCATTCTGGCCGAGGGCGAGGATGTCCACGTCGCCGCAGCCCAATTGTCGCAGGACTGCGGCGTGACGGTGCGGGGTCTGGCCTGCGATATCACCTCGGCCGAGGCGGTTGCCGGTGCCGTGGCGCAGCTCAACCGGATCGACGTGCTGGTGAACAATGCCGGGCTGGAACTGCTGACCCCGCTTGAGGGCGGTGATGCCCTGCAGATCGAACGCGACTTCCGCCGCATCGTCGATATCAACGTGACCGGGACGTTCCTGATGACCCGCGCGGCCCTGCCTTTGATGACGCGCCCCGGCGCGAATATCGTCAATACCTGCTCGATCTGGAGCCGCACCTCCGAGCCGGGCTTCGCCGCCTATGCCAGTTCGAAACATGCAAGCCTTGGCCTGACCCGGACCTTTGCCAAGGAACTGGGTCCGCGCGGCATCCGGGTGAACGGCGTCTGTCCGGGCTGGGTGCGCACGGTCGCCTCGATGCGGTCTCTGGCGCGGATGTCGGTGGAAACCGGCCGCAGCGAGGCCGATCTGCTCGATGAAATCGTCGGCAACCAGATCCTGCCCGGCCTGATGGAGCCCGAGGACATGGCCGCGACCTATCTGTTCCTTGCCTCGGACGCGGCCAAGAACATCACCGGACAGGCGATCATGGTCGATCGCGGCGAAGTTCTGGCCTGAATATCGGAGTGAATGATGCAATCGATCGCCGTGATCGGTGCCGGAATTACCGGCATCACCACCGCCTATGAGCTTGCCTCGCGCGGCTTTCCCGTCACCGTCTATGACCGCCAGCGCTACCCCGCGATGGAGACAAGCTTTGCCAATGGCGGCCAGCTTTCGGCCTCGAATGCCGAGGTCTGGAACCATCCCTCGACCATTATCAAGGGCCTGTCATGGATGCTGAAACCCGACGCGCCGCTGTCGCTAAGCCTGTCGCCCAGCTGGCACAAATACAGCTGGCTGGCCGAGTTTCTGGCCCATATTCCGCGCTATCGCAGCAATACCACGGCCACCGCCCGTCTGGCCGTCGCCGCGCGCCAGCGGATGCGAGACATCGCCAGCGCCGAGGGCATCGCCTTTGACCGCGACGACCGGGGCATTCTGCATTTCTATGCCAATCAGCGTCAGATGGACCATGCCCGCCGCGTCTCGGATCTGCTGGCCAAGGGCGGGGTCGAGCGGATGGAACTGGACGCCGATGCGGTGCGTCGCCTTGAGCCGCGGCTGAAGGGCGATTTCATCGGTGGCTTTCACACGCCGGGTGATGCGACCGGGGATATCCATCTGTTCACCGTGGGTCTGGCCGAGGCCTGTCGGCGGATGGGTGTCGATTTCGCCATGCAACACGAGATCCTATCCTGCCGCCATGACGCGCAGGGCATCGCGATCCGCGCTCAAGGACCACAGGGCGTCGCAGACAGCACCCATGCCGCCATCGTGATCTGCGCCGGGATCGGCAGCCGCGATCTGGCCCGCGCGCTTGGCGACCGGATCAATGTCTATCCGGTCAAGGGCTACTCGATCACCGTGAACCTGCCCGATGAGGTGTCGCGCAACGCAGCGCCGCAGTTGAGCCTGCTGGACGACGCGGCCAAGATCGTCACCAGCCGCCTTGGCCGCGACCGCTTCCGTGTTGCCGGCACCGCGGAATTCGCCGGTGAGAACCGCGATATCCGCGCCTGTCGCATCCGCCCGATCGTCGAATGGGTGAACCGGCATTTCCCCCAGGTCTCGACCCGGCAATGCGTCCCTTGGGCCGGATTGCGCCCGATGACCCCCTCGATGATGCCGCGGGTGGGGCCGGGACGGCGCGAAGGCGTATTCTATAATACCGGCCACGGCCATCTGGGCTGGACCCTCTCCGCCGCCACCGCCGAGCTGGTCGCGCAATCGGTCGCGGCGCAGTGGAAAGGCCCGTCCATGGTGTCAGTGTTGCGCAAAGCTGCCTGAGCGCGAGCGACGCCCCAGACGTGGGGCTGGCCAGAACCAACGACTGGTCGAAAAGGTCGAAATCCGACCCCATGTTGCGGCGGCAAGACCGGACGCAACATATTATTTTCACGGACATATCTGAGGTCACACTCCTAATATTGCGTTTGCGTGAAAGTGGACAGCAAGAAACCATTTGAGTGGCTAAATCCGAGATCGGGGATTGCTGGCATGTCGGGGACATCACCCGTCACAGCCGCGTGAGGACCCGCATGAAGGCAACACCAGCACCCGCAGACCGGCTTCCACAAGACGCCTGTTTCGCCTTCTGCACCCTTGACCGCGATGGGTTTTCATCGCCGCAGACCTGCACGGCAGGTCCGTTTCCCATGAACCCGCCTCTGTCCAGACAAGGATAAGTCCATGACCGATCTCACCCGCCGCGCGCTTCTGGCAACGGGCAGCGCCGCACTTGCCGCTCCGCTTTTTGCACGACGCTCGCTGGCCTCGTCCGGCTCTGTGAACGTCTTTGCCTGGGGCGATTACTTCCAGCCCAATATCGTCGAGGCCTTCGAGAAATCGACCGGGATCAAGATCAACATCTCGACCTATGGCTCGAATGAGGAAGCGGTCAGCAAGCTGCGGGCCGCGGGCGGCAAGGGGTTCGATCTGATCTTCCCCTCGGTCGACACCCGCCCCAATTACGACGAGGGCAATCTGCTTGCCCCCATCGACGAAAACCGTCTGCGGGTCGACCAGATCGAGGCGCCCTTGTGGCGCAACTCGCTGACGCTGGGCGCGGCGCGGCGTGGCAAGCGCTATCTGATCCCCTTCAGCTGGGGGACCGAGGGCATCACCTATGACAGCGAGACCCATGACTTCGCCCCCGGCGCGCTGTCCTGGGGCGATCTGTGGAAGGACGGGCTGGATGGCAAGGTTGCCATGCGCCAGAAATCGGTTCTGATCACGCTTGCGATCCATCTGGATGCGACGGGCGAGTTGCCCTCGAACCGGGCGATGGATCTTTACAAGACCGAGGCCGATACCCGCCGCATTTTCGATGCCTGCGTGGCGTTTGCGGCCAAGCATAAGAAGAATATCGGCTCGTATTGGAACAACTCGACCGAGGCCACCTCGGCCTTTACCGATGGCGGCTGCTCGATCGGACAGACATGGGACACGACGGGGATCAAGCTGCATTCCGATGCCGCGCCGAAATGGCGCTATGCGTCGCCCAAGGAAGGGGCGCTGGCATGGATGGACACCGCCGCCGTTCCCGTGGGGGCCGAAAATATCGAACAGGCCTATGAGCTGCTGAACTTCATGCTGACGCCCAAGATCGGCGCGATGTTCGCGGATAATACCGGCTACAACTCGGCTGCGGGCGGCACCGCGCCGCATCTGTCCGAGGCCAGCCGGGCCGCGTTCGAATTCGCCTATTCCGGCAATGCCATCGACAATCTGTGGTGGTGGCCGATGTTCACGCCCTGGTTCTCGACCGTGCGCGAAGAATATGTCGAGAAGCTGACCAACGCCTGAATGCCCCGGCTGGGCGGCGCGACCAATCCCGCGCCGCCCCCAAGATCGCGACGGAGTCCCATATGACTGGCCAGACGATCGGCATGGAAATCGAGCTGCAGCGCGCATCGGTGCGCTTCAACCGTTTTCAGGCCGTGCAACCCACCGACCTGACGATCAGGGCGGGGGAGTTTTTCTCGATCCTAGGCCCCTCGGGCTGCGGCAAGACCACGCTTCTGCGCATGATCTCGGGGTTTCTTGAGCCGACCGAGGGGGATGTCCGCATTGGCGGCCGTTCGATGCTGGGGCTGGGGCCGTCGGATCGCCCGACGGCGCTGATCTTTCAGAACCTTGCGCTGTTTCCCCTGATGACCGTTTGGGAAAACGTGGCCTTCGGGCTGGAAATGCGGGGCTGGTCGCGGGCCAAGCGCCGCGCCCGCGCCGAGGAATTGCTGGCGACGGTCGCCTTGGCCGACCATGCCGGGAAACTGCCCGACCAGCTTTCCGGCGGGCAAAGGCAGCGCGCCGCGATTGCCCGCGCGCTGGCGGTCGAGCCCGCTGTCCTGCTACTGGATGAGCCGCTTTCGGCGCTGGATCTGAAGCTGCGCCAGCATATGCGCGCGGAACTCAAGCAGATACAGGCCCGGACCGGGATCACCTTTGTCTATATCACCCATGATCAGGGCGAGGCGCTGACCATGAGCGACCGCGTGGCTGTCATGAACAAGGGCCAGATCATCCAGATCGGGGCACCCGCGCGGATCTATGACCATCCGGGTGACAGTTTCGTCGCCACCTTCGTCGGCGAGATGAACGCCCTGCCCTGCAAGCTGACCGAATCTGGCCCAATCGCCCAATGCGAGACGCCTTTGGGTCTGCTGCGGGCAAGCAATCCCAAGGCCCTGCCCGCTTCCTCTGACGCCATGCTGTTCATCCGCCCCGAGCGGTTGCGCCTGCTTTCCCCCGGCGAGGCGGCCGAGAACACCCTTCCCGCGCGCGTGACGCGCCGCGACATGGAGGGTGCATGGTCGATGATCGTCACCGAGGCCCAAGGCCGCAAGCTGTTGGTCAATATGCCAAATGACGGGCGCGGCGCCCCGCCCGAGGGCGAGGTCCGGCTGGGCTTTGAAGCAGCCGAGGCCCTGATCCTGCCCAAGGGCGAGATTTCGCATGACTAGCCTTATCCGGGCCTTTGGCGGGCCGCTGACCTGCCTGATCCTGTTTTTTTCGGGGGTCTGGGTGTTGGGGCTGATCGCCGCGCCCCAGATCATCATGATCGACAAATCCCTGTGGCGGATGGAGCGTCCCGTGGGTGCCGCCGAACTGTCGGTGCAAATCGACGGGCTTTACAACCGGCTGGACCTGCTGGCGCTGGACCGCAGCACCCTTGCGGATCAGCCGGAAAAGCTGGCGGCGGTCGACACCGAGACAGGCGCGATCCAAGCCCAGATCGCCGATCTGGAGCGTGCCGAAACCACCCCGGTCAAGACCTATACGCTGGACAATTTCCGCCAGATGGGTGCGGCGCATTTCGCGATCTTTGTCCGCACGATCCTGGCCTCGCTGGCGGTTTCCGCCCTTGCGCTGATGGTGTGCTATCCGATCGCCTTCGCGGTGGCGCAACTCAAGACTGCGAGAACCGCCGCGCTCATCATGCTGATGCTGGTCGTGCCCTATGCGATCAATGAGCTTTTGCGCATTTTCGCGTGGCAGATGCTGCTTGGCCCGAATGGGCCGGTGAACGCGGTCTTGGGCGCATTGGGCCTGCCTGCCGTGCCGTTTCTGGAAAGCGGCGCAGGCGTCTTTATCGCCATGGTTTACGCCTATATCCTGTTCATGGTCTTTCCGCTTTATAATGTTCTGGAAACGCTGGACAAAAACCAGATCGAGGCCGCGCGTGATCTGGGCGCGCCCGTCTGGCAAATCCATCGGCGCGTGGTCATCCCCCATGCCCGCCCCGGCATTGCCGTGGGCTGCATCATGACCTTCATGCTGTCGGTCGGGTCTTACTCGGTGCCCTATATCATGACGCGGGGGACCGCCGCGCCGTGGTTCACCCAGTTGATCTACAACCGCTTCTTCGAGGCCACCAACTGGAATGTCGGCGCGGCCTATGCGTTGAGCCTGCTGATCGTCTGCATGATCTTTGTCTTTCTGATGATGCGCCTGTTGAAAGTCAGCCTGAAGGATATCGCGAAATGACGCATTCCCCGCGCGGCAGACAGGCAGGCGATCTGGTGCTGCATGTCTATATGCTTTTGTTCTTTGCCTATATGTTCCTGCCGCTGATCGCGATGATGCTGGCGGGCGTGAACGACTATTCGCCCCCCTCAATCACGGTCTGGAAGGGCTTTACGCTGCGCTGGTTCAGCGCGCTTTGGCAGGACGCCCGCATGTGGTCGGGACTGGCCAATTCGCTGATGATCGCGGGGGCGGTGGTCGCGCTGTCCCTGCCCATGGGTCTGGCGGGGGCCTTGCTTTTGTCAAAGCTGGGACGGCGCTCGGCGGGATTGCTTTACATCATCATGGTCTCGCCCTTGCTGACGCCGGGGCTGATCATCGGCATTGCGACGGTCACGCTTTGGTCGCAACTGGGGGTCTCGGGCGGCGTCCTGACCGCCATTCTGGCGCAATCGGCATTCATCTCGGCCTATGCGATGCTGATGTTCATGGCGCGGTTGCAACGGCAGGACATCACGCTTGAGGAAGCAGCCCTTGACCTTGGCGCAACCCCGGCGCGGGCATTCCGGCGCATCACCCTGCCCTTTCTGCGCCCGACCATGATCAGCGCCGCCGTCATCGCCTTTTTGCAAAGCTTCGAAAATTACAACACCACGATCTTTTCAATCGGCGGCGATCATACTTTGGTCACCGAGATCGGCGCGCGGATGCGCTTTGGCATCAGCCCGATGATCAATGCCATCGGCATCATCTTCGTCGCGCTGACGGTGATCTGTGCCGTGCTTTGGGGCGTCCTGCGGCAGCGCGGGATTGCACGCCAAGCATGACCATCTGCCTTATTTCAGGAGCGCGTCGTGACCAGCGACCAGACCATATCCAGCCCCGCACCCATGACCGAACTGGCTTTGTCCATGGCCGATGCCGTGCGCCCGCTGATCGCGCAGCATTTCCGCAAACGGCTGATCATCGAGACCAAGGATGACGCAAGCCCCGTGACCATCGCCGACCGCGAGGCCGAGGCGCTGATGCGCGCGATGATCGCCGATGCCTTTCCCGATCACGGCATCCGTGGCGAAGAGTTTGGCCTGCATCAGGCGGATGCGGAATGGGTCTGGGTGCTGGACCCGATCGATGGCACGAAATCCTTTATCTCGGGCTCGCTGGCCTTTGGCACGCAGATCGCGCTGCTGTATCGCGGACAGCCGGTGCTGGGGCTGATCGACCAGCCGATCACCGGCGAGCGCTGGTTGGGTCGGGCGGGCCTGCCCACCCTCTTCGGCACGCAGCCCATTCGGTGCAGCAGCGTCGAAAATCTGGCCGATGCGGTGCTGTACACCTCGGCGCGGGACCATTTCGATGGGGCGCAGGCGCCGCGCTATGACCGGCTGGCTTGCAGCACGCGCTTCAACCGCAGCTCGCATGATTGCTATGCGGCGGGGCTTTTGGCGCTGGGGCTGGTCGATATTCTGGCCGAGGCGAATGTTTACGATTACGACATCCTGCCACAGGCCCCGATCATTCTTGGCGCGGGCGGGATCATCACCGATTGGGCGGGCTTGCCATTGCCCGACGGCCGGGTTTTCGATACCGTCCTGATCTCGGCCAATGCGGTCTTGCACCGCGCGGCACTGGCCGCCTTGAAGATCGACTGACGCGAGGAAATATGGCGCGACGCCCGTCCGGAGCAATCCTGACATGGATCAGTCTGGATCGTGGTAGCCATGTCTCGTTGGCGCAGCAGCTCAAGGAACAGTTGCGCAATGCAATCGTCTCGGGCGTGCTGCCCGGCGGAGCCAAGCTGCCCTCCAGCCGGATGCTGGCGGCCGAATTCTCGATCTCGCGCCCGACCGCCGTCTTGGCGCTGGAAGGGCTCGAGGCCGAGGGGTTTTTGGAAATGCGCCACGGCGCGGGCACCTTTGTCGCGGGCTCGGTGCCCCAGCATTTGCCGCGCGCCATGGCCCGCGAGGACGCGGCCGCAGGCGCCGGAGCGCATCCGCAACTCTCCGAGATGGGCGCAAGACTGCAGGACCTGACCATCGACATTGAGGCGCGGCAGGCGCGGCCATTTCTGCCCAACACGCCCGCCTATGACCGCTTTCCCTTTGCCTTGTGGCAGAAATGCGTGAACCGGCAGACCCGCCTCGGCTATCGCAGCAATCTGGGCTATGCCGAACCGCAGGGCTATGCGCCGTTGCGCCGGGCCATCGCCAATTACCTTGCGCTGCATCGCAGTGACGCCTGTCATCACGACCAGATCGTGATCACGCCGGGCGCCCATGCCGGGTTCATGCTGGCCGCGATGCTGCTGACCAATCCCGGCGACGGGATTCTGGTCGAGGACCCCGGCCCCTATATCGCGCGCAATATGTTCGCGTCGCTCGGACGCAGGATCGTGACGGCCCCGGTCGATGGCGACGGCATGGCCTTTGAAGACATCCTTGCCAATGATCCGGGCATCCGCATGGTCTTTGTCATGCCCTCGCGCCAGCATCCGACCGGAACCACGCTGGCCTTGGAACGCAGGCTCAAGCTTCTGGACTGGGCCGAGGCCCATGGCGGCTGGATCATCGAGGACGATTACGACAGCGAATTCCGCTATACCGGGCGGCCCCTGCCATCCATGCACAGCGCCGATCGCTTTGGCCGCGTGATCTATGTCGGCACCTTCAGCAAGGCTTTGTTCCCGGCTCTGCGCGTCGGCTATCTGGTCCTGCCGCCGGTTCTGATCGACATGTTCCGCAATGCCATGGCGCTGATGTTCCGCTGCGCGCCGCTTCCCTCGCAGATGACCCTGACCGAGTTCATTTCCGAGGGGCATTTCGCGACCCATCTGCGCCAGATGCGCGAGCTTTACGGCGAGCGCCGCGACCGGTTCCTGACCGTGGCGCGACAGGTCGGCGCGGGGCTGTTCCATGTCGAGCGGCCCGATAGCGGCATGAACGCGCTGTTATGGCTGCCCGATGGGCTGGACGACCGGATGATTGCCGAACGCGCCAAAGATGCGGGGGTGCATGGCTATGCGCTGAGCGATTACTGGATGCGCCCGTCCGCGCGTCCGGGCCTGATCCTTGGCTTTTCGGGGGTCACGCCCCAGCAGCTCGAGCCGGGGCTCGAGGCGCTGGCGCGCATCGTCTCGGACGCTTTGCGCTAAGGCTCAGGCGGCCACCGCCGCCTTGGCATCGGGACCGCCGATGATGCGGTTGAGCCGCCCCGCCACCAGCGAGCCGATCACCGCAAGCACGCTCATCAGGGCAAAGACATAGGTATAGCCCTGCTGACCCGGAAAGCGGTCAAGGATCGCGCCATAGATCATATAGGCGAACATGCCCGGCGCATATCCGATCAGGCAGCCCAGACCAAAGGCCGAGCCGGTGATGCGGGACGGAATTCCGATCTCGCTCATCGGGGCCCAGAAGACGCCGCGCATACTGAAGACGATGAAGGCGAATGACAGCATCGCAGCCATGGCCGGATAGATATAGGCAGCCCCCGTCGGCAGGCTAAGGATCAGGACCATCACCGGCGGCAGCGCAAGGAAGGCCCATTTGATATAGCGGCTGGCGCTGCGGAATGACTTATCCGCCATGTAGCCGCCTGCCGGACCGCCCAGAACCTTAAGGAAATACTGGTTGATGATGCCGTAAGCCCCGACCAGCGCGACCGGCAGCTGGTACATCTCTTTCAGGTAGGGAATGAAATAGGTCAGGCCGCAATAGACGGTATAGACCATGAACACATTCAGGCTGACCAGCCAGATGGCGGGCACGCGCATCGCCTCGATCAGGCCGGACAGGCCCACCGGTTCGGCCTCCGCGCGTTTCTCGGCGGCGGAATTCAGCAGGAACCATGCCGCAATCCCGGCGACGATATCGATGATCGCATAGAACAGGATCGCCGATTTCAGCCCCAGCGCACCCGAGCCCGCGACCACGAAGACCCCCAGCGCCGAGAAGGCGACGACCGTGTCGACGACGCCCCGCCCGCCTTCCAGAAAGCCGAACATCCGGCCCTGCTCATCATCGCTGCCCAGATTGCGCACGGCCTTCAAAAGCGCGGGCCAGTAAAGGCAATCCGCGCAGACCGCCAGCAAGGCAAAGACCACCAGCATTCCGCCAAAGCCGGGGAAGCTGGCCATATAAAGGCCCAGCAGCCCCGCGCCGATCAGCCCCAGAGGGATCAGCTTGCGCGTCCCGAAGCGGTCGGCCATCATGCCCCCCAGCACGAAAAGCGCGGTCGCCACGATGGAATTGACGCTGAGCAGCGTTCCGATCTGCGTATGGGACAGGCCCATGACCTCTTGCAGCGGCACATAGAAGGCGTCCTTGACGTTCGCCAGCTTATAGATCGTCCCGCCGCCAAGGATCAGGACAAGAAAGCGCAGCCATTTCGCGCGGTTTGCGGTGGTCATTGCTGGTCTCCGACAAGGGCATGGGGTTTGCAGGGCTGCTCGGCCTCTGCCAGAACAAGCGCAGCCAAAAGGCGCAGCTCGCGGATAAGCCCGCGCATATAGTCCAGCTGGTTTTCCAGCCAGCGATGCTCGGCCGCCATCATGCTGTCCAGCGTATGGCCGGGCGGCAGGACGGTATCGCTCATCTCGCGATAGGGGATGAAGGGGTCGTCAGCCTCATCCGACATGCGGAAGGCTGGGGCGGCGTAATGGTTTTCCTGTTCGAGCGCGAAGGCTATGACCTGCGGCGCGTCCTCGCCCAGCATCAGCAATTCGTACAGCATCCTCGGGCCGGGCAGGTCATCCTGTGCGCTGCCCTGAAGCACGCCGTAATGGCCGGTTCCCTTGCCCTGCGGCACGATCCGCACGCCTTTCAGATGAACCTGCCGGATCAACGGCGCCATCGCCTGCAAGGCTGGCAGGGGTTGCTCATTGGCATTGATCATATTGCCAAAATCGAACAGCGCATTCAGCCGGGGATGATTGATCCGGCGCAGCAGCGTGGCGATCTCGTGGCTTTTCAGCTCTTCATGCTGCTCGAAATCGAAGTTCAGCCCGTGCCGGTCGGCAAGCTCGGAGATATAGCGCAGATCGGCTTCGATCCGGGCCATGACCTCGGACAGAAGCCCTTCGTAGCGGGAATAGACGCGGATATTGGTCGAACCCGTCGCAAGGGCGATCGCAACCGCCTGATCCAGATCCGGGCGCAGGGTCGAGCTGATCTCAAGATGCAGGTCCAGCCCGAATTCGCGCGCGCGCAGGCCGAATGCCTGTCGCGCCTGATCGTCCATCCCGGACAGGCTGTTGCGGCCGCCGTCCAGCACATGCAGGCAGACTCCCTGCAATTCGTGCCGCCAAGCGAAATCGAGCAAGTCCCAAGGCGTGGCCCGGCCATGGGTCAGGTTGGTCAGCAAGGTATAGCCATGCGCAAACAGCCGGATGCCGTCCAGCCGCTGGGTCAGCTTTCGTGCCAAGGCCGGGGTCAGCATCGGCGGCGAGGCCCCTTTGGCGTTCTGCCACAGCAGCGCCGCGAATTGGTTCTGGATGGCGGACATGTTCCCCCCTCTGCAAGTCCGCCGCAGAGCTAGACCGCGCCGATGATGACCGCGCTAGCCAGATTGGGGGTCCGTATCTGACCACTTCAAACTCAGGAACAACCTATTTCAGTCAGCTGGCGCGATTCAGGCTCCGGAAGGAGATTGCCTGATCAGCAGGGTTTCGAACCGACTGACAAGCTGATGGAATGCCTGAAATCGCTCTGTCCCGGAATCGTAAAGAAAACAACTTGATAAAGGTTTACACGCCGAGCCGGAAATCCCGCAGGAATACTGTGGAATACGGCAAAGTCGATACAAACACCGCCTCCGCATCGTCGGTAGGTGGCATTCGGCGGTACCACCTGAAAGTGGTTTCGTAGCCGACTATTCCGTATACCTCCATTTAGCAACCCTCACCGCCCCTATACTGAATGCACCTTAGATGCGGACACCTCGCGACATCGCCCAGCGAATGTCCATGTGGCGTATTGTGGATAGCTGGGCGAACACGCCGTCGACAAGCGCAGTGACGGTAGGGGAGTGTGCGATCATGGCCCGCATAATGCCGCCGTCGCCCGCGTGTATCGGGCTCTATTCAGGTCGGTTTCAAAGGGCGGAACCGCCACCCGCACCACATGCAGCGGTATGGAGGCGTTGGACGTCAACTGAAAGACAATCCGAGCCCTCGCCCCGGCGCATCGCAAGTTGCAGCAACGTCGCAGCGGAACTTAAGGAACAGGCGGTTGCGCGACCGTCCAAGCCGATCGCCACACAGGTTAGCGTCGTCAGAAGCTTGACCTCACATCGTCGCAACTGAAGGGTTGGCGGCTAGGACTTGAGACGGTTGGCTCCGTCGCGCCAGTTTCCCTTCGTAACGCGAAAGTCAAACTACACTCTTCGCGTAGGTCACCTGCTTCTGTAACCAGCACCGATGGCACCCGAGCATCGGATTGCGCATAGCGGAGCAGGCGAAGATCGACACGATCCTTCGCAACGGTCGCATAGTGAACATGACCCGGTCCGGGATTACGGGGCAAGATCACCGCCGCTTTCCACCCTGTTGCCTGAGCAGTGCTGGACTGCGCGGTGAAGGCACCGAAAGACGTACCACCCTAGAGTGTTGCCAGAGCAACCGGAAAATTCCGCGAAGCGCGCCGCAACCCGCAAACCGATATTAATGCAAAAGAACATCAACCCTTAGATGCAAGCGGCACCTGGAACTGTCATTTTCGACATGCTGCGCAAATTGAATCAAACCTCTACTTGCAAAACAATAAAAGTGGGATGAGAACTTCCATACCGACCCGATTGTCAGGAACGCAATGAGACCAATCCGTTGCGCCCAACTGCCAGTCACCAAAGAGCAATTCCAGACTCAAAGCTGTTTTTAACAATTAACTGATTTGCAGGGATCATGGACTTTCAGAAGCTCGAAGCAACCGCGGTCATTCGCAAGAATTCGATAGCCTTCATCGAGAATGTATTTGCGCTGAATGACGCGCGGCGGCCATTCGTGATGGTCAACGACGCAAAAGAAGCAAGCGGATTGTCCGGAATCGTGATTGACCGCTGCATCGCTCCGGTGGAACAGTCGGGCTGGTACACCGCCAGGCATCCCCTGATCCACGACGATCTTCCAGCGCAGGTCAGCTATACGTCGGGGACCGAGGGGCAGCCCAAAGGCATTCTTCTGACCTACGCGAATCTGGCCGACGCGGCTGAGCGAATCATCGCCGAAATGCAGATGACGGCCGAGATTCGCGAATATGTCGGTGTCCCGGCGACATTCAGCTTTGGCATGGGGCGCTACCGGGCAATCAGCGCCGTGGGCGGACATGCTTACCTGCCGCCCCGCGGTTTCGACCCGCTTGAGCTTGCCCGCATGCTGGCCGCCAATCAGGTCAACGCGCTGTCGGCTGTGCCGACCTTGCTTCGCATCCTTCTGGATGCTCCCGACCTGATCGGCGAGTCGGGCAAGAACCTGCGCTGGATGGAAATCGGATCTCAGCATATGACAGCGGATGAAAAGCTCCGCGTTCGGACGATGTTCCCCAATGCGCTGATCGTGCAGCACTATGGTCTGACCGAGGCCTCGCGCAGCACCTTCCTGCAGGTCTCATCCGCGTCAGAGAGCCAATTGCACTCCGTAGGCCGACCGGTGGGACGAACCGAGATCCAGCTTGGCGCGGACTGTCGTATCCGGATCCGCGGACCCCATGTCGCCAGGTGGCGCATCGACGCCAAGGGCTTGCACAATCTGCAGGATGCGGATGGCTGGCTGCAGACCAACGACCTTGGGCACATGCGGGACGGCTGTCTTTTCTTTGACGGCCGCGCCGACGATCTGATCAATTGCGGCGGCGTAAAGGTCTCGCCCGACCTGCTTGAGGAGCGTATCCGATCCGGACTTGAGCCGGGCATGCAGATTGCGGTGGCGAAAGTCCCCGATGCCCAGCGTGGCGATGGCGTTCTGGTCGCCGTCAAGGCCGGTCCCTCTGGCACCGCACGGGTGAAGGAACTGGCCGCTGCCGCGTTGCAGAGTATGGGGGTTGTGGCGGGCAGCGCGCTGCATGTCATGGCTGTGGATGCCCTGCCCGTCACGGGAACCGGCAAGGTAAAGCGTTCGGTTCTGGCAGAGCAGTTCGTCTCGCAGCTGACCCCCGACAGGTCGCATGTCCCGACAGGTGAGATCAGCGACGTTCTTTCCTTGTTCCGGCATGAGTTCCCCGGTCAACCGGTTCGCTCTGAAGATTCCTTCGAGTCCCTTGGCGGGGACTCCCTTCACTACATTCAGTTCTCGCTGAGTTTTGAACAACGCTTCGGCCAATTGCCGAACAACTGGCCGCAACTTAGCGCAGCCGAGTTGCAGCAAGGTCTGGGCACGACCAAGAAGTCCAATTGGCGACGGCTGGAATCCGCGACATTGACGCGCGCATTTTTCATGATCTGCATCGTCGCGCTGCATACCGATGCGTTTGTCTACAGTTCGAATTGGGGCGCCGCCTATTTCCTGATCCTGCTTGCAGGGTATTCGGTCGCGCGCTTTCAACTGCCCGAAATCATCCGCACCGGTAGCACCAAAACCCTTTGGGGAACGATCAAATATGTGGCGATACCCACACTGCTTATGGTCGCTTTTCTACAAGGGGCGACACAACGGTTCGAAATATTGCCGCTGCTTCTGGTCTCGAATTATCTCGATCCGCGTGAGCTGAAGGGTTTCATTTTTTACTTCTCTGAATTCTATCTGCAATTGCTGGTGTTAGCTGCGGCATTTTTTTCATTCTCGAAAGTACAGTATTCGTTCAAGAGCCGCCCGATGTTGAGCGCGCTTGTCTTGCTTCTGGCAGTCGCCGCGCTCAATCAAATCATCGAGTTCTTCTGGGATAGTACTTATAATTACCACCGAACACCTTGGAACTATGCGTGGGCCTTTGCTTTGGGCATCGTTTTGGCGCTCGCAAAGGACCCGAGCAAACGGCTACTGGCCTTGTTCGTGGCCGTTGCGGCAGTCTTGTTGAAGTGGGGCGCGACTTCTGCTGCTTTTTATGTGGCTGGTGGTTGCGCACTCGTTCTGTTCGTTGAGGCATTCATTGTGCCAATTCCCATCAAGGTACTGGTGGCGGAAATTGCCGGGGCATCACTGTTTATCTATCTTACCCATTACGTGATGATATCCGTCGTGAGGAAAATATTCGGCGTCGAGAAGCCATGGATGGCGTTGATTTCGTCGATCATTGTCGGGGTCGCCCTGGCCCATCTTTACGCTTGGACTTCAAGAAAACTCGTGCGGACCATAGACGAACTTCGGGGGGGCAGCGGCACGACAGCGCTGCCGCGATCATCGCCTTGATCGACTTTGCGTAGCGCGACTTTTTTGCCATTACTTCGGCTGTTTTTTCACGCCCAACGCGTCGGCGTAATATTTTTTGAGTACCGTACCGATTGAATTTTGAATTCCCGGAAGTACATCGACCGGGAGTATTTTCTACAACGACGGCGGGGATATTGCTCAATGACCAATTATCCCCCATCCCCCCGCGCATGGTTCTATGCACGGGGGTTTCGCGGCTTGGGGCGATGTCCCGTCACATATTCGCGGCGGCCAGTTCCAGACGGGCCAGACGTTCGGTGTCGCGCGAGCCGCCCTTGTCGGCCGAACTGGCCATCAGCCCATAGATGCGCAGCGCGGTCGAGACTTCGCGCACCCGCGCGACCGGCTGCCATGCCAGCGCGCCGCGAGCAGACATCGCCTCGCGGCGGCGCGTGATCTCGGCCTCGTCCACCAGCAGTTCGACGCGGCGGTCGCTGAGTGAGATGCGGATCTGGTCGCCTTCCTCGATCAGCGCGATCACTCCGCCCGAGGCCGCCTCGGGCGAGATATGCCCGATCGACAGACCTGAGGTCGCGCCCGAGAAGCGGCCATCGGTGATCAGCGCCACCTTATCCGCCAGACCGCGCGCCTTGATCATCCCGGTGGGCGTCAGCATTTCCTGCATCCCCGGCCCGCCACGCGGACCCTCGTAGCGGATGACCACGCAATCGCCCGGCTTGATCTGGTCGCTGTTGATCGCCAGAACGCAATCGTCCTTGCTTTCAAAGATGCGCGCCGGGCCGGTGAACTCGAACAGGTTCGCAGGCACGCCCGCCGACTTCACCACGCAACTGTCGGGGGCGATATTGCCGTAAAGCACGCTGAGCCCGCCGGTTTCGCTGAAGGCATTGGCGGTATTGCGGATCACGCCTGCATCGCGGTCGGTATCCAGTTCCGCGAAGCGCATCTCTTGACTGAAGGGGCGCATGGTCCTGACGCCGCCGGGACCGGCGCGGAACAGCGTCTCGGCCGTGTCATTGCCGGGACGGGTGATGTCCCATTGGTCGACGACCTCGCCGATGGTGTCGGCAGAAACGGCGGGATTGTCCGTATGCAGCAGGCCCGCGCGCTTCAACTCGGCCATGACCCCCATGACGCCGCCGGCGCGATGCATGTCCTCGACAAAAATCTCATGTGCATTGGGCGAGACCTTGCACAGGCAGGGCGTCGAATTCGAGACGCGGTTGAAATCCTCGACCGTCCAGTCCACCCCGGCCTCCTGAGCGGCGGCCATCAGATGCAGGATGGTGTTGGTCGAACCGCCGATCGCCATCGACAGCCGCGCCGCGTTTTCAAACCCCTCGCGCGAGCAGATGGCGCGGGGCAGCACGCGGCTGTTGCCGTCGCGGTAATACTCCTCGGCCATGCCGACGATGCGGCGGGCGGCATTGCGGAACAGGCGCTCGCGGTCCTTGTGGGTGGCCAGTGTCGTGCCGTTTCCGGGCAGAGCCAGACCAAAGGCCTCGGTCAGGCAGTTCATCGAATTGGCCGTGCCCATCATCGCGCAGGAACCGCAGGTCGGACAGGCGGCCTCCTCGACCGTATCGACCTCAAGCGCGGTGACGGTGGGATCGCCCATCACCATCAGCGTGTCGATGGCGTCGATCCGCATGGACTTGCCCCGGTAGTTCAGCTTGCCCGATTCCATCGGCCCGCCCGACACGAAGATCGTCGGGATGTTCAGCCGCAAGGCCGCCATCATCATGCCGGGGGTGATCTTGTCGCAATTGGACAGGCAGATCAGCGCATCGGCGGCATGGGCATTGACCATGTATTCCACTGAATCCGCGATCACATCTCGCGAAGGCAGCGAATACATCATCCCCTGATGGCCCATCGCGATCCCATCATCGACGGCGATGGTGTTGAATTCCTTGGGCACACCGCCCGCCGCGCGGATTTCCTCGGCGACCAGAGGGGCCACGTCGCGCAGATGGACATGGCCCGGCACGAATTGGGTGAAGGAATTGGCGATGGCGATGATCGGCTTGCCGAATTCATTCGCCTTGGTGCCGGTGGCCCGCCACAGCGCGCGCGCGCCGGTATTCAGGACACCTTTGGTGACGGCGTCGGAACGCAGTTTCATGTTCATTCTCCTGGGATCAGGCGGCCGCAGCCGTCGTGGTCGTAAGGGCCGCGCGCAGCTTGGCGCGGCGGGTGTCGACATCGGCCGCGTGGCGTTCGCGCACATGGCCATAGCCGCGGATATGTTCGGGCAGCGACAGCAGCGCCGTCAGATCGGACCCCGCGGCCGTTCCGAAACGCGCCAGTGCAAAGGCGATGTCGGCCTCGTATTCGGACAGCAGGCGACGGGCCAGGCGCGCTTCCTCGCTGTTGCGAAAGGGGTCCAGCAACGTGCCGCGCAGCCAGCGCAGGCGGCGCATCAGGCCAAAGAAGCGCATGGCCTTGCGCCCGCTGACCGCGCCCTTGACCCATGCGCCGGTTTTTTCGTCCCGCCCGCCACAGGGCCATGCGCCGAAATGGAAGGTCAGTTCGGGCTGACCGTCAAAGCTCTCGGCCAAGGATTTCGCGAATTCCGGCTTGGAATAAAGCCGCGCGACCTCCCATTCGTCCTTTACCGCCAGCAGCTTGTAGTAGCAGCGCGCGACGGCCATGACCGGGGCCTCGCCCAGACCTGCCGCATCGGCGGCCTTGCGGATGCGGGCGACCATGTCGCTATAGCGGCGTGCAAGGGTGGCGTTCTTGTAGGCGGTCAGTTCGCCCGCGCGATGGGCGATCACCTCGTCCAGAGACTGCTTGCGGCGGCTGCCCAGATCGACCGGGGACAGCGCGCCGCGCAGCAAGGCGGTGACGGCCTGCGGATCGGCCACCGCCAACCGGCCCAGATCGAAGGCGCGGCGGTTCTCGGCGATCTTGACGCCGTTCAGTTCGATCGCGCGCATCATCGCCTGAAGCGACAATGGCAGGGCACCCGACTGCCAGCTTGCGCCGACCAGCAGCATATTGGCATAGACCGCATCGCCCAGCAGGCGCGTGGCCAGAACCTGCGCGTCCAGACCCTGCGCGCGGTCACCCAGCAGACGGGTCAGGCGCGACATTTGCTCATCGCCGTTCAACTGCCAGTCGGGGTTCTTGGCGAATTCCGAAGTCGGCACCACGGTCGTGTCGGTGACAGCCAGCGCATGGCCAAGGTTCAGCTTCGACAACGTCTCATCGCCCGCGGCCACCACCAGATCGCAGCCGATCAGGGCATCAGCCTCGCCGGTGGCGATGCGGGTCGCGGCCATGTCCTCGGGCGTGCGGGCCATCTTGATATGCGAATGCACCGCGCCGTATTTCTGCGACAGACCGGTAATGTCGAGGTTTGAGCTGAACCAACCATCGGCATGGGCGGCCACGGCCAGAGTCTGCCCGACCGTCACCACACCCGCGCCGCCGATCCCCGACACCAGCACCGCCCACGAACCCGCGACCGCAGGCAGCACGGGCTGCGGCAGCGCCCCGGCATCGATATTGACCTGCGCGGCCTTGACCCGTTTGGGTTTCACGCCCGCGACGGTGACAAAGCTGGGACAGAAGCCCTCGACGCAGGAAAAATCCTTGTTACAGGAGGATTGGTTGATCTGTCGCTTTCGCCCCAGATCGGTTTCCAGCGGTTCGATCGCCATGCAGCCCGAGACGGTCGAGCAATCGCCGCAGCCCTCGCAGACCTCGGGATTGATGAAGGCGCGCTTGTCGGGATCGACCCATTTGCCGCGCTTGCGCAGGCGGCGGCGTTCGGTGGCGCAAGGCTGATCATAGATGATCGCGGTGACACCGGTGCGCTCGCGCATCTCGCGCTGGACCAGATCCATTTCGGTGCGCGGATGCAGGGTGACATTGGCGGGCAGAGCGGTGCCCTGATATTTCTGCGGCTCATCAGCGACCAGCGCGATGGCGGCGACGCCCTCGGCGCGCAGCTGGTCGATCATCCGCAAGGGGTCGATCTCTCCGTCGACGGGCTGGCCGCCGGTCATCGAGACAAAGCCGTTATGCAGCAGCTTGTAGGTGATGTTCACCTTGGCGGCGATGGCGGCGCGGATCGCCAGCAGGCCGGAATGGAAATAGGTGCCGTCGCCCATATTGGCGAAGACATGCTTTTCCTTGGTGAAATGAAACTGGCCCAGCCAAGCCACCCCCTCGCCGCCCATCTGGGTGATCGAGTTGGTCTTCATCGGGTCGCGCAGCACCGCCATGGTGTGGCAGCCGATCCCGGCCAGCGCCCGGCTGCCATCGGGGACCCTGGTCGAACGGCCATGCGGGCAGCCCGCGCAAAAGGACGGCATCCGCAGCGCGCCGGGCGTTTCCAGCAGGGCCGTGCCGCTGGCGGCATTGGGGGCGGCAATCGGCGCGGCCGGGTTCAGGTCGCGAATGACGCGGGTCAAGACGCCGCGGATCTGGTTCGGGTCGATTTCGCCGTAGTTTTGAAACGCAACCTCGCCCGCGTCTCTGGCATAGGCCTGCCCGGAAAAGGTCTTGCCGATAATGCGCGGGGCGCGCGCCTGACCATAAAGCGTGGCGCGGATCTGGTCCTCCAGCAGCGGGCGCTTTTCCTCGACCACGACGACGGTATCCAGCCCCTCGGCAAAGTCGCGGACGATCCGGTCGTCCAGCGGCCAGACCGCACCGACTTTCAGCAGCCGCAGCCCCATCCCAGCCAGTCGGCCTTCGGACCAGCCCATCTCGTTCAGAGCTTGCGACAGGTCCTGCCACGCCTTGCCTGCGGCGACGATGCCGATGCGCGCAGCGTCGGCCCCGATGATGCGGTTCAGCCCGTTCGCACGGATATAGTCCAGCGCCCGCGCCAGCCGGGCGTCGTAAAGCTGCCGCTCCTGTTGCAGCACCGTGGCAAAGACCGCGATGCCCGGCCCCGGCGGCGCCTCGGGCAGCGTGATCCGTGGCTCATCCGCCGAAATCCGCACCGAGCCGCCGCCCTCGACCACGTCGGTCACCAGCTTCATCCCGGCCAGACAACCGGCAAAACGGCTTAGCGCGATGCCGTGCAACCCGTAATCCAGCACCTCCTGCGCATTGGCCGGGGCCAGCAGCGGAATGCCCGCCGAGACGAAGTTGAAATCCGAGTAGCAGGCGATCGAGGACGATTTTGCCCCGTGATCATCCCCGACCAGCAGCAGCGAGCCGCCCTTGGGATTGGTCCCGGCAAGGTTGGCGTGCCGGATCGGGTCCATCGCCCGGTCCATCCCCGGCGTCTTGCCATACCAGATCGAAAAGACGCCCTCGACCTCGGCCCCCGGAAACAGCCCGACCATCTGGCTACCCCAGGCGGCGGTCGCGGCCAGATCCTCATTCAGGCCGGGCTGAAAGACGATGTCATGCGCCTTGAGTTCGGCATGGACCTGCCACAGTTCCATGTCGTAGCGCCCAAGGGGCGAGCCGCGATAGCCTGAGATATAGCCGCCGGTCTTCAGTCCAGCCGCCATGTCACGCTTGCGCTGCTGCAAGGGCAGACGCACCAGCGCCTGCATCCCGGTCATATAGACCCAACCCTCGGTTTTGGTCAGACGATCCGACAGGTCGAAATCCAGACGTTTCTCGGCTGGCTGGTCAAACATGGCTGCCCCTCCCCAGGTCGCGCCATATTTGTTAGCCGTATGGAAAACCTATCGTCCAATTCGAAACATGAATGATCAGGCAATGTAATCCGAATGAGGGTCCGTTCGGTCGATGCGCTCAGATCCGCCCCAGCCGCTGCAGGATACGCACCACGTCCGGGCCGATATGGTCGTAAAAGGCGAAAAGCCCGGCGCACAGGTAGTTCAGCCCGGCCTCGCCCGTGTCCGAGCGGATCAACCGGTTCTTGGGACATTCACCCCAGCACAGCCGCAGATAGGCGCAGTCCCGGCATTTCCGCGGCAGCGTCGCGCTTTTGGCGTGGCCGAAATCCTGCTGCGCCGGGGAAAAGGCCAGATTGCCCAGATGCGTGTCGGCGATATTGCCGATGCGGTATTCGGGATAGACGAAATGGTCGCAGGAATAGACCTCTCCGTCATGCTCGACCGCGACGGCCTTGCCGCAGAATTCGGATTGGGTGCACATCTGTGCCGGTTGGCCCGCCGCCTGCGCCACCGCGGTTTCGAACAGGTTCACATGGACGCGGCCGATATCGGTGGCGATCCATTCGTCCCAGACTTCGGACAGGAAGCGGCCGTAATCGACAGGATCGACCGACCAGTCGGTAACGATGGAATCGGGATGGCCGGGGCGGGCGCGAGGGTCGTCCTCAAGCGGCTGGTCCTGAACCCGCGCGGGGGCGTCGGTTTCGAACTGGCGCGGCTCGACGGCGGGGGTGAACTGGATGCGCCATGTGCCCAGCTCATCGGCCAGAAAGCGATAGACCTCGCGCGGGTGAAGGGCGTTTTCGCGGTTCACCACACAAAGCGCGGCAAAGGGAATCCCGGCCTCACGCAACATGCGGGCGGCATTCATCACCAGATCGAAGGTCGGCTTGCCGTTCTTGGTGACGCGGAAACGGTCATGCAACTGGCGCGGGCCGTCGATCGACAGGCCGACGTGAAAGCCATGCGCCTTGAGAAACCCGATCCAGCGCGCATCCAGCAGCAGCCCGTTGGTCTGCAGGTCGTTTTCGATCCGCTGGCCGGGCTTGGCGTATTTCGCCTGCAGCACCACCACCTTTTCAAAGAAGGCCAGACCCATCAGCGTGGGTTCGCCGCCCTGCCATGAGAAGACGACCTGCTCTCCGGTCTGGGCCTCGATATATTGGCGGATGTGGTTTTCCAGCAGGTCGTCGCCCATCCGGGACTGGGAGCGGTGATGCAGCAGCCCGGATTTGTGCAGGTAGAAACAATAGGTGCAGTCGATATTGCATTCGGCCCCCGAGGGCTTGACCATCGCGTGAAAGCGATAGGTCCGGCCCTGCAAAAGACCGGCCCGGTCGAGGGCGGGATATTGGGGATTCACGTCAAACCTCGGATGTGACGGTGGCGCGCCCCGGCGGGACACGCCACTCTGGGCTTAGTTGGTGCTGGCGGTCATCTGCTTGATCAACTCCGAAAAATCCAGCGTCGGCGCGACCTGCACCGGCGGGTGTTCCTTGAGCGATTTCAGATGTGCGCCCAGCAGGGCCTGCACCGGTTCGGACAGCCATTGCTTGCGCTGCGTGATGTCCGAACGCTGGGTGATGTCATCGTGGGATTCGTAGGGATCGAAATGCAGGTTGTAGAGCATCGGGAATTTCTGCTTCACCCAAGGCTCGTAATAGCCCTCGGAGGTCTGGAAGTGCAGCTTCCAGTTGCCGACCCGCAGCGCCTTGATGTCACCTTCGTAGTAATAAATGAAATCGTTGCGGTTGGACTTGTCGGTCTTGCCCAGCCACAGGTCGAGGTTGTTGACCCCGTCCAGCACCTGGTTCTGCTCGGCCAGCACCTTTTCCTTCACATCGGGAATACCCGCCGCCGCCGCGATCGTGGTCATCACATCCATATGCGACTGCATGCCGGTGATGACCTGACCGGGCGGGATATGTCCGGGCCAGCTGACGATGAAGGGCACGCGCACGCCGCCTTCATAGGTGGTCATCTTTTCACCCCGGAATGGCGTGGTGCCACCATGATAGCGGGCGCTTTCCTCGGGGCCGTTATCGGTCGAATAGATGACGATGGTATTGTCCAGCGCCCCCATCTTTTCCAGCTCGGCCAGATATTCGCCGATCTGACGGTCATGCTGGATCACGCCCGACCCGTACAGGTCATCCTCGGTCGTGGCTTCCTGCGCCAGATAGCGGTCCTTGTTGTCCAGATGCGTGAACATGTGCATCCGGCTGGGGTTCAGCCAGACGAAATAGGGTTTGTCGGCGTCCTGCGCGCGCTTGATGAAATCGACCGAGACATCCATGAACTCTTCGTCGACATTCTTCATCCGCTCGATGTTCAGCTGGCCGGTATCCTCGACCTTCTGTTTGCCGATGCGGCCAAAGCGCGGGTCCTCGGTCGGGTCGTCGGCGTCAGTCGCCCAGCTGTGGATGACGCCGCGCGGGCCGTATTTGTCAAAGAAGGGCGCAGCCGGATAGTCCTTCTGCTCGGGTTCTTCCGACGTGTTCAGGTGGTACAGCTTGCCATAGAATTCGTCGAAGCCATGCAGCGTCGGCAGATGCTCGTTCCGGTCGCCAAGGTGGTTCTTGCCGAACTGGCCGGTGGCGTAGCCCTGTTCCTTCAGCACCTCGGCCAGTGTCGGGGTTTCCGGCTTGAGCCCCAGTTTTGCCGTTGGACGGCCCACCGTGGTCATGCCCGAGCGGATCGGATATTGCCCGGTGATCAGCGCCGCCCTGCCCGCCGTCGAGGAAGGCTGCGCGTAATGTTCGGTGAACATCGCGCCCGCTTCGGCAAGCTTGTCGATATTCGGGGTCTTGTAGCCCATGACGCCATTGCCATAGGCACTGACATTCGACCAGCCCATGTCATCCGAGAGGATGATCAGGACGTTGGGTTTTTCAGCCGAGGCATCAGCAGCCTGTGCAAATGCGGGGGCGGTCAAAGCCGCCGACAGGGCCATGGCGGAAGTGGCCAAGGCCACCTTGCCATTCGGCGCGGAACCAAAGTTAGTCAGCATTCTATGTGGAATCCGAATTTGATCGAGATGGTCAGACAGGTGTCGCAAACAGCGGCATACTGTTGGGCGCATTCAATCGAATCAATGTTTTATCTGGCGCGCGACGTAAGGTCAGAATGCCACGCCGGAAAGGCTGCGGACATTCGGTCTGCGTTGCGACAGCCTCGCGTCACCACGCCTTGCGCCAAAGGAACAAGGGGATCAGACTTCCTCTGGGACATTCCAACGCAAAGGAAAGCGGATGACGCGGACAGGATTTCTGCTGGCGGCTCTGACTCTCTGTGCAGGCACCGGCGCATGGGCGCAACAGGCCACCGACGCCGTCGCCCCCGAGGGCGCTACCGCTGCGGCACCCGCCACCTTTGGCGATCTGGGCCAACCCGCACAGGCGGCGCTGCAGGCCAAGGCAGCAGGCCAGCCGGTCAAGGCAGCCAACTGGATGATCAGCGCCGCGAACCCCTTGGCGGTGCAGGCCGGGGCGCGGGTGCTTGAGACGGGCGGCAGTGCTGCCGATGCCATGGTCGCGGTGCAGACGGTGCTGGGATTGGTCGAGCCGCAAAGCTCTGGCCTTGGCGGCGGCGCCTTTCTGGTCTGGTATGACGCGCAATCCGGTCAGCTGACCACACTCGACGCGCGTGAGACCGCGCCGATGGCGGCAAGGCCGACGCTGTTTCAGGACGACAAGGGCGAGCCGCTGAAATTCATGGAGGCGGTTGTCGGCGGACGCTCGGTCGGGACGCCTGGCACTCCCGCGCTGCTTGAGGCCGCGCATCGACGCTGGGGCCGGGCCAATTGGGCAAGCCTGTTCCAAGACGCCATTGCACTGGCGGATGATGGTTTTGCGGTCTCGCCACGCCTTGCCGGTCTGGTCGCCGCCGAGGGCGACGCGCTGCGCCGCGACCCTGCAACCTCGGATTATTTCTTTCCCGACGGCAAGCCCATCGCCGCGGGCGCGCCGCTGAGGAACCCGGCCTATGCCGATACGCTGCGCATCCTGCAGCGCGACGGGGCGGCAGGCTTCTATGCCGGGCCGGTGGCGCAGGACATCGTGACGGCCGTGCGCCACGCCCCGGTCAATCCCGGTCTGCTGGCCATATCCGATCTGGCAGCATATCGCGTGATCGAGCGCCCTGCCCTGTGCGCCACCTATCGCGATCATGATATCTGCGGTATGGGGCCACCCTCATCGGGGGCGCTGACCGTGGGGCAGATCCTTGGCATGCTGGGCGGCTATGATCTGGCGGCGCTGGGGGCCGAAAATCCCGAAAGCTGGCGGCTGATCGCCGATGCCTCGCGGCTGGCCTTTGCGGATCGCGAACGCTTCATGGCCGACAGCGATTTCACCCCGATGCCGACCAAGGGGCTGATCGACCCCGCCTATCTGGCCGAGCGCGGCAAGCTGTTGGCGGGCGATGACAGCCTGCCCGAGGTCAGCGCCGGGTCGCCCGGCTGGAGCCACGCCATGCTTTGGGGTGCGGATCAGGCGCTGGAACTGCCCTCGACCACGCATATCTCGATCGTCGATGCACAGGGCAATGCGCTGTCGATGACCACCACGATCGAGAACGGCTTCGGCTCGCGCCTGATGGTGCGAGGGTTCCTGCTGAACAACGAACTGACCGATTTCAGCTTCACCACCCATGACAAGGCGGGACTGCCCATCGCGAACGCCTTGGCTCCGGGCAAGCGCCCAAGATCCTCGATGGCACCCAGCATCGTGATGAAGGATGGCAAGCCGGTGCTGGTCATCGGCTCTCCGGGTGGCAGCCGGATCATCGGCTATGTCGCGAAAGCGATCATCGCGCATCTGGATTGGGGGATGGATGTGCAGCAGGCGGTGGCAGCGCCGCATCTCCTGTCGCGCTTCGGCCCCGTCGATATCGAGGCGGGCACCAAGGCGGCGGCGCTGACCGCCCCGCTTGCCGAGATGGGCTTCGAGGTGAACGAGACCGAACTGAATTCCGGCCTGCAAGCCATCGCGATCACCCCCGATGGACTTGAGGGCGGCGCCGACCCCCGCCGCGAAGGCATCGCCATCGGTGGGTAATGGGATCAGGATGGACCCGAGCAAGTTTGGCCGCGACCCGAGGGGCGGTTTTGGGCCTTGCATGGCTAGCCTGCTGCCAAGGGTAAGTCAGGTTTCACCCAGCCCCTAGCCCGTCCGGGGAATGACGCAACCATGTCCCGCGCATCATTTTTGAAGCGCGGGACAGTATGATTTTTCTGACTTCTCAGCCCTTATTGTTCTGGTTTTTTTGGATCCAGTTTTTGACATTTTGGGGTGTTGTGCGACCGCTTCGGGGTCCGTGTTGGGTGACGGAGCGGGAGGCGGCGGCGACGGCGAAGGTCAGGGTGTCTTGCAGGGTCCAGCC
>NZ_JACVAW010000070.1:0-1542 GCF_014851995.1 Paracoccus sp. PAR01
CGCGCCATTCTGGTCGTCGCCGCCGATGACGTTCATCAGGACATCGAGCCGCTGGCCGTCGCCAAGATCATCGCCGAGGTCGCCAAGGCCGAAGGCGCGGATCTGGTCATCGCCGGCAAGCAGGCGATCGACAATGACATGAACGCCACCGGCCAGATGGTCTCGGCGCTGCTGGGCTGGGGTCAGGCGACCTTTGCCAGCAAGCTCGACATCGAAGGCGGCAAGGCGAAAGTCACCCGTGAGGTCGATGGCGGGTTGCAGACCATCGAGGTCGCCCTGCCCGTCGTCGTCACCGCCGACCTGCGCCTGAATGAGCCGCGCTACGCCTCGCTGCCCAACATCATGAAGGCCAAGAAAAAGCCGCTGGATGAAAAGACCGCTGCCGATTACGGCGTCGATGTCACCCCGCGTCTGGAAGTCGTCTCGACCCGCGAACCCGAGGGCCGCAAGGCCGGGATCAAGGTGGGCTCGGTCGATGAGCTTGTGTCGAAACTGAAAGAAGCGGGGGTGATCTGATGGCCGTTCTTCTGCTGGGTGAAGTCACCAATGGCGAACTGAACCGCGACGCGACTGCCAAGGCGGTCAATGCGGTGAAATCCCTGGGCGATGTGACCGTGCTTTGCGCCGGTGCCTCGGCCAAATCCGCGGCCGAAGCCGCTGCCAAGATCGCGGGCGTCGCCAAGGTTCTGGTCGCCGAAAACGCGCTTTACGGCCACCGTCTGGCCGAGCCGACCGCAGCGCTGCTGGTCAGCCTTGCCGGCGATTACAGCCATATCGCCGCGCCGGCGACGACGGATGCGAAAAACGTCATGCCCCGCGTTGCGGCGCTGCTGGACGTGATGGTGATCTCGGATGTCTCGGCCGTCATCGATGCCGACACCTTCGAGCGCCCGGTCTATGCCGGCAACGCCATCCAGACGGTGAAATCGAAGGATGGCAAGAAGGTCTTCACCATCCGCACCGCCAGCTTCGACGCCGCATCGGAAGGTGGCGCAGCCGCTGTCGCCGACGCCGCTCCGGCAGCCGATCCGGCGCTGTCGGTCTGGGTCTCGGATGAGGTCGCGGCCAGCGATCGCCCCGAACTGACCTCGGCCAAGCGCGTGGTCTCGGGCGGACGTGGCGTGGGCTCGAAGGAAAGCTTCGAGATCATCGAGAAGCTGGCTGACAAGCTGGGTGCCGCCGTCGGCGCCTCGCGCGCAGCGGTCGACAGTGGCTACGCCCCGAACGACTGGCAGGTCGGCCAGACCGGCAAGGTCGTAGCCCCCGAGCTTTACGTCGCCATCGGCATCTCGGGCGCGATCCAGCACCTTGCCGGGATGAAGGATTCGAAGGTCATCGTCGCCATCAACAAGGACGAAGAGGCCCCGATCTTCCAGATCGCCGATTACGGTCTGGTTGGCGATCTGTTCACCACCATTCCCGAGCTGACCGAGAAGCTCTGACGCCTCCTTCCTGCGCAAATATCCCGCAGGGATCGAGGGCAGAGCCCCCGAAATGACGTTCCGAAACCGCCCGGCCGCCGGGCGGTTTTTACATTGAACG
>NZ_JACVAW010000071.1:0-1433 GCF_014851995.1 Paracoccus sp. PAR01
CGTCAATCCCCACGCATGGCTGACAGCCACGCTCACCGCCATCGTCAAAGGCCACAGACAGAGCAAGATCCAAGACCTGCTCCCGTGGAATTACGCAGTCACCGTGTGATCGGGACACCGCTTACGAAGTTCCTCATCTTAGGCGCAAACCTCGACAACCCTCTGAAGGGCCTCCGAGCATAGTCATCCGGATAGCTCCGCCAGTGTCACTTGATGATCGGTCGAGAGACTTCACACCGTAGATGCGTCGCAAGCGCTTTTATCTGGCCCGTCGCACCAAACCGCAAGGTGAACCCGTCGGAGTGGCTGACTTCCGGATGGATGGGTTTACAGACCTCGACCAGACGTATCTCTGGCGTAGGGTCGCGATAACACACAACTATTCGGGCACGATATTCAGGCCGTCCGAGCGACCATTTCTATCTTATGCAGTCGCCATTGTCGCACCACAGATCCAAGCGGCAATGGCGACGCCGGAAAAACAACGGCAGATCATGCTTTCTGGTTCGACGACGACTACGGTATGCGACAGCGCGCCCATACGATACCTATTGTTCTCTTGGATGCCGGTTTGGCCGTCGTCTCGTCACCCACTTTGACCGACCACCAAAAGAGTTCGCCGCATCGACAAGGAAGTCAGCTTCGCGAGAGCCAGCTAGTAAGCAAATGCCAACCGGCAGATTGGACCGGACGTCCATTCGCGGTTGGCGACCTGCGATGGTCTTCTTCCCATTGGATGGGATCGAGGGCAATACGACACATGCAGTGTGGTCTGAAGTGCAGACCACAGGCGTTAATCGCTGGATCACTCCAGACGCAGCTGTTTGCTGTCGATGAAGCCGCATACTTACACGGTGCTGTGATTGCAGAAAGAATTGATCCGGTTGCATACGCTGTGCCCGTCGATCGACGCCATCCACAAAGCTCTCGGTTGCCATGCACTGAACCGCCTGAACACCCTAGGCTCGTTGGACCTCGCTCACCACATCTTAAGAATAAGGCCTAGGAGCTTCAGAAGACGACGCTTGAAGGGTTCTGGTCGAGGGTTGATCTGGATGGTTCGGAACGTAGGACTGGGCTACCGAACGGCAGCACCTCCGAAACTGGGGACACCGGCGCGACAGCCTTGGTGCCCGCGCTCCGATCGATCCGATCTGCGCGCTAATTTACCATGTGCCGACCGACGTTAAAAATAGTTGCACCTTACGATATCCAGCGCGAATTCACCCGCCACGAAACTACTGGCTTACCTACCGACCATAACGGAATTGAAACCGCACTGACAGTTCACACACCTTTATTGCCGCACGCGCGACGCAGGTTGAACCGTCCTCGAATGCACTGCCGACATGACCGGGATAGACTGTCGGCTGTCCTTCATGGATAGCGCGTCGGGCCAAAGGATCTGCACTCCCCCGGGTCGCGGTCAAACT
>NZ_JACVAW010000072.1:0-1342 GCF_014851995.1 Paracoccus sp. PAR01
GGGCGCACGGTGACGATCACGCGCAGTTGGGCGGGCACGATGTCCAGCCGGTCCGTGCGGTCCTCGCCAATCTTGTGCATGACGCCGCAGCCGCAGGGGCAGACCAGGCTGTCCGGTTCGATGACGACCTCGACGCGCGGTAGCCCGGCCGGCAGATTGCCGATGGTGCGCTTTGGCGCAGGCCTGGTCGTTCCGTCCCCCGGTTTGGCGGCACGCGTTTCCTGTTCCGCCTCAACCTCGGCCAGGGCGATGGACAGGTCCTCGAACACCAGCTGCCTCTCGTCCTCGGACAGCTTTTCCGACCGCTTGCCATGCAGGGCATGGTTCAGTTCGGCGATCAGATGCTCTTGCCGCCGGGTGATGTCCGTCAGCACTGCCACCTGATCCATCAACGCCAAAACCGCCGCGCGTTGCGCGGCAGGAATGGCGGAAAGGTCAAGGATGGGGGCAGCCTGCATGGGCTGAATCTATCACAAACCTCCAGTAAAAACACGCAAAATCAAGCTGATGATTCATTCTGCCGCAGCCGGTGGACGGGTTTCCAGCGCTTTGACGCGGCGCCAGTCGAGACCGGAAAACAGCGCCTCGAACTGGGCATGGTTCAGCGCCATCACCCCGTCCTTGATGGCGGGCCAGGTAAAGGTCGCATCCTCCAGCCGCTTGTAGGCCATCACAAGGCCGGTGCCGTCCCAATACAAGAGCTTCAACCTGTCCGCCCGGCGCGAGCGGAACACAAAGACCGTGCCGGTGAACGGATCCTTGCGCAGCACCGATGACACCAGCGCCGTCAAACCATCATGGCCCTTCCTGAAGTCGACGGGCTGTGTCGAGACCAGAACCCGCACCCGGTTGGAGGGGAACATCATGACCGCGATCCAATTGCTCGCACGATCTCGGCAATCCGTGCCGCGGCCGTCGCGCCATCCAGCCGGATGGTCATCTGGCCTACGGCAATCTCGATGGCTCCAGTGACTGGTGCTTCGGCGGAAAGGCCTCTGTCCGGCAGCACGATCGGCGCAAAACAAAGGCCGTCATCCTCGTCTGCAGGCAAAACCAACCGGCCATCCCGCGCCCATCCGCGCCATTCCGACAGATGGTTCGCCCGAAGCCCATACCGCGCCGCGACCGCGTTCACCGTCGCCCCCGGCTTCAGGCTCTCGGCCACGATCCGCGCCTTGATCTCATCCGGCCAGCGCCGCTGCCCGTTCGGTCGGATGTCCACCCCATAGTCCCTGAGAAACTCCACCGTAGTCGCCATCGCGAAACTCCCGCCCAATCTCCATCAGGCGCGAAATCTCAGGTCACGTGAAAATGCGGAAGGTGGGGCACAGGCGCCGCTTAC
>NZ_JACVAW010000073.1:0-1329 GCF_014851995.1 Paracoccus sp. PAR01
GGGAGTGTCTGGAACTCTGTGTATCTGACCCGGCCCATGCAGTTTCAGATACTCAAGCGGCGAAGCGCTCGCCGAACATTATGGCGAACTGGTTTCGGGCCGCAAACCATTCCCGCACATTGCGCCCGTCTTTTTCGAAGCTGCGGATCGCCAGATAGATCAACTTCGTGGCGGCGTCGTCGGTCGGGAACGAGCCTCGGGTCTTGATCGATTTTCGGATCACGCGGTTCAGGCTTTCGATCGCATTGGTCGTATAGACCACTTTCCGGATTGCCGGATCGAAGGCGAAGAATGGGATCACCTCCTGCCACGCCCGCCGCCAGGCCGGGGCGATGGATGCGTATTTCCCGGCCCATTTTTCCTCGAAGACATCGAGCTCGGCAGCGGCCATGTCGGCGGTCGCGGCCCCGTAAATCCGGCGCAGGTCGGCTGCTACCCCCTTGCGGTCCTTCCAGGAGCAGAAGTTCAGGCTGTGGCGCACCAGGTGAACAATGCAAGTCTGGACCATGGCCTCGGGAAAGGCGGCGGTGATCGCCTCGGGGAAGCCCTTCAGCCCGTCCACGACCGCGATCAGGATGTCCTGCACGCCGCGGTTACGCAGTTCGTTCATCACCGAGAGCCAGAACTTGGCGCCCTCGTTCTCGGAGATCCACAGACCCAGAACCTCGCGCAGACCGTCGCGGGTGACGCCGAGCGCCACGTAGACGGCCTTGTTCTTGACCATCCGGCTATCGGCATCACGGATCTTCACCCGCAGCGCGTCGAAGATCACGATGGGATACATCCGGTCCAGCGCCCGGCCCTGCCATTCGCGGACCTCGTCCAGAACGGCATCGGTGACGCGGCTGATCAGGTCGGGCGAGACCTTCAGGCCATAGAGATCGAGCAGATGCGCCTGGATGTCGCGCACCGTCAAACCGGAGGCGTAAAGGCCAATGATCTTGTCATCCATGCCGTCGATCCGGGTCTGACCCTTCTTCACCAGCTCCGGCTCGAAGCTGCTGTCGCGGTCGCGGGGCACGGCCACCCGCAATTCGCCGTCCGGGCCCTTCAGCACCTTCGTCGAAGAGCCATTGCGCCGGTTCGGCTGACCGGACGGTGCCTCCTGGCCCTCCTCATAGCCCAGATGCGCTGTCAGCTCGGCCCCCAGCATCCGTTCCATGAGCCGGATCTTCAGCTCCTTCATCAGACCCGCGTCGCCGAGCAGGTCTTCGGGCCGTTCCACGCCCTTCAGCAATTCGTCGAGAACTTCCTTCGAGATCGTCATACATGCTTCCTTTCGGTGAAGCATGGACCCGATCAGTCATACACAAAAGATCGGACACTCCC
>NZ_JACVAW010000074.1:0-1322 GCF_014851995.1 Paracoccus sp. PAR01
CGCGAAGAGGATGACACTCTTCGGATACTGCGCCCACTTGAACGATATCGACACGACCCGCCGCCTCTCAGTTTTCCAGAAGCGTTGATAACGGCACACAACGCCCTGCAAAAGTCGCGACAGAACCCCAGAAAAGGGGACCATCCAGAACCGCCGCTTGAACCATCAGCGTCAGGCGGCATAATCCCAAACCGGTGCGCCAGAACTCTCCTGTCCAAAATCAGGCCATCTGTTCCAAATCTTTCGACGACCGGCAAATGAAGGAAAGCTAATGGATACGCCCCCTATCATCAATGATTTTGCCGAAGTGATCCAGATATCTCTCGCGCCTGTCTTTTTATTGGCGGGCACGGCGGCCTTTGTTAACATCTATGCCATACGTCTTGGGAGAGTGTCGGATCGCTTGAACGAGGTCGCGGAGAAGAACGATCACAGCAAGCAATTCCGAATGCATCTCTCGTACCTGCGACGACGGGCGCTCGTGCTCGAAATTGCAGTTGTTTTGGGCGTGATGGCCGGCATTTGTACGGCGGGGGCAACGGTGAGTCTTCTTGGCGGGGCCCTTGCTATCGGACTGCGGGAAGAAAATCTATTCTGGTTCTTCGGTGGTGCTTTAGTTTCATTGATACTGTCCCTCGTCGCATTCTTGGTTGAGTTGCTAATCGCCAGCCGGAACATGTTGCGGCAGATCCTGCTGGGCGAAACTGTCGCAAGACAGGATGAGTGATGAGAGTGTTAGACCCCATGATCGGGCCGTAAGCTAAGCTGCATCGCCATCTGCGTGAAACGCTTCCGCAATCTCGTGGACGGGCTTGGTGTGGAATCCAATCCCGGCCCCTATTTCGTCCGGCCTGAACAGCTCTTATCACGTTGATTTTATGTGATGAAGTGACGGTTTTGTTCGCTTTGAATTGCAGGGTTTCGTATGCTTTGGGCAGAAACCTTGCAATTTCAGGTCGCCGATGAAGCCCCATTCCCGCGTGCCCGAACAAGATGATCTACTTCGCCCGAGGCTGGTCGACATGATCGACGCCCGTCATGAACTGGTGAAACTCGCGGCACTGATCGACTGGGATTTCTTCGAACGGGAATGGGCGAGTTTTTTCCCTCGCACCAGGGCCGACCGGCGACCTCTCCACGCCTGGTTGCAGGGGTGATGTATCTGCAGCATGCTTTCAAGCTCTCGGACGAGGCGTGAGCTACTCCCCGGAACTCGGACAGTGACGGAAGCTACGATCTGACGTTTGCTGATCTCCCAGAACGAGGAGACCAGGAATGCGGAAACGCAGGAACCATGACGCGGGCTTCAAGGCGCGCGTGGC
>NZ_JACVAW010000075.1:0-1305 GCF_014851995.1 Paracoccus sp. PAR01
GGCGGGCACGATGTCCAACCGCTCCGAGACATCCTCCCCGATGCAGTGCAGGCAGCCGCCACAAGCGCAGGTCAGGCTGTCCGGCTCAATCACCTCTTCGATGCGCGGCAAGTGTTCGGGCAGCGATCCGCGATTGGCGGCACGCGGCTTGGCCGGGCGCTTGGCAGCGCGAGCTTCGGCATCCTCTTCGGCATGGATTGCGGCGATGGCCGTCTCCAGGTCTTCCAGCGCCAGTTCGAGCTGGTCCGGATCGCTCTTCTCCGACCGGCGTCCGAAGGCTGCGTGTTTGAAGGCCGCGACCAGCTTCTCCAGCCGTGCGATACGCTCGTCCTTGCGCAGGTTATGCGCCTCCGAGGCGATCAGCATCGCCTTCAGCGTGGCAATTTCCTTAAGCAGATCAGTGGTCTCCGGCATGGCCGCAGTCTATCACCCGCCACGACCAACACCCGCAAAAAGTGCTGCGGAGCCCAACAAAACAGGACTATTCCACCGCCTCCGGCGCCTTTGCTCCGATGGCCCGGACCCGCCGCCAGTCCAGCCCGGCAAACAGGGCTTCGAACTGGGCGTGGTTCATCGTCAGCAGCCCGTCCTTCACCGCAGGCCAGGTGAAACTGTGCTCTTCGAGCCGCTTGTAGGCCATCACCAGCCCCGTGCCGTCCCAGTAGAGCAGCTTCAGCCGATCGGCTTTCTTTGCGCGGAATACGAAGACGGTGCCGGTGAACGGATCCTTGCGCAGCTCGTTCTTCACCATCGCCGCCAGGCTGTCATGGCCTTTACGAAAGTCGATGGGCTTCGTCGCCACCATGATCCGAACCCGGTTCGACGGGAGATCACGCGCCCGCCGCCAGAGCACGCGCCACGGACGCGATCCGTTCCGCCGAGGCGCCGACTTCCAGGCGTATTACGACGGCACCGAAGGCAATCTCCGGGCCGATCGCGGCTGGGCCGACCGGGCGCGCAGCATCATCCGCAGGCCCGAGCAACAGGGCCGCGAATTCGACAGGATTCTCCGGCGCTGGCAGAACCAGACGCCCCTTCCGCGCCAGCGTCCGCCATGATGAGATACGGTTCGCAGGCAGACCATGCCGCCGCGCAACATCATTGACACTTGCGCCCGGCACCAGCGTTTCCGCCACGATCCGCGCCTTCACATCGTCAGGCCAACTCCGGTTTTGGCGACCGGAGCCGCCAACCGAGAGAACCTCCAATGTAGTCTCCATGGAGAAGCTCCATCATCCAACCTCGATGGAAGCCAATGATCCCATCAAGAACCGCGCTGGAAGGTGGGATGGGGGCAGCGCTTAC
>NZ_JACVAW010000076.1:0-1267 GCF_014851995.1 Paracoccus sp. PAR01
TGAGCTACTCCCCGTTCCTTGGACAGATTTCCGGCTGATTTAAGCTACTGCCTGCGCCTGCCGATCAGTTTCGATGCTGTTGAAGTAGACCACGGCGGGCGGCTTCCCGCCATGGGCGGTGTGAGGCCGCTGGTGATTGTAGAAGGTGATCCAGCGGCTGATCGCGGCCCTGGCCTGCGAGCCGGTCTCCCAAGCGTGCAGATAGACGCATTCATACTTCAGGGACCGCCACAGGCGTTCAATGAAGACGTTGTCGATGCAACGCCCCCTGCCATCCATCGAGATCCGGGTGCCGACCCGCTTCAAGCGATCAGTCCAGACGAAGGATGTGAACTGCGCACCTTGATCGGTATTCATGATCCCAGGCGCACCGAAGCGGTGGATAGCCTCGTTTAGCGCCTCGACACAGAAGTCAGCTTCCAGCGTGTTCGAGATGCGCCAGGCCAGCACCTTGCGCGTAAACCAATCCATAATGGCGACGAGATAGAGAAAGCCGCGCCGCATCGGCAGGTAGGTGATGTCAGCGCACCAGACCTGGCCCGGTCGATCCACCCGCAACCCGCCCAGCAGATAGGGGTAAGTCTTGTGCCCTTTTCTCGGCTTGCTAGTGTTGGGCTTCTGGTAGATCGGCATCAACCTCATGAGCCGCATCAGCCGCCGGATCCGCTTCTGGTTCACGGCGTGTCCCTCGTTCTGCAGATGCCAGGTCATCTGCCGGACGCCGTAGAAGGGGGTGTCCAGAAACTGCCGGTCGATCTGCCGCATCAGCCCGAGGTTCATCTCAGTCTCGCCCGCCGGCGCGTGATAGAACGACGAGCGCGAGATCGACAGCAGACGGCACTGCGCCCCGATCGACAGCGCGGGATGGCCCCGCTCGATCATTCCGCGCCTCACTTGCCCGTCCACGGCTTGAGCTTTCTGGACAAAAAATCGTTGGCGACAGCCAGCTCTCCGATCTTGGCATGCAGCGACCGAACCGTTTCATCGTCCATCTCCGCCGCGGACTTCTTGTTGCCCCGCTCGAAGATATCCGCAGCCCCGTCGAGCAGGGCCTTCTTCCACTGGTGGATCATCGTCGGATGCACGCCGTATTCGGCCGCCAACTCCGACACAGTGCGCTCGCCTTTCACGGCTTCCAGCGCCACGCGCGCCTTGAAGCCCGCGTCATGGTTCCTGCGTTTCCGCATTCCTGGTCTCCTCGTTCTGGGAGATCAGCAAACGTCAGATCGTAGCTTCCGTCACTGTCCGAGTTCCGGGGAGTAGCTCA
>NZ_JACVAW010000077.1:0-1128 GCF_014851995.1 Paracoccus sp. PAR01
GGAGCCGCCAACCGAGAGAACCTCCAATGTAGTCTCCATGGAGAAGCTCCATCATCCAACCTCGATGGAAGCCAATGATCCCATCAAGAACCGCGCTGGAAGGTGGGATGGGGGCAGCGCTTACGGATCGTCATCATCGACCAGAATGGTGTTGTGTCCGGTGATCCGTGCCTAGCCAGTGATGCTGGGGTGAATGCCCCGATAAGGGCCGACCGTCACCTCTACTTCGCGGATGCCCTCAAAGACCGTGCCGATCAGGCTTTCATTGCGACAGGTCTGCCCGATTCTTAACCGACCGTTGCCCAAGGGATGCGCGATCCGCGTCGAGGTGCCGGCGCCGCCGGGTGAGCTGTCGATGGCCTTGTCGCCGTAAAATAACCGCATCGCGCCCATCGGAACTCACCCCGGCGGGTCGTAGCACAGCACATGCTCGACGCCGCAAATGCGTTCATCCTCGGGGTGGACCATGCTTTTGCCGAACTCGGTCACTGCGCTGCGAAGCGCGCAGCTACGGGTGACGATCTGCGAGGCGGACATGTCGTGTAGGCCAGCCCAATTTGCCTGCGGCTCGACCACGGCATAGAAATTGCCGCCATAGAGATGTCGACGGTCCTGTCGGGCATATCCATAGAGATGTCGACGCTGTGCACGAGCTTGGGCACATTGAACATGCGGACGCTTTCGACCTGCGCGCAGTGCAATGGCTTTGTATGCCTGAGGTCCTCAGCAGGTCGCTCATGTCAGTTCTCTTCGCGGATGGCCTTGATGGTGGTCTTGAGGGTGCGGATCACCTGCTCAAATTAGCGCTTCTCCTCTTTGTTCAACCGTTTAGCGGAGGGCGCATCGGCCCGGCGGAAAGGCCCGCGACCTCGACGCCATGCTTGCCGCATTGGATGACCTTTCCGCCCGTTTCGAGCCCGCGCATCACCGGCTTCATTGTCGGCATGATACGTCGACCCTTGGCGAAATCACCTTTCACCGCGCAGGTCTGATACAGGTAATGGAGTGAACCCCACGGGCTGGACCAAGGGTCCCGGAAAAACTGATACGCTGAACGGGCCTTGATCGGAGAAGGCTCATGACATCACGAGGTCCCTACCGTCGGCATTCGACCCCGTTCAAGCCGCA
>NZ_JACVAW010000078.1:0-1122 GCF_014851995.1 Paracoccus sp. PAR01
CCCGCCGCCCCAAGTATGCCTGCCGGTCCTGCACCGATGGCGTAACGCAGGCTCTGACCCCAGCACGGCTGATCCCCGGCGGCATGCCGACCGAGGCGATGGTCGCGCATGTGCTGGTCGGCAAGTATGCCGATCATCTGCCGCTTTACCGTCAGGCCCAGATCTACAGCCGCCAAGGCGTCGATCTCGACCGTTCCACCCTTGCCGATTGGGTCGGGCGTGCCGCCTTCGAACTCCGCCCCGTCCACGATGCGCTGATGGCGGATCTGAAGCGGTCCACCAAGCTGTTCATGGACGAGACCCGCGCCCCGGTCCTCGATCCGGGGGCCAGAAAGACCAAGACCGGCTACTTCTGGGCGCTGGCCCGCGATGATCACCCCTGGGGCGGCCCGTCTCCACCGGGCGTGGCCTTCACCTATGCGCCCGGTCGGGGCGGGCAACATGCCGAACGGATATTGCAGGGCTTCGGTGGCATTCTGCAGGTCGATGGCTATGCCGGATACAACCGGCTGATTGCGCCAGACCGGATCGGCCCAAGTATCCAGTTGGCCCATTGCTGGGCCCATGCGCGCCGAAAGCTGATCGAGATCACCCGCAACGGTTCCGCGCCGATTGCCGAGGAAGGCGTGACCCTCATCCGCGATCTCTATGCCATCGAGGTCGACATCCGCGGTAACGACCCCGCAACCCGACTTGCCGTCCGGCTGGAACGCTCTGCCCCGATCCTCGCCCGTATCGACACCTGGCTAAGCCACCACCGCGCCCGGGCGTCCGCCAAATCACCCTTGGGCGAGGCGCTGGCCTATATCGCCAAATACCGCGACGGTCTCGGCCGCTTCCTGACCGATGGTCGTGTCGAGCTCGACAGCAATACCGTCGAGCGCACGATCCGCCCCATCGCCCTGAACCGCAAGAACGCCCTCTTCGCAGGTCATGATGCCGGTGCCGAAAACTGGGCTGTGATCGCCTCGCTCATCGAGACCTGCAAGATGAACGGCGTCAATCCCCACGCATGGCTGACAGCCACGCTCACCGCCATCGTCAAAGGCCACAGACAGAGCAAGATCCAAGACCTGCTCCCGTGGAATTACGCAGTCACCGTGTGATCGGGACACCGCTTAC
>NZ_JACVAW010000079.1:0-1100 GCF_014851995.1 Paracoccus sp. PAR01
GGGGTGACCCAGGCACCGGCGCCGAGCCACCTGATCATCGGCGGCCTGCCGACCGAGGCGACCCTCGCCCATGTGCTGGTCAGCAAATATGCCGATCACCTGCCATTGTATCGCCAGAGCCAGATCCTGGCACGGGCGGGTCTTGATCTGCACCGCGCCGTGCTGGCCGATTGGGTCGGCAAGGCGGCGTTCCATCTGAAGCCCGTCGTCGACCGGCTGGCCGAACATCTGAAGCGGTCGCCCAAGCTGTTCATGGATGAAACCACCGCCCCGGTGCTGGATCCGGGGCGCGGGGCAACAAAGACCGGATATCTCTGGGCGCTGGCCCGCGACGACCGGCCCTGGGGTGGCGAGGACCCGCCCGGCGTGGTCTATTTCTACGCCCCTGGTCGTGCCGGCGAGAATGCCGAAACCTTCCTGACCGGCTTCGACGGCATCCTGCAGGTCGACGGCTATACCGGCTACAATCGGCTGACCAAACCCTCGCGCAAGGGCGGCACGCCCATTCGCGTGGCGCATTGTTGGGCGCATGCACGGCGCAAATTGAAAGAGGTCTTCGACCGCGACGGGTCGGAGATCGCGGCCGAAGGCCTGCGCCGCATCGCCGAGTTCTATGCCGTCGAGGCCGACATCCGCGGCGTCTCGCCAAGTCAGCGCCTCTCAGCCCGCCAAGCCCGCACCGCGCCTCTGGTGGCCGCCTTCGGCGAATGGCTGCAGGCGCAGCGCCGCAAGATCTCTGCCAAATCTCGCTTGGGCGAAAAGCTCGCCTACATCCACAACCACTGGCACGGGCTGCAAACCTTCCTGACCGACGGCCGCGTCGAGATCGACAGCAACCGGGTCGAGAACCTGATCCGCCCCATCGCCCTCAATCGCAAGAATGCGCTCTTCGCCGGCCACGACGAAGGCGGCATCGCCTGGGGCCGCATCGCCTCGCTGATCGAGACCTGCAAGATCAACGGCGTCGAACCCTTCGCCTACCTTAAGGCCACGCTCACCGCCATCGCCAACGGTCATCCGCAAAGCCGCCTCGACGACCTGCTGCCATGGAGCTTCAAGCCGTCAAGCTAAGACGACCGTGATGACCTGCGAACGCTTAC